>JAOPYK010000102.1 GCA_025964695.1 Streptosporangiaceae bacterium | reverse complement strand
CCCCATAAGCTTCGGGAATGTGCACCGCATGCAGATCAGCGCCCACCAGCGCATCCAGGGAATGCCGCGGGAACTCAGCCGACTCATCCACCTCCGCCGCACGAGGAGCGATGGTCGCGTCGGCGAGGTCACGGACCACCCGCCGGAGAAGCTCATGCTCCTCCGAGGGTGCATATGCGGGAAAGTCTGCGTTCATGCCCGAGATGCTACCCGCCAGTAAACTGCGCCACCGGTGCAAGGGGGCACCAGCCCGAAAGGAGCGGCCATGAGCCTGCGGTTGACGGTGATCGGCACCGGTTATCTCGGTGCCACCCATGCGGCGTGCATGGCGGATCTGGGTTTCGAGGTGCTCGGCCTCGACGTCGACAAAGACAAGATCGATCGCCTGTCCGCAGGGGATCTGCCGTTCTTCGAGCCGGGGCTGGAGACGGTGCTCCAGCGCAACCTCGAGAACGGGCGGCTGCGCTTCACCACCTCCTACGACGAGGTCGCCGAGTTCGGGGACGTGCACTTCATCTGTGTCGGCACTCCGCAGCAGGCCGCCGAGTACGCGGCAGATCTGACCTATGTCGACGAATCGCTGACCGCGCTGGCACATCGGCTGGAGCGGCCCTGTCTGGTGGTCGGCAAGTCCACGGTGCCGGTGGGCACCGCGGCCCGGCTGGCCGAGCGGCTGGCCAGGCTGGCCCCCGCCGGCCAGGACGCCGAACTGGCCTGGAACCCGGAATTCCTGCGCGAGGGCTTCGCGGTCCAGGACACGCTGCACCCCGATCGGATCGTCGCCGGAGTCCTGTCAGAGCGGGCGGAGAAGACCCTCCGCGAGGTCTACGCGCCCATGATCGCGGATGGCACTCCGTTCATCGTCGCCGACTACCCCACCTCCGAGTTGGTCAAGGTCGCCGCCAACGCTTTCCTGGCCACCAAGATCTCTTTCATCAACGCCATGGCCGAGGTGTGCGAAGCAGCGCATGCCGATGTGACGAAGCTCTCCGAGGCCCTGTCCCACGACGACCGGATCGGCGGCAAGTTCCTCGGCCCCGGACTGGGTTTCGGTGGCGGCTGCCTGCCCAAGGACATCCGCGCCTTCATGGCCCGGGCCGGTGAGCTCGGAGTGGACCAGGCTCTGTCGTTCCTGCGCGAGGTCGACGCGATCAACATCCGCCGCCGGCTTCGGATGGTGGATCTCGCCCGTGAGCTCATGGGCGGTTCCTTCATCGGACGTACGGTCGGGGTTCTGGGCGCGGCGTTCAAGCCCAACTCCGACGACGTACGGGACTCGCCGGCACTCGACGTCGCCGCCTCCATCCGTTCTCAGGGCGGCCACGTCACGGTGTACGACCCGCAGGCGCTGAACAACGCCCGCCGGGCTCAGCCCACTCTCAACTTCGGGACGTCCACCCTCGAGGCGGCACACGGCGCACACGTCATGCTGCTGCTGACCGAGTGGGCCGAGTTCCGCGACATGGACCCCAACACGCTCGGGGCCGTGGTCGCCGAGAAGAACATCGTGGACGGCCGCAACGCGCTGGACCCCGAGATGTGGCGCAGCGCCGGCTGGAACTACCGCGCCCTCGGCCGCCCCTGACCCCTTGGGCACCCCCGTAGGCGGCCTGGGGGTCAGGCACCGACACGATGACGATGGGCCGGTCCCCAGTGGGGACCGGCCCATCGTCGTGCTCAGGCGTCGTGCTCAGGCGTCGTGTTCAGGCGTCGTGCTCAGGCGTCGTGGCCCTCAGGAGTTACGGAAGGAGCCGGCCAGTTCGTGCTCGGGCCCCCCGGCCTTGGAGGCGCCCACTGACGCGGTCGCGTCCCTGCGTGTGATCGTCAGGTAGACGACGAGGATCAGGATCGTGACCAGGAAGAGGACGCTGGTTCCGACCGTGCCCAGCCCGAGGCCGCCATCGGCGGGCGCCTGCGACAGGTAGTCGCCGAGCGAGGCACCGAGCGGCCGGGTCAGAATGTAGGCGATCCAGAAGGCCAGCACCGCGTTCAGCCTGAACGGGAAGCGGGCGACGACCACGACCGCGATCATCGCGGCGAACAGGACCGCCGACAGCCAGTAGCCGAGGTTGAGCCGCTCGGCTACCAGGTCACCCGCCGCCGTGCCCAAGGCGAAGGTGAACAGGATGGCCAGCCAGTAGAAGGCCTCCCGCCGGAGCGTGAAGATGGTGTGAATGGACAGGGTCTTCTCGCTCAGGTACCACGCCGCGAAGGTCGCGGCCAGCACCACGGCGAACACCGCGGTGGTCACCCCGAGAGCGATGCCGAGGCCGTCTGTCAGGTTGTCGGTCACCAGCGTGCCGACGACACTGATCAGAACGACCGCCAGCCAGTAGAGCCCCGGCACGTACTTCCTGGCCCTGAACTGGAAGATCAGCGTGGCGATCAGCAGCCCGCTCATCACATAGGTCGTATTGGTCAGACCGAGCTTCAAGTTCACGTTCAGAAAGTCCGCCGCGGTCTCGCCGACCGTCGTGCACAAGATCTTGATGATCCAGAAGTAGAGCGTCACCTCTGGAACCTTGTTCAGTCTCGGGCGGCGCCGTGACGCGACCCCGAACGTTTCCGGAGTTGTCCTCATGACCGGGAGACTCCCACGGCCGACCTGAACTCAACCTGACTACGTGACGGGCCTGGTCAGGCCATCGAGAGCAGCAGGTAATACTTACCGGGTGACCAATCACCGCGTCCTCGTCGTGGAGGACGATCACGGCCTCCGCGACGTCCTCGCCCGGGGTCTGCGGGAGGAGAACTTCGAGGTGCTCACCGCCGTGGACGGGGCCAGTGCGCTGCGCACCGTCCAGGACCGGGTGGACGCGGTGGTGCTGGACATCGGCCTGCCCGACTCCGACGGCCGCGACGTCTGCCATGCCATGCGCGCGACCGGTGTGGACGTGCCCGTCGTCTTCCTGACCGCCCATGACGGTCTGGCCTCCCGGCTGTCGGGTTTCGCCGCGGGCGGCGACGACTACCTCGCCAAGCCCTTCCACCTGGCCGAGCTCACGGCTCGCGTACGCGCGGCGCTGCGCCGGGCCGGGCGCGAGCCCGCGGTGGAGGTGGACTCGCTGCGGCTGGACCCGGTGGCGCACGTCCTGAAGGTGGCGGGCGGTGAGCCGGTGCCGCTCACCCCCACCGAGTTCCGGCTGCTGGCCTGCCTGATGGCCGCCCCGGGCGCGGTGGTGCGGCGGCGCGCGCTGCTGCACGCGGCGTGGCCCGCGGGCGCCTACGTCAGCGACAACACCCTGGACCAGTACCTCGCGCGGCTACGGCGCAAGCTGCGCAAGGCCGGCACCGAACGCGGCATCAGTACCGTACGCCGCGTCGGCTATCGCTTCACGTGACGGCACGGTGGCCGCGGGCGGTGCTACGGCGATCGCGGGCCGGCCTGCGCGGACCGGCCACCCTGGGCAGCCGCCTGGCCCTGCTCGCGCTGTCCACGACCGCGATCTGGGTCGTGCTGCTCACCGTCGTCTTCAACCTGGCGCTCGCCGCTCGGCTCCGGGAGCAGGCCAACGACCTGCTGCGCGCCCGCGCGGCGGCGGTGGCCGCCACCGTGGAAGCCCGCCCGGACGGCCGGATCGTGGTGCGCGAACCGACCGACGACCGGGCGCTGGATGTCGGAACCTGGATCTACCAGGCCCGTGCCGCCGTCGAACGTCCCCGCGCCTCGGCCTCGCTGCAGGCGAGCGCGGACCGCCTGGCCGGGCATCGCGAGGCCTTCGTGGACACCGACCGGCATGCCTCGCGGCTGTACTCGCTGCCGGTGTCGGCCGGAGACCGCCAGGTGGCCACCGTCGTCACCCAGGTGGGGCTGGCCCCCTACAGCAGCACCGCTCGCTCGGCGCTGGCCGGTTCGACGCTCCTGGCCCTGCTGCTCCTCGGCGGCGTATACCTGGTGACGCGCGTGGTCGTCGGCGGCGCTCTGCGGCCGGTGGCCAAGATGAGCGCGCAGGCCGCCCAGTGGAGCGAGCACGGGACCACGCACCGTTTCGGCGCCGAACGCCGCCCGGCCGAGCTCAGCAGGCTGGCCGGCAACCTCGACCAGCTGCTGGACCGGCTGGCTGCCGTGCTCCGCCACGAGCAGCAGCTCACGGCCGAGCTCTCGCACGAACTGCGCACCCCGCTCGCCCGGATCACAGCGGAGATCGACTGGCTCACCACCAGACCCCGGGACGCAGCCACACAGCGCGCCTCGCACGAGGCCATCGCGGCCGGAGCCGCCACCATGCAGCGGATCTGCGAGGCCCTGCTGTCCGAGGCACGCAACCCGTACGACCAGGTGCCGGGGCGGTGCGTGGTGTCCGCGGTGGCCACGGACCTGGCCCGGCGCAGCTCCGAGGATCATCCACAGGGCCCGTCGATGATCGTCACCGGCGACGCCGTGACGGCAGGTGTCTCAGCGGTCCTGGTGGAACGTGTCCTGACCTGCCTGCTCGACAACGCCCGCCGCTACGCCGAGCGGCAGATCACGGTCGAGTGCGCGCCCCGCGCCGGCGGCGTGGAGATCACCGTCACCGACGACGGCCCCGGCGTGCCCGCGGAGATCGGCGCGGCGGTGTTCGAGGCCGGCCGCCGCGCCGACCCGCAGGACGGTCACGACGGCGCCGGCCTCGGGCTCGCCCTGGCCCGGCGCCTCGTCCGATCGGCCGGCGGGGACCTCACCCTGGCCCCCTCCGCCGGCGGCGCGAGGTTCGTCGTCGTCCTTCCGCCCGGCTGACCAAGACCCCTCTCGGCCCCAGGCGCCGGGAATCTCCGGCGGGTGACGGCGTTGTACGGGGCGTGGATGTTGGTTTCGCGGACCAGAGTGTCATCAGGCGGCTGCTACGAGAGTCGAAGACCTGGGCTTTCGTCGGCCTCAGCGACAACCCGAACCGGACGGTGTACGACCAGGCCCAGCTGCTGCAGTCGCGTGGCAAAAGGATCGTGCCGGTCCATCCGGCCGCCGGGACCGTGCTGGGCGAGCAGGGCTACACGTCACTGGCGGAGGTGCCGCACCCGCTCGACGTCGTCGGGGTCTACCGGCGCGCCGAGCATGCCGGTGAGGTGGTCGACGAAGCCATCGCGGCGGGCGCCAAGGCCGTCTGGCTGCCCCTGGACGTCATCGACGAGGCCGCCGCCCAGCGGGCCTTCGATGCCGGGCTGGACGTCGTCATGAACCGCTGCCCCGCCGTCGAGTGGGCGCTCCGCCGCTGACGCGCCGGCCCAGGACGGTGGTTCAGGAGTGGTTAAGAACCGCTGGTTAAGAACCGCTGGTCAGGACGCCTGGTTCAGGACGAGGTGAGGTCGCGCAGCCGGGCGCCCTTGGCCTTGGCCTGGTCGTAGAGGTCCCGCTGGAAGGCCGTCATCTTGGCCTGGAGCACCTGGTCGGCCGTCCCGAGGATCCGTACCGCCAGCAGGCCCGCGTTACGGGCCGCGCCCACCGCCACCGTCGCCACCGGGACCCCGGCGGGCATCTGCACGATGGACAGCAGCGAGTCCATGCCGTCGAGATACTTCAGCGGCACCGGCACCCCGATCACCGGCAGCGGGGTCACCGCGGCGAGCATGCCCGGCAGATGCGCCGCACCGCCCGCGCCCGCGATGATCACGCGCAGCCCCCGGGAAGCGGCCTCCGAGCCGTACGCCATCATGTCGTGCGGCATCCGGTGCGCGGAAACGACATCGGCCTCGAACGGCACGCCGAACTCCTCGAGCGCCTCCGCCGCGGCCTGCATGACCGGCCAGTCCGAGTCGCTCCCCATCACCACACCGACCAGTGGCGTCGTCATGCTCGTCTCCTCTCCCCGCCGATCCCTCCGTGATCATGCGTGATCACGATCGGGAAGGGCCCCAGCGTAGGTAGTCCGCGGCGTGGCGGGCGCGCTCACGCACCTCATCGAGATCATCGCCGAGAGCGGTGACATGGCCGATCTTGCGACCAGGCCGGATGTCCTTGCCGTAGAAGTGCACCTTGACCGCCGGATCATGGGCCATGACGTGGATGTAGCGAGGGTAGATGTCGGGGTCGTCGCCCCCGAGCACGTTGGCCATCACCGCATACGGGACGGTGGGCGTGGGAGTGCCCAGGGGCAGGTCGAGCGTGGCACGCAGGTGCTGCTCGAACTGGGAGGTGCGGGCGCCCTCGATGGTCCAGTGGCCGGAGTTGTGCGGGCGCATCGCCAGTTCGTTGACCAGGAGCCCGTCGGCGCGTTCGAACAACTCGACGGCGAGCAGGCCCACGACTCCCAGCCGGTCGGCGATGTCCAGGGCGAGGCGCTGGGCCGCCGCGGCGACCTCCTCGTCGAGACCGGGTGCCGGGGAGATCACCTCATGGCAGATCCCGTCCCGCTGGACGGTCTCCACAATCGGATACGCGGCGCCCTGGCCGTGCGGGGACCTGGCCACCAGCGCGGCCAGTTCCCGGCGGAACTCCACGTGCTCCTCGGCCAGCAGCCCGACGCCTTCCGCGGCGGCGCGCTCCACCACGGCCGCGGCCTCGTCCGGCGAGCCGCAGACCCATACGCCCTTGCCGTCGTAGCCGCCCCGGGTGGCCTTGAGCACGACCGGCCAGCCGGTCTCCGCCGCGAAGGCCACGACGTCGGCCGGGGAGGAGATGACGGCGAACCTCGGGCAGGGCACGCCCAGAGCGGAGAGCCGTTCGCGCATCACCCGCTTGTCCTGAGCGTGCAACAGCGCGGCCGATCCCGGCCTGCAGACCACCCCGGCGGCCTCGAGCGCCTCGATGACCGGGCCGGGCACCTGCTCGTGGTCGAAGGTGACCACGTCACAGCCCTTGGCGAAGGCCAGCAGATCATCGAGCCTGTCCGGGTCGCCGACCCGTACGTCCGCGCAGACCCGGGCCGCGGAGTCACCGGCGGACTGGCTGAGCACGCGCAGCGTCACACCGAGCCCGATCGCCGCCTGCTGGGTCATCCGGGCGAGCTGACCACCGCCCACCATTCCAACGATCGGCATCTGACCTGGATCTCTCACGATCGAAAGGGTAGCCGGAGCCGGGTGCGCCCATGCACGCCCAGGCCACACCCACGGTGAGGGAGCGGTGAGGGAGCGGTGAGGGAGTCCTGCAGGGCCATCCGGCGAATTCCGGGGGGCTGTGAACGAGCGGCGGCCCTCGTGCGTCAAACTGAACATGACCTTTGTGTCAGAGAGGCGTTCGCGCACCATCGCCGCTTCGAGCATGATCTGGAATTCCGCGATGGCGGTAAAACGTTGACGAACCGATGCCACAATGATCACGGCGAGCGCCGCCGCGGCCGGCGGACGGCCGGTGTTCCACACGAAATCGCCGGGCCCTCAGGGGCTCTTGTGCCCATGGTTTACCAGGCCGGCGCCCAAAGGGAAGGTCTTTCTTCGTGAGCCTCATCGCTGCTGTCAACCGGAGGTTCGCGCATCTGCGGCACGAGCTCGCGAAGTTCGGAAGTGTCGGTGCGATCGCCTTTTTCATCACTTTCGGGATCTTTAATCTCCTGCACGTCACCGCCGGGCTGGATCCCGTCTCCGCCAACGTGATCGCCACGGTGGTGGCCACCACGTTCGCCTACTTCGCGAACCGCTACTGGACGTTCCGGCACCGGGACCGCACCGGCCTGGGCCGGGAGTACCTGCTGTTCTTCCTGCTCAATGGCGTGGGTCTGGTGATCACCTCGATCTTCGTCGGTTTCACCACGTACGTGCTGGGCCTCAGAGGGGTCATCCCCTCCAACGCCTCCTTGATCATCGGCACCGGGGTGGCCACGCTGTTCCGGTTCTGGTCGTACAAGAAGTGGGTGTTCCTGCCGGTGACGGCGCCCCCGGTGGACTCGCACACGGGCCTGCCGGCCGGGAGCGAGGTCCAGCCGGCGCCCGTCGGCGACGGCCGGTCCGCTCGGGCGTCCGGTCTCCGCCGGGCGCACCCCCAGCCGGGCGGTTCCCGGCCGCTGGCGGAGGAACACGCTCGGCCGCGCCGGGTCACCCAGCGCCGCTAGACCCTCACACGGGTCCGCTGACCACCCGTTCGTTGGCCAGGCGGACCTCAGTGGCCTTGCGCAAAAAGACGGCAAAGCATGCTGGCCGGGCCCGTACGAGTTCCAGCCTGCCGCCGTCGACCGCGGCCAGCGACCGAGCCAGATAGAGCCCGAGACCGGTGCCCTCGCCGCCGGTGACGCTGCGCTCGAACACGCGGCGTTCGATATCGGCCGGCACGCCCGGTCCCTCGTCTCCGACCTCGATCACGACCGAGGCGTTGGTGATCTTGATGTGCAGGGTGACGGTGCCGGCGCCGTGCACCAGGGAGTTATCCAGCAGCGTGGCGATGATCTGCGACAACCCGGCCGGAGTGATGATCGCTACGAGTTCCCGCTCGCCGGTGAGGCGCACCTCGCGGCCGTCCCGGCCGAAGATGGGCTGCCATTCCTCCATCTGCTGAGCGACGATGTCGTCGACGCGCGTCGGGACGGCCGCTCCTGTGCGGTCATGCCGGGCACGGGCCAGCAACTGCTCCACCACCGCGACCAGCCGCTCGATCTGGGCGAGCGCCGCGTGGCCCTCCTCCCGGACGACATCGGGGTAATCGGCCGCCTCGACCATCTCGTCCAGCCGCATGGTCAGCGCCGTGAGCGGCGTACGGAGCTGGTGGCTGGCGTCGGAGGCGAACTCCCGGCTGGCCGCGAGCAGGTCGGCGATCCGGACCGCGCTGCGGTCCAGCACCTCCGCCACCCGGTCCACCTCGGGGATGCCGTAACGCCGCCGGCGCGGGCGGGCGTTGCCGGTGCCCAGCCGGTCGGCCGTCTCCGCCAGGTCGATCAGCGGCACGGTCAGCCGGCGGGCCTGCACCATCGCGAGCCCGACCGTCACCGCGACGCCGAGCAGGACGAGGCTTGCGATCAGCAGCAGCGACCGCAGCGCGTCATCCTCCACCTGGGAGGCCTCCTCGGAGACCTCGACCTGGATGCCCGCCGACGACCTGCGGTCGGAGATGACGGGGGTGCCCTTCGCGGGGGCCGTGCCAGCGGTGATCATCGTCTCGTCCGGCAGGCGGACCACGATGTACCGGCCGGGGAATTCCTGTGCGATCAGGTCCCTGGTGATCGGCTGCTTGGACTCCAGCCGGAACTGCACTCCGGCCAGGACCGTGGAGGCCTCCCGTTCCAGCGACTGCTGGGCCTCCTCGTGGATGAGCCGGTTGGTCGCGTAGGCCAGGGGGATGCCGAGCAGCAGGATCGCGACGAACGCGACGGCGAGCGTCGACAGAAGCAGCCGACGCCTCATCGGGGGCTCCTTACGTTGTGTGGGGAGGCCGCGCCATCGCGCGGATGTAGGGTCACCGCGCGGGCGATTCACCCCCGGGATGGAGAGTGAACGCCCGCGCGCACACGGCGTCGCGCAGGGGTCGGGAGCCGAACACGGCGATGGCTAGTCGCCGCGCTCGAAGCGGAATCCGACACCCCGGACGGTGGTGATGTAACGAGGGCTGCCGGCGTCGTCCCCCAGCTTGCGCCGCAACCACGATATGTGCATATCAAGGGTCTTTGTGGAGCCCCACCAGTTGGTGTCCCACACCTCCCGCATGATCTGTTCCCGGGTGACGACCTTTCCGGCATCCCGGACGAGCACCCGAAGCAGATCGAACTCCTTGGTGGTCAGTTGCAGTTCCTGTTCCCCCATCCAGGCGCGGCGTGATTCGGCGTCGATACGGACGCCCTGCACGATCGGGGTCTCGGTGCTGCCCCTGCGCAACAGCGCCCGCACCCGGGCGAGTAGTTCGGCAAGCCGGAAGGGCTTGGTGACATAGTCGTCGGCGCCCGCGTCGAGGCCGACGACGGTGTCGACCTCGTCGGCGCGGGCGGTGAGGATGAGGATGGGGACTCCGTGCCCTTCGGAACGGACCCGGCGTGCCACCTCGAGGCCGTCGAGCTCGGGCAGCCCGAGGTCGAGAACAATGAGGTCCACACCGCCCCCGAGCGCCCGCTCCAGAGCCTGGGGCCCATCGGGGCTGACTTCGACGTTGTACCCCTCCCGTCGCAGTGCGCGAGCGAGGGGCTCGGAGATGGACGTGTCGTCCTCGGCGAGCAGTACTGAGGTCATGCATTGATGTTAGGACCAATGATGAACGTTTCCCGGCTACTGCAAGGGCCTTGACCTGTGGTTTGCCACTCGTAGTACATCCTCGAACACGGCATAACACTTTAAAGGGGGAGTAACCCTATGTGATCGGGTGGTCACCAGGCCGCCGGTCTGAGATACTTGCGGGCTCCACCCGATCGCCAGGAAGAACGGAAGAGCTCGTCCTTGCCCGCACGAGAGACCGGTCCGCGTGCCGCCTGGCCTCGCCGCCTGGTCTATCTGACCGCCCTGCCGTTCTTCGGGCTCTACAGCCTCTACTCGCTGCTGCGGCACGCTCAGCTCGGCACCGCCGGCTTCGATCTGGGCATCTTCGACCAGGCGATCCGGGCCTACGCGGGCTTCCACGCACCAGTGGTGCCGCTCAAGGGCCCCGGGTTCAACCTCCTCGGCGATCACTTCCATCCGGCCCTGATCGTCCTCGTGCCGCTCTACTGGCTGTGGGCCGACGCGCGCATGCTCCTGGTCGCCCAGGCGGCCCTGATGGCCGTCTCCGTCGTGCCGATCGCCCGGCTGGCGATCGGAAGGCTCGGGGTCCGGGCCGGTCTGGCGATCGCCGTCGCCTACGGGCTGTCGTGGGGGATCCAGGGCGCGCTCGGATTCGACTTCCACGAGGTCGCGCTGGCGGTGCCGCTGATCGCGTACGCCATGGCGGCGCTGGCCGAGGAACGCTGGCGGGCCGCGGCGCTGTGGACCCTCCCGCTGCTGCTGGTCAAGGAGGACATGGGCCTGACCGTCGCGGCGGTCGGCGGCTATCTGCTGCTGCGCCGGCAGTGGCGGCTCGGCGGCGCCCTGGTCATCGTGGGGGCGGCGGCGCTGGCGCTCATCCTCCTGGTGGTGATCCCGCACTTCAGCCCGTCCGGCGAGTACCGCTACTGGGGTTCGGTGGGCCAGCGCGGTGATCAGGGCCTGCTGGGGCAGCTGCTGTCCCTGCCCGGCAGCTTCGCGGAGCATCCGGGCAAGTGGATCCTGCTGCTCTGCCTGCTCGGCATGACCGCCTTCGCCGTACTCCGCTCGCCACTATTGATCATCGCGGCGCCCGTCGTGCTGTACCGGCTGGCCTCGAACAATCCGCTGCACTGGAGCGTCGGTTTCGTCCATTACAACGCGATCCTGATGCCGATCGTCTTCGTCGCGTTCCTCGATGCGCTGGGCGCCCTGGGCCGCAGTGACCATGCGGCCGTCCGCGGCTATGCCCGGCTGTCGGTGGCAGTGGCCGTGGTGTTCGCCGTCGTGCTCCTGCCGCAGTTCGCCTTCTGGCGCTTCACCAACCCCGACTTCTACCGGTTGTCGCCGGGGGTGACCGCCGCCCGGAACCTGATGCGCAAGATCCCGGACGGCGCCACCGTGGCGGCCGGCGACTACCTTGCCCCGCAGCTGACCGACCGCTGCGCCGTGGTGCTCTTTCCGGACCCGTTCCGCCGCGCCACCGACTGGGTCATCGTCGACACCACCCGGTTGTCGGTCGTGCCGGCACCCGAGGCACAGCAACGGGCCGCGCTGCGGGCCCTTCCTGGGCAGGGATTCCGCCTGGTCGGTGATCGCGACGGCATCCTGCTGTTCCACCGGGGTTAGCCGCGGTCCAGCACCGCGACGGACGATCCCGGCAGTTCCAGCTCCGCCCCGTTTTCTCCCGCCCTCAGCCGCACGGCCGGCGCGGAGGCCAGCAGCAGGCGGTCCGCCCGCACCGGCAGGTGCAGGGTCTCGGCGCCCAGGTTGGCGGCGACCAGCAGCGAGCCCCGGATCAGCAGCAGCCGACCGGTGTCCTCGTCGACCTCCACCTCGATCTCGGTGAGCCGGGGATCGGTCAGCTCCGGCCTGGCCCGGCGAAGCGCGATCAAGGCCTGGTACCACTCAAGCAGTTCCCGATGGTGGGGCTTGTCCGGCTCGGTCCAGTCCAGCACGGACCGCCGGAAGGTATCCACAGCCTGTGGATCGGGAACCTCGGTGGCGTGGCCGGCGCCGCCCTCCATCCCCTCCGAGATCGCCTCCCACTCGTGCCGGGCGAACTCCCGGCGCCGGCCCTCGGTCACCGCGCGGGCCAGCTCGGGTTCGAGGTGGTCGGTGAAGTAACACCATGGGGTCGTGGCGCCCCACTCCTCGCCCATGAAGAGCATCGGCGAATAGGGCGAGGTCAGCAGCAGAGCCGCGCCCGTCTTGAGGCGATCGGGGGTCAGGCCGGCCGACAGCCGGTCGCCGGTCGCGCGATTGCCGATCTGGTCGTGGTTCTGCAGGAAACCGAGAAACCTGTGACCGGTCGTGCGGAGCAGATCGACGGGCCGGCCGTGGCGCCGCCCGCGGAAGGACGACCACGTGCCGTCATGGAAGAACACCCTGGTCAGGGTCTTGGCCAGCGCCGCCATCGAGCCGAAGTCGCCGTAGTAGCCGTGCCGTTCGCCGGTGAGCGCGCTGTGCAGCGCGTGGTGGAAGTCGTCGCTCCACTGCGCGTCCAGGCCGTACCCGCCCGCCTCCCGGGAGGTGACCAGCCGCGGGTCGTTCAGATCGGACTCGGCGACGAGGAACAGTTCCCGGCCCGTCCGGGCCTTCAGCGCGGCCACCTCGGCCGCCAGCTCCTCCAGCAGGTGCACCGCCCGCTGATCGTTGATGGCGTGTACGGCGTCCAGCCGCAGCCCGTCCAGGTGGTAGTCGCGCAGCCACATCAGCGCGTTGCCCACGACGTAGGCCCGGACCTCGTCGGAACCCGGCTGGTCGAAGTTGACCGCCGCCCCCCATGGAGTCTGGTGCGCCTCGGTGAAGTACGGCCCGTACCGGCTCAGATAGTTGCCGCTCGGGCCGAGATGGTTGTAGACGACGTCGAGGGCTACCGCCAGCCCCCGGCCATGGCAGGCGTCGACGAACCTCTTCAGGCCGTCCGGCCCGCCGTACGGCTCGTGCACCGCCCACAGATGCACCCCGTCATAGCCCCAGCCGTGCCGGCCCGGGAACGCGGCCACCGGCATGAGTTCCACGATGTCGACCCCCAGCCGCACCAGGTGGTCGAGTCGCTCGATCGCCGCGTCGAAGGTGCCCTCGGGAGTGAAAGTGCCCACGTGCAGTTCGTACAGGACGCTTCCCGCCAGCGGCCGTCCGCGCCACAGCCGGTCCGTCCACGCGAACCGGTCCTGGTCGTGGACCCGGCTGCGCCCGTGGACTCCGTTCGGCTGGCGGCGTGACCGTGGATCCGGCAGCGGCCCGTCACCGTCCAGGTAGAACCCGTAGTCGGTACCGGGCCCCGCCGCGGGGATCTCGGCCCGCCACCAGCCCGGCCGCCCGGCGGGCACCATCTCCTGCCGGGTGTCGGCACCGGTCCCGAGCATGAGCTCGACCTCGATCCGCTCCGCCTCGGGAGCCCACACCTCGAACGTCGTCACCTGATCGCCCTCCCCCTGGCGTCACCGGTCGGTCGGCTGGACAGGTCATGGGCCGGTCTGCTCGACGAGCAGCGCCACGGGCAGTCCGTCCAGCACGTCAGCCAGGCGCAGGGACGGTCCGTGGTGGACGGTGTCGGTCAGCGCGTCCTGATAGGAGGCACCGGGCACCGTCAGGGTGGTCTCGTCCCAGCCGCCGCGCCGCCGCAGGCCGTGCGGCAGCCGGGTGGCGATGGTGAGCGCCGAGCCACGGCGGAAGGCGACGACATGCGCGGCCGCCGGCCCATCGGCGAAGATCGGCTCGTAGGGGGCACTCCCCCGGTCCGGCCCGTCACCGGGCTCCCGGCCCGGTTCGGTGGCGGGACCGAACCAGCCGGGCCGGCTCCGGCGCAACCGCAGCGCGCGGGAGGTGACCAGGAGCTTCTCGTCGTCCAGATCCTGGGGAGGCTTGCCGGTGTCCAGCCGTGCCAGCCGCTCGCGGCGGCGCTCGTAGTCCACCGGGCGCCGGTTGTCCGGGTCGACCAGGGACAGGCCGACGAGCTCGCAGCCCTGGTAGACGTCGGGAACGCCGGGCATGGTCAGCTGCACCAGCTTCTGGCCCAGCGTGTTGACCCGGGCGTACGGCTCCAGCGAGGACACGAACTCCGACAGCTCGGTCACCAGCTCGGGGTCGGCGAGGACCCGGCGCGCGTAGTCCAGGACGTCCCGCTCGTAGCCGGGGTCCCCGTCGGTCCACGAGGTCCGGGTCTTGGCCTCGCGCATGGCCTTGGTGAGGTACTCCGTCAGCCGGCCGGCGTCGATCGGCCAGGCGCCCACCAGCGTCTGCCACATGAGGTATTCCAGGTCCGGCTCCAGCGGAGAGCCCGGTGCCGCTGTGTGCCCGGGCGTGCGGCCGGGGCGGAACCCGGCGGCCGCCCGCTCCCGCCACCGGGTCACGGACGCCCGCCACCGTTCCGGCAGCTCGGCGAGCACCATCAGCCGGGCCCGCACGTCCTCCTGGCGTTTGGTGTCGTGCGTCGACAGCGTCGTCATGGTGGCCGGCCAGTCGCGGGCCAGCCGGGCGGCGTAGGCGTGGAACTCTTCGGGCGGCACCGAGAATCGGGACGGGTCCCCGCCGACCTCGGTGCGCGCCACCAGCCGCGACCAGCGGTAGAAGGCGGTGTCCTCGACGCCCTTGGCCATCAGCGGTGCGGAGGTCTGCTGGAACCGCACGGCGAACTCCGCGGCCCCAGCCGCCGCGACCGTCCCAGAAGGCGGCGCGGCATGGCCGTCGCCGAATTCGCCTAGCGCGAGCCGGGCGACCGCTTCGAGCACCGGGCGCCGTTCGGCCGGCAGCCGGGTCATGGCGCGTTCCATCGCCTGGCCGATGATCTCCACGGAGGTCCGCGACGGCTCCTCACCGGGTACGACGTAGGCCCGGTAGACCGGCATGGCGACCAGCATCTCGACGAGCACCTGCCGCAGGATCCCGGAGTCGTAGGACGGCAGGCACCGCGCGAGCACCCGGTGCAGGCGCTCCACCTCGGGACGCAGGCCCTCCGCCAGGGCCTGCCGTTTGGCGTCCTCCTCCACGCGGCCGAAGCCGCCCTCCGGGGAGGGTGCGGTGGCTCCGGAGCCGCTCGCCGGTGCGCCGCCCGTGCGGGCGCCGGTGAAAGCGCCGGTGCTGGTGAAGGCGAGGTAGGCCTCGGTGAGCGGGCCCTCCCCGGCGGGGTCCACGAAGAGCCCTCCGGTCTGGCCCAGCACGTCGTACCCGGTGGTTCCGGCGCAGGGCCAGTCGTCCGGCAGCCATTCCGTACCGGTGAGGATCTTCTCCACCACGATCCAGGTGCCGGGCACGGTCCGGCCGAGCATCCGCAGATAGCCGCGCGGATCGGTGAGCCCGTCGGGATGGTCGATCCGCAGTCCGTCGATCAGCCCCGCACGGACGAGCCGCAGCAGTACGTCATGGGTCTGGTCGAAGACCTCCGGCTCCTCCACCCGCAGCCCGATGAGCGTGGAGATGTCGAAGAACCGGCGGTAGTTGGGCCCCTCCCGCCAATACGCCAGCCGGTAGTGATCGCCCGGCAGCGGAAACCGGTGCCCGAAGTAGTGCAGTTGCCCGTCCTCCGGCCGGAGGTCACCGCGGCTGTCGTCGTACGATCCGCCGAGCACCGGCAGCACGATCCGCTCGCCCTCGACGTCGAACCAAGGGAAATACGGCGAGCCCGGGCCGTCCCGGAGCACCGACCAGAACGGGCGGTTCAGGGTCTCCGGCTCGGGGACGGCCATGTGGTTGGGCACCACATCGACGATGACCTCCAGGCCGCAGGACCGGAAGCGGGCGGCCATCGCGCGGAATCCCGCCTCGCCGCCCAGTTCCTCGGAGATCCGGGAGTGGTCCACGACGTCATAGCCGTGCGCGGAGCCGGGCACGGCCTGCAGGATCGGCGACAGATAGACGTGCGAGACGCCCAGCGCGGCCAGGTGGTCGGCGATCGCCGAGGCCTCGGCGAACCCGAACTCCTTACGCAGCTGCACGCGATAGGCACCCGACGGTGACCGGTGGACGGGCTCAGACACGTCGCAGCACCTGAGTGGACCGCGCCTCCACCTGGATGGTCTCTCCTGCCTTCGCCGCCGGCCGTTCGCTCTCGAGCAAGGGAATGGGCACGGCGGTGTCGAGTTCCTTACGCCACATGGCGCCGTAGCGTGCCGGGGGCATCGTGAAGGGGAGATCGCCGTCGTGCGCGTTGAACAGCAGAAGGAAGGAGTCGTCGCGGACCGGCTCGCCGCGGCGATCCGGTTCGGCGATCGCCTCACCGTTGAGGAAGACCGCCAGCGACTTGGCGAACCCCGCGTTCCAGTCCCGGTCCGACATCTCCTCGCCGCCCGGGGTGAGCCACGCGATGTCCGGCATGTTCGAGTCGTCGGCCTGCCCGCCCGGAGGCGTGTCACGGATCGGCTTGCCGTGGAAGAACCTGCGCTGCCGCAGCACCGGGTGCTCGGCGCGCAGCCGGATCAGCCGCTGTACGAACTCCATCAGTGTCCAGTTGTGACGGGCCCCGGCCCAGTCGATCCAGGCGAGCTCGTTGTCCTGGCAGTAGACGTTGTTGTTGCCGCGCTGCGTGCGTCCAATCTCGTCGCCGTGCGAGAGCATCGGGACCCCCTGCGACAGCAGGACCGTGGTGAGCATGTTGCGCTTCTGCTTCTCGCGCAGCGCGATCACCTCGAGGTCGCCGGTCTCGCCCTCGTAGCCGCAATTCCAGGACCGGTTGTCGTCGGTGCCGTCCCGGTTGGCCTCACGGTTGGCGTCGTTGTGCTTGGAGTTGTACGAGACGAGGTCGTGCAGCGAGAACCCGTCGTGACAGGTCACGAAGTTGATCGAGGCCAGCGGTCTGCGCCCGTCGTCGGCGTACAGATCGCTGGAACCGGTCAGCCGGGACGCGAAATCGGGCATGGTGGCCGGCTCGCCGCGCCAGAAGTCCCGGACGGTGTCGCGGAACTTGCCGTTCCACTCGGTCCACAACGGCGGGAAGTTGCCGACCTGGTAGCCGCCCTCCCCGACGTCCCATGGTTCGGCGATCAGCTTCACCTGGGAGACGATCGGGTCCTGCTGGACCAGGTCGAAGAAGGCCGCCAGCCGGTCCACCTCGTGCAGCTCACGGGCGAGGGTGGCGGCGAGGTCGAAGCGGAACCCGTCGACGTGCATCTCCGTCACCCAGTACCGCAGCGAGTCCATGATCAGCTGGAGTACGTGCGGGTGGCGCATGAGCAGGCTGTTGCCGGTGCCGGTGGTGTCCATGTAGAAGCGCGGGTCGTCGTCGACCAGCCGGTAGTAGCCGGAGTTGTCCAGGCCGCGGAACGACAGGGTGGGCCCCAGATGGTTGCCCTCGGCGGTGTGGTTGTAGACGACGTCGAGGATCACCTCGATGCCCGCCTCGTGCAGGGCCTTCACCATCGACTTGAACTCCAGCACCTGCTCCCCGCGCTGCCCACTGGCGGAATAGGCGTTGTGCGGCGCGAAGAACCCGATGGTGTTGTAGCCCCAGTAGTTCCGCAGCCCCTTCTTCACCAGATGGTCGTCGTGCACGGACTGGTGGACGGGCATCAGCTCGACGGCCGAGACGCCCAGCCCCTTCAGATAGTCGATCATCACCGGATGGGCGAGTGCCGCGTACGTGCCGCGCTGCCGCTCGGGGATGTCCGGATGCAGCTTGCTGACGCCCTTCACATGCGCTTCGTAGATCACGGTCTCGTGGTACGGCGTGCGCGGCGGCCGGTCGTCGCCCCAGTCGAAGTACGGGTTGACCACGACGGACCGCATCGTGTGCGGCGCCGAATCGAGATCGTTGCGGGAGGACGGATCGTCGAAGTCGTAGCCGAAGCAGGATGGATCCCAGTCCATCTCGCCCTCGATCGCGTGGGCGTAGGGATCGAGCAGCAGCTTGGCGGGGTTGCACCGCTGGCCCTGGGAGGGGTCATAGGGCCCGTGCACGCGGAATCCGTAGCGCTGGCCCGGCATGATCCCTGGCAGATAGCCGTGCCAGACGAATCCGTCGACCTCGGGCAGGTCGTAACGGGTCTCCTCCGCGGCCGGCCCGGCCCCGTCGAACAGGCACAGCTCGACCCGCTCCGCTGCTTCGGAGAAGACGGCGAAGTTGGTGCCAGCTCCATCGAATCTGGCGCCGAGCGGGTATGCCTCGCCCGGCCAGAGGTTCGTCACATCGTGCCCTTCCCTAGGTCAGCAGGGGCCTTTCCCAGGCGGGACCGGAACATGCCGACGATGAGCGACTAGCCATATTCATCACACTTGGGGTAACTTAGGGGAGCCTTACCTTATTGGTTGATTGCCGCCTGTTTCACCTGATCAAAGGGCTTCTTTGTATGTACGTCTGCGTCTGCAACGCCGTCACCGAGGACGACGTGCGCGGCTGTGTGGTGGCCGGTGCCTGCTCCACCAAGGAGGTCCGGTCGGCCTGCGGCATGCAACCCGGCTGCGGTTCCTGCACCAAGCGGCTCCGCGCGCTGGTCAGCGAGAACCTTATTTCGCCCCCATGGCTGCGCCCCGCCACCCCCGGTCCGGCGGTCGAGCCGATCGACTCCATCACCGGCGGCCCCGCGCGGCCCTTGGAGACCGCACCGGAACCGCTGCAGGCCGTACCCGGCGGCGGCCAGGCGGACCCGATGGTCACGACCGGCACCGACGACACGGTACCGGTCGAACACGCGGCGTGACGATCGTGTCACGATGAGGGCATGGAAGGCGACAAGGACATCATCCTGCTGCTCAATGAGCAGCTGACCGCGGAACTCACCGCGATCAACCAGTATTTCCTGCACGCGAAGATGCAGCAGCACTGGGGCTACACCACCCTCGCCCGGCACACCCGCGACGAGTCCATGGACGAGATGCGGCACGCCGAGATCCTCACCGACCGCATCCTGTTCCTGGAGGGGCTGCCCAACTACCAGCGGCTCGGCACGCTCCGCATCGGTCAGACCGTGCCGGAGCAGTTGCGCTCCGACCTGGACATCGAGATGGAGGCCGTCGCCCGGCTGCGGCCCGGCATCGAGCTGATGCGCTCGCGCGGTGACGTCACCTCCGCCCGCATCTTCGAGCGGATCCTGGCCGACGAGGAGGAGCACGTCGACTATCTCGAGACCGAGCTCGGCCTGCTGCGGACCCTCGGGGAGGCGCTCTACCTCCAGCGCTTCACCGAAGCACCCGGCGACGGCTGAACCTTCCGGCGGCGATCGCCCGCGACGGGGGCTGATCGCGCCGTCGCACATATCACCATCTGGTGTCATGCTGAATCAACCTCCCTCGATGCCTCCCGGAGGAGACTGCGTGACCCAGTACCTCGAGATCGAACGCAAGTACGACGCCGACTCGCATTTCATCCTGCCGGACCTGACCGATCTTCCCGGCTGTGCCTCGGTGAGCGCACCGGAAAGCCACCATTTGGTGGCGAGGTACTTCGATACCGACGATTTCCGGCTGGCCGGGCGGAGCATCACCTTCCGCCGCCGCGAGGGCGGTGAGGACGCCGGCTGGCACGTGAAGATCCCGGCCGGCCAGGACGCCAAGAAGGAGCTACGGGCTCCGCTCGACGAGGCCACCGAGCCCCCCGTGCAGCTCACCGAGCTGGTTGCCGGCTGCCTTCGCGGGCGCCCCCTGAGCCCGGTCGCCACGCTGGAGACGCACCGTACCGTCGTCCGGCTGCTCGACGCCGAGGGGCGGATGCTCGCCGAGGTCGCCGACGACGCCGTGTCCGGGGAGGTCCTCGCCACCGATGACCCCGCCATCACCACCTGGCGTGAGATCGAGGTCGAGCTCGGGCCGGCCGGCTCCCCCGAGCTGCTGAAGGCCGTCGGCAAACGGCTCCGGCTGTCCGGCGGCCGCCGGGCCGGCTCGCATTCCAAGCTGGGGCGCCTGCTGGAGACGCACGGCGCCGTACCCGCCGCGCCCGCGACCCGGCCGTCAGCGGGGCCCGAGACCGCCGGTGAGGTGGCGATCGCCTATCTCGCCGCGCAGATCGACGCCCTGGCGGCCTACGATCCGAAGGCACGGCTGGCGGAGTACGACGCGGTCCACCGGATGCGCGTCGCGGTACGCCGGATGCGCAGCGTGCTGAAGAGCTACGGCCCGGTGCTCGACCGGGCCCAGACCGATTCACTGCAGCCGGAGCTGAAATGGCTCGCCGACAGCCTCGGTGAGGTCCGCGACCTGGAGGTGCTGCGCAAACGCTTCTCCGAACGGCTCCTGGATCTCCCCGCCGAGGTGAGCCGGCACCGTGGCTGGCTGGACGCGATGGCGGCGCAGGAGCGGGAGGCCTATCGCCGGCTCAACGCCGACCTGACCGGCCGGCGCTACTTCGACCTGCTGGACGCGCTCGACCACCTGATGGCCGAGCCTCCCTACACCGGGCGAGCCGGGCTGGACGCGGCGCACGAGGTGCCCCGGCTGGTGATCCGGGCCTGGCACCGGCTGGCGCGGGCGTACGAGCTGATCGCAGGCCTCGACGATCCGGCCGAGATCGACCTCGCACGGCACGAGGCGCGCAAGGACGCCAAGCGCGCCCGCTACGCGGCCGAGGCGGCCGCCGCCGTACTCGGCCGGCCCGCGGCCAGGGTCGCCAAGCAGGCCAAGATGATCCAGGAGGTCCTCGGCGGCTACCAGGACGGCGTGATCGCGCAGGAGCGTCTCGGCCAGGCCGCCGCGGCCGCCGCCCCGGAGGAGCTCTTCATCCTGGGCATGCTCTCTGGCATCGAGCACTGTGCCGCCCAGGCCGCGCTGCACGACATACCCGAAGTCTGGCGGCAGGCGACCCGCCCCAAGCACCTCAGGCCGCTGCTCACCCTGACCTGATCCCTGCCTTGATCCCTGCCTTGATCCCTGACCTGATCCCTGACCTGATCCCTGGCCCTGGTCCCTGGCCCTGATCCTGGTCTGGTCGGCTCAGACGCTGTGCCGTTCCATGGCGGCGAGGCTGCCGTGCGCGACGTGCAGGATCCAGAAGCCGCCCTTGGGCAGCGCCGGCTCGTCCGGGGGCTTGCCGTCCAGCCGGGCGCACACCTCGGGGACCAGACCGGTCAGCAGTTCACCGTGGGTGGAGATCAGCGTGGGCACGCCGTCCGCGATGAGGTCGTCCATCCGGTCCGCGGCTCCCCCCGGGGTCGCGACCCCCACCGTGAAGGCCCGGTCGGTCATGACGCTGACGCGCGCGTGCAGGGCGTACGGCAGCACCGTCTCGGTGCAGCGGGCGGTGCAGGAGCTGAGCACCCGTAGCGGGCCGAAGCCGGACAGCACCCCGCTGAGCCGCCCCGCCTCCGCCCTGCCGCGCGGGTCCAGCGGGCGCAGCACGTCGTCGCCGAGCCAGTCCCGCTTCTCACCGGCCGAGCCGTGCCGCAGCAGGATGTACGGGGTGGTCCGCAGCGGGCCGGCCATCATTTCGTTAAGGACGTCGAGGTCCCGTTGATAGCTCAGCCGGCTCTTCGCGACCTCGATCGTCGACCATTCGACCCGGTCCACCTCGTCGTTGGGCACGAACCGGCGTCTCGGCCCATCCGGGGCCACGGTGGCGACCCAGTAGTCCACCCGCTTGGGACGCCCGTCCTTGAGATAGAACACCGGCCGCAGCCGGCGGCCCAGCCGGGGCGTGAGCCCGGTCTCCTCCTCCACCTCGCGCACGACGGCCCGCAGGACGTGCTCACCCTTCTCGAGCTTGCCCTTGGGAAACGTCCAGTCGTCGTACTTGGGGCGGTGCACGAGCGCCACCTCGACCCCCGCACCGTCCTCCCGGCCGGGCTCCTCGATCGGCCCGATGTCCTCGTCGCCGGCACCGTCCAGACCGGCCCGCCGCCAGAGCACCGCGCCGGCTGCCCGGATCAGGTCCGGTTCATCCTGTGGTGGTCTCAAGGCCGCTGTCCGCCCCCAGCCCGTCGCCGCCGAGCACCGTCTTCCAGCGCCGGGATCTCATCAGATGAACCTGGATGTCCACCCGGCCGGCCGGGTCTTCGGGCCCGCGCGTCCACACGCCGTCGCCGTCCAGCCGCCACGAGTAGGTGGAGTCGTCCATGGCCCGGTCCAGCAGTTCCAGCAGATCGTCCCGCTGGCCCCGGTCCGCCACCCGCACCAGCGCCTCGACCCGGCGGTCGAGGTTGCGGTGCATGAGGTCCGCGCTCCCGAGCCAGACCTCCGGGTCCCCGCCGCACTCGAAGGCGAACACCCGCGAGTGCTCAAGGAACCGGCCGAGCACGCTGCGCACCCGGATGGTCTCCGACAGCCCCGGGACGCCGGGCCGGAGCGCGCAGATGCCCCGCACCCAGACGTCCACCGGGACCCCCGCTTGCGAAGCGCGGTAGAGCGCGTCGATCAAGGCCTCGTCGACCAGCCCGTTGCACTTGATCCTGATCCGGGCCGGCCTGCCGACCTGATGGAACTCGACCTCACGTTCGATCCGCCCGACCAGGCTGCTGCGCAGCGACTGCGGGGCCACCACCAGCCGCTTGTAGGAGTTCTGCCGCGAATAGCCGGTCAGATGATTGAACAGGGCGCTCACATCCTCGCCGACCTCGGGATCGGCGGTGAGCAGGCCAAAGTCCTCGTAGACCCGGGCGGTCTTGGGATGGTAATTGCCGGTGCCGATGTGGCAGTAGCGGCGCAGGCTCCCGTCCGCTTCCTCCCGGACGACCAGCGCCAGCTTGCAGTGCGTCTTCAGCCCGACGAAGCCGTACACCACGTGGCAGCCCGCGTGTTCCAGCTTGCGCGCCCACTCGATGTTGGCCCGTTCGTCGAAGCGCGCCTTCAGCTCCACGACCACCACGACCTGTTTGCCCGCCTCGGCGGCGTCGATCAGCGCGTCCACGATGGGAGAGTCGCCGCTGGTCCGGTAGAGCGTCTGCTTGATCGCCAGAACCCTGGGGTCGGCGGCCGCGGCCTCGAGCAGCCGCTGGACGCTGGTCGTGAAGGAGTCGTAGGGGTGGTGGACGAGCGCATCGCGCTCCCGCAGCACCCCGAACAGGTCCGTGTCCAGCGGCAGCGTCATCTTGGACGGGACGAACGGCGGATACTTCAGTTCTCCCCGGTCGAGATCCGCGATCGCGTGCAGGCCCGCCAGGTCCAGTGGGCCGGGAACCCGGTAGATCTCGCGTTCTTCGAGCTCGAGTTCGGTGGTGAGCAGATCAAGCACCTCTTCGGAGATGTTCTCCTCGACCTCCAGCCGCACCATCGGCCCGAACCGGCGCCGCAGCAACTCTCGTTCCAGTGCCTGCAGCAGGCCCTCGCTGATGTCCTCGTCGACCTCCAGGTCCTGGTTGCGGGTGACCCGGAAGGCATGGTGATCCACGACCTCCATACCGACGAACAGCTGGTCGAGATGGGCGGCGATGACGTCTTCGAGCGGGGCGAAGCGGTTGGCCGAGGCCTCCAGGAACCGGGGCAGCACCGGCGGGACCTTGACCCTGGCGAACATCGTCGCCTCGCTCTCCGGATCGCGGACGACCACCGCGAGGTTGAGGGAGAGCCCCGATATGTACGGGAAAGGGTGCGCGGAGTCGACCACGAGCGGGGTCAGCACGGGGTAGATCCGCTCCCGGAACATCCGCCGCAGGCTTTCCTGCTCGGTGTCCGCGAGATCGTCCCAGCGGAGGATCTCGATGCCCTCTTTGGCCAGGTCGGTCCGGATCTCGTCGCGATAGCAGGCGGCGTGCCTGAGCTGGAGCTGGTGCGCGACGGTGGCGACCCGCTCAAGGACCTGGCGGGGCTGCCGGCCGCTGGCCGACTGCACCGCGAGCCCGGTGGCCATCCGCCGGGTCAGGCCGGCGACCCGCACCATGAAGAACTCGTCGAGATTGCTCGCGAAGATCGCTAGGAACCGCACCCGCTCCAGCAGCGGCAGGTCCCGGTCTTCAGCGAGTTCGAGGACCCGCTGGTTGAATCGCAGCCAGCTCTCCTCGCGATCAAGAAATCGGTCTTCAGGCAGGGCATCATCTCCGAGGGGGATATATCCAGCATTGATACTCATAGACCTAATGATCCCCACTCAAAGTGAACATCAGTCGAACATCCTGGTTTGGTTTGAAGTCGCAGGTCAGATCATTACCACGGTATGAGCGTGCGGTCAGTGCTTGGGCCAGACGGGTGATCGTTTCTCCGCGAAGGCGGCCACGCCCTCCCGCCGATCGGCGGAGAAGGCGACCGTCCGCCAAGCCGCGTCCTCGATGTCCAGTCCGGCCGCGAGATCGACGCTCGCGCCGTGCCGCATCGCCCGCTTGGCCGCCCGCACCGCGATCGGCGAGTTCCCGGCGATCTGGGCCGCGATTCCGAGCGCCTCGGCCCCTGCCGCCGCGCCCGGCCGCGACCCGGCCGGAACCCGGCGGTCGACCAGCCCAATGGCGACCGCCTCGTCGATGAGCAGCCGGCGCCCGGTCAGCACCAGGTCCGCCGCACGGCCCGGACCGAGCCTGCGCACCGCCAACTGGGTGCCGCCGCCCCCGGGCACCAGCCCGACGGTCACCTCGGGCAGCCCGAACACCGCGGAGTCCTCCGCGACGATCAGGTCGCAGGACAGCGCGAACTCGCAGCCACCGCCCAGTGCGAACCCGTGAACGGCCGCCACCACCGGCTGTGGCAGGCCCAGCACACCCCCGAACGCGGCGCGGAAGATCTCTCGCTGGCGGAGGAGCTGGTCGTCCGACATGGCGTTGCGTTCCTTGAGGTCGGCACCCACGCAGAACGCCTTCTCCCCGGCCGCGCCGAGCACGACGACCCGTACGCCCCGGTCGGCGGCCACCTCCGCACACACTGCGGCGAGCCGTACGGCCATCGCGGTCGAAAGGGCATTGAGCGCCTCGGGCCGGTCCAGCACGATCTCGGCGACATGACCATCGCGCCGCAGCGTCACACCATCCACGCGATCACCTTAGAACCCGCGAGCACCTTGAACCCAGGAGCCCCGGCCTAGCCGTGCTGATGCCATCGGCAGTGGCACCAGCGCGGTGAGGACGGTGATCGGCGGCCGTCAGTCGAAGATCCCGCCGATGGCGTCGCCGAAGCCGTCTCCGGCGGCGTCGAACGCGTCACCGGCCACGTCGAAGCCGGCCTCCCCCGGCGGCACCCGCGGCGGCCACTCCGCCCCAGCCGGGACCGCTGAGGTGCCACCGGCCCACAGATTCCCGTGCGAAAAGGCGGAATGTGGTCAGTTCGCCGGGTGCGGGGGGCGGCCGGTGCCGGGCGCTCAGGCCCGGGCTCTGCGGCGCAGCACGTACGGCTGGATGATGCCCAGGCCGCGGGCGGGACGTCGCACGATACGGGTGATGTCGTACCGCTCGGACTGCTCGAGCTCGGTGGCGAGACCGACGTCGACCACGATCGAGCCGGGCCGGGCAATCGAAGTCAGCCGGGCCGCCAGGTTGACCGTGGTGCCGAAGAGATCCCCCATGAGCGGCACCACCGGCCCGTACGCGACACCGACTCGTACGTCGGGCACCCCGGCCTGGTTCTTGATGGCCTCGGAGATGCACAGGGCCAGCTCGGCACCGAGCTGAGGGGTGTCCGCACTGAACAGCACCTCGTCACCGAGCGTCTTCACCAGCCGGCCGCCGTTGGCCGCCACCACGTCCGAGGCGGTCTCCTCGAAGCGTTCGACCACTCGCGCCAGGTCCAGCTCATCGAGTTCGCGGCTCATCTGGGTGAAGGCGACCATGTCGGCGAAGCCCACGGCGGCGTAGGTCCGGGCGGGCGCCGTCTCGTCGTCGTGACCGGCGGCCACCGCCCGGGTGCCGGCCGCCGCGAGCTGCCGGCGCCAGGCGTGCACGATCAGAGGCTCGAAGTCCGCTATGTGCTTCTCGGCGACCTCGAGGATGAGCTCGACGGCCTCCGAGCTGGGCGTCTCGGCCGCCTCGCTCACCAGCCTGGCGGTGAGCAGATCGACCTGCCACTCGGCCAGCCTCGACATCGTCTGGCCGACCGCCCGGACCATCCGCATCACACCGTCCTCATCGAGGACGTCGTCCTCGATGAGCCGCCGGACCCGGCAGAGGGCGGCGATGTCACCCTCGGTGAAGGCCACCGCGTCGTCGGGCAGATGGGGATAGCCGAAGGCCCGCCAGAGCCGCTCGGAGAAGTCCGAGGTGACACCGGCCAGCCGTACCGCGTCCAGTCGCGTGTAGCGCAGTTCGCCGCCCAGCAGGAGCTCTTCGATCTCTTTCGGATCCGGCGTCCGAGCCGACATCCCCGCGCTCCCTTCGCGATCATTCCCCTGGCCGCGCCCTGTCGCCAGGGCGAGCCAGGCGAGATCATCGTTCCTGGCGCGGCCCGTCGTAGTGACCGTCGGACAGATCCTCGATGATCCGGTACAGCTCGCTCTGCACCCGCTCCACCTGCGGAATGTTCCTGAGGACCAGCTGACCACGCTCACCGCCGGACTCCACGACCAGCGTTCCGGTGCCCAACATCCTCTGGATCAGGTTATGGGAGAACGACACATCGTTGACCCGGGTAAGAGGGATATCTCGCCCAGATCTGGACAAGATGCCCTCTCGCAGCGTGAACCGGTGCGTGGTGAGCACGTAGCGCGTGGTGAACCAGCGCAGGAACGGCACCAGGCAGAAGATCAGCGCCACCAGCACGGCGACGCCCGCGATACCGAGGCTCACCTGCGTCCGCAGGCCGAAGTCCGGCAGGAAGAAGATCACAGCACCCGCTATGACCGCCACGAGGAGCAGCAGGAGGAACGACTTGAGCAGTGTCGTCCAATGCGGGTGAAAGTCGAGGACGATCTGCTCGTCATCGGTGAGTGCGCGCTCGGGAAGACCCATGCGACGTATGGTGGCAGATGGTCTCGTCGCAAGGGCACTGATCGCGGCGAACTTCACCTGACATGTACGACATCGCCTGCAGTCAGGGCATGGTCACCGACTACCAGGCGGCCCGACCCGTCGATGTCGAGAGCGGTACCGGTGATCGTTCTGTCGCCGGGCAGTTCGGCGCGCACCTCCCGGCCCAGGGTGGCACTGAGGTTCTTGTACGCCTTCCGCAGGCCGCCCTCCATCGACTCTCTCACCGGGACACCGCTCACCATGGGATAGCCACCCGGCACGTCGGCCTCCGCGTCCCCGGCCACGGTGCACCAGGCGGAGTACCACAGCTCGAACTCGCGGAGAATCGCGCGCAGCAGCGGTTCCCGGTCGGTGAACGCCGCCTGCTCGATCGTCAGCGAGGTCGCGGTGGGCACCGGCAGTTCGTCTTCGTGCAGGCTCACGTTCAGTCCGACGCCGACCACGATCCCGCTGTCGGCTCGCTCCGCGAGAATGCCGGCCAGTTTGCGCTCTCCGACGAGCACGTCGTTGGGCCATTTGAGCCGCGCGTCCAGCACGTTGCCGTTCGCCGCGTGCCCGCTCTCCTCGCCGGGGCCGCCCAGATCCGCCAGTGCCGAGAACCGTTCGTTCCGGGCGCGCGCGGTGATCTTGCGGACGGCGGCGGCGACCGCCACCCCGGTCAACAGCGGCAGCCAGGCCTGCCGGGCCACCGGGACGCCGGCCTCGGCCGGCCGCAGCAGCATCGAGAACATCAGCCCGGAACGTGGTGGCGCCGACCAGGAGCGGCCCAGCCGCCCCCGTCCGGCCGTCTGCTCTTCGGCGACCAGCACGGTCCCCTCGGGGGCGCCCTCAACCGCCCGGGCCACCAGGTCGGCGTTGGTCGAGCCGGTCTCGGGTACGACCCGGATCTCCCGCCACAGCGATCGGGGCCGTACGAGCAGCTTGGCCAGGGCCTTCTCGTTCAGCGGCGGTCGCTCCAGATCGCTGTACGGCGAAGTGCTCACCAGTCCATCCAACCGCACTCCACCCCCCTCGGCCGTCACCGGCGTCCGCCATCCTCCCGACAGCCACCGGAGGCAGATGTGATCACAACTGTGATCACAACGACAGAGTGCTCAGTCCGAAAGTGACAGAACCTTGCGAAGGTGGACGGCATGGCGGCCCTCGATGGTCTCGCGGTCGGTCCGGTGGTAGCCGAGCGACTCGTACAGCGCGATGTTCGAGGTCATCTTCTCGTTGGTGTAGAGCCGGAGTGCCCGCAGCCCGAGCGACCGGGCCCGGTCCTCGGCGAAGGCCAGCAGCCCGCGGCCGAGCCCGCGGCCCTGCGCGGACGGGTGAACCGCCACGTTGTCCACCAGCAGCACCCCGTCCTCGGGGATCAGCACGATCAAGGCGCTGATCGGACCACCGGGCGCGTCCCCGGTCACCCAGACCCGCTCCGCATTGATCAGCGCCGGGTAGTCGGCCTCCATGGGCAGCGGCCGCATCCCGATGATCTCCCCCCAGGGGAGGTACGCCGCCTGCACGACCTCCCGCACGGCGGAGGTGTCGGCCGCCGTCGCGGGCCTGATGTCCGCGCTCGTCCCCGGCTCGCCCTGACCCATGCCGATTGCCGCTCGCCTTCCCGCTCAGCCCGTGTTCTGGAGGCCGGCGGCCACGCCGTTGACCGACAGCAGAAGCAGGTTCTGCAGCTGTTCGCGCTCGTCCTCGTCCGACACCCCGGCCCGCAGCGCGGTGAGCGCGCGCAGTTGCAGATGCGACAGGGCGTCCACATAGGGGTTGCGCAGTTCGACCGCGCGCGACAGCACCCGGCGGTTCGCCAGCAACCGTTCGTGCCCGGTGACCGCCAGCACCAGGGAACGGGTCCGGTCGTACTCGGCCAGCACGGCCTCGGTGAGCTCGGGCCGGCCGCCCAGCGCGAGGTAACGCTCGGCGATCGCCCGGTCGGTCTTGGCCAGGCTCATCTCGGCGTTGTCGAGGAGCGCGGCGAACAGCGGCCAGGACCGGTAGGCCTCCTGTAGCTCGGTCAGATCCGCGCCGCCGATTCCGGCCGCAGCCCCGGTCTCGTCGCCGGTCCTGGCCTGGCCACCGCCGGCGGGGAGCCCGGCGGCGGCCGCGAGTCCGCTGCCCAGGCCGTACCAGCCGGGCAGGTTGACCCGGGTCTGCGTCCAGGCGAACACCCACGGGATGGCCCGCAGGTCGTCGAGCGACGCGGCCCCGCTGCGCCGGGACGGGCGGGAGCCGATGCGCAGCTCGGCGATCTCGGCGAGCGGGCTGACCTGGGCGAACCACTCCGCGAATCCGTCGGCCTCGACCAGCGAGCGGAAGGCGGCGTGCGCCGCCTGGCTCATCGTGTCCGCGATCGGGCGGAACCGTCCGGCGGCCTTCCTGGCCCGGTCCTCGACGGCCGGGGTGGAGGCGAGCAGCACCGCGTTGGTCACCTGTTCCACATGCCTGCGGGCGATTTCCAGATGGCCGTAGCGGGCGAAGATGACCTCGCCCTGCTCGGTGACCTTGAACCGGCCCGCCACCGAGCCCGGGGCCTGGGCCAGGATCGCCCGGTTGGCCGGTCCGCCGCCGCGGCCCAGGGAGCCGCCACGGCCGTGGAACATCGTCAGCTTGAGATCGTGTTTCTCGGCCTTCTCCGCGAGGGCCGCCTGGGTGTCGTACAGGCGGAGGGTCGCGCTGGTCGGGCCGAGCTGCTTGGCGGAGTCGGAGTAGCCGAGCATGACCTCCAGCCGCCGTCCGGTGTCCTGCAGCCGCTGCCGCACCGCGGGCTGCGCCACCATCTCCTCGAGCACGGCGGGCGCCCGCTCCAGGTCCTCCCCGGTCTCGAACAGCGGCACGACGTCCAGCACCGGCACCCTGCCGCCGACCGCACCGGCCAGCTCGTAGACGTTGGCGATGTCCTCGGCCGTGCGGGTGAACGACACGATGTAGCGGCGGCAGGCGTCCACGCCGAACCGCTCCTGGATCCAGGACACCACCCGCAGCGTGTCGAGGACCTCCTCGGTCTGCTCCGACAGCGCGCCACCGGCGCGGACCTCGGCGAGGGCCTTCTCATGGACGCCGGAGTGCTGGCGGATCTCCAGCTGGGCGAGATGGAAGCCGAACGTCTCGACCTGCCAGATCAGGTTCTGCAGCTCGCCGTAGGCCTGCCGGGTCGCTCCTGCCGCCACGAGTGAGTCCTGCACGACACGCAGCTCGGCAAGGAGATCGTCGGGCGAGCCGTAGGCCAGATCGGCGTCCCGCTCCCGGGTGGCCCGGATGCGCTCCGCGGCGTAGAGCAGGACCTGGCGGTGCGGCTCCTCCGGGGAGCGCTTGACGATCTCGGCGATCCGATCGGGCCGGGCCGCCCGGGCCGCCGCCAGGACACCGTTCAGTGCCGCCGACGGCGGTGTGGTGACCTGGGCCACGGTGAGCCGCCGGCCGATCCGGGTGCAGGCGTTCTCCAGTGCCCGCAGCACATGGTCGGCCTGGATCATGATCGCCTCGCGGGTGATCTGCGCGGTGACGAACGGGTTGCCGTCCCGGTCACCGCCGATCCAGCTGCCGAACCGCAGATACGCCCGGGCCTTCGGCGGCCGCTGTCCCGGCTCACCCGGTTCGGCCTGGTCCGACAGCGCGGTATCCAGCACCCTGTAGATCGCGGGGACCACCCTGAAGATGGTCTCGTCGAAGGCCGCCATGGCCGTCCGGACCTCGTCGAGCGGGTCCATCTGCGTCTGCCTGCGGTGGGCCGTCCGCCACAGCAGGTCGATCTCCTCGTACATCCGGCGCCGGATGTCGTCGCGTTCGCTCGCGCCGAGCCGCCCGTCGTCCAGCTCCGTCAGCAGGCCGCTGATGCGCATGATCGCGGTGACCACGGCCCGGCGGCGCGCCTCGGTGGGGTGCGCGGTGAAGACCGGGTGCAGCTCCAGCCCGTCCAGCGCCTCGGCGAGCCGATCGTCCCCGGTGGCGCGGATCTCCGCCACGGCGGCGGCCACCGAGCTGCTCACCGGAGCCTGGTCCGCCACGTCCCGCTCGCGGAGGGTACGGATGCGGTGGTGCTCCTCGGCCAGGTTGGTCAGGTGGAAGTACACGGTGAACGCCCGGGCCACCAGCTCGGCGCGTTCCAGCGACCAGCCCTCGACCAGCGCCGAGACCTCGTCGAAGGTCGTCTGCCCGCGCCGGGCCGCGATGACGGCGTGCCGCAGCCTCTCTACGTCGTCCAGCAGGTCCTGGCCTCGGTACTCGACCAGGACCTCGCCGAGCATGGCACCGAGCAGGCGTACGTCCCGGCGCAGCGGCTCGGGCATCTCCTGACGGGCGGAGTTGCGCTCGCCGTGGGCGGCGCTGACAGGGGTGTTCGCGTTGGTCACCACGGGGATCAGCCTAGCGACCGGTGAGGTCTTCCAAGCAGGCGGGGACACGGCGGTGAGGCGGCCACGCTAAGACCAAAGGTCTAGACCTCTGTGGCTGCCTGGAACCGCTGCCCTGTCCCCGTCGTACAGCCGTCAGGGCAGGGCGTCGGAGTCGTCGGCGACCCGTCCGTCGCGCAGTCGTACCACCCGGTCGCAGTGGATCGCCAGCTCGGGGTCGTGGGTGGCGACGAGGATCGTCAGGCCGTCCTCGTCACGCGCCCGCAGCAGCAGTCCCATGAGCTCCGCGGCCGCCGCCGAGTCCAACGCACCGGCGGGTTCGTCGGCGAGCAGCAGCGCCGGCCGGCCGATCAGCGCACGGGCGACCGCCACCCGCTGCCGGTCCGCAGGGGAGAGCCGGCCGGCCCGGTCGCCCTCCCGCCCGGCCAGCCCGACCCAGGCGAGCAGCTCACGACCCCGTTCCCGGGCGGCCCGCCGCCGGTCGAGCGAGGCCTGGGTGTGCACGACGGGCACCAGCAGCGAGACCAGGGCGCCGCGGACGGGCCCCCGCAGCCTGGCCAGCACCCCGGGGCCGGGAGGCACAGCGGTCCCGTAGGCGAGCGGCGCAGGAGCGGGGGCGATCAGCGCGGGGGCGACGACGTTGTCGAGCACGCTGAGGCCGGGCAGCAACCGGCCCTGCTCGAAGACCACGCCGATCCGGCGCCGGTAGGCGGGCAACGCACGGGCCGGCAGCGAGCTGATCGTCTCACCGTCCACGAGGATGATCCCGCCGTCCGGCCGCTCCTGCCCGCCGAGCAGGCGCACCAGGGTCGACTTGCCCGAGCCGGAGGGGCCGACGAGCGCGGTCACACTGCCCGGTACGAGATCCAGATCGAGGTCGTCGATGCCCCCGCCATGCCAGAAGGTTCTGGTCAGCCCGGCGACGGAGACCGACGCGCCGGTCTCGGACCCGGTCAGGTCGACGGGCTGCGGCTCCATCATGTGTGCTCACCACCCGGCGCGGCGGCCGGCTGGACCCGTACCGCCCGTACCGCCAGGACCGCGCCCGCCGCCAGGACGAGCAGCACGGTCACCGGCGCGGCGTGCGCGTGGCGGCCGGGGAGGGCCACGGTGGCCACCGCGGCCAGGATCCCCGCGAGCGCGGCGATCAGGAACGCCTCCGCCAGCACCACCCCGCCGAGCGCGCGGCCCGGCCAGCCCAGGCAGGCCAGGGTGCCGAGATCGGCCCGTCTGACGGCATCGATCGCCGTCACGCTCAGCACGTACAGTCCGCAGGCCAGAAGGTACGCCGGCGAACCCTCGGCGAGCACGCCCAGCGCCGCGGCGAGGAACGTGAGGAGCAGGGTCACCGCGGGGTGCCGCAGCAGCCGAGACCAGGCGATACGAATCATGCGTTCCTCCCTGCGAACGCCGGTTCCGCCGGGGTACTACCCGGACTCACGCGATCTAGCCGGGGTGCTCGGAAGTTGCGGGTCAGGGTCCGGTTACTCTTGCCCGCATGGCGATGGAAGCTGTTGAACCCACGGGTGACGTAGACATCCACACGACCGCGGGCAAGATCGCGGACCTGGAGCGACGCCGGTACGAGGCCGTGCACGCGGGGTCCGCCAAGGCGGTCGAGAAACAGCACGCCAAAGGCAAGCTGACCGCGCGCGAGCGGATCGACGCCTTCCTCGACGAGGGCTCGTTCGTCGAGTTCGACGGGCTGGCCCGGCACCGTTCCACCAACTTCGGCATGGAGAAGAACCGGCCGTACGGCGACGGGGTCGTCACCGGCTACGGCACGGTCGACGGTCGTCCGGTGGCGGTCTTCAGCCAGGACTTCACCGTCTCGGGCGGTTCCCTCGGCGAGGTCTTCGGCGAGAAGATCTGCAAGGTCATGGACCACGCGGTCAAGACCGGGTGCCCGGTCGTCGGCATCAACGACTCCGGTGGGGCGCGGATCCAGGAGGGCGTGGTCGCCCTCGGCCTCTACGCCGAGATCTTCAAGCGCAACGTGCACGCCTCGGGGGTCATCCCGCAGATTTCGCTGATCATGGGACCGTGCGCGGGCGGCGCGGTGTACTCCCCCGCCATCACCGACTTCATCGTCATGGTCGACCAGACCTCGCACATGTTCATCACCGGGCCGGACGTCATCAAGACGGTCACCGGCGAAGAGGTCACGATGGAGGAGCTGGGCGGCGCGCACACCCACAACTCCAAGTCCGGGGTGGCCCACTACCAGGCGACCGACGAGCCCGACGCGATCGAGTACGTCAAGGCGCTGCTGTCCTATCTCCCGTCCAACAACCTCGACGAGGCCCCGGTCTTCGAGACACCGGTGGACCTGGAGGCACTGGACGAGGCGCTCGACACCCTGATCCCGGACTCCCCGAACCAGCCCTACGACATGCACACCGTCATCGAGCACGTGCTCGACGACGGTGAGTTCCTCGAGGTGCACCCGTTGTTCGCGCCCAACATCGTGGTCGGTTTCGGCCGGGTGGAGGGACACTCTGTCGGCGTCGTCGCCAACCAGCCGATGCAGTTCGCCGGCACCCTGGACATCGACGCCTCCGAGAAGGCGGCCCGCTTCGTCCGCACCTGCGACGCCTTCAACATCCCGGTGCTGACCTTCGTGGACGTACCCGGGTTCCTGCCCGGCACCGACCAGGAGTACGGCGGCATCATCCGCCGGGGCGCCAAACTGCTGTACGCCTACGCGGAGGCGACGGTCCCGCTGGTCACTGTGATCACCCGGAAGGCGTACGGCGGCGCCTACGACGTCATGGGCTCCAAGCACCTGGGCGCCGACATCAACCTGGCCTGGCCGACCGCGCAGATCGCCGTCATGGGGGCGCAGGGCGCGGTGAACATCCTGTACCGGCGGGAGCTGGCCGAGGCCACCGACCCGGACTCCCGCCGGGCCTCGCTCATCACCGAGTACGAGGACACCCTGGCCAATCCGTTCATCGCCGCCGAGCGCGGTTACGTGGACGCGGTCATCAAGCCGTCCGAGACCCGGGGGCAGATCATCAAAGCCCTGCGAGCCCTCCGCGACAAGCGCAAGACCCTTCCGCCCAAGAAGCACGGCAACATCCCGCTCTAGCCCATCCCGCGCTCGTGCATTTCGGAAAGGAGGGCGTCATGACCGAGGGGCGACCGTTCCTTCAGGTGGTGCGCGGTGACGCGACGCCGGAGGAGATCGCGGCGTTGGTGGCCGTGCTGACGGCGCGGGCGGCCGCGGCCGGCGCCGCCGGCCGTCCGGCACGCAGGCCTTCCGAGTGGGCCCGGCGTGCCCGGCTGGTCCGGCGACCCGTCACCGCGGGTCCCGGCGCCTGGCGCGCCAGCGGCCTCCCGGGATAGCCTCAAAGGCTTTCGCCTGGTTTGCGAGATACGCTCTGAAGTGGGGCGTCCTTATGAGGACGTGCACGGGGCTGATAGCTGTGGTTCACGCCCAGGAACGGCCTCAGCCCGAATAAGGTAGAAAGCCCATGGCTAACTCGGAGCTCGTTCCTCAGCCCGCCCGCTATGCCGTTTTCGTGGACGCGGGGTATCTCTATGCCGCCTCGGGGGCGCTGCTGCTCGATGTCGGTTCACGCCGGGAGTACCGCGTCGCGGCGGAGAAGCTCATCCGATCGCTGAGCTCTCATGCGGCCGAGCGGATCCGCGGCGAACTGCTGCGGATCTACTGGTTCGACGCTGCGCCGCGGCGGCAGCCGACGGTCGACCAGCGAGTGATCGCCAACCTGCCTCTGGTCAAACTGCGCCTGGGGAACCTCAACGCGCAGGGCCAGCAGAAGGGCGTGGACGCGCAGCTGAGGGCCGACCTCGAGGCACTGGCCCGGCACCGCGCGATCACCGACGCGGTGCTGCTCGCCGGGGACGAGGACATGCTGCCCGCGGTCGAAGCGGCCCAGCGTTACGGCGTACGGGTCCATCTGTGGGGCGTGGAGCCCACGCACGGCTCCAACCAGGCCGAATGGCTCGTCTGGGAGTCCGATACCGTCGAGGTGCTGTCCGCCGACTTCCTGCGCCCGTACTTCAGCAAGGCCGGCGTGCTGTCGGTTCCCGCGGCCGAGCAGCCGAGAGTGGCCGTCCGCACCGCCCCCGTGCCCTCCCCGTCCCAGGTCTTCGCCGGCCGTGCACCCGCGTCCGTCCCGGCGACGCCCAAGCCCTCCCCCGCGACGATCCGGCCCGCCTCGCCCCCGCCGAGCGAGGGCAAGCTCGGGCCGGACCGGCACCAGATGCTGGAGATCGGGGAACACGTCGCCCAGAAGTGGATCTTCGAGCGGGGCCGCGACAACATCCGCGACCTGCTCCCCGGCCCGATCCTGCCGCCGGTCATCGACAAAGAGTTGCTCATCGAGGCGGAGAAGGAGCTGGGCCGCTCACTGCGCCCCTACCAGGAGGCCCGCACCTGGCTGCGCGACGGCTTCTGGGAACGCGTCTACCGCGAGTTCGGGATCGGCGTCGGCCGCTCGGACTGAGCTCGTCCCGGCCCGTGGGCCGACCCGCACGGTGACGTCCGAAATCCCGCCGGGCACACCGTCACCTACGGAGAGCTCGCCCTCCAAGCCGGTCTGGAACAAGCCGCCCGGGCCGCAGGCCAGGCCTGCGCGCAGAACCTGATCGCCCCGGTGATCCCCTGTCACCGGGTGCTGTCGGCCGCCGGGCCGAAGAAGTCCGGTGCCTACTACTACGGCACCGATCGCAAGGAATGGCTGCTCCGCCACGAAGCCGCACATCGCTGAGCCCTGGCTGCACTCCCGCGTTCGACCCGTCAGTCAAACGATCGCATGCTTTTCGTGACGGATCCGGCACAGCGTGTGGTCATGGCGGTACAGTCACCGCGTTATGCGAGCGACCTCGGGTAGGCGATCGGCCGGCGCACTGGCGGGTGCGCTGGTCGGTGCCGCCCTGCTCTGCGGCTGCCAGGCGATGGCGTTCAAGGCGCAGCCGCCGAGCCCCGCCGACCCGGTCCTCGGGTTCGGCGCTCCGTTCCCGTACGTCCGTCCCGGCCTGTCCCTGTCCGCGACGACCTCCGGACGCGTGCCCACGACAGGGCTCGACACGGCACGTACGCGTGACGTGTACGCCGCGACCCGGGGCGACATGCTGAGCCAGGTGGTCAGGCGATTCCCGCAGCGCGTCTACGTGCCGAACAGCCAGAGCGGCACCGTGGACGTCATCGATCCCGAGTCCTACACGGTCGTCGGTCACTTCAAGGCGGGCCGGCTGCCGCAGTACGTGCTTCCGTCCTGGGACCTGAGAACCCTCTGGGTCAACGACGACCGGGGCGGCGCGCTGGTCCCGGTGGACCCGCGGACCGGACGCCGTGGCAGGGCCGTGCCGGTGGCCGCACCGCACGACCTGTACTTCACCCCGGACGGGCGGCACGCGCTGGTGCTGGCCGAGAGGATGCACCGCATCGACCTCCGGGCTCCGCACTCCATGAGATTGCAGGCCTCGATCCCGGTGCCGTGCCGGGGCCTGAACCACGCCGACTTCACCGCGGACGGCTCGTACGCCCTGGTCGGCTGTGAGTTTTCCGGACGGCTGATCAAGGTCGATCTCCGTCGGCGCACGGTGACCCGGGTGATCGACCTCGTAGCCCCGCAGAGGGCGGGGCTCGCCGTTTCCCGGCCCGCGCCGCAGGACGTGAAGCTCTCTCCGGACGGCACGGTGTTCTATGTCTCGGACATGACGAGCGGTGGAGTGCGGGTCATCGACGCCGCCGGGTTCCGCGAGATCGGCTTCATCCCGACCGGCAGGGGCGCGCACGGGCTCTATCCCAGCCGCGACGGCGAACTCCTCTATGTGACCAACCCGGGCGAGGGCACGATCTCGCTGATCTCCTTCGCCGACCGCCGGGTCGTGCGGAAGTGGCGGCTGCCCGAAGTGGGCTCACCTGACCTGGGCGCGGTGTCGGCCGACGGCGCGGTGCTGTGGCTGTCCGGTCGCCATGACGGCGCCGTGTACGCGATCTCGACCCGGACCGGCGCCGTCGTCCGGAAGATCAAGGTGGGCAAGGGCCCGCACGGGCTCTGCTTCTACCCCCAGCCGGGCCGCTACTCGCTGGGCCACGGCCTGCGCTAGGCGCCTCGTGTGGCGACCTCGCCGTACATCGGCATGAGCTCCTCGATGAGGGCCTCGGTCTCGGGCTGAAGCTGGTCCAGCATCGGGTCGTACTGGACCCGGTGCCGCAATTCCTCCACCACCGCACGCAGCCGGGTGTGGTCGCCGTCCGCGTGGGTGGCCCGCAGCAGGTTGCGCCAGAGCCCCTCGTCCTCGGGCGCCATCAGCAGCCCGGCCCGTGCCGCCGCGATGGCGCCCCGGGCGTCGAACTCGTCGAGCCGCAGCAGCAACAGCCGCTGCGCGACGTCGATCACCCGGGCGCTCGCCTCGTATTCCAGAACCTCGCTGGCCAGCCATCCGTAACGGCCGCGCTCACGGTCGGCGAGCAGCGGGCCGCGGACGAGGTCGAGAGCATAGGACATGTACGCCATCTCGGAACCGGGTTCGGCGGCCGACCGCCAGATCAGCCAGCGGAAGACCTCCCAGTCGATGCGCACCTCGGAGCCGAGCTTGATCCGGCCACGGTCGTCGTAGTAGAGGTTCGGCCGGCCCCGGGAGTCGCGGCCGAGCCAGTCGGAGACGCGGGCGATGGTGGCGTCCCGCACTCCCGCCGTGACCCCGCGTGGCCAGACCGCGCCGCTCAGTACCGTCGGATGCACCCCGCCGGGATGGGTCGCCAGATAGACCAGGAGCTCGGTGCACAGAGCCCGGCGGCTCTCCTCCATCGGGCCGAGCGCGTGGATCTCGATCGGGCCGAGCACCCGGATGTCGGCCGCGGGCTGCTGCTCCCCGGCCTGTGCCCCGAAAGGCTCCGCACCCGGCTGCGGTTCCGCCAGCGGAACACCGTCGAGGGTTCCGGCCGTACGGAACAGCGCGGCGAGCGCGGCATAGTGCCGTTCGGGCACGAGCTGCGCCTCGACGTCGAAGCCCAGAACCCCGGCCTGCAACCGGCCTTCGGCGGTGACCTCCCAGGTCCAGGCCGCCCCTGGCACGTCGCCGGGGACGATGTAGCCGGCCGCCATCCGCCGGCCGGTCCGGGCCAGCCCGACCAGCCGGTGCGCCTCGTCTCCGGTCGGCTGATCCGCCATGATCAGGTAGTGCGGCATCCAGGCCTCACCGAACACCCCACGGCAGCGGCCGGTCAGCACCGAGTCGACCCCGGACGCGGAGAGCGCCTGCTGCACCTCGGCCGAGCGGGCCTCCAACTCCGGCAGCGCCTCGGACAGCGTCGCGACACTCCGGATGCGGTCGGGCGCGATCTGCTGCAGCTCCGCGCCGAAGCCGACCAGTGTGATCCGCATGTGGTCGGACCAGCGGTTGGTGGCCAGCTCGACCGCGACCGCGGCGAGCACCGCACGGCGCATCTCGTCCGGCCCCTGCAACGCGATCAGTCCGTGCGCCGCCTCCAGGTCGACCAGGATCCGCCCGTTGTCGTTGGTGCCGAGGGAGATCAGCCCGGGGTAGGGCGCCAGCACATCGCTGAGGTCGGCCGTGTCAGGTCCTTCCAGGGCCTCGTGGTGCAGCCGCCAGACCTGTCCCTCGTCGTGCGCCTCCCAGGGTGCGGGCGCGTTACGGTCGGCGGGGGCGATCCACAGGTCGAGACTCTCCTCGCTGAGATGGACGCCATAGACGGTCGGAAGGGTGCGCCCGTCGGCCGCCATCGACTTGGACATCTGGCGCAGCCCCAGATCGAGCAGGCGGACCGCCTCGGAGTCGGCGCCGATGCGCAGCGCCTGCTCCGCCATCGCTGCGTCACCGTCCGGCCCGGCGATCCGGTGGCCGAGCGCGCGGTGCCACATCTGCACGCGCCGCCGCCGTCCCAGCGCGACCAGCAGCCCGGCGGCCAGCAGCGACGCCGCCGCCAGCTCCTTCACCCAGCCGATGTCGAGGACGCCGTGGTCCTGGTGCTGGTGCGCGTGCGGGCCGCCCGACAGCTGCCCGCCGGGGGCGTGGCCGTTCCTCCCCTGGGCCGGCGGAGTGGCGGGGACCTGTTCACCCTGCGGCTGCGGTTGCGGCCGCTCCGCCGTGGGCGGCCGGGTCGCCTGCCCGCCGGGCAGGCCGGGCTGCTCATGGCCGCCCTGGCCCGCTGTCCCGCTCTTCGCCCCGGGCGTCTGCTCGCCACCGGCCTGGGGCCGGCCCGGCTGCTGGGGTGCGGCTTCGTGGCCGTGCACCGGGTGGCCGTGCGCGAAGTAGTCGCCGAGCTCACTGACCTGGACCACCTGGGCCCCGACCGCGTCGGCGGGCATCTCCAGGACCCAACCGGGCCGGATCAGGCTCGCCTTGTGCAGTATGGACCCGTCGGGCTGCTGATGGCCTTTGTTGAGCTCGTAGATCTCGTGATAGCGGCGTCCCTCACCGAGACACTTGTCAGCGATCTCCCAGAGGCTCTCGTGATGACGGCCCTCCGGAGGCTGCACCCGGTAGATCTTCGTGGTGGTGGCCTTCTGCTCCGGATGGGCCGCGGCGTCCTCGGCCAGCCGCTGCGTGGCCTGGTCCACCGTCGTCGGGGACGGCCCGGTGTAGTCCGTCGCGGCCGCCACCGTGTGCATCGGATGCAGGTCCCGCGCCGTGAACGCGGGCATGATCGCGGTGGTCGCGGTGAACAGCAGCAGCGCGCTGACCACGAGCCGGTGGATCAGTGACTGCGTGCCTCCGGCGAGCGGCACCCTCGCCGGTACGCCGATGCCACGGATCCCCGCGTACGACTCGACGATCACGCAGAAGAGCAGCTGCAGCCAGGCCAGCCAGGCCAGCACCACCAGGATGTGAATGAGCGAGCTGGGCCCGATCTTCTCGGTGAAGTCGCTCATCGACGGCGCCCGCGTCGGAATCGGTGAGCCGAAGAAGATCAGCAGAGCCAGCGGAATCCCGGCCACCAGCGCCGCCAGTGCACCCACCGCACAGAGCCCCGTCAGGACATCGCGCGCGCTGCGCCCGCCCCGCACCTTCACCGCCTGCTTCGCTGCCATAACGCCCCTCAGGGGTTGCCCTCGTCGGGATGAGCGGACGCCGTACCCGTCATAGTAAACGCGCTGAACCCGGGCACAATGCTGAGCAACTGCAGCGACACCCTGATGCGCACGGTCACCCGGACGCGGTCCGTGGTCGCGTCGCAGTTACTGCTCATGATCTCGCCGGGGTAGGCGGCCATCAGATCGTCGGCCTTCCCGCATGCCGTACCGTCGTTGATCTGCACCTTCCCCGTCGCGCGCAGGGCGTCCTCGTTGATGTCGTTGGCGCCCGCCCGGGCCGCCTGCTCCGCGATGTCATAGGCCCGCTCCCGTGCGTGAATGGCCAGCCCGCCATCGACCAGCAGTCCCGCCAGCAGGATGACCGTCAGCGTGAAGATGGCCGCGAACATCGAGATGGTGCCACGATCACGATGCGGCGACGCCGGGCACCGCGGCCTTCCAGGTGTGCCGGCCGGGCGGATCACCTCGCACCTCCGGGCAGGCCCCTGGAGGTGTACTTGTCGATGGGCGCGGTGGATTTGCCCGCCATGGTCTTGGTGCCGGGAAAGCCGATCCAGGCCACGTCACCCAGACCGACGTTGCAGCCCACTGTGACGGTGACCTGGCCTCCCGGCCCCCAGGCATGGGTGTCCGCCTGGACCTGCGGACCGTTCGTACACCAACTGGTGCCCCCCAGGCTCGCGACGGCCGCCTGCTCGGCCATGCCCGCCACTTCGTCCTTGTTACGGGCGACGGATGCCGCCCTGGCCGCGTCCCGCGCCGCGCCATCGATCTGGCTCTGTACGTCCACGATCCGGCCGAGCCCGGCGAGCATCATCATGAACCCGACGAAGATCAGTGTGAGCAGGGCCATCTCCAACGTCATGGTGCCGTCATCAGCCCCGTACCCACGCCGGTGCCTACGCCGGCGCGCCCGGTGGTACTCGCTCCGGCGCCGCGAAATCATGGCCCGTCCTGACAGGTCGTTCCGTTTCCTGAGTCAGGCCGGAAACACTCCCTCGGGCCACCGGCCCGCTCGCGCACCTTGAAGCTCAGCAGCGGCACGATCGCCACCGCCTGGCCGGTCACCTCGACGTAGCGGTCATTCTGGTCACCGCTGGCCGCCGCTTGGGCGCCGGTGAGCAACCCGGGACCCACCTGTGCCAGGCTGTCCGTGGCCTGACTCTCCGCCTTGGCCTGCCATGTGCTCGACCTGTCGGTGCGAGCGACGCGGGCACCGCTCTGCGCGGCGGCCAGCGCGACATGGTGAGCGTGGTAGATCATGGCGTACTGCACCACGAACAGGATGACGGTGATGAGGATCGGGGTGAGCAGTGCCCACTCGATCGAGCTCGCTCCCGAGTCCTCCGACTGGGCTCCGCTGGACTCACCTCGCATCGGACTAGCGACCCCCGACGCCGCCATTGCCGACATTGATGTTGGCGGTCGCGCTATTGACCTTGGTATAGATGACGCCCCCGATGATGACGGCGATTGTCGCCAGGATGCCGGTGATGATCGCCCACTCGATGGCGGAGGCGCCCAGGCTCCGATCTTCGCTCCGCAATCGCCGGAAACGAACGTCGAGCCAGGCCCGCGCGTAGACGACGGCCGGGTTGTCGAGAGGGTTCATTCCGCACTCCTTTGGGATAGATCCATCTGGGTTTGGCATCAGGAGCCGAGTACCCGGACCACGGCCGGATAGGCGAGAAAGATCATGAAGGCCGCGCAGAACAGCAGCTGGGCCACCAACATGGACTGGGATCGTTCACCTGCCTTGCCCTCGAGGTCGGAGAGCTGCCGGCTGCGCATGGAGGCGGCCCTGGCCGACAACGACTGGCGGACCTTGGCCCCGTCGTCGGCGACCAGAGCGAGCGCGGCGGATAGATCACGTAGTTCCGCGATGTCGACGTCGTCGCCCAGCACGCCGAGCGCCTGCCAGGGCGTGTGCCCGGTGATACGGGCGTTGGCCAACGCTTCGCGGATGCGACGCAACGCCCAGCCATCGCCGATCTGGGAGGCCATCATCAGCGCTTCCGGCACTCCCCGGCCACCGGCGAGGTTCATGGCCACCAGATCCAGGAAGGCGCCGACCACGTGCCGGAAGTCCTTTCTGCGTTGACCGGCCTCCTGCCGAAGCTGCATGTCGGGAAGGACGAAGAACAACGCCGCGAACAGAATTCCCAACCACAGCGGTATGGCGAGGGGCAGGCCGAGCAGCGTGCCGAGGACCGCGAGGAACGGGGTGAACAGCAGCGCCACGGCCGGAAGAAGGAACTTCGTCACGAGGAAGGCCTCGAAGGACTTGTCCAGGATCGCCAGGTCCGCCCTGACGTTCCGCTGCTGCCACCCTCTCGCCTCGTAGAAGCGGGCCAGTGCGGCGCCGAGATCGGCACGGAGCCCCACGTTGTTCTTCTGAGTCGTCGAGGTCAGGCTGACGCGCGCGTCCTGGTCACGCCGGCGGTTCGCCGCGTCGAAGGCCGCCAGGCTGGCCGCCAGCCCGGGCCGTGCCGGGAACAACGCCCGGAACAGCACGAAGAGCCCTGCCCCGAAGGCGACTCCGGCCAGGAGTGCCGCGGTCACGACAGACCACCTCCGGCGTCCATCGCGGCCCGTCCGCGCAGCGGAACACTGTCCTGCCAGCCGGCCACCGTCGCCGGGACCTCGCCGGGAACGCCCGGCTGCGCTCCCCGGTCTCCGAGGAACCGCTGCGGCAGGTCGTACTTGGACAGCCGCCGTAGCCACAGGAAGGCCGCGGCGTAGAAAGCGATGACGACGATGAGCACCAACTGGCCGACGAGAGTGTTGTAGGGCCGGACGTACTCCTGGTTGAAGATCGCCAGCAGCAGGGAGGTCCCGACCGAGAACCCGACGACGATCTGCACGCTGCGGCGAGTGGTACGCCGGTCGGCCTCCACCCGGCGCCGCATGTCGAGCTCGGCTCGGGCAGAGGTCGCCAGGGCACCGAGCATGTCGCGCAGGCCCGGTCCGCGCAGCCGGGCATTGAGGATCAACGCCCCGATCACCAGGTCGGCGGAGGCATCGTCGATGTCGTCGGCGAACCTGCGCAACGCGTCCGCCATCGGCATCCGCGTGTGCATGCGGTCGACGAGAATGCGTAGCGGCGCCTGCAGAGCCGGAGCCGCAGCCCGCAGTGACGACGGGATGGCCTGCTCCAGCCCGACCGCCCCGGCGATCGTGTCGCGCAGCGATTCGGTCCAGGCCGCCAGGGCCTCGAGGCGCACCATCGCCTGGCGCTCCTCGCCCGCACCGCCCGCGATGCCGTTCCAGCCGAGCACCAGCAGCGCGGCGCCCACCGCCGCGACCACCCACTGCGTGGCGATCAGTACCACCGCCCCCACGCCGACCGCGATCGCGATACGCCTGCCGAAGGCGTGGAACGTCTGCTGGAGGTCGCGTTTACTCGCCGGCTTACCGGGGCGTACCGGGAAGCCTCGCAGTGACATGACCAGCAGCAGCACACCACCGCCGAACACCGCCCCCGAGACGACCGCTTCCATGACGTCGAGCCCGAACATCAGCGGGCCCTCCTGTTCACTGCCACATCGCCCCCCGCGGGTCATAGCCGTGTTCGGCCAGGTCGTCCATGCAGGAGATGGGGGCGGCGGACACCGCGAACCCGTCCCGGCCCGAGGCGAAGACCTCGCTGGACAGCACCCGGCCATCACAGCCGGTGACCTCACGGACGCTGGACACGAACCGCCGGAGCCGGCCGCCCTGGACGTAGTCGTTGCGCTTCTCGATGAAGACGACGAAGTCGATGGCACCGGCGATGAGCATGTGGGTGGCCTCGATGGGCAGCCGTTCCTCGGACTGGATGGCATAGGTCGCGACGCGGTTGAAGACCTCCATCGAGGAGTTCGCGTGGATGGTCGAGAGGGAGCCGTCGTTGCCCTGGGTCATCGCGTTGAGCATGGTGACGATCTCGTCGCCGAGGACCTCACCGACGATGACCCGCGAGGGGTTCATGCGGAGCGACCGGCGGACCAGCTCGGCCATGGAGATCGCTCCCTGGCCTTCGGAGTTGGGCAGTCGCTGCTCGAACGCCACGCAGTTGGGATGCAGCTCCGGGAACTGGTCGAGACCGAGCTCCAGTGCCCGCTCCACCGTGATGAGGCGTTCCTGCGACGGGATCTCGTTGGCGATCGCGCGCAGCATGGTGGTCTTGCCCGCGTTGGTGGCCCCGGCCAGCATGATGTTCTTCCGGGCCAGCACGGCGGCCCTGAGGAACTGGCCCAGCTCGGCGCTCAACGTGCCGTTGCCCACCAGGTCGGAGAGGAAGACCTTGCCCATCCGAGCCCGGCGGATCGACAGCGCGGGCCGGAGGGTGACGTCCATGACGGCCGACAGCCGGGATCCGTCCGGCAGCCGCAGGTCGAGCTGCGGGTTGGCGGTGTCGAAGGGGCGGGAGGACAGCCCGCTGTAGGCGGCGAGAATCTGGATCAGCTCGACGAGCTCTTCGTCGGACTCGGCGACCGGTTCACCCATGACCTCGCGACCGTCGGCGTAACCGATGAAGACCTGGTCGCAGCCGTTGATGTCAATGTTCTCGATCTCGAGATCCTCGAGCAGCGGCTGTAGCCGGCCGACACCGAACAGCGCGGCATGGACTCCGGCGGCCAGCGCCTCCTCTTCCTCCGCGGTAGGCGGACGGCGGCCCGAGGTGATCTCACCACGGGCGAACTCCTCGAGAACCTGGGAGATGATGGCACGCGCGAACTGCCGCTCGTCCTCGCTGGACATCGGAGCGAGCCCGCTGGCGGCGTCGAGACGACGCTGCTGGGCCAGCCGGTCGCCGACCTCCTGACGGAGCCGCTTGACCAGACCGTGGTCCATCTACCGCCCCCCCTCGACTCGCGGAGCGGGTGTCACCGGGGCCATGCCCTCGGGATGAGTCGGTCGCGGGGTGACGGGAGGAGTCGGAGACCCCGCGTGCCTGGGCTGTGCCGGAGGTGCCAGCGGGCCGGAACGACTCGGCTGCCCGCCGGCGGGGGGTGACGGCGGCCCGGACTGGCGGGAACGCGGACCGGCCGGCGGCACCAGCGGCGCCGACGTCACCGACGGGGGCAGGCCTGCGGCCGGTGATCCCGGAACCGTCAGCCGTCCCAGCAGGACTCCGGCGAGTTCGCGGGCCGAGCGGATGAGCAGCGAGCGATCCAGCCGGCCGCCCCACTGCCCGCGGAGCATTTCGGCTCCCTTGGCGTCATAGGCGAAACCCCCCAGAACCGTCGCGGGCAGTTCGGCCTGGGTGACGATCCGGTCGACCTCGGCGATCGAGCTTCGGTAGTCGCGCGGGTCGGCGATCACCACGATGCCGATCGGCGGCCGGGTCCTGGACTCGACCGAGGCCAGGGCCGTCACGCGTTCCCGGAGATGGGCGACCTGCTCCAGCGAAGGCCGGGTGAACAGCACGATCATGTCCGCCTCGCGCAGCAGGTCGTTGAGCGGGCCGCCGGCACCGAGCCGGCCGCAGTCGGCGAGGACGTCGATGGGATGCAGGCTGGCGAAACACCGCCCGAGAGGTCCCCACAGCCAGGTCAGCCCCTGGGCCTGTTCGGCGTTGGTGAGCCCGGCCAGCACGTCCATACCACCGACGAGCCGCTGGGTGTGCTCGCCGATCTGGTCCGGGCGCAGACCACGCCGCGCGGTCGCCGCCAGGCTGAGCAGGCCACGTGCCGGGTTGAGCATTCCGCCGTTCTCGGCGGGCAGGCGGTAGACGAGGTCTCCGCCGCCCTGGTCGCACTCGGCCACCAGCACCGGCCGGGGCCAGACCGCGCCCAGGGCGACGGCCGCCGTGGTGACGCCGGGAGCCCCCTTGTCGGCGGCGAGAGCGATGAGTGCCACGGTCAGCCGCCCGTCTTCGTCCCACCGGCCGGGGCGGTCCCGACGGTCTGCCTGCCGGTCGCCGGCGTGCTCTTGTCAGGAACGACCGGCTGGACGGCGGGGGGCACCACCTGCGCCTTGTCGACCTTCACCCCGGAGGGCAGCAACGCGACCGCGACCGCACCCGCCGAGGCCGCCTGGGTCAGCAGGGGCGCCTGATCCGGCGGGACCGCCACCGACACCGAGGTCTGATCGGAGGACACCTGGTTGTTCTGGCCGCTGCTTCCACCGCTGTAGGAGACGATCGCGTCGCCGGACAGCACCGTGCCGGGCTTCACCGAGGTGCTGTTCCCGCCCACCGAGTAGAGGCTGACATGGTCGCCTATCCGGAGTCCGCTCGCCGGCAACTGCCCGGTCTTCAGGGCCAGGCCCACGATGACCCGTCCCTGCGCGGCCGCGTCGGTGGAGCTGAGCATGCCGTTGGTGAGCAGCGCGCCCTTGACCAGCGGCACGGCGGCGAACGCCCGGGCGACCTTGAAGCGCTCGGTCCAGCTGATGTAACTGATCCCGGTGTTACCGATCTGCACCTCTTGCAGCGCTCCGACGGGAATCTGCTGTCCGGCCGCCACCGGCTGGTTGATCTGGATCGCCGAGACCCGCTGCCCGCTGGCCATCACGAGGTACGCGCTCGCGAGCGCACCACAGACGATCAGGAGGACGGCCAGCGCCGCGAGGGCGGGCCTGCGCTCGCGTGGCGGCACCGGAAGGCGCTGCTGACCTGTGGCTCCACCGAGCCCGGTGCGTTGCGTCCCTGCGGAGTTGTTCTTCGTCAGGGACGGCGTCTGACTGGTCCTCATAGCTCTGGCCACTCCGGGGGTTTGCACAGTGCCGGAGCGACCCATGGTCGCGGGCTTGACAAGGCCACGTCAACGGATTGGAACAGGTGACGCCTTCCCGTAACCCGGCGGACAAATCTGCCAGCCGTTGTGGATCACTCTAAGCCTTACGGTTAGTCACAATGGTGGCCCATAATGTCCCTATCCGGACAGTGCGGAAGGGTTTACTGACCATTCAGTCTGGGTAACTCAGCCGATCTTGCCTAGCCCGCACGTTCCGCGAACAGCACGCCGGCGAGCGGCGGGGGAACCGCCCTGAGCAGCCGGTGTGCGGGCGGTCCAGGCAATGGAACACTCCAAAGCGACCCGCGCGTGCGGGAGTCCGCAAATTAGGGTGGGCCCAGGCAGAACGGCGGAGGACACGAATGCGGATCTCGCTCACGGCGCTGACCGGTCACGGCCCCCAGGACCTAGTGATCAATGGCGATTCCGATATGACGGTGGAGAGCGTCGCGAGATCGCTTTTCGGCACGCTGAACGCGGACTCGACAGCGGAAACACGTGGCCAGGACCCGGACCCCAGCCGAGCGGGGCAGGCCCGGGGAGCGCTCGCCGAGGTCGTACCGCATCCGCGGGCGCACTGGCTGGCCAAGTCCGCCCCCGCGGCACCGCGCGGGCTGTGGATGAACGGCCGGATGCTGGACCCGGCGGCCAGGGCCGTCAAGGCGCTCAGAGACGGCGCCATGGTCACCATCGAGCAGGGCAGCGCACCGGCGACGGTGCTGACCGAGCCGACCGGGCTCGTCGAGATCAGGGTGGCCGGCGGCCCGGCCGCCGGAGCCGTACATCGGCTGGGCATCGGCACGACGACCCTCGGCACCTCCAAGGACGCGGATCTGCGGCTCGGCGACCCGGCCATCCCGGGCCGCTCGCTGCGGGTCATCGTGGAACGGGACCGCGTCACCGTCGAGGCCTCCAACAACACCCAGGCCACCATGGACGGGCTGCCGATCGAGGCCAAGACCGAGTGGACGGAGGGGGGCATGCTCATCCTCGGCTCCACGGTCCTGACGCTGGCGCCGAGCTCTGCCGCCGACACCCATCTGGAGCCCCTCGACGAGGGCGGCCTGGCCTACAACCGGCCGCCGCGCATCACCCCGTTCCAGCGGCCCAAGCGCCTCGACGTGCCGACGAAGCCCGAGCGCAACGACAAACAGCGGCTCCGGCTGTTCGGGGCGTTGCTGTTCTCGGCGTTCGGGCTGGTGATGGCGTTCGCGCTCAAGCAGTGGTGGTGGGCACTGTTCGCGTTGAGCTGGCCGGTCATGCAGGTCGGTGAGTGGGTCGGCGACCGCCTGCACGGGCGCAAGTCCTACAAGAAGGCGCTCAAGGACTATCACCAGAAGGTCGCGGACTTCGACGGCACGCTGGAGACGCTCCGCCAGGAGGACGAGCGGGAGCGGCGCGCGTTCCACCCCGACCCGGCCGAGGTGCTGCTCACCGCGACCGGCCCGCGCAAGCGGCTCTGGGAGCGGCGCATCACCGACCCGGACGCCCTCCAGCTCCGGATCGGGCTGGCCGACCAGCCCGCCCGCATCGAGCTGGTCGGGGCGGCGGAGGGTGAGGATCGGCCGCCCATCGCGCAGACGGTCCCGGTGTCGCTGCCGGTGGCGGAGCTGGGCGTCGTCGGCCTCACCGGGCCACGGAAGGGCTCACGCGCGCTGGCCCGCTGGATGGTGGCGCAGGCCGCGGCCCTGCACAGCCCGCGTGACCTGGCCGTCGTCGTACTCTGTGCTGATTCCGGCTCGGCCGACGATGACGCCGCCGAGCAGTGGAACTGGGTGCGCTGGCTGCCGCACTGCGCACCGCACGAGGGCGAGGACTGCGCCGTCATGGTCGGCACCGACCCCGAATCGGTGGCGCACCGGGTGACCGAGCTGGCGATCCGCATCACCGAGCGCCGCCGCGAGGCGCAGTCGACCACCAACCCGTTCGCGGGCTCCGGCTCGGCCGCCACGCCCCCGTACAACATCCTGGTCGTGCTGGACGGCGCCCGGCTGCTGCGACGGGTGCCCGGAATGCCGCAGGTGCTGGCGCACGGCCCGGAGTACGGGGTGTACGCGCTCTGCCTCGACGACGACGAACGCATGCTGCCGGAAGAGTGCACGGCCGTGGCGGCCTGGGACTGGGACCGGCCGGATTCGGTACGCCTGCGGGGGCACGGCCTCGACGCCATCGGAAGGGTCCTGGCCGACCAGGTCTCCCCCGCCTGGTGCGACCGGCTGGCCCGCGCGCTCGCCCCCGTACGGGACGTGTCGCGGGAGGACTCCGAGAGCGGGCTGCCCGGATCGGCCCGGCTGCTGGAGCTGCTGGGCATGCCCAAGCCGACCGCCGACCACGTGCTGGGCGCGTGGTCCAGGTCCGCGGACACCGGGAAGACCTCGCAGGCGGGGACCCGGGTGGCGATCGGCCTGACCACCGACGGGCCCTTTTTCGTCGATCTGCGTACGGACGGGCCGCACGGGCTGATCGCCGGCACCACCGGCGCGGGCAAGTCCGAGCTGCTGCAGACCATGATCGCCTCGCTGGCGGTGGCCAACCGGCCGGACGAGATGACGTTCGTGCTCATCGACTACAAGGGCGGCGCGGCGTTCAAGGACTGCGCGCAACTGCCGCACACGGTCGGCATGGTCACCGACCTGGACGGCCACCTCACCGAACGGGCACTGGAATCGCTCGCCGCCGAGCTGCGGCGGCGGGAAAGGATCCTGCTACGGGCCGGGGCCAAGGACATCGAGGACTACCACGACCTCCGTCATCAGGCGGGGCGCCTGGTGTCCCCGGCGGCCCGGCCCGCTGAACCGTCTCCGGGGGGACATGGCAGGTTCGCCCCGCAGCCTCCGCCGCTGGAGCCGATGCCCCGGCTGGTGCTGGTGATCGACGAGTTCGCCGCGATGGTCGCTGATCTGCCCGAGTTCATGACCGGGCTGGTCGACATCGGCCGCCGGGGCCGATCCCTGGGCGTCCATCTGTTCCTGGCGACGCAGCGTCCGGCGGGCGTGGTCACCGCCGACATCCGGGCCAACACCAATCTGCGGATCGCGCTGCGGGTCACCGACGCCGAAGAGTCCACCGACGTGCTGGACGCCGTCGACGCCGTGAAGATCTCCAAGGCCACGCCGGGCCGCTGTTATGTGAGAGCCGGGGCGTCATCGCTGCACGCCGTACAGTCGGCGCGCATCGGCGGGCGGCGTCCCGGCGGCACGTCCGAGCCGTCGACGGCCTCGGTGCGGGCGCTGGGCTGGCATGACCTGGGCCGCCCGGCGCAGGCCGGGAAGACCAAGCCGGACGAGGACGAGTCGATGGTCACCGACCTGTCCGTACTGGTCGAAGCGGTACGGGCCGCGGCGGTGCGGGCGCGGATCCCGGTCCAGCCGTCGCCGTGGCTGGAGCCGCTGCCGGAAAGGCTGGCCCTGTCGCCGCGGGTCGCGGCCGGCGGGTCGGTGGTGGATCTGCCGCCGATCGAGTTCGGAGTGACCGACGTGCCGGAGTCGCAGTCGCGAGGCGCGCTCGCACTGGACCTCGCCGCCGGCGGCCACGTCTACATCGCCGGGTCGGCGCGGTCAGGCCGGTCGACGGCGCTGCGGTCGCTGGCGGGTGCGGTGGCCGGCTCATGCTCGCCCTACGACGTCCATCTGTACGCGATCGACTGCGGAGCCGGCGCGCTGCTGCCCCTGGTGGCCCTGCCACACTGCGGGGCGGTGGTCGGGCGGGACCAGCTCGACCGGGTCGAACGGCTCATCACCGCGCTGTCCGCCGAGGTGTCGCGGCGGCAGCAACTGCTGGCCGGGGCCGGGTTCGCCGCATTGGCCGAACAGCGGGCCGCGGTGCCGACGGCGGAGCGGCTGCCCTGGATGCTGTTGCTGCTCGACCGGTGGGAGGGTTTCGTCGGTGCCTTCGAGCACTATGACTACGGGCGCCTGGTCACCGCCGTGCTGCAGTTGCTGCGCGAAGGCGCGGCGGTCGGGCTGCGCGGGGTGTTCGCCGGTGACCGGTCCGGGCTGGGCGGTCAGGTCTCGACGGTCTTCGACCGCCGGCTGGTGCTGCGGATGGCCGACCCGGCCGACTACGGCTACGCCGGGTTCAACGAGCGTTCGGTGCCTTCGGAGATGCCGCCGGGCCGGATGCTGGAGCAGATCGTGGCGACCGGGCCGCTGCGCGAGTCGCAGGTGGGGCTGCTCGGCGACGACGCTTCCGGCACTGGCCAGGTCGCCGCGCTGCAGGCGCTGGCCCGGGCGTGCGCGTCGCGTTACGGCCGGTTGCCGCGTCCGCTGCGCCCGCTGCACGTGGACGAGCTGCCGGTACGGGTGACCTACCGCGAGGCGCTGGCCCTGGATCCCGAGGCACTTGCTCCCTCCCGGCTCTGGTCATTGATCGGGGTCGGCGGCGACGCGCTGGCACCGGTGGGCATCGACCTGCTGGCCGACGGGCCGGGATTCATGGTCGCCGGGCCGCCGCGGTCCGGCCGGTCCACCACGCTGCGCACGATGGTCGGCTCGCTGCTGGACCCCGCCGTCGGCGGAGGGCTGGTACCGGTGGCGCTGATCACACCGCGCCGCTCCCCGCTACGGCAGCTGGCCGGGCAACGCGGGGTGCTCGGGGTGCTGGACGCTTCCGCCGAAGAGGCCGATCTGAACGCGCTGCTGGAGCAGGAGGACCGCTACGTCGTGGTGGTCGACGACGCCGAACTCCTGGACGAGACCGACCTGGACGACGCACTGGCGAGGGTGCTGCGCAGCGCCCGGGACGGTGAGCACGGGGTCATCGTGGGCGGCACCACCCAGGACTTGAGCCGGGGCTATCGGGGGTTCCTGTCCGACACCCGGCGTTCCCGATCCGGGCTTCTGCTGTCGGTGGAGTCGGCGGACGACGGCGACATCTTCGGGCTCCGGCTGCCGCGCAACGCCTCGATGGGCGGCCCGGTGGGCCGTGGCCTGTTCGTCGCCACCGGCGTCCACACCCAGATCCAGGTGGCCTTGCCGCCTCCGGGACACGACTGACCCCGACCTTGACAGGACTCTGTGTAGTCAATTGACTACGTTTCGCTGAAACGATCTGGTGGCGCGTGGCAGGGTCGTGCCGTGGACGAACGATTGAGACCGCCGCAGAGGCGGATCCAGCGGCCGGGCCGGCACCGATCACCGCTCGACCAGCCACGGCTGGACGACGGCGCCTGGGCGGACCCGTCCGCCGATGGCCTCGGCTCGGCCTTCGGGCTGGAACTGCACCACGGCCGCCATGACGGCACCCGCACATCCCGGTCCACCGAGGAACCACGACCGAGCCGCAGCCCCAGTCCTGATCCCAGCCCGCGTCCCAGCCCCAGCCCGCGTCCCAGCCCGCGTCCCAGCCCGAGCCCGCGTCCCAGCACGAGTTCCAGTCCCAGCCCGCGTCCCAGTCCCAGCCCGGCGGAGTAGCCGGAGCGGACGCCGTGACCGGGCATCGGGCACGGCGACGACGTGGGCCCCGGCCGAAGGTGTCCTGCCGGGGCCCACGGAGGTCCACTGCGGGGGTCAGCGGGTCGCCGCCTCGATGTTCTGCTGCGACCGCTTGATGTCCTGCGAGCCGTCCTCGAGTGCCACCGCCATCTTCTCGAAGGCACCACGCGCTTCCTGCCAGGCGCTGCGGAACCGTTCCGCGTTCGGTCCCCACCAGTTGTCCCGGCTGCTCTCGGTCTTGGAGTTGAGATCCTTGATCAGAGCATCCAGATTCTTCGAGTGCTTGTTGAAGTCCCGGGCGAGCTGCTCCAGCACCGCGATGTTCGCGCCGCGCCTGTCTCCACTCATGGATCCGATCCCTTCGTTGCAGAAAGAGCCTGCCCTTGTCGGGGCCGCTCAACTAACTCCGGCCATCCGTGCGACTCTGTCGATGATTGCAATATCCACAGAGCCGGGTAACTCGATGAAGAGAACTGGTGGACGCTTTCCCACTCCCCGATCCAATCCGATCACCACTGGGTGAGGCACGGACGGAACATCGTTCGGCGTGGGCGTCCAGACTACGACTCAACGATTAGTGAATCCAGGGGAACATTGCCGATCTGACGTGCATTCGAGGCTATTCGCGACGTGCCGAATGGCCGCATGCGGCCACACCCGAGTGGGACGAGCCAGGTGCTCGCCGGGGCCGCGGGGGACGGCCGAGGCGCGTACCGGGTGCCCAGATCGAGCCCGGTCCCGGAGGCGGGAATGAAAACGGTTCCGGTTTCCTTATAGGGGCATGGCCAGGAACGAGAAGCGACCGGTGATCCGCCTCAAGTCCAGCACCGGCTCGGGCTTCACCTACGTCACCACGAAGAGCCGGCGGAACGACCCTGACCGGCTCGCCCTCCGCAAGTACGACCCGATCGCCCGCCAGCATGTGCTCTTCCGGGAGGAACGATGAAGAACTCCATTCACCCCGCCTACGGTCCCGTCATGTTCCGCGACCGGGGCACCGGCGATGTCTTCCTCACCCGGTCCACCGCCACCAGCGCGCGGACGGCCGAGTGGGCGGACGGCCGGACCTACCCGGTGATCGACGTGGACGTCACCTCGGCGAGTCACCCCTTCTACACCGGCCGGCAGCGCGAGCTCGACACCACCGGCCGCGTCGAGAGGTTCCGCAAGCGCTACGCCCGGACCGCCTGACGAGCGGGCCTTCACCCGGACTGGGAGCGCAACGCGGCCACCCGCGTCCGGGCCTCGGCCATCAGCAGATGGTAGGCGCCGTCCCGGTCCGGGGCGTCGTCGGAACGGTGCCCACCACCTGGCGTCCCAGCTCGACGGGTCCACGCCGCCCTGCCGGAGCGACCTGACGTACGACCACGGTCGTCACGCCGCCGCCCGACTCGGTGTGGACCTCCCAGTCCGCGGCCGTCCGGAGTTCGCGGGGGTTGACGACACCGGCTCGGCGCAGCGGAAGCTGTTGACCTGGGTGCGCAGGTCGTTGAAGCGCTGCTGCGCCGGGTACTTGTGGCTCTTCGAACCCCAGCCGATCCAGGTCATGCTCGACCCCGGGTCGATGATCTGCCGGACCGGTTGTTAACGATCAGGAGGATCCAGATCAACCCCCACCTTCTTGGGACGAACCCTAAATAAGGAGGGGCTTACGAAACTCGCGGATCCCGGTTGCCTAGACTGCCGTCCAGGTCGAGTCAAGGAGACGTACGTTGCGTAAGGTCCTGATCGCCAATCGCGGTGAGATCGCGGTTCGAATCGCCCGTGCCTGCGGGGATGCCGGACTGGCGAGCGTCGCTGTGTACGCCGAACCCGACCTCGACGCGCTGCACGTGCGCGTGGCGGACGAGGCCTACGCTCTCGGCGGCCAGACGGCCGCCGAGAGCTACCTGGACATCGAGAAACTACTCAAGATCGCCGCTGACAGCGGGGCCGACGCGGTGCACCCCGGCTACGGCTTCCTGGCCGAGAACGCCACCTTCGCCGAACGGGTCGAGGCCTCCGGGCTGACCTGGATCGGTCCGCCGCCGGCCGCGATCACCGCGCTGGGCGACAAGGTGCAGGCCCGGCACATCGCCCAGAAGGTCGGCGCCCCGCTGGTGGCCGGTACCGCCGACCCGGTGCAGGGAGCCGACGAGGTCGTCGAGTTCGCCCGGGAGAACGGCCTGCCGATCGCGATCAAGGCGGCCTTCGGCGGCGGCGGGCGCGGCCTCAAGGTCGCCCGCACCCTGGAGGAGATCCCCGAACTGTACGACTCGGCCGTGCGCGAGGCGGTCGGCGCTTTCGGCCGGGGCGAGTGCTTCGTCGAGCGTTATCTGGACAAGCCGCGGCACGTCGAGACCCAGTGCCTGGCCGACAAACACGGCGCCGTCGCGGTGATCTCCACCCGTGACTGCTCGCTGCAGAGGCGGCACCAGAAGCTGGTCGAAGAGGCCCCCGCGCCCTTCCTGTCGGAGGCCCAGCTCGAGCTGCTCTACACCTCCTCAAAGGCGATCCTGCGCGAGGCCGGCTATGTCGGTGCCGGTACCTGCGAGTTCCTGGTCGGGCAGGACGGCACCATCTCCTTCTTGGAGGTCAACACCCGGCTGCAGGTGGAGCACCCCGTGACGGAGGAGGTCTCGGGCATCGACCTGGTCCGCGAGATGTTCCGGATCGCCGACGGCGAGCCCCTCGGCTACGACGACCCGCAGCTTCGCGGTCACTCCATCGAGTTCCGGATCAACGCCGAGGACGCCGGCCGGGGCTTCCTGCCCGCGCCCGGCACCGTGACCGGCTGGCAGCCGCCGTCCGGCCCGGGCGTACGGCTGGACGCCGGCTATGACCGGGGCCAGACCGTCCCGCAGGCGTTCGACTCCCTGATCGCCAAACTGATCGTCACCGGCGCCACCCGGCAGCAGGCCATCGAGCGCTCCCGGCGGGCCCTGGCCGAGTTCGTGATCGAGGGCATGCCGACCGTGCTGCCCTTCCACCAGGCCGTCCTGAACGATCCCGCCTTCATCTCCGATCCCTTCACCGTCCACACGCGGTGGATCGAGACCGAGTTCGACAATCGGATCCCGCCCTACGCCGGGCCGGCCGAGCAGGCCGAGCAGGCCGAACGCGAGACGGTGACCGTCGAGGTCGGCGGCAAGCGCATCGAGGTCGTGCTGCCCGCCGGGCTGGGCGCCTCGGGCTCCGCCGCCCAGGGCCGCGGTTCCGGGACACAGGCGCCCCGCCGGGCCGGAGGCAAGAAGGCCGGAGCGGCGGCCAGCGGAGACTCGCTGGTCAGCCCGATGCAAGGCACCATCGTCAAGGTCGTGGCGGAGGACGGTGCCACTGTCGCGCCCGGCGACACGATCGTGGTCCTGGAGGCCATGAAGATGGAGCAGCCGCTCACCGCCCACAAGGCGGGCACCGTCACCGGCCTGTCCGCCGAGGTCGGCCAGACCGTCACCAGCGGCGCGGCCATCTGCGAGATCAAGGACTGATCGGGTCCTGGTGGCCCAGGAGCCGGTCCCGGGACGACGCGGTCCCGCAAAGTCTCCGATGACCCTCCGTCACAGCAGGTGACAGAAGGAACCAAAGCACTCCGTGGTTCGTCCCTGTGATCGAAGGAGGAGACTTAACCTATGAGCTCCGAGTTGACCACCCCGAGGGGCGTACGAACCGTACGCCGCCTCGCTCTGCCCGCCGTGCTGGCGATCATCGGCGTGATGCTGTTCGGTTTCATGGCGCCGGCCCAGGCCGACGACGTGTCCCAGATCGCCAACGGGCTGCGCAGCAGCAAGCTTTACGTCTCCACGGACGTGCCGAACGCCCTGTCGCCCTCCGACCAGGAGGCCGTCCGGGCGGCGCTGAACAACGCCAAGGACGTCGACATCCGGGTCGTGGTGACCAAGAGCACCCAGAACGGCGTCACCCAGCGGCAGCTCGTGCAGATGCTCAGGTCCGTGCAGCAGCGGGTCGGCAAGGGTGAGGTCTACCTCGCCGTCACCGCTGACGACAAGATGACGGGCATCGCCAAGAGCGGTGTGCTCTCCGGCACTGAGCTCAACCAGATCATCAGCCAGGCGAGCGGCAGCGACATCAAGACGCGAGTGATCACGTTCGTCCAGCTGGCCGACAAGAAGGCCAAGGACAAGGCGTCCGCCAGCGCGACCAACGGACTGGTGGTGCTCGGTGTCCTGGTGCTCATCGTGGCCGGTGGGGCCGGGCTCTTCCTGGTCGCGCGCAAGAAGAAGCGCGACCGCCAGGCCCAGCAGATGGCGGAGCTGAAGGCGAGCGTCGAAGAGGACGTGACCCGGCTGGGCGAGGACATCAGCGGCCTCGACCTGGCCATCACCGACCCGAAACTGCCGGCCGAGGCACGGGAGGACTACACCCGGGCGCTCGACTCGTACGACTCCGCGAAGACCGCGACCGAGCGGGCCCAGCGGCCCGAGGACATGACCCTGGTCACCAAGGCGCTGGAGGAGGGCCGCTACTCCATGATGGCGGTCCGGGCCCGGCTCGCCGGTGAGCCCGTTCCCGAGCGGCGCGCGCCCTGCTTCTTCAACCCCCAGCACGGCCCTTCGGTCCAGGACGTCAGCTGGGCGCCGATGGGCGGCATGCCGCGCTCGGTGCCGGCCTGTGCGGCCGACGCCGCCCGGATCATGCGCGGCGAGAGCCCCGACAGCAGGCTGGTCGAGGTCGGCGGCCACCGCAGGCCGTACTGGGACGCGGGTCCCGCATACGGCCCGTACGCGGGGGGCTACTACTCCGGGTACGGCGGCGGGGACATGCTCAGCGGACTGCTCATCGGCACCGCGATCGGCTCGATGTTCGGTGGCGGCTGGGGCGGTGGCGGTTTCGGCGGCGGCTGGGGTGGTAACGACTCCGGTGGCGGCGGGATCGACTTCGGCGGTGACTCCGGTGACGCAGGCGGCGGTTGGGACTTCGGCGGCGGCGACTTCGGCGGCGGCGGGGACTTCGGCGGCGGCGGCGACTTCTGACCGGACCGGCGGCGGAGTCCTCGACCGGACTCCGCCGTGACCCGGCTGGCGGGCGACCCGGGGCCGTGGCGGCGCGTCCGCTACGCTCTCGGCTTCCGGTTGCCGGCCGAAAATCATGACTGGGTCAGGCACGATCTGACCGACGTGGGGTGGCGTGGCCGGATACTGGTCCGCCACCTCGCTGTCATGACACCCGTGTGCGTGGTGCTGGCACTGCTGCCCGGCGAGTGGTGGATCCGTTTCCTCACCATCGTCCTGGCCCTGGGCGCCAGCACCTTCGTGGTGGCGATCAGCGCCGGGGATCTCCGGGTGTCCCGGCTGCACCAGCACGGCCTGCCGGACGACACCGCCCGGCGGAAACGTCCCGGCGAGTAGGCCCGCTCAGTACGCGGACTCGCGCATGAGGCGGCGGGAGGCCTCGGTAAGGCTGCCGGACAGCGAGGGATAGACCGCGAAGGTGTGCGCCAGCTGATCGACGGTGAGGTGCTGCTGCACCGCGATCGACAGCCCAAGGATGAGCTCGCTGGCCCGCGGCGCGACGATCACTCCGCCCAGGATGATCCCGGTGGAGGGACGGCAGAAGAGCTTGACGAAGCCGTCCTCGAAACCCTGCATCTTGGCGCGCGGATTGGTGGACAGCGGCAGCATGACGGTGCGGGCGTCGACCTCGCAGGTATCGATCATCTGCTGCGAGACGCCGACGGTGGCGACCTCGGGATCGGTGAAGATGTTCGCGGCCACCCAGCCCAGCTTGAGCGGCTGGACCGCCTCGCCCAGCGCGTGCCACATGGCGATCCTGCCCTGCATGGCCGCCACCGAGGCCAGCATGAGGACACCGGTGCAGTCTCCGGCGGCGTAGATGTGCGAGGCCGAGGTGCGCGACACCTTGTCGACCTCCACGAAGCCGCCCCTGGAGAGCTTCACGCCCGCCGCCTCCAGCCCGATCCCGCGGGTGTTGGGCACCATGCCGACCGTCATCAGGCAGTGCGAGCCCTCGACCTTGCGGCCGTCCTCCAGAGTCACGATGACCCCGTCTCCGGAACGCTCCACCGCACCTGCGCGCGAACGGGACAGGACGTTCATGCCCCGGCGCCGGAAGACCTCTTCGAGCACCGCGGCGGCGTTGGCGTCCTCGTTGGGCAGCACCCGATCCCGGGAGGAGACCAGGGTGACCTTCGAGCCGAGCGCCTGGTAGGCCGCGGCCAGCTCGGCGCCCGTGACCCCGGAGCCGACCACGATGAGCTCCTCGGGCAGCGCCGGGAGGTCCCACAGCTGCCGCCAGGTGAGGATGCGCTCACCGTCCGGCTCGGCGCCCGGCAGCACCCGGGGCGTCGCACCGGTCGCGATCAGCACGATGTCGGTGGAGATCCGCTCCCCGCAGACCTCGACGGTGTGCGAGTCGGCCAGCCGGGCGTCGCCGCGCACGATCCGCACGTCCTCGTAACCCAGCCGTTCGGCGACGTCGAAGGACTGCGCCCGGGCCAGATCGCGTACCCGCTTGTTGACCACGGCCATGTCGGCCAGGAGACCCCCGACCTCGCCGTCCGATCCGCCCGAGAAGCGCAGACCCAGCCGGCTCGACTCGGACATGACGGCCATCCGGGTGGAGGTGGCGATGAGCGTCTTGGACGGCACGCAGTCGGTGAGCACGCAGGCGCCCCCCGGACCGTCCCGCTCCACCACGGTCACCTCGGCGCCGAGTTGCGCCGCGACGAGAGCGGCCTCATAGCCGCCTGGGCCTCCTCCGATGATCACGATCCTGGTCACGTGTCCATTGTTTCTTACCTTGGGGGGTGGTTGGGCGTAGTCGTGGCGGTTGCCGCCGGGCCGGGGAGAACCACGAAGGGGAAACCGGGTGCCACTGCTCCATTCCGCGGACCGGACACCGTACCCTTGCAGATCGTGGCCTTGTACGCGGCATACGACTCCAACATGGACCCTGAGCAGATGGCTCAGCGGGCCCCGCATTCGCCCCTGCACGGAACCGGCTGGCTGCAGGGATGGCGGCTCACCTTCGGCGGCCAGGACGTCGGCTGGGACGGCCCGCTCGCCACGGTGGTCGAGGACGCCGATGAGCACGTCTTCGTGGCGATCTATGACGTGCCTGAGATGGACGAGCAACAGCTCGACCTGTGGGGCGGCAACGAGCTCATCCTGCACCACAAGATCCGGGTACGGGTCGAGACCCTGGACGGCGATGCCCTGTGCTGGCTGTACGTCCTGGACGACTACGAGGGCGGCCTGCCGTCGGCGCGCTATCTGGGAATTGTGGCCGACGCGGCCGAGAAGGCCGGCGCCCCGGACGATTATGTGAAGGATCTACGGACCCGTCCGTGTAAGAGTCTGGGCGAATAGCCCTCTACCGTAGGTACGTGAGCAAAGAGGCTTCTGATCTGGCCCGGGCCGCCGCGGACGAGTTGCGGTCCCGTACCTTCGACGCGTTCGACGTCGCCCTGGTGATGGGCTCCGGCTGGGTGCCGGCCGCCGATGCCCTCGGCGAGGCCGAGGTGGAACTACCCGTCACCGAGTTGCCGGGCTTCGCGGCGCCCGCCGTGCAGGGGCACGCGGGCACGATCCGCGCGGTGAACGTCGGCGGCCGGCGCGCCCTGGTGTTCCTCGGCCGGACGCATCTGTACGAGGGCCGCGGCGTGGACCCGGTGGTGCACGGCATCCGGACGGCGCTGGCCGCCGGGGTGCATACCGTGATCCTGACCAACGCCGCCGGTGGGTTGCGGCCGGAGACCCAGCGGGTCGGCGATCCGGTGCTGATCAGCGACCATCTCAACCTGACCGGGGCCAACCCGCTGACCGGCGCCACGTTCCTCGATCTGTCCGAGGTCTACTCCAAGCGGCTGCGCGCCCTCGCCCGCGAAGCCGACCCGTCGCTCGCCGAGGGCGTGTACGCGGCGTTCCGCGGGCCGACGTACGAGACCCCCGCCGAGATCCGCATGCTGCGGACCATGGGCGCCGACGTGGTGGGCATGTCGACCGTGCTGGAGGCCATCGCGGCCCGTCAGGGGCTGGGGGGCGGCTTCGGCGCCGAGGTGCTGGGCATCTCCCTGGTCACCAACGTCGCGGCCGGCCTCTCCGACCAGCACCTCGACCACGAGGAAGTGCTCGCCGCCGGCAAGGCCGCCGCCGCCCGCATGGGCAAGCTCCTCGCCACGGTCGTCACCAAGCTCTGAGCCAGGCGCTGATCAACGGGAAAAGGTGGGGTGACGATCAGTGATGGGCACGTATCGCGAGCGGGCTCTGGATTGGCTGGCGCAGGACCCGGACCCGGTCACCCGGGCCGAGCTGCAAGCACTGCTGGACGCCACCGCCCCGAGCCACGCTGGCGAGCCCCAGGCTGAGGCCGGGGCCGAAGCGGCGACCGGCGAGGCCGAGGCCGAGGCGGAGGCCAGGACGGGTACAGGCGCCGAAGCGGCGACCGGGCGGAGCGAAGGCCGGCCTGTGTCCGCCATTGCGGCGCAGGCCGCGCAGGCCGCGCAGGCCGCGCAGGCCGCGCTGGCCGACCGGTTCGGTGCCAAGCTGGAGTTCGGCACGGCGGGACTCCGCGGGGAGCTGGGCGCGGGTCCCAACCGGATGAACCGGGTCACCGTCATGCGCGCCGCCGCCGGTCTGGCCGCTCGTCTCCTCGCGCCCACGACATCCTCCTCGCACGCCGACGCGGGACAGCCCCCGTATGCCAAAGCCGGACGGCCCTCGCATGCCAAAGCCGGAAGGCCTCCGCGTGCCGAAGCCGGACGGCCCTCGCGTGCCGACGCCGGACGGCCCTCGCCCGGCGAGCGGCCTGTACCGTCGGTGGTGATCGGCTATGACGCGCGGCACGGGTCGGAGCAGTTCGCCCGGGACACGGCCGGCGTCATGACCGGAGCGGGGCTGACCGCGTGGCTCATGCCGCGTACGCTGCCGACTCCGGTGCTGGCCTTCGCCCTACGGTTCCTGGGCGCGGACGCCGGGGTCATGGTGACGGCCAGCCACAACCCGCCGCGGGACAACGGCTACAAGGTCTACTGGGGCGACGGCGCGCAGATCGTGCCGCCGCTGGACGCGGAGATCTCCGATGCCATCGACGCGGTGGGCCGGGTCGATGAGCTCCCGGTGGGCGACGGCTGGACCGTCCTCGGTGAGGAGATCGTCGAGGCGTACCTCCAGTCGCTCGCCAAAACTCCGCTGGGCACCGCACGCGACCTCACGGTGGCGTACACCGCGCTGCACGGCGTGGGGGCGACGACCCTGATCCAGGCGTTCCGGCATGCCGGATTCCCGGCTCCGCTGCTGGTCGACGAGCAGATCACCCCCGATCCGGACTTCCCGACCGTGGCGTTCCCGAACCCGGAAGAGCCAGGGGCGATGGATCTGGTGCTGCGCCTGGCCGAGTCCCAGGGCGCCGATCTGGCGATCGCGAACGACCCCGACGCCGACCGCTGCGCCGTCGCGGTTCCGCTGCCCCCACGAGCGACACCGGCCGCTCCGACATCCGGCCCCGCGGCGGGCTCTACCGCCGATCCTGGGCAGGACATTCCACGCGAATGGCGCATGCTGACCGGGGATGAGGTCGGCGGGTTGCTGGCCGAGCACATCCTGCGGCATACCAGCGGCAGCGACCGGACCGTGGTGACCACGATCGTCTCCTCGTCCCTGCTGGGCCGGATCGCGGCGGCGCACGGAGTCCGTTTCGCCGAGTCGCTCACCGGTTTCAAGTGGATCGTCAAGGCCGCGGGGCCCGGCGACCGGTTCGTCTTCGGCTATGAGGAGGCGCTGGGCTATTGCGTGGGCGGCGACGACGGCCCCATCGTCCTCGACAAGGACGGCATCGGTGCGGCCCTGGCGGTCGCCGGACTGGCCGCCGAGGCCAAGCGCGACGGCCGTACGCTGCTGGATCTGCTCGACGACCAGGCCCGGCGGTACGGCGTGCACGCGACCGGCCAGCTCTCCTTCCGGGTGGACGATGTCGCCTTGATCACCGACGCGATGGCCCGGCTCCGGAAGGCCCCGCCGTCGGAACTGGCGGGCCGCGCCGTCACGGCGGTCGACGACCTGGCCGCGGGCGTGGGCGGACTGCCACCGACCGATGGGCTGCGCTTTCGCCTAGACCCCGCGCGACTAGACCCCGCGCGCCTGGACCCCGCGACAGGGGATTCCGAACAGCCGGGCAGTAGCGCACGGGTGGTCGTACGCCCGTCCGGGACCGAACCGAAGCTCAAGTGCTACCTCGAGGTCGTCGCCCCGGTCGGAGCGTCCGGTGACGAGGTCGCCGCGGTCAGAGCTCAGTCGGCCGCCGAACTCACCGCCCTCCGCGCCGCCCTCTCAGTTCTGTTCTCCTTTCCGTGATGATGTCGGGACGCGCAGGCATGGCGGACTCCAAGAATTCGGCGGGCAGTCTCGTCATGCCGGCAGTCGCCGCTCGTCCAGGTCGCCGCCAATCTGTCATTTCCGGCATTTTAGTGAAGCGCTGTTCTGCAGGTGAGCTATCACATCGAATGGATCTCCATTTATCAACGATGCCTTTTATTAAGGGACCAGAAAATGTCCACCGTGGGGACCAGGACTGGCCGGGCGATCCAGTTCAGCGGAGGGTCACGGCCAGGACTACGCCGATCAGCAGGAGGGTCGGTCCGACCAGGGCCACGACGGCCGGCGGCCACCAGTTCACCCGCCCGGCCGACTCGTCGCCCGAACCCGAACCCGCAGCACCCGTGCCACCCGTGCGACCCGTGTCGGCGGCACCCGCGCCACTTTGGCCACCACTGCCACCCGTGTCGGCGGCACCGGTTGGGGCTGCTCCGGCCTGGGCTGCACCGGTGGAGGCCTTGCTGGTCCGGCGGTGGGCCTCTGCGAGTTCGGTGAGCTGTTCCGCGGCGAAATCGGCGGGGGTGCGGTTCATGACGTACCGCGCGATGTCGTCCTCAGGGCTTCGAGCGGCCCGCCTTTCGGCCTTGGCGCGCTCGCGCGGCGAGGTCTGGAGCACCCACGAGCGCGCCTCATGCCGTTCGCCGTCCGAGCCGGTGTAGGTGATCCGGAGGGAGCCGGGGGCAGCGATCTTCTCCAGGGCCGACCAGGGGACCACGATGTCCCGCAGGGGGTTGTGCACCCGCACTCCGGTCTCGTCCGCGACCACGCATGGCCGCAGGCCGATGACGTAGGCGATGCCACAGCCCAGCAGCAGGACCGCCGCGGCGATCAGCGCGGCCGAGTCGCGGCCGCGCATGGCGAGGTCGACCATGTTGACCGCGGCGAAGACCAGCCATGCCCAGCCGCTGACCCGTGCGGCCGTCGAGCGGAAGACCCGCTTGCCGGTCATACCAGCGGGCGCCCCGAGCGCCATTTGAGCTGCTCGAATCCCGGCTTGATCACACCGTTGATGAACTCCAGCCGTTCGTCGAAGCCGATGAAGGCCGACTTCATCGCGTTGACGGTGAACCACCGCAGGTCGTCCCAGTCGTAGTCGAACACCTCGACCAGCTTGGCGAACTCCTCCGACAGGCTGGTCTTGCTCATCAGCCGGTTATCGGTGTTGACGGTGACCCTGAAGTTGAGACGGCGCAGCAGGCCGATCGGATGCTCGGCGATGGACTTGGCGGCGCCGGTCTGGATGTTGGAGCTGGGGCACATCTCCAGCGGGATCCGCTTGTCACGGACGTAGTCGGCCAGCCGGCCGAGATGGGGGTGCTCGGTCTTCCCGTCGGTGATGTCGTCGATGATGCGGACGCCGTGGCCGAGGCGGTCCGCACCGCACCACTGGATGGCCTGCCAGATCGACGGCAGCCCGAACGCCTCACCGGCGTGGATGGTGAAGTGCGAGTTCTCACGCTGGAGGTACTCGAAGGCGTCCAGGTGCCGGGTGGGTGGATAACCGGCCTCGGCGCCCGCGATGTCGAAGCCCACCACCCCGGAGTCGCGGTAGTTCACCGACAGCTGGGCGATCTCCATGCTGCGGGCCTGGTGGCGCATGGCGGTGACCAGCGTGCCGACCCGGATGCCGAACTCGGAGCCGCCCCTGCGGAAGCCCTCCAGCACCGCCTCGACGACCTGCTCCAGGCTGAGCCCGGTGCTGGTGTGCAGTTCCGGGGCGTAGCGCACCTCGGCATAGACGATGCCGTCCTTGGCGAGGTCCTCTGCGCACTCGTACGCCACCCGCTCGAGGGCCTCGACGCTCTGCATCACGGCGACCGTGTGGTTGAAGGTCTCCAGGTAGCGCTCCAGCGATCCGGAGTCCGACGCGTCGGCGAACCAGGTGCGCAGCCCGGCCGGGTCGGTCGTGGGCAGCCCGTCGTAGCCGCCCTCGCGGGCCAGATCGACGATGGTCTCCGGCCGCACTCCGCCGTCCAGATGGTCATGCAACAGCACCTTCGGGGCTCTGCGAATGTCCTCGAGGGTCGGCTTCATCGTCATCTCCTCAAAGTACAGCCCCACCAGGCGGGGATCTCCGTCAGCTCCGTCCAGGCGGCTCCGCCGGGCCGGCTCCTCAGGCGATGCGATCGATGATCAAGGGGAAGAGGTCCGGGGCCCCGGCTCCGGGAGAGGTGACCTCGATGGCGCCGTCGAGGGACTCCAGCGCGCGCTTGAAGCGCGTGGCGTCATCGGCGTACAGGGTGAGCAACGGCTCCCCCTCGACGACCTCGTCGCCGGGCTTGGCGTGACAGACGACCCCGGCGCCGAAGGACACCGGATCCTCCTTGCGGACCCGGCCCGCGCCGAGCCGCCAAGCCGCCACTCCGACGCCGAGAGCGTCCAGCCTGGTCAGGGTGCCGGTCTTCGGTGCTTTGAGCTGGTACGACTCGTTGGCGACCGGCAGCGCTGCGTCGGGGTCCCCGCCCTGGGCGGAGATCATGCGACGCCAGACGTCCATCGCGGAGCCGTCCTTCAGCGCGTCGGCCGGATCCTTGGCCGCTGACAGGCCGGCGGCCGACAGCATCTCCCGGGCCAGGGTGATCGTGAGCTCCGCGACGTCTGACGGCCCGCCGCCGGCGAGGACCTCGACCGATTCGGTGACCTCGACGGCGTTGCCGACGGCCCGGCCGAGGGGCCGGTCCATCGCCGTGAGCAGCGCGATCGTCTTCACCTTGTGGTCGCTGCCGATGGCGACCATGGTCTCGGCCAGTTCGCGTGCGTCGGCGAGCGTCTTCATGAAGGCGCCCGAACCGACCTTGACGTCCAGGACCAGCGCTCCCGTACCCTCGGCGATCTTCTTCGACATGATCGAGCTGGCGATCAGGGGGATCGATTCGACGGTGCCGGTGACGTCGCGCAGCGCGTACAGCTTGCCGTCGGCGGGGGCCAGGCCGGAACCGGCGGCGCAGATCACGGCTCCGGTGCCGCGCAGCACGTCCAGCATCTCGGCGGTGGACAGCGAGGCCCGCCAGCCGGGGATGGACTCGAGCTTGTCGAGGGTGCCGCCGGTGTGGCCGAGCCCGCGCCCGGAGAGCTGCGGCACCGCGGCACCGCAGGCGGCGACGAGCGGTGCCAGGGGCAGTGTGATCTTGTCGCCGACCCCGCCGGTCGAGTGCTTGTCCGTGGTCGGCCGGTCCAGCACGGACCAGTCCATCCGCTCGCCGGAGCGGATCATGGCGGCCGTCCAGGCGGAGATCTCCTGCCGGTCCATGCCGCGGAGCAGGATGGCCATGGCGAGCGCGGACATCTGCTCGTCGGCCACGGCTCCCCGGGTGTAGGCGTCCACGACCCAGTCGATCTGCTCGCCCGACAGCCGTCCGCCGTCCCGCTTGGCCAGGATGACTTCGATGGCCTCCATCAAGCTCCCCACTTCTTCTTTCGGCCCAGGTCGTCAGGGCCGAAGGCATCGGGCAGGATTTCGCTCATCGGCTGGATGCCCGTCGAGGTCTCCAGCAGCAACGCCGGGCCACCGTGCTCCCACAACAGCTGGCGGCAGCGTCCGCACGGCATCAGCGGTTCACCGTCGCCGCCCACCACCGACAGCGCCACCAGCAACGGCCTGCGCAGCACCGCCTGGAGGTCGGGCCTGGTGGAGTCCGCCGCGTCCCCCGCCGGGCGGCCACTGTAGAGCGCGGAGACCAGGCTGCACTCCGCGCAGAGCCCGAGCCCGTACGACGCGTTCTCCACGTTGCAGCCGCTGATCACCCGGCCGTCGTCGACCAGTGCCGCCGCCCCCACGGGAAAGCCGGAGTACGGCGCGTACGCCCGCCCCATCGCCGCCACGGCCGCTCTGCGCAGCCCATCCCAGTCGATCTCGTTCATTCACTCCCCCAGCCCTCCGGTGGTCGCGCGATCGATGCCGCATCGGACGCACGAGCGCGGAGGGGATGTGCTCAGCGGGCTTCGCCCTTGCGGTAGATGAGCCCGTCGGCGGCGGGCATGCGCAGTCGCTGGCTGGCCAGTGCCAGCACCAGCAGTGTCGTCAGGTGCGGGGTGAAGGACACCAGCTCACCGGGCACCTCATTGCTCAGCGCGAACCAGACCAGCAGCAGGGCACTCGCCAGCACGGCGATCACCGCGGCGAGGTACCGGTTGCGGATGGCTCTGCGCCCCAGGTCTCCCGCCGCGCCGACCTCGCCGGCCAGCGTACGGGCCCGGACGATTTGCCAGACGGCGATGACGGCGAGGATGACGGCGACGAACAGCAACAGGGCATGCACCGAGTCACCGCCTCCCCGTAGGTTCATCGCGTCGGTGTAGCCGAACAGCAGCGAGCCGACCGCGAGCCCGCCCGGCCGCCAGTTACCGAAGATCATGGCAGCCAGGCCGATGTAGCCCCGCCCGCCGGTCTGGCCGTCCTGGTAAAGCGGCGAGGAGACGGTCACCAGGAAGGCCCCGGCCAGGCCCGCGCACCCGCCGGAGATGAGCACCGCGGCGTACTTCATGCGGTAGACCTTCACGCCCAGGGACTCGGCGGCGTACGGATCCTCGCCGCACGAACGTACTCGCAGGCCGAACGGCGTCCGCCAGAGCACGAACAGCGTCAGTGGGACCAGCAGAATCGCCACGATGGTGAGCAGCGAGAGATCGGTGGTCATCCCGCGCAGGATGCCGGACAGGTCGGACAGGAGCAGCCAGTGCTTGCGCTCCAGCCAGCCCAGCGCGTCCGGGCTCTGCCAGCCGAAGATCTTCCCGCCGGACAGTACCGGCATGGTGATCGTGCTGATCGACTGCACCGGTGGCGACTGGCGTGGACCACCGCCCAGAGCCTTCGCCGCGCCCGTGTTGAACAGCAGGCCGGACAGGAACTGGGTCAGCCCGATCCCGAGGATGTTGATCGCCACACCGGACACGATGTGGTCGACCCCGAAGGTGACGGTGGCGATGGCGTGCACCAGCCCGCCGAGGGCCCCGCCGAGGATGCCCACGGCCACACCGGCCCAGGGACCCCACTGGTAACCGGCCCAGGCACCGGTCCAGGTGCCCAGGATCATCATGCCCTCGAGGCCGATGTTGACCACGCCTGCCCGCTCGGCCCACAGGCCGCCCAGCCCGGCCAGGCCGATCGGCACGGCGAGCCGCAGCGTCGCGGCGATGGTGCCGCTGGAGGTGATGTCGTCGGCCCCGGTCAGTGCCCGGACGACCGACAGCAGCACCAGCAGCCCCGCCACCAGGAGCAGGATCCGTGGCAGGCGGAAGCCGCCGATCGACGGGGCCCAGGTCCTCCTCAGCAGGGTCTCGGTCATGCCGGCTCCTCGGTGAGGACGTGCCCGGCCGCCAGCTCGGCCGCGACGGCCCGTTGCTGCAACTGGATCTCGAACCGGCGGACCAGCTCATAGACGATGACGACGGTCAAGACGACGACGCCCTGCATGACCTGGACGATCTCCTGAGGGATCTGGGCCAGCTGCAGCACGTCCGACGACTGGTCGAGGAACGCGAACAGCAGCGCGGCGAGCGCGATGCCGAACGGATGGTTGCGCCCGAGCAGCGCGATGGTGATGCCGGTGAACCCGAGCGTCGCGGGGAAGTTCAGCGAGTACTGGTGGGAGGCGCCCAGCAGCTCGGGCATGCCCGCCAGCCCGGCGACCGCCCCGGACAGCAGCATAGTGATCACCACCATGCGCCTGCTGTCCACGCCGCTGGCCTGCGCCGCGGTCGAGGACATCCCGGAGACCCGCAGGTCAAAGCCGAAACGGGTGCGGTTGAGCACCACGTAGAAGATGATCCCGACGGCCACCGCGAGCAGGAGCAGGACGTTCAGATCTCCCGGCAGGTCGATGCCGATCGAGGACAGCGCGCCGGTGAGCGAACCCACCTGGCCGGACTTGGGGATGGGCGGGGTGGCGACGTTGTTGCTGCCCGGCCGGACCTCGGCGAGCCGCTTGTCGTTGAGCAGGTAGGCGATGATCCCGGTCGCGATCGCATTGAGCATGATCGTCGAGATCACCTCGCTGACGCCCCGCGTGACCTTGAGCACTCCCGCGATCGTGGCCCAGAGCCCGCCGACCAGCATGGCGCAGACGATCACGAGGATCTGGCCGAACGGCGCCGGCAGGGTCAGTGCCCCGCCCAGCGCGGCCGCCAGAAAGGCGGCCATGCGGTACTGCCCGTCCACGCCGATGTTGAACAACGCCATCCGGAAGCCGATCGCCACCGCGATCGCCGACAGGTAGTAACCGGTGGCCCTGTTCAGGATGGACACCACCGAGGTAGAGGTGGTCCCATAGTCGATCATGCTGCTGATCGCGTTGAAGGGGTCGGCGCCGGTCAGCCGGAGCACGATCATCGTGATGACCAGCGCAATGCCGATCGCCAGGACTGGCGCCCCGATCTGCAGCGCCAGCCTGCGCGGTCCCAGGCCGCGCAGGATCGCCTGCCAGCCCGGCACCCGGTCCGGGTCGGCCGCCGGGGTGACGGTCCCGGGGTCCTCCGGCGGCGAGGTCATGACGCGGCCTCCGCGCCGGTCATGGCCGAGCCGAGCTCTTCCGGCGTGACGCTGGAGGGATCCACCTGGGCGACCAGCCGGCCGCGCAGGACGACGTGCAGTGTGTCGGACATGCCGATGAGTTCCTCGAGATCAGCGCTGATCAGCAGGACCGCCAGCCCGGCCGCGCGGGCCTGGCGCAGGTACTCCCAGATCGCCGCCTGCGCGCCCACGTCGATGCCCCGGGTGGGGTGCGCGGCGATGAGCAGCTTGGGTTCGCCGGACATCTCCCGGCCGACGATCAGTTTCTGCTGGTTGCCACCGGACAGCGCGGCGGCCGGCACGTTGATGCCGGGCGTACGCACGTCGTACTCCCGGACGATCCTGATCGTGTCGCGCTTGGCGCCCCGCCGGTCGATCCAGGGACCACGGGCGTTGGGCCGCTGGGTCTGGTGACCGAGCATCCGGTTCTCCCAGAGCGCGCCCTCCAGCACCAGCCCGTGCCGGTGCCGGTCCTCCGGGATGTAGGCGATACCGGCCTCACGGCGGCGGCGCGTGGGCCAGTGGGTGATGTCGGTTCCGGCGAACGAAACCCGGCCGGCGTCCGCCCGCAGCAGACCCATGATCGCTTCAACGAGCTCGCTCTGGCCGTTGCCCTCGACCCCGGCGATGCCGACGATCTCGCCCGCGTGAATGGTCAGTGACACGTCATCGAGCACCATGCGGCCGATCACGGTGGAACCCGCGTCCTCGACGTCGGCGTTCTCGACGTCGCTGTCGGGGACCGGCCTGGCGCCCGGCTCCAGCAGGGTCAACCCGGCGATGTCGAGCACCACCCGGTCGGTCACGGTGGAGTCGCGCAGCTCGGGCGTGGGGAGCTCGGAGCCGACCATCAGTTCGGCGAGCTGCCGGGAGGTGACGGACCGCGGGTCCACGGTGCCCACCGTCTCACCGCGGCGGATCACCGTGATGGAGTCGGCGACCTTGCGGACCTCGTCGAGCTTGTGGGAGATGAAGACGACCGTCAGTCCCTCGGACTTGAGCTCGTAGAGGTTGGCGAACAGCTCGTCCACCTCCTGCGGCACGAGCACCGCGGTCGGCTCGTCGAGGATGAGGATCCGGGCTCCCCGGTAGAGCACCTTGATGATCTCTACGCGCTGCCGATCGCCAACGCCCAGCTCTTCGACCAGGGCGTCCGGGTCGACCGTCAGGCCGTACTGCCCGGCGATCTCGACGATCCGGGTGCGCGCACGGGATCCGATGCCATGCAGGCGCTCGGCGCCCAGCACGATGTTCTCCAGGACGGTCAGGTTGTCCGCGAGCTTGAAGTGCTGGTGGACCATGCCGATCCCGCGTGCGATCGCGTCGGCCGGCGAGCGGAAGATCACCTGCTCGCCGTCGATCTCAATGGTGCCCTCGTCCGGCCGCTGCATGCCGTAAAGGATTTTCATCAGGGTGGACTTGCCCGCACCGTTCTCTCCGCACAGGGCGTGGACCTCGCCCTTGGCGATCGAGAGGTTGATGTCACGGTTGGCCACCACGCCGGGAAACCGCTTGGTGATCGACGTCAGCCTTACAGCCGGTACGCCGTCAGGCACCCTTACCCCCCTACCGAACCTTTGCCGCGCTTTCTACCAGATAGGGAACACCTGGCAGAAAGCGCGGCAAAGGGTTTCATCGAACCGATCAGCTGGTCGGCACCTTGATCTTGCCGCTGACGATGTCAGCCTTGAGCGCGTCCAGCTTGGCCTTGATGTCGTCGAGCTTGCCGCCGGAGGTGGAGTAGCCGACACCGTCGTTGGACAGGTCGTACTGCTTGGTCCCCGCCGCGGCGGTGCCGTCGGAGACGGCCTTCACGAAGTCGAACACCGCGACGTCGACGCCCTTGACCATCGAGGTGAGGATGTAGTCCTTGACGTCGGCCAGCGCCGGCTGGTTGTACTGGTCGGAGTCGACGCCGATGGCCAGCTTCTTGGCCGCGCCCACCGTCTTGATGACCCCGATACCAGCACCGCCGGCGGCCTGGTAGATCACGTCGGCGCCGGCGTCGAGCTGGCCCTTGGCTGCCTCGGTGCCCAGCGCCGGGTTCTTGAAGCCGTCGAAGTTCGGCGGCTGGGTGAGGTACTTCGCCGGAAGGATCTTGATGCCCGGCTTGGCGGCCTTGGCGCCCGCGATGTAACCGGCCTCGAACTTGTGGATCAGCGGCACGTTGACACCGCCGATGAACCCGATCTTGCCGGCCGTGGACTTCAGCGCGGCCGCCGCGCCCACGAGGAAGGAGCCCTGCTCCTCGGAGAAGCAGGCGCCGGTGACGTTGGCGCCCTCGACCTTGCACTGGTCGGCGTCGACGACCAGGAACTTCGTGTTCGGGAAGTCCTTGGCGGTCTTCAGCACGGCGGCGGTGTAGGAGAACCCCACTCCGATGACCGGGTTGTAGCCGCTCGAGGCGAGCAGCTTGAGCCGGGCCTCCTTGTCGGTGTCCGGCTCACCCGCCTTGGCCGAGAGCTCCTCGGTCTGGATGTTCAGGTCCGACTTGACCTTGTCGAGCCCGCGGGCGGCCGCGTCGTTGAACGACTGGTCGCCACGGCCACCGATGTCGTACGCCAACCCGACCTTCAAGGTCTTCTTCGTACCGCCACCACCATTGCTGGTGGTCGTCTTCTTGCCACCACAGCCTGCGGCGCTCAGCGCGAGCGCAACGCTGGTCAGCGCGACGGCTGCCAACCTCAGTTCACGGCGCAAGATAGCACCCTCCGTTCACACCCCAGCGAAAAATACGCATTTGTACACGAAACCGATCGGAGGCTACCTGTTGTGGTGGACAATCCATACCGGCCGTACAGTGTCGCAACGGATCCGTTACCGACACGCAAGCGCATCGTCACAGGTCACAGCGGCATTTAAGAGGAGATCGCCGTGGTGACGGAGTGTGATGGGTGAAGGGGACTCAGGCGAGCGCGGCGCCCTCTACGGGCTCGGCACCCGCGGGTCGCCGGCCCTCCCAGAGGGCGGTCAGCGCCGTGGCGGCCATGACCCGGACACCGACGGCGATGGACCGCTCGTCCACGTCGAAGTCACCGCGGTGCAGGTCATAGTCGGCGCCGCCGGGGGTACGCACCCCGAGCCTGGCGAGCGCTCCGGGGATGGACTCGAGGTACCACCCGAAGTCCTCGCCGCCCAGGCTCTGCGGCGTGGGCAGGACCGCCTCCTCGCCCAGCACCTGACTCGCCGCGTCCCGGACCATCTGAACGCTGGTGGCCTCGTTGACCGCGGGGGGCACGATCCGGGTGTACTCCAGTTCGGCCTTCACGTCGTACGCGCCCGCGACGGAGTCCAGCAGGGACCTCATCATCTCCGGGGCCTTGTGCCAGGCATCGTCGTCCAGGCAGCGCACGGTGCCCTCGGCCAGCCCTTCGTCCGGGATGGCGTTGGCCACTGAGCCCGCCACCACCCGGCCCCAGACCAGGCTGAGGCTCGAACGCGGGTCGACCCGGCGGGACAGTGCCGCCGGCAGCTCTGTGACGATCTTGGCGAGGGCGTACACGAGGTCGCCGGTGAGATGCGGGCGGGCCGTGTGGCCGCCGGTGCCGGTGACCTTGACACTGACCCGGTCGCAGGCAGCGGTGATCGGGCCGACCCGCAGACCGACCTGCCCGACCTCGAACCGGGGGTCGCAGTGCAGCGCGAAGATGCGGTCCACGTCGGTGATGCCACCAGCGGCCATGATGGACAGCGCCCCCCCGGCGACCTCCTCGGCCGGCTGGAAGAGCAGCCGCACCCGGCCGGGCAACAGGCCCTCGGCCGCCTGGCGGGCGAGGAACAGGGCCGCACCGAGGAGCACGGTCGTGTGCACGTCATGCCCGCAGGCGTGGCACACCCGGGCCGCCGTGGAGGCGTACGGCACCCTCTTCTCGTCCTGCAGCGGCAGCGCGTCGATGTCCGCGCGCAGTGCCACCGTGGGCCCGTCGCTCGGGCCGATGTCGCAGATCACGCCGGTGCCCTTGGGCAGCACGGTCGGCTGGAGGCCGACCGCGGTGAGCTCCTCAATGATGCGCTTGGTCGTCCGATGCTCGTCGAAGCCCAGCTCAGGGTGCATGTGCAGGTCCCTGCGGAAACCGATCAGCCGGTCTTCGTGATCACCGAGAAAGGCGTCGAGCTGGATCTGCAGTGCCGCCCCGTCGTTCGCCCGCGGCACCTCCGCCGCCGGCATGGGTTCAGCATCGAGCTCGGGCATCACCCCTTGCCCCGGTTGTCCCATATGCGCTCCCTCCGCTTGGGCGCCGTGTGGCGCCTTCTCGTCCGCGGGCTCATGTCCCGCCATGGGCCACCTCCCGCGGACTGACGAATCTGTCCTCGCGAAATTCCGTGATCGACGCTGTGACGATGCTCTCTAGGCCGCCGCCCTCGGCGCGGATCGCGCGTTGGCGTTCGTACGGAGCGCCCTGCTCGAGAACGTCGCTCGCCACCTTGAGCTCTTCCGCACAGCCGAGACGGTCGGCGACAGGTTCGAGCTCGCGGATCAATTCATAAAGGTCGTCGCGCAACGGAGCGGTGTTTCCAGTGTCGTCCGTGATGACGATTGCGTCGAGACCATACCTGGTCGCGCGCCACTTGTTGTCCCGTACGACCCAAGCGGCAGGTCTTGGCAGCGTGTAGCCGCGGTCAAGCTGCTGATCGAAGAGCGTGACCAGGCTCTGACAGAGCGCAGCGGCCATTCCGACCTCGCGCAGGGTCGGGATGCCGTCGAACATCCGGATCTCGATGGTGCCGAAGTCGGGGTGCGGACGGATGTCCCACCAGACCTCCTTGATGCTGCGGATGGTGCCGGCCCGCAGCAGCGTGTCCATGTACTCCTCGAACTCCGCCCAGTCGTTGAGCAGGTGCGGGGGCCCCGCCGTGGGCAGCGAGCCGAAGACCACGGCCCGGCTCGACGCCAGACCGGTGTCCGCACCGCTCCAGTACGGGCTGGACGCGGTCAGCGCGAGGAAGTGCGGCAGATACGCCGACAGGGCGTTGACGATGGGGATGACCTTCTCCACGTTCCGCACGCCGACGTGGACGTGGACTCCGAACGTCTGGATGCGGCGGGCCAGCCACTGCATCTGCTCGATCAACTCGGCGTAACGCTGCATCGGGGCCATCACGGCGTCCCGCCAGTTACTGATCGGGTGGGTGCCCGTGCACGCCAGCACGGTGCCGCGGGCCTCTACCACAGATCGCATCTGGCTGATGGTCTGCGCCAGGTCGGCCTTGGCCTCCCCGACCGTGTGGCATATCCCGGTGACGATTTCTACCTGCGACTCCATCAGCTCGTGGCGGATCTTGTTGATCTCACTACCCTCGCTGAGCCCGGGCAGAGCGGCCAGCACCTCGCGGGCATCCTGCCTCAGGTGCATGGTCTCGGCGTCGATGAGCTGTAGCTCCCATTCGACGCCCAACGTCGCCCCGCGCGACGCATTGAAGTCAATGGCCACGGAAACCTCCGCTCTCAATCCTCGCAGGTCGATGCGTGGCACGTGGCGCGATTGGACCAGCGCGCGTGCTTACCGGACAGACCTTGGATCCGGACAGTCCCTGCCTGCTTGGACCGGTTCCATCATGCCGATACATACCCGCGATCTCGCCCCAGTCTTTGCCCGAAGGATCCGACTTGACTCTTACGGGCGGCGGCCGGACACGGTCGGTGATCCGATTCGGCCAGTACAGCTTCGCAGCCCACCCCCCCAATGGACTAGTCCCCAAAAGATGTTTGGGACGTTCAAAACCCCAGTCGTAGATCACCGGCCACATCAGACCACGAACTTCCGGGCTCGCGCGATCATCGGGCAGGGCGCCGCCCGTGCCTGCTGCGATTGTCCGGGCACCTCCTCTAGTGTTGTCAGGGCCATGGGAATCGTTCGCCGCATCTCCGTCTCCCTGACCGTGCCGCTCGTCGCGGGGTGCCTGCTGGCATCCGCCACCTGCGTGAGCACCGCTCAGGCCGCCCTGCCCCAGGAGCCGATCGGGGGCGCGCAGCTCGCGGGCTCCGGGGTCATCGTCAACGGAACCGCGGGCGTGCCCGCGCTTCCCAAGATAGACGCCGGGTCGTACATGATCTCCGACGCGACCACCGGTGAGGTGCTGGCGGCGAAGGACCCGCACGGCGCCTTTCTGCCGGCGAGCGCGCTGAAAACGCTCACCTCGGTGACGCTGATACCCAAGCTGGACCGCAAGACGCTGATCCAGCCCACGCAGAAGACGTGCGATGTCGAGGGCACCAAGGTCGGCATGACCCCGAAGATGAAGTATCCGGTCGAGGATCTCTTCCGTGCCCTGCTCCTGATGTCGGCCAACGACGCGGCCCTCGCCCTCGCGCAGGCAGGCGGCGGGCTCAAGAACACCCTGGCCGCGATGAACACCGAGGCCAAGCGGCTGCAGGCCAACGACACCCTGGCCGCCTCACCCAACGGCCTCGACGTGGATCTCGGGCTGGACATCAAGACCCAGCACACCTCTGCCTACGATCTGACGCTCTTCATGAAGCAGGGACTCACGCTCCCCGACTTCCGCGAGTACGTCGGGACCGTCAACGCGAAGTTCCCCGCCGAGCCGCCCAAGCTCTCGGCTAAGGATCAGAAAGCGGGCAAAAAGCCCAAGAAGACCGCTTTTATGCCAATCTACTCCCACGACCGGCTTCTGCCCAGCGAGGCCTACGCCTATCAGGGCATGATCGGCGGCAAGAACGGCTATACCGTGCACGCCGGGCAGACGTTCGTGGGCGCGGCCCACCGGAACGGCCACACCATCATCGTCTCGCTGATGCACGGGGTCGTCCTGTGGCAGAGCATCGTCAAGCTGCTCGACTGGGGCTTCGCGGCACAGGGCAAGGTGAAGCCGATCGGCACGCTCGTCGACCCGGTGGACACCAAGAAGAAGGACGAAGGGGCCGGCGGCGTCCTGCCGGCCGGGCCGCTGAGCGGCAAGAGCTCGCCCGGCCAGTGGACGCTCATCGCCGCCGGAACGGGCCTGGGCCTGCTGCTGGCGGGTGGGCTGGTCCTGGTGCTGCGGCGCCGCCGGCGGCCCGCCGCCGGTGGGCCGGCCGGGGACACGTCCTCCTCGGACGGGCCGGCCGACGACCCCGGCGCGCGGGTTACGAACCTGCAGCCCTTCCCCGGACCCGAGCCCGGTCACGGGCAGGGTGACGGGGTTGGTGACGGGGCTGGTGACGGGCAGGGTCACGAGCCCGCGATCCCGGAGGACTTGATACCGCCGTGGGACAGGTCCGTGGACGCAGACGACTCATCTTCCGGCAAGTGAGACTTTTCTCCCTACCGGCCGGGGATCCGCAGGCGTAGCTTCGCCAGTGGAGGCACCGGTCAGGACGCCGCCGTACGGCCGCGGACCGGCGCCCGGGAGGCCAGCGTGCCCTACGCCCCATCGACCGCCCTACCTGCCCTGGGGCGGGAGCATCCATATGCGATCGCGCTCCGCGACGGGTACACCGCCTTCGCCAAGGGCGATCTGGATTACATCCGGGAGATCCTGGCCGAGGACGTCGTGCACTCCGTCACGGGCCGGAGCAGGATCTCCGGTGACCACCGCGGCCAGGACGAGGTCCTGGACTTCTACGTCCGGGTGTTCGAGCTGTCCGGCGGCACGTTCCATTCCGAGCCGTACTCCTTCCTGGCCGACGACCACCACGGTGTGGTGCTCGTCCACGCCATGGCCGAACGCGCGGGCAGGACGCTCGACGATCGTGGCGTGGACGTCCACCGTTTCGTCGACGGCCGGATCACCGAGATCCGCAGCGTGGCCGGCGACCAGCACGCCGTGGACGCGTTCTGGTCCTGATCAGGCGGCCGGGGAGTGCTTGGTCTTCTCCGGGGCGGTCACCGGCGGGGCCGTGCAGTCCGCGAGCTCGGGGTTGTCGGCATCGGCTCGGAGGATGGCGGACCGGGTGGCCGTCCAGGACGCGGTGAACAGCATGAACCGGGAGGCGAGGTTGATCCATATCAGCACTCCGGTGAGGACCGCGAACGAGGCGTAGATCGGATTGCGGGTGGTGTGGCCCACCAGATAAGTACCGAGCAGCTTGAGCACCTCGAGGCCGATGGCCCCGAACAGCGTCCCCTTCACCAGCCGCCGCCACGACGCGCGGGTCCCGGACAGCCGGGAGAACATCACAAAGAAGATCACCATGTCGGCGGCGATCGCCACGGTGACCGACAGCAGCCGCACCATCGTCCCTGCGCCCGGAACATCGGCGATCCCCAGCCAGGACAGGACGATCTGGGTGGCGGACGTGGCGAAGCTCGACACGACGACGGAAGCCAGCAAGGACAGCCCGAGCAGGACCAGAACGATCAGATCCCAGATCTTCTTCATGAGGAGGTTGCCGCCGCCGCCGGGATCCACCTGCCAGATCGTGCGCAGCGACTCACGCAGCGCTCCGATCAGCCCGAGCCCGCCCCACAGCAACCCGACGAGGCCGATCGCTCCGGCCCCCGCCTTGGCCTGTGCGATCTCGTTGACGTGGAGCTGGTCGGCGAGCCCCGGCAGGATCTGCTTGATCGCGTCGCTGACGAGTTCGCGGGCGTGCGGGTCCACCGCCACGGCATAGCCCACGAGCGCGAAGGCCAGCGCCGTCAACGGGAAGAACGCCAGGAAGGCGTAGAACGTGAGGGCGGCCGCGAGCCGATCGCCGTGCTGTTCCGAATACCGCTCATACGCCCGGGCCAGATGGTCGAACCACCGCCAGCGCCGCCGCATCTCGCCCAGCACGCCGGTGATCAGGCCCTGACCCGCCTCGATCCGGCGTTGCACCGAATCGATCACCTTGACCATGTCGGACCCGTACCCAGAGATGGTCCTTCCTCACGCCCGTGTCCCATCTTCGCGTGATCTTTTCGGTGCGCGCCATCACGGTCGGGAGCCGGCGCCGAAGGCGAAATGGCGCTGCGGGCGCCATACGCCGTCGGATCCGTGCTCGTACAGCGAGAAGCCCCAGACAGAGAAGGTCGCCTCATAACCGGACAGTTCCTTGAAAGCCCGGTCGAGCACGTCCTCATGCAGGTCGTGGGCGACGGTCACGTGCGGGTGGTAGGGGAAGTGCAGCTCGCGGTGGAGCGGACCGCTGCGCACCTTGCTCTCCACCCGTTCGCAGGCGCCGATGCCGTCGGCCAGCGCGACGAACACGACCGGGGACACCGGCCGGAAGGTTGCGGTGCCACGCAACCTGATCCGGAAGGGGTGCTCCGCCGCGGCGACCTCCCGCAGGTGCTCCTCGATCGTCGCCCGCTCCGCGCCGCCCACCGGCGTGGGCGGCAGCAGGGTGATGTGCGTCGGGATGGACGCGGCGAGCGGGTCGCCGAGGGACTGGCGTCCCCGTTGCAACTCGAGGCCGTAGGGGTCCGGGATCGGGATGGCCACCCCGATCGTCCGTGCGGGTTCCGTCAGGCTAGACACCACGTCCCAGGAACCCCACCCGATCACGGACGACCTCCATGGTCTGGGCGGCCACTTCTCCAGCCCGGACCGCGCCCTGGGCGAGGACCTGCTCGAGCTGGCTCTCATCGGCGAGCAGCTTTTCGGTGCGCTCCCTGATCGGCGTGAACGTGTCGAGCACCTGCTGGGCGAGATCCTTCTTGAACTGCCCGTAACCCACGCCGGCGTAACGCCGCTCCAGATCGTCCGTGGACGTGCCGTCCAGGGCCGCCATGATCCGCAGCAGGTTGGTCACGCCCGGCTTGTTCTCCTCGTCGGCGATGACCTCCGAGCCGGTGTCGGTGATCGCCCGCATGATCTTCTTGCGCATGGGGCCTGGCTCGTCGCGCACGTCCACGATCCCCTGCGGGGAGGACCCCGACTTGCTCATCTTGTTCGTCGGCTCCTGCAGGTCAGTGATCTTCGCCGCGCCCGTGGGGATGTACGGCTCCGGGGCGACGAACGTCTCCCCGTAGCGGTGGTTGAACCGCTGGGCCAGGGTGCGGGTGAGTTCCAGGTGCTGGCGCTGGTCCTCGCCGACCGGCACCCGGAAGCCCTGGGAACCCTGCCCCGGTGTCGGCGTGTAGAGCAGGATGTCGGCCGCCTGCAGGATCGGGTAGGTGAACAGGCCGACGCTGGCCGCCGAGGCCCCCTGCTTGGCCGACTTGTCCTTGAACTGGGTCATCCGGCCGGCCTCACCGAAGCCGGTCAGGGTGCCCAGGATCCAGGCGAGCTCACTGTGCTCGCGGACGTGGCTCTGCACGAACAGCGCGCTGCGCTCGGGGTCCACGCCCATCGCCAGCAGTTGCGCGGCGGCTGCCTTGGTACGGCGGCGCAGGTCGGCGGGCTGGTAGTCGACCGTGATCGCGTGCAGGTCCACGATGCAGTAGAACGCCTGGTGATCGTCCTGCAGCGCCACCCACTGGCGGAGTGCGCCCAGGTAGTTGCCGAGGTGGAAGGAGTCGGCGGTGGGCTGGATCCCGGACAGGACCCGGGGCGGGGCTGCTGCGGACATACTCACGATCCGATTCTGTCAGGAGTCATCTGGTCCGACCTCATCAGGTGAGACGTCGTCAGAAGGGCTCTGGTTGGCGGTTCCGTCGGCCGATGTCGCGACCACGGGAGGTGGTACGACGCGTACCCGCGCGACCCTCCGGCCGTCCATCTCGCTGATCACGAGCCGATGGCCGGCCGCCTCCACGAACTCCCCCACCTGGGGAACGTGCCCGAGCATCGCCACCACGTGCCCCGCGACGGTCTCGTACGGCCCCTGGGGCAGCTCGACACCGGTCTCGGCGGCGAAGGCGTCCAGGTTGAGCAGGCCGTCGACCTCGACCGCTCCCCCTTGGAGCCGGCGGGCCTGCGCTCCTTCGACATCATATTCGTCGCGGATGTCGCCGATCAGTTCCTCGACGAGATCTTCGAGCGTCACGATGCCCGCGGTGCCGCCGTACTCGTCGACGACGATGGCCAGGTGGTGCCCTTCGCGACGCATCTCCGAGAGGACGGCCAGCACCCGCTTGCCGGTCGGCAGGTACTTCACCGGCCGGACGACCTCGGAGATCGGGCTGGAGCGGCCGGAGAACTCGGGGTCGAGCAGATCGCGTACGTGCACGAACCCGATGACCTCGTCGTGGGAGTCTCGGTAGACCGGGAAACGGGAGTGCGGGCTGCCCACGGCGATCCGGGCGGCCTTGGACAGGGGTGTGGCCGCGTCGAGGAACTCCACCTCGGTCCGGGGCACCAGCACCTCGCGCAACTGGCGTTCTCCGGCGGCGAAGACCTCCTCGATGAGCTGCCGCTCGTCGGCGGTGATCTCCGTGGTCCCCGCCACGAGCGCCCGCACCTCCTCGGCGGTGATCTCCTCACGGCTGGTGTCCGGGTCGCCGCCCAGCATCCGCACGACCAGGTTGGTCGACTTCGACAGCAGCCAGATGAGCGGCCGGGCGATGGCGGCCATCCGGTCCAGGAACGGGGCGACCAGCAGTGCCGTGCCCTGGGCCCGCTGCAGGCCGATCCGCTTGGGCGCGAGCTCGCCGATCACCAGGGTGACATAGGAAATGATCAAGGTGACGCCGAGCACCCCGAGGAATCCGGCCAGCCCCTCGCCCATGCCGGTGTACCTGATGAGGGCCTTCTTGGCCGTTTCCGAAAGGGTGATCGCTCCGTAGGCGGACGAGAGCAGCGCGGTCAGCGTGACCCCGATTTGGACCACGGCCAGAAACCGGTTGGGATCGCGCACCAGCCGGGCGACCGCGGCCCCGCGGTGGCCGTGCTCGGCCAGCCTGCGCACCTGGCTGTCCCGGAGCGAGACAAGCGAGATCTCGGCAGCGACGAACAGTCCCTCGATGACGATGAGAGCCAAGACGATGGCCGCGCTCTGCAGGGTCTCGCTCACAGAGCCACGGCCGATCTACTACAGGAGTCGTCCATGTCCAATGCAACAGGTCGAGGTAGTGGATCGCCCAGCCTACCCGCGTGGAAGCCCAGGTTCGGGGAGGTGACGGCTACGCTGAGAGCGCCGTTCCGCGACAGACGTCCAGACAGACATCCAGGAGGCCTTAGTGAAGCTGCTCGTCACCGGCGGTGCCGGCTACATCGGTAGCGTGGTCACAGCAACGTTGCTCGAGGCGGGGCACGAGGTGGCCGTGCTGGACGACCTGTCGACCGGGCATGGCGACGCGGTTCCGGCCGGCGCCCGGTTCGTCCGGGGCACGCTACGCGAGGCCGCATTCGAAGTCCTGCACGGCGCGGGCTTCGACGCGGTGCTGCACTTCGCCGCCAAGTCGCTGGTGGGCGAGTCGGTGCAGAAACCCGGTCTGTACTGGGATGGGAACCTCGGCGAGTCACTGGCCCTGCTGGACGCCATGCGCAGGACCGGCGTGTCCAAGATCGTGTTCTCGTCGACCGCCGCCACCTATGGCGAGCCAGAGTCCGTCCCGGTCCTGGAGACGGAACCGACCCGGCCCACCAACCCGTACGGCGCGTCCAAGCTGGCCATCGACACCACGCTGGCGGAGTACGCCAAGCTGCACGGCATCGGCGGAGTCTCGCTGCGCTACTTCAACGTCGCCGGCGCCATGCTCACCGACCGGGGAAACCACGGCGAACGCCACACCGTCGAGACCCACCTGATCCCCAATGTGCTCGCCGTCGCGCTCGGCACCAGGGAGTCGGTCAGCATCTTCGGCACGGACTACCCGACGCCGGACGGCACCTGCGTCCGGGACTACATCCACGTAATGGACCTGGCGGCGGCCCATCTGCTCGCCCTGGAGGCCTGCACGCCGGGCGTCCACCAGATCTTCAACCTGAGCAACGGCAACGGTTACTCCGTCCGCGAGGTCATCGAGGTCTGCCGGGAGGTGTCCGGCCATCCCATCCCCGCCGTGGTCGCGCCGCGCCGGAAGGGCGACCCCGCGGTGCTGGTCGCCTCCTCCGACAAGATCCAGGGCGAGTTGGGCTGGAAGCCCGAGCGGGACCTGCGGACCATGGTCGCCGATGCCTGGGCCTTCCTCCAGTGATCGTCTCCGAGACGTTCGCCGAGGCCCACTCCCGGCCTCCTGAGGGCGTCTGGCACGCGCCGGGACGCCTCAACCTGATCGGTGAGCACACCGACTACAACGGCGGCCTCGTGCTGCCCTTCGCGCTCGCCGAGGGCGTCTCCGTAGCCGCCGCCCGCCGCGACGACGACCTGCTGGAGTTCCGTTCACTGCAGGCGATCGGCGAACCGGTCTCCGTCCGCCTCAGCACCCTCACCCCCGGCGCGGTCACCGGCTGGGGGGCCTATCCGGCCGGCGTGGCCTGGGCGCTGCGCTCGCTCGGCATCGGCGGCGCGTCGCTGCTCTTCGACGCCGACCTGCCGCAGGGCGCCGGGCTGTCGTCCTCGGCCGCGCTGGAATGCGCCACCGCCCTCGCGCTGTCGGAGTTGTACGGGTTGTCCATCGACCGTCCGGCCCTGGCGCGGCTGGCTCAGCGGGCCGAGAACGAGTTCGCCGGGATGCCCTGCGGGATCATGGACCAGTCGGCCTCGCTGCTGTGCACCGCCGGGAACGCGCTGATGCTCGACTGCCTGACCGGTCTGTCCACCCAGGTCCCGCTGCCACTCGGTGGGTTCACTTTGCTGGTGATCGACACCAGGGCGGCCCACGAGCTGGTCGCCGGGGAGTACGCCGACCGCCGTGCCTCCTGTGAGCGGGCGGCCGCCCTGCTCGGGATCACCACGCTGCGGGAGGTCAAGGATCTCGCCGCCGCGCTCACCGCCCTGCCGGACCCGGTGCTGCGCCGCCGGGTGCAGCACGTCGTCACCGAGAACCACCGGGTCGAGGCCACGGCCGGGCTGCTGCGCGCCGGCGCCGTCGCGGAGATCGGGGCGCTCCTGACGGCCTCGCATCTGTCGCTGCGGGATCAGTTCGAGGTCTCGTGGCCCGAGGCCGACGTCGCGGTCGAAGAGGCCATCCGGTCGGGGGCTCGCGGCGGCCGCATGGTCGGCGGTGGCTTCGGCGGCTCCGTGCTCGCCCTGGTGCCCTCGCCCCGCGTGCCCGAGGTGGAGGCGGCCGTCACGACGGCCTTCGCCTCCCGCGGCTGGGCGTCACCGGCCTTCCTGCACGCCGTCCCTTCGGCCGGCGCCCGCCGCGTGAGCTGACCCCTATGGCGCGCCGAGCTCAGGAATTGCTCAGGAAGGCTGGCGGAGGTCGGCACGCAGACTACGGGCGGCCGCGGCCGCGTCGCCTTCCCCGAGGGCCTCGAAACCCGCGATCGCCTCGTCGACCCGGCGATGGCCTCCTGCCGGCGCGCCAGGGTGCCGAGGATGCGCGCCTCGTCGTAGGAGACCAGCGCGGTCTCCCAGGTGAGCGCCGGTGCGTTGTCGGGCGGCAGCTCCGCGAGCCCGTCCCGGGCCAGCTTCACCACCCCGAACTGCCACCGGCCCCCTGGTCGCCAGGGGGCCGGTGGCTTCGTGCTTGTCAGGCTGCCGGGCTCAGATGAGGCCGAGCTTGCGGACCGCGTCGCGTTCCTCGGACAGCTCGGCGGCGGAGGCGTCGATCAGGCCGCGGGAGAAGTCGTCGATCTCCAGGCCCTGGACGATCTCCCATGAGCCGCCGGAGGTGGTGACGGGGAAGGACGAGATCAGGCCCTCGGGCACTCCGTAGGAGCCGTCCGAGACGACCGCCATGGAGGTCCAGTCGCCCTCGGCGGTGCCGTTGACCCAGGTGTGCACGTGGTCGATCGCGGCGCTGGCCGCGCTGGCCGCGCTGGAGGCGCCGCGGGCCTCGATGATGGCGGCACCGCGCTTGGCCACGGTCGGGATGAAGGTGCCGGCCAGCCATTCCTGGTCGTTCACGACCTCGGCGGCGTTCTTGCCGTCGATCTCGGCGTGGAAGATGTCCGGGTACTGGGTCGCGGAGTGGTTGCCCCAGATGGTCAGCTTCTTGATCGCCGTGACCGGGGCCCCGGCCTTCTTGGACAGCTGGGCCAGCGCGCGGTTGTGGTCGAGACGGGTCATCGCGGTGAACCGCTCGGCCGGTACGTCCGGGGCGTGCTGCTGGGCGATGAGGGAGTTGGTGTTGGCCGGGTTGCCGACCACCAGCACCTTGATGTCGTCGGCGGCACCGGCGTTGATGGCCTCACCCTGCGGTTTGAAGATGCCGCCGTTGGCCTCGAGCAGGTCACCGCGCTCCATGCCCTTGGTGCGGGGGCGGGCGCCGACCAGCAGCGCGATGTTGGCGCCCTCGAACGCCTTGGTGGCGTCATCGAAGATGTCGACGCCCTCCAGCAGCGGGAAGGCACAGTCGTCGAGCTCCATCGCGGTGCCCTCGGCGGCTTTGACGGCCTGCGGGATCTCCAGCAGGCGCAGGCGCACCGGGGTGTCGGGGCCGAGGAGCTGTCCCGACGCGATGCGGAAGAGCAGTGCGTAGCCGATCTGGCCTGCCGCACCGGTGACGGTGACGTTGACGGTCATTGCGTTCTCCTGCTGGTACGTGATCGAGCTCGGTGCCCGAGGGACTCCGGGGTGGTGAGCCGGTGCGAACGATCTCTCGTCGTCGAGATATCCGACTGTCAGGCTATCGCGCGGCCCCCGCGCCGGATCCGGCAGGTACGACTCGTACGGAACGCCTCAGCGGCTCGTGGCCCTTGCGCACCGACCGTACTCCGCACACGCGAAGGCCGCCCCGGATCTCCGGGGCGGCCTTCGTCACATGTCGCCGAGGCGGGGAAATCGCCTCAGGCGGCTTCGGAGATCTTCTTCTGGAGGTTGACATCCAGAGCGTGCAGGAACTCCTGGGTGGTCAGCCAGGCCTGGTCCGGCCCGACCAGCAGAGCCAGGTCCTTGGTCATCTGGCCGCTTTCGACGGTCTCGACGCAGACCTGCTCGAGGGTTTCGGCGAACGCGGTGACCTCGGGGGTGTTGTCGAGCTTGCCCCGGTGGGCCAGGCCACGTGTCCAAGCGAAGATCGATGCGATCGGGTTGGTCGAGGTCGGCTTGCCCTGCTGGTGCTGCCGGTAGTGCCGCGTCACCGTGCCGTGGGCGGCCTCTGCCTCGACGGTCTTCCCGTCCGGGGTCATCAGCACCGACGTCATGAGGCCGAGCGAGCCGAAGCCCTGGGCCACGATGTCGGACTGCACATCACCGTCGTAGTTCTTGGTCGCCCAGACGAACCCGCCCTCCCACTTGAGCGCCGCGGCGACCATGTCGTCGATGAGCCGGTGCTCGTAGGTGAGGCCGGCCGCGTCGAACTCGGCCTTGAACTCCGCCTCGAAGATCTCCGCGAAGAGGTCCTTGAACCGGCCGTCATAGGCCTTGAGGATCGTGTTCTTCGTCGACATGTACAGGGGGTAGTGCCGGTCCAGCGCGTATCGCATCGTGGCGCGGGCGAAGTCCCTGATGGAGTCGTCGAAGTTGTACATGCCCATCGCGACGCCGCCGCCGGAGAACTTCGCGACCTCCATCTCCATGGGCTGGCCGCCGTCGTCGGGCACGTACGTGATGGTCACCGTGCCGGGACCGGGGACCACGAAATCGGTGGCGCGGTACTGGTCACCGTGGGCGTGCCTGCCGATGATGATCGGCTTGGTCCACCCGGGGACCAGCTTGGGAACGTTGGAGACGACGATGGGCTCACGGAAGACCACACCACCGAGGATGTTGCGGATCGTTCCATTGGGTGAGCGCCACATCTTCTTGAGGCCGAACTCCTCCACCCTGGCCTCGTCGGGGGTGATCGTCGCGCACTTGACGCCCACGCCGTACCGCTTGATGGCGTTGGCGGCGTCGATCGTGACCTGGTCGTCCGTCGCGTCTCGGTGCTCCATACCGAGGTCGTAGTACTTCAGATCCACGTCGAGGTACGGGAGGATCAACTGGTCCTTGATGAATTGCCAGATGATCCGGGTCATCTCGTCGCCGTCGAGTTCGACGACGGGACCCACTACTTTGATCTTGGGCATGCCGTTTGCTGTCCCTTTCCTACACCGGCCAGCAGTCCTTTGTAAGGCTCACTGCGAGGCTATCTGAGCCCAGGAAAAGGTCTAGACCTGGGCTCGCTCCTTCATTGAACACGCAAACAAGGGCAACGGGGTACTCGCCCCCTGGCCTGCGGGGTCTCGGTGGGGCATCTCTGCGGCTCATCTCGGCGGCTCATCTCGGCGGCGGTACCACCCAGGCGACCACGGCGATCCCGATCGCGAAGGCGACCATGATCAGTACGTCCGTGCCCTTCTTGCGGGTGGCGAGCATGCCCACCTGCCGGTCCGAGAGCAGGAGCCTGGCCAGCGCGCCCAGCAGGGCCGCGGCCGCCAGCAGCACCGACCCTCGCTTGAAGTGGTTGAGCGCGACCAGCACCAGCCCGGCGCCCACGCCGCACAGCACGAGAACATAGGGCAGCTGGGCCAGCCACCCGGATATTCCGTGACCCTGGGGCGCGGTTCGCCTCCTGCGGCGGACCTGGGGCTTGCTCACCGGTGTTCCCCGGACGCCGAGGCGGCCCACTTGTGGTCCCGCTCGCCGATCGGCGTCCACTTCTGGTCTCGCTCGCCGATGTACTCGCTGTCCGGGCGGATCAGCCGGTTGTCGGCGTGCTGTTCGATCACGTGCGCGGTCCAGCCGGCCATCCTGCTGACCGAGAACACCGCGGTGAACAGGTCCGTCGGAATGCCGAGGTAGTGGTAGACGCTCGCGGCGTAGAAGTCGACGTTCGGGTAAAGGCCCTTCTCCGCCAGGACGATCTCCTCCATCCGCTTGGACATGCGGAAGTAGGTCTCGTCGCCGCTCGAGTCGGCCAGTTCCTGGGACATCTGGCGCAGATGCGTGGCGCGCGGATCCTCGGTCTTGTAGACCCGATGACCGAACCCCATGATCTTTTCACCGGCGGACAGCTTCGCCCGTACGGCCTCGTCCACGGCGGCGAGCGAGCCAATGGACTCGAGGGTCCGCATGACCTGCTCGTTGGCGCCGCCGTGCAGCGCGCCCTTGAGCGTGCCGATCGCCGCGCAGATCGCAGAATGCATGTCGGACAGCGTCGCGGCGCACACCCGGGCGGCGAACGTGGAGGCGTTCATGGTGTGGTCGGCGTGCAGCACCAGGCACTCGCCGAAGATCTGGGCCTGCCGGGAGCCCGGCTTGGTACCGGTGATCTGCAGCAGGAAGTTGCCCGCGATCCCCAGTTCCGGGTCCGGGTCGGGCGCGCCGATCCCCCGGCGCGCCGCGTGGTAGCGGGCGACGAGCACCGGCTGCTGGGCGGTCAGCCGGGCCGCCTTGCGCACATTGGCGTCGTGGTCGTTGGAGGCCTTGTCCGGGTCCTGGGCACTGGCCAGGGAGACGAACGTGCGCAGTGCCTCCATCGGGCTCTGGCTCTGCGCGATCTCGTCGATGTTGTCGACGACCAGGCTGTCGAGCTCGCGTCCGGCGGCGAGTTCCGCGGTGAGCGCGTCGAGTTCGCCCTGGGTGGGGAGGGTCCCGCGCTGGAGCAGGTGGACGCATTCCTCAAAGCTGATCTTGCCGGCGAGGTCGTGGATGTCGTATCCGCGGTAGAAGAGCCGACCGGCCTTTCCGTCGATGTCGCTGAGCGCTGTTGACGCTGCGACGACATCGGCCAGGCCCTTGGACGGTGGGGTGGGGGCCATCTGATTCCTTCCGACTGTCGACCATGGAGTGTATCCGCGCGCGGCCGAAGCTCGCGCGGACCGGGTCGCCTGGCTCGCCCTCCTCCGGCGAGCTTCCCGGCGAGGTCTGGGGCGCCGAAATCCCCTGTGCCATCGGTCCTACCCGCCAGTAGGTGGGTGTGACCCCAGTCGCGGCCGGGTAACCGTGCAGACAGGGGTCGCTAACTAGCTGGGAGGAACCGCCGTGGAGGGGCCGTTCATACGGATCGAGGACAGTGGCACAGTGATGCCGCTGCGCCCCGATGTCACGACGGTCGGACGAGGTCGCGGAGTCGACGTCCGTCTCGAGGACCCGAGTGTGTCCCGGTTGCATGCCGAGATCGTGCGGCGCGGCCCATATGTCTACGTCGTGGACATGGGTCTGTCACGCAACGGCACCCGGGTCAACGGGCGCCCGATCGCCCGCCGAGTGCTGGAGGACGGGGATGTCATCAGCTTCGGCACATCCCGCTGTCGACTGGGGGGCATCCCCCGGGAGGAGGTCGACCCGGACGTCGAGCTACGGCGGGCGGTGGCGCCCGAGCTCACCCGCCGAGAGGTCGATGTGCTGACCTCGCTGTGCCGTCCCGCCCTGTCCGACGAGGCGTTCGTCGCCCCGGCGACGGCGCGGGACATCGCCACTGATCTGGTCGTCACCGAAGCCGCGGTCAAGCAGCACCTGCTGCGGCTGTATCAGAAGTTCAGGATCCCGGAGGGGGCCAACCGGCGGACCCGGCTGGCCAACGAAGTGATCGCGATGGGGCTCGTGCGGCCGCTGCCGCCGGTGCAGGTTCCCCAGCAGGGCCGCCCGCCGGTGGAGGGCAGGACCACCGGCGAGCTGCGTCATCCGGCAACGACCTCAGGGCGTGCACCCCTCCCCGGTCGTACGCCCGCTCCCGGCCGCACGCCCGTGCCCGCACCGGCGCCCGGCCATGGACCGGCTCAAGGGCGTCCCGCGACGGGGGCGGGGCGCAGAGCCAGCTGAGCGTGTCCGGGGGTCGCGTCGGCACGGGCAGCGCTGCCGGTGCGACCGCCGGACCACCAGCCCGCACTCCACGATTCATGATCAGCGAGTGCTGGACCGCTCGGCGCTTTCTACGACGTTGGACAGCAGCATGGCCCGGGTCATGGGGCCCACACCGCCGGGGTTCGGAGCGACCCAGCCCGCGACCTCACGGACGTCTGGGGCGACGTCCCCGGTCAGCTTGCCGTCGACCCGGGAGACGCCCACGTCCAGGACCGCCGCGCCGGGCTTCACCATGTCGGCAGTGATCAGGCCGGGCACCCCGGCGGCCGCCACGACGATGTCGGCGTTCCTGGTGTGCGCCGCCAGGTCCCTGGTCCCGGTATGGCACAGGGTGACCGTCGCGTTCTCGGTGCGGCGGGTGAGCAGCAGGCCGAGCGCCCGGCCGACCGTGATGCCACGCCCGATGATCGTGACGTCGGCGCCCCGCAGCGGGACCTCGTAGGCCCGCAGCAGGTGCACGATGCCCTTGGGCGTGCAGGGCAATGGTCCCGGCTGCATGAGCGTGAGCCGGCCCAGGTTGATCGGGTGCAGCCCGTCGGCGTCCTTGAGCGGGTCGATCAGCTCCAGCACCCGCTGCTCGTCCAGGCCCTTGGGCAGCGGCAGCTGCACGATGTAGCCGGTGCAGACGGGGTCGGCGTTCAGCTCGGCAACGGCCCGCTCCACGTCCTGCTGGGTGGCGTCGGCCGGCAGATCACGCCGGATGCTCTCGATGCCGACCTCGGCGCAGTCGCGGTGCTTCATGGCCACGTATGCGTGACTGCCCGGGTCGTCGCCCACCAGCACAGTGCCCAGCCCGACCCCCACTCCACGCTCACGCAGGGCGGCGACCCGCTCCTTGAGGTCCGAACGGATTGCTGCTGCGGTGGCCTTGCCATCCAGGATCTGTGCGCTCACACCTCCTATTCTCTCAGGTGCTCTCAAATCAGCTCTTCCGGATGAGCTCTTCCAGACCAGCTCTCCAGATCGACATCAGCTCTTCCAGATCAACACAGTGGCGATCTCGACACCGAGCTCCTTCGCCGCGGAGTTGACCGTGCCGGTGCTGGCGCCGGCCGCTCCGCCGTCCGACCGGCAGGCGACCGCGTAGACCACGCGGGAGCCCTGCGTCCGGCTGAGGGTCCAGTATCCGACCCCGCGGCGAGGCGCGGAGATCAGGGGCGGGGAGGCCTGGGAGTTGGTGGCGTTGCTGATCGCGGCGGCGTCACTGCTGCTCGCGAACTGCATGATGTAGACGCTCACCCGAACGGACTTGCCCGGGTTCGTGTAGAGGGCGGCGGCGACCGGAACCGAGCACGGATGTGCCTTCAGCACCTTCCGCAGCGCGGAGTTCGCGTTCGAAGCGCAGGAACCCCGTCGGGTGCTCAGGCGCGTGTAGGTGTTGCCGCGCAGAGCGGCCTTGACCGTGGGCGTGAGGACTCCACTGAGGTCGGCCGGCCCGGTGGGGGCGGCGGGCGTCGGCGTGGCGGGGTCGGAGGTGAAGGTCGGCTGTGACGGGAGCGAGGTCGCCGCCGGGAGTGGAGCCGATCCCGCCACCGTGCCGGTCTTGTCGCTGCCCGAGGACAGGAGGACCACGGCGGTGACGATGACCCCGAGCACGGCCACGACGGCGACCACGCCGATCACCCAGAAGATCGCCGCGTTCGAACTCCGCGGCGGTGGCGGGTACGGCTGCTGCTGCGGAGCGCCGTACGGACCCGGACCCGGTCCGTACGGACCCTGCGGGCCAGGGCCGGGACCAGGGCCGTACGGGCCCGGCTGCTCCGGTCCGTAGGGTCCTTGAGGGGGCGGTCCATAGGGATTGTGGCCGTAGGGATCCTGCGGGTCGGGCCCTGGAGGTGGACCCTGCCAGTGGCTCATCTGACTCCCCCGTTTCACGTGGATTCCCGGAGAGAGTACGGAATCAACCTCTGTCTACGAAAGCGGACCAGAGACAATAAGTCGTACTAAATGCAGCGAACGCAGAGCGTCACGGCCGCGGGAATCTGGATCAGTCCTCTTCGGGGCGCTGCCGCCAGGCGATCAGCCGGTCGGTCAGGTGCCAGCTCCCGTAGGCGGCGAGCATGGCGGCGAGGATGCCCGCGATCAAGCCGATCACAGGCCGCACCTGGTTCAGGGAGGTCGAGGTCTGCAGCACATAGGCCAGCAGAATCTGCACCGCGGCTCCTTGCGTCGGGCGCGCCGGTCGGCCACTCCCGTGGGGATACGGGCCCGGAACGCGAAAGGGGATCACTGCGGGCCGGCTGCATGCCGGCCTGCGTACGGAAGGTCATGAGATGACCGCACGACCTCCGCGAGATTATCAGCAGAATCCCACCAAATGCCCCATGATCAGCAAAAACGGCAGCTTACTGCTCCCGGACTGCTAACGGACAGAAAATTTTGTCAGGGGAACAGCGGCGGCCCGTGAAAAACGGATCTGCGGATGTCGGTCTAGTGGAAGAAGTGCCGGACCCCGGTGAAGTAGAGGGTGATGCCGGCCTTCTCGGCGGCGGCGATGACCTCGTCGTCACGGATCGAGCCACCGGGCTCGACGATGGCGCGCACTCCCGCCGAGGTGAGCACCTCGAGGCCGTCCGGGAACGGGAAGTACGCGTCCGAGGCGCCCACCGAGGAACCGGCCCGTTCGCCCGCGCGGGACACCGCCAGCCGGGCCGAGTCGACCCGGTTGACCTGGCCCATGCCGACGCCGACCGTGGCTCCCCCGGCGGCCAGCAGGATCGCGTTGGACTTGACCGAGCGGCAGGCCTTCCAGGCGAAGGCCAGGTCGCGCAGGGTCGCCTCGTCGGCGGCCTGCCCTGCCTTGAGTTCCCAGCCGGCGGGATCATCGCCCGGCGCGTCCACCCGGTCCACGGTCTGCAGCAGCAGGCCGCCGTCGATCCGCCGGAACTCGGCGTTGTTCGCCGGGCCCTCGGGGCAGCGCAGCAGCCGGATGCTTTTCTTCTGGGTGAGGATCCGGACCGCTTCGGGCTCGAAATCCGGGGCGACGACGACCTCGGTGAAGATGTCGGCCACCTGGGCGGCCATCTCCCCGGTCACCGGCCGGTTGACCGCGATCACCCCGCCATAGGCGGACACGGGGTCACAGGCGTGCGCCTTGCGGTGCGCCTCAGCGACGTCCGCGCTGATGGCGATCCCGCACGGGTTGGCATGCTTGATGATCGCCACGCAGGGCTCGGTGAAGTCGTACGCCGCGCGCCGCGCCGCATCGGAGTCAACGTAGTTGTTGTACGACATCTCCTTGCCGTGCAACTGCTCGGCGGCGGCCAGCGTCGAGGCCGCCGTCCCACCGGTGTCAGTGAACAGCGCGGCCCGCTGGTGCGGGTTCTCGCCGTATCGCAGCACCGCCGAGCGCTCCCAGATCCCGCCGAGGAAGTCCGGCCACTGCGCCTCGACCGCGGTCTCGTCGGGGGCGTACACATTGGCGAACCAGGAGGCGACCGCGACGTCGTACGCCGCCGTGTGGGCGAATGCCCGGGCCGCCAGCCGGCGGCGCTCCTCGAGAGTGAAGCCGCCCGCGCGCACGGCCGTGAGCACGGCGTCGTAGGAGGCGGGATCCACGACGACGGAGACGGAGGCGTGGTTCTTGGCGGCGGCTCGCACCATGGCGGGGCCGCCGATGTCGATCTGCTCGACGCACTCGTCGGGCCCCGCGCCCGATGCGACGGTGGCGGTGAACGGGTACAGGTTCACGATCGCCAGATCGAAGGGCTCGACGTGCAGGTCCTCGAGCTGCTGCAGATGGTCGTCCTTGCGCCGGTCGGCGAGCAGGCCCGCGTGCACCTTCGGGTGCAGGGTCTTGACCCTGCCGTCCAGGCACTCGGGGAAGCCCGTGAGCTTCTCCACCCGCATGACCGGGACCCCCGCCTCAGAGATACGCGCCGCGGTGGACCCGGTGGACACGATCTCGACGCCCGCGGCGTGCAGGCCCTGGGCGAGCTCCTCGAGCCCTGTCTTGTCGTACACGCTGATCAGCGCACGCTTGATCCCGATGCGGCTCACTTGCCGATCCTCACCTTCCGGTCGTCAAACGTCCATCCCTCGCGGGCCAGGCGGCCTACGGTCCGCACGAACAGCGGGTTCTCCACCGCCTTGATCCGCTCGTGCAGAGAGTCCTCGTCGTCCTCGTCCCGGACGGGCACCGCCTCCTGGGCGATGATCGGCCCGGTGTCCACCCCGTCGTCCACGAAATGCACCGTGCAGCCGCTCAGCTTGGCGCCGTACGCCAGCGTGTCCCGAACCGCATGGGCACCGGGGAAAGCGGGCAGCAGCGCCGGGTGCGTGTTGACCGTACGGCCGCCGAACCGGTCCAGGAAGCTCTTGCCCAAGATCTTCATAAAGCCGGCGGAGACGACCAGGTCGGGGCGGTGGCTCACCACGGCCTCGGTCAGGGCGGCGTCCCAGTCCCCGCGCGTGGGGTGGTCGGCGACCCGGACCACGAAGGTCGGCACGCCGGCCCGCTCGGCGCGGACGAGTCCCTCGATGTCGTAGCGATCCGCGCCGACGGCGACGATTCGGGCACCGTAGGCTGGATCTGCGCACGCGTCGAGCAGCGCCTGTAGGTTGGTCCCCGCGCCGGAGACGAGAACGACAAGCCGGGCGGACACCGTGACTCCCTTGCGATGGGCGATTACAGAAAGCCTACCGGCACCGTTCTGGCGCAGTTCACGCGACACCGCAGACCGGATTCAACGTAGGGAGCATCAGGGTGAGTGAGGAGCCGGGGCAGGAACCGCGGACGCGGCTTGACGCTCCAGGCGAGAACGGGACGGACCAGGGCACCAACCCCATGCAGACGCTCAAGCCGGGCCCCAGCGGTGATCCTCAGGTCACCCGGACCGGCCGCCGGGCGCTGTGGCTCGGGATCGTGGCGCTGCTCATGGCGCTCATCGTCGCCTATCTAGGCGTGGTCATGAGCGTCGTCGCCCTCTATGTGGGCATCCGTACCACGCGCGCCGCCCGGCGGACCCGGTCCCGGGCACCCGGCGCGGTGCCGGGGATCGTGCTGGCCTCGATCGCCCTGGTGATCTCAATGATCGGGATGGCGTTCCAGATCTTCTTCTGGAACGACCTCCAGAACTACAGCAAGTGCATGTCCGCGGCCAACACCATCAGCGACGAGCACCTGTGCAAGGACGCATTCGCGCGGGCCTTCGAGAAGAAGCTGCACCTGCCGGAGGGCAGCTTCAAGGGCGGCAAGTACCTATGACCGGTCGAACCCGTCACCGGTCGCCGTCAGGCTGTTCCGGCCGCAGCACATGGATGGTCGCGCCCTGATCACCTGACTGCCCGCGCGGCGCAGGCGTCTCCGACACCCATTCGGGCAGTCGTCCATCGTCATCGCCGTCGTCGAACCGGACCGGACGCGCGGGCCTGCGTGGCGCGAGCACCGGTTCCGGGTCCACGAACTGCAGGGGTGAGGCGGCTGGACCCGGCTGCGTGGCGGCCTTGGGCTCCCTGGCCGGTGACGGGACCTGCGCGCCGCTCTCGGCGTTGGGCTTGGTCCGGCGCCTGAACCTGCCGCGGATCCCGCCCCGGGCCTTGGCTTTGCTCCCGGTCTCGCCGCCGGCCCGGTCCCCTGGCCCTGCCCCGGGCCTGGCCTCGGGCTCGGCTTGGGTCTGGGTCTGGGTCTGGGTCTGGGTCTGGGTCGTCTTGGCCTGCATCTGGGTCGCCTGGGTCTGGGTGGTCTGGCTCCTGGCCTGGGCGGGCTCGGACCTTACCGCGGCCTCGGGTGCGGGGCCGGTGTCGGACGCCGGTGCCGGGGCCGCCTCGGCCATCTGCTCGGCCATCTGCTCGGCCGACGCGGACCGGCGCAGCAGTGCCCAGTTGGTGATCCAGGCGGCGATCGCGGCCGAGACGCCCACCTCGAGCGCCGCCATCAGCCCGACCTGCCAGGCGGACGGGCCCATGGTGTTCATCCGGCCGCCGCCGAGCGGGCCGCCCGACAGCGCCGCCAGTACGGCGGTGAGGCAACCGGTCAGCGCGCCCGAGAGGAACCCCCACAGCGGCGCGGCCTCGTACACGGGACTCGGCATGGAACGGATGGTGAGCACTCCGCCGGCGGCCCCGGCCACGAAGGGCATGGCCAACGCGATCAGTGACAGGGCGGGGGCGGGCCCCGGCTCGGGCAGCGCGGCCAGCGGCGGGAAGGCGGGAACCGCCCCGAGCAGGACCCCGGTCGGCGAGACGGTGGTGCCCGCCCCGACCGAGAAGCCGGGGCCGATGGCATAGGCCATGCCCCAGATCACCGCGTTGGGCAGATAGACGAGTTCGACGAGCAGCAGCAGGATGCCGCCCACCACACCCGGCGCGAGCAGGTCGTACAGGTCCCTGGCGTCGTTGAAACGCACGGCCAGTGAGATACCGACCAGGACGGCCCCGGATCCGAGCAGCACCGCGGTGGAGGCGGCCACCCCCATGACCATCGAACGCGGCCGTTCGGGCAGCAGCCGGAGCAGCGCGCCCAGGCCCGAGCGCACCCTGCCCCGGGTGGCCACGAGCGCCCGGGCCGCTCCCAGACCGCCCGCGACGAAGGCCATCACGAAGCACACCACCAGCGCCTGCCAGGCCGACGGCCGCACGACCGGGGAGCGTACGGCGAGGGCCAGAAGTGCCGCGAGGGCCGCGTACGGCCCGGCCAGGCCGAGCGCCACGTGGATGACCCCGATGCGCCGGCGGGCCTGGATCTCGGCCGCCCGGATCATCCAGCCGCCACTGCGATAGAGCAGCACTCCGGGCAGCACGGTCAGGCCGAGCGGCAGGAGGCCCACTCGCCCGCTCTGCACCCAGAATCCGCCGTGGTGGGCCACCAGCCAGAAGTTGACCGCCGTGCGGAAGACGCCGGGCAATCCCGGGCCGAGCGCGGTACGGGGAGCGGCGATCCAGCCGACGAGCGTGATCGTGGTGAGCACCGCCAGGCCGATGCCGATGGACCAGGCCGCGGCCACCAGCCCCGTCACCGCCAGCGGCCGAGCCCCGTCCGGACCCTTGGGGGGTGCGGGCTTGGGTGGTGCGGGCTTGGGTGGTGCGGCTTTGGACGGTACGGCCGCCTTGGGGGCACCGGGGGCCTTGGGGGTCGTCGCGTCGCTCACGCCCTCATGCTGGCAGCCCGGAGCGCCCCGCCGTCGCCTGACGCCCGGCGTGTCGCCCTTCGCGTTAGATGTTCAGATGATCGCGTCGGGGAGAGCCCGGCGTACCGAACGGCCGCCGTACCGAAGCGTGCCGCCCCGGAGGGCGGCCCGCTTCCGTACTCACCGCTCAGAGATTCCGCATGATCTCGCGCATCAGGCGGGCGGTTTCGCTCGGGGTCTTGCCGACGCGGACGCCGACCTTCTCCAGAGCTTCCTTCTTCGCTTGGGCGGTGCCCGCGGAGCCGGAGACGATGGCGCCGGCGTGGCCC
>JAOPYK010000092.1 GCA_025964695.1 Streptosporangiaceae bacterium | reverse complement strand
GCAGGAGCGCGGGCGGAAGACGCCACGGCCTCCCATGTGGGAGCCGGTCGGTGCTCACACGGCGAACGGGTACGTTTCGGGCGCTTCGCCCTCGTCCCAGGGTGCAGTTCGTTCGAGGGGCTCGAGGGCCCGAGTCTCGTCGATATGGATCACAGCGTCGAACTGGTCGGCCACCCGGGCGCGGAAGTAGTGGCTCTGCCGTTCGGTCTCCGGGCGGTAGATCACGCCGATCGCGCGCTCCAGGCGCGCCGAGCGCAGCAGGTCCGCGGCCCGGGGGGCGCCACCGAAAGAGACCATGAACTCCTTCTCCCCGACCTCGTGGAACAGTTCTTCGACACTGTCCGCCAGCGCCGGCCGGATCCACTTCCGTTTGACCGGTCCTCCCCAGTCGTCGGCTGCCGTCACGGTGCCCGTGTAGGTGCTGAAGCCCAGGAGCCGGCATTCGCCGGGATACCGCTCGCGTACGAGCTGGCCGACGTTCAGCTCACCCCGGATCGCGGACTCTGTGGCCCGGGCGTCCCCGAGGTGCGAGTTGTGCTCCCAGACCACGATCTTCGCCGGCTCGGCGCGACGACGGCTCAGGTGCTCGGCGAGCGCTTCCAGGGTGTCCACCATGTGCCGGTCACGCAGGTTCCAGGAGGAGACCCGCTCACTGAACATCGAGCGGTAGTACTCCGCGGCGTCCTTGACCGTGCGGGCGTTCTGCTCCGCGTAGAAGACCTCGTCCTCGGCGAGCAGCCCGTCACGCCGCGCGTAGTCCAGCGCGTGACGTTGCAGGTCGGCCAGCTGCTCCACCACCTCCTCCTCGCACGTCTCGCCCGCGCCGAAGGCGGCCTGGAAGCCGTAGACCTGGGCATCGTCTTCGCTGTAGTGGTCGAAGCAGGCGTACCGCTCGCGGGCACGCGCGGCGGCGGCCGGATCGACGCGGTCCAGGTAGGAGATGACCTCCCTGATCGACCGGTACAGGCTGTAGAGGTCGATTCCGTAGAAGCCGGCCTTGGCGGGCTCGTCGCCGTACCGTGCATTGTGCTCGCGCAGCCACCCCACGAAGTCGAGCACCACGGTGTTGCGCCACATCCAGGTGGGGAAGCGCTCGAACCCGCGCAGAGCCTCCTCGGCGGTTTCGTCGTCGCCGTGACCGCGGACATAGCGGTTCACCCGGTAGGCGTCGGGCCAGTCGGCCTCGGCCGCCACGGCACAGAATCCCTTGTCCTCGATAAGCCGCCGCGTCATGCGGGCGCGGGCCGCGTAGAACTCGTGGCTGCCGTGGGAGGCCTCCCCGATCAGCACGAAACGGGCGTCGCCCACCAGGTCGAAAAGAGTCTCGTCGCTCGGCACGCCGTCCTCGACCGGCACGGCTTCGAACCGGATGACCGCCGCTTCGGTCGGCCTCTCCGGGACCGCTCCGGCGGGCTGTGCCCTCGACGCCGCGCGCAGCAGGTCCCGGACCTCCTCCTCGGTGACCTGGACGAAATCCCAGTACGAGGCGCCCACGGCGAAGAAGGGCGACGGCGTCGTGGCGCACACGACCTCGTCGACCATGGCCGCGAGTTCGCGGCAGGTCGACTCCGGTGCGGCCGGCACCGCGACGACGATCCGCGCCGGGTGCTGCTGCCGCAGGGCCTGGACCGCGGCGCGCATGCTCGCGCCGGTGGCGAGCCCGTCGTCGACCAGGATGACGGTCCTGTCCTCACGATGAGGCGTGGGCCGCCCCTGACGGTAGGCCTCCTCCCGCCGCGACAGCTCCCGGCCCTCGTGCTCGGCCACCCGCCGGACGGCATCCGGCGGGATGTCCAGGCCGCGGATGACATCGTCGTTGAGCACCACCACGTCACCACCGGCGACGGCGCCCATGGCCAGCTCTTCCCGGCCCGGGACACCGAGCTTGTGGACGAGGAAGACGTCCAGGGGGACGTCGAGGGCGGAGGCGACCTCGTATGCCACCGGTACACCACCACGCGGCAGGCCCAAGACGACGACCCGTGGGTCGCCGTGATAGTGATCGAGGAGTCCGGCCAGGACCCGGCCGGCATCCCTGCGGTCGCGAAACAGACGGTCCGGCATCTCCCAGCCCCCCATGCCCTTACCGGACCCGGCCTCCGCGCAGGCCGGCCGGGTGGCCGGCTCAGGCTGATTCGTCCAGCATTCCGTGCAGGTGCGCCGCGGCAAGTTCGATGTCGGTGTACTTGTTCTGCGCGGCTCTCACTTCGGCCGCGATCAGACCGCACCGGTGAACGTTCTCGAAGTCGCCGTACGGGAACTTGTAGCGGCCCTTGGTCTCTTCGCCGTGTTCGTCGTCGATGCCCAGATACCACTTTTGGTATTCGGCGAACCCGTGCTCTTCCAGGTACTTGTTCTCGGCCTCCGCCGACGGCTGGTGTTCACTCCAGTCATCCCGATCATCCAGGACGACCTTGTGCTCCTTCACCAGCTCCTGGGCATGATTGAAGGCCCGCTTGTTCAGCGTCACCGCCAAGGTTTCTCACCTCCGCCAACCGGCCCGAGTCGTCCAGATGAGAGACGGGCCAGGTGCTCGTGTGATGCCGAGGACCAGGTGCTTTGCGCGAACCGTACTGTCTTTCATGATACCTCCGCAGCCCTATCCGCCTCTGTAACCCCTGGGTGTCCCTCGGGCCCACATGGCCGTGGTAAAGGTGCGAATGGCCGGAACCACATCGCCTTCGCGTCCGTTGTGGCGCATGACGAGAAAGATGGAAAGGATGGCTGGCCGTGGCCACCTACGTACTGATCCCCGGGGCGGGGTCCGATTCCTGGTACTGGCACCTGATCGTTCCCGAACTACGTGCGCGGGGCCACGACGTGGTGGCGCCCGACCTGCCCATCGACGACGATTCCGCCGGGTTGGCCGAGTACGCCGACGTGGTGGTCGAAGCGATCGGGGAGCGCACCGACCTCATCCTGGTGGCGCAGTCGATGGGCGGCTTCACCGCGCCGCTGGTATGCACCCGGGTGCCGGTGGACCTCGTGGTGATGCTGGCGGCGATGGTCCCCTCACCCGGTGAGACGCCGGGTGACTGGTGGGCCAACACCGGCCAGCAACAGGCGATGCGGGACCAGGCCGAGCGTGACGGCCGGCTGATCACCGAGGAGTTCGACCCGACTGTGATGTTCCTGCACGACGTTCCTCCGGACCTGGCGGCCGAGACGATGAGGCGAGGACGGGATCAGTCCGGCACCCCTTTCGAGAAACCGTGGCCGCTCCCCGTGTGGCCCGACGTACCGACCAGGTTCCTGCTGTGCCGCGACGATCGCTTCTTCCCGGCCGAGTTCATGCGACGGGTCGTACGGGACCGTCTGGGCATCACCCCCGACGAGATGGACAGCGGGCACCTGCCTGCGCTGGCCCACCCGAAGGAACTCGTCGAGCGCCTGGAGGCCTACCGAGCCGAACTCTAGGTGTACGTCCGACGAGGGGACTACCTGCCGAGTGGCACGGCCGCCAGGTGTTCCCACCGGTACAGATGGCCATCTCGCACTTGTGAGACCAGGTGCACCTCACCGACCACTGCCGGGCGCGGTACGGGGCGGGGGCGCAACGCGTCGAGGATCGGTTCGGCGGGCCCCTCGGCATTGCTGTAGGCGACCGAGATGTGCGGGGTCCACTCCGGTTGGTCGGCGAGCCGGTGAGCGGTGACGGTCTCGGCTATCGCAGTGCGGATACCGTGACGGACCGGGTCGAGTGCCCGCGGCGGATGAATACCCAGCACGACCGCCTCGGTCTGGAACAACGGCCTGCCGACGTCCAGCGCCACCGGATCGAGCAGCCGCAACCGCCCGGCGACGGCCGCGCTCATCTCCGTGATCTCTCCAGAGCTGATCTCGTCCTCGAAGCCGACGATCTGCGTCGTCATGTGCAACCACTCTGCCGGTATCACGTCAAGGCCGGTGAGCGCATCGATGCGGTGCCGGCACTCGGCGATCAAGGACTGAACGCCGGCCTGATCGTGGAAGAGGATGTGCCAGACGAGAATGCGCCGGCCGGGACGGACGCCGGGCCGCCACCACCAGTGATCGGACATTCGTTCCGGGAGCGGGCTCACGGTGCCTCCGGGGCTGCGCGGACCTCACAGGTCCAGGCTACTGGCCGGCGAAATCGAGCCATCGTCATCGGTACCGCGTTCCGGGTCTGCTTGTAACGCCCAGACCATCGGTGGTCCACCGGGGTCGGTGTCAAA
>JAOPYK010000004.1 GCA_025964695.1 Streptosporangiaceae bacterium | reverse complement strand
TTACCTCTGAAACGATTCAGATGCCGTGGAGAAAGAGCCGCCGCAGTGGCGACAGCGGCAGTTGTGTGGAGATGGCGTCGATGGGGACGTCCGTCGCCATCCGGGACAGTAAGACTCCGCATACCGCTGTGCTGCTGTTCGGCCCCGCGGAGTGGAAGACCTTCCTGACCGGCGCCAAGGACGGCCGGTACGACCTGTCCTGACACTTGACACCTGTCACCGCAACACCTGTAAGACACCTCAATGCACCGCACCGGCGGCCGCGATCTCTTTCCGGGGTTCGGGCGCCGGTGCGCTGCTCGCATCCCTGGGCCGAGCCGCTCGCATCCCTGGGCGGAGCCGCTCGCATCCCTGGGCGGAGCCGCTCGCTCCTTCGCGGAGGCGTACGGGACGCCCGGGTCTCGCCCGCTGAGCGGCGATGCGACTGCCCTTTTGACAGGGTTCCGGGATATCTTCCGCTTATCGCCGACTCGGCGGCGCGAGCGGGCGTCTCACCGGCAGCGATCTACGGGAAAGGTGACGGTAGTTGGACACGTCGAGGGTGCCTCCGGGCATGTACGCTCCCGCCGCGCCGCAACAGGCACCGGCCGCGGAACACGCACTCCCGCCGGCGTCGTCGGCGCAGTCCGGCAACTGGCATCGCTACCACTATCCGATCGGCATCTTCCTCACCCTCTACGGCCTCACCGGGTTGCTGAGCACGTTGATCGGCTGGAGCGACCACCGGAAGGAGATCGCGACCTACCTGACGAGGACGGCCGCGCTCGACACCGGGCTCGCCACCCCGGTGCTGGTGGGACTGCACATCGTCGAGGCACTGCTCATCCTCGTCGCGCTCGCCGGGCTGCTGCGCCGCCGGGACGTCTGGTTCTTGCCGGTCCTCTTCGGGTGGATGGCCGGGTTCGCTGTCTTCTGCGTTCTGGATGTCTGGGCGGGCACCATGAGCCTGCTGGCCGAGCACGCCGTCTACCTCGTCGGCTTCACCGTGGTGCTCTTCATGTCGTACACCCTGGGGGTCAAGGCCCGGGTAGGCCGGACGCCCCCGCTGGACCGGCAGCGCGGCGACGCGACGCCGCAGAATCTGAGCCGTACCCAGGAGTTCGCACTGTCCGCCCTCAACCGCTGGCAGCGCGCCGCGCCCCCCGGGCAGGTCCCCACACCCCCCGGTGCCCGGCCGGTCCCAGGCCGGGCGGACCCCCTGCCGCCGCATTCGGCCGGGGCCCCTTCTCCCGGTCCGGCCCCCGCCACGATCCCGGCTCCGACCTTTCCCCCCGACGCCCCCCGAGCACCGGCCCAGACACCGGCCCGCACCCCGGACCCGGCACCCACCCCGGCTCCGGCGCCCCCTCCTGCCCCGGCGTCCGCCCCGGCCCCGGCGCCGACGCCCGTCCCGGCTCCGGCTCCGGCTCCGAAGGGACAGCAGCACGCGCCGCTGCCGCCGCCAAGACGGTTTCCCGTCAATCCCCCCGGTCAGCAGCCCCCCGCTCCCTGACGTCCTTCTGTTGACTACGAACACTACGACCGGGGTTATCGGGTGAGGTGGTTCAGAGGGAGGGGTCCACGACTATCTTGGCGTGGGTGTCGGGACGGCGCAGTTCCTCGCAGGCCCCGGCGATGCCGTCCAGTCCGATGCCGGTGATGATGGACCCGGCTTGATCCGGCCCCCTCGATGTCGTACAGAGATGTCGTACAGAGTGGCGCCGTACTTTCGGCCGCCCTATGGAAGCCCCCCAAGCCTGCGGGCCGCCCCGACCCCACCGGGGCGCATCCGGGCGTGCCTGCGGCCCCCAAGAGCAAGGGGCGGTTCAGGGGCGAAGCAGCCAGGAGATCGCGGTCATCGTGCCGGGCGGGACCTCGGTGAAGCCCGCGTCGCGTACCGCGACGGCGGCCTGTTCGACGCAGTCGCCCCACGGCACGTCACCGGCCAGCCGGACCTCCAGGCCCGCCGAGATCCAGGCCTCTCGCTCGGCCCGGCTGATCCGGCGCAGCAGCAGGTGCGCCGCGTGGGCGGACTGCGCCGCGGCCTTTCCCGTGGTCATCGTGACGTGCGGGTTGAGCGCGAGCACGGCGTACGGGCGATCCGGCGCCGGCGCGGCCGGGCCGTCGTCGGTCAGGTCCAGCCCCGCGACCTGGAGCCGGGCCAGCTCGGGCGGTACCTCGGCCATCGGGCCCGGGACGAACGCCCGCACCTGCGCCCCGTCATGCTCGACGGTCACTCCGGGCAGTTCCTGTACGGCCTGCCAGCGCACGCCGCGGGCCCGACGGGTCACCTTGCGGATCCGGGCGGTCTCCCAGCGGTGCACGCGGTCGTACCACTCGCCTTCCGTCGCCCGGGGATCGGTGAGCAACCGGACGACGGCCATCGCGGCGGCCTCGCACACGGCATGGTGCGCGGGGGGTGACGTCTTCTCCGCCCGTGCGGCGAGCTGCATGGCCCACGGATGCTCCTCTTCGGGATCGAACGGCATGGCGTCCAGCGTAGGGGCCGGTGATCAGGCGGATACCGTGCCGCCCGCCCCGGCTCTGTGCCACATGCCACATGTGCGGCGTTCGACCGGCGGGAGACTGGCTGCGCACTCATAAATCGGGTTGCGTGCTCATAATGGCAGGCGGGGGGCCACCGATCCGGGCAAGGGACACGAGCCACCTGCAAGCCAGAAATCGGGCCCCTGGAACGTGACTTTCCTGTCCGTCATGTGGGTACGGCAACCGACATCGCCCGCTAGGCGTCACATCAACGTCGGCAGTGATCAAGCCCTCTGGCCGGAGGTCTGCAGTGGTCAATGGTGTTCACAACAGCACCATCCCCGGGACCGGCACGTTCTTCGTCGGAATCGACATTCCACCGGGCCGTTACCGGTGTGACAACGGCAAGGGAGGCTGGTGGGTACGCTTCAGCGGCACCGGAGGTGATGAGCCCGTCGGGCTGTGGCCGCTGCCCGCCGGACCCGCCGAGGTGGAGATCGACGCAGACGACTTCGCCTTCGAGACCCATGTGCCGACCAGCTGGCGGCTGGTGGCCCCGGCGGCGGAGGCCGGTGGCGGCCGGCGGGAGCTGCGGCCGGTCGCCGATCCGAGCCTGCGGCCGGAGCTGGACCGGCTGGTGTCCCGGCGCCGGCCCCTGCTACAGCTGACCCCGCTGACCGGCCTGGCGGCCTGTCTCATGGGCTTCCTGTTGCTGGGGTCATGGGGTGCGGTGATGCTCATACCGCTGGCGCTCGTGGCGCTGATGAGCCGGCAGATGAGTGAGGACGCCTACCGCGCGCGGGCACTGCGGCTGCGCCGGGACCGCTATCTGACACCCGAGGACCTCGACGAGGTGGGCCAGTCCCTGCTGAGCCGGGTGCAGAGTGCCATCGACACGGTTCAGGACTCGGAGGTCAACCGTGAGGGGCTGCTCGACACCGTCGACAATGCGGTCACCCTGCCGCAGCAGGAGTGGGAGATCGCCCAGGTGCTGGCCCGGCAGTCAAGGCTGCGCGGCGAGCAGTCCGAGCTGCTGGGCGAGGGCGCCGAACCCGAGGTCGAGGCCGCGATGCTGCCCCTGCGCGAGAAGCTCGACCTGTCCGTGCGGGCGCTGACCCGGCGGGTGGAGGCGCTGGAGCACTACGCAGACCGCACCAGGGCCGCTGATCAGGCCTTCCGCGCCCATGGTCAGCTGACCGAGATCACCGCGCGGGCCCATGTGTACGACGAGCTGGTCGCCGACACCGTGCGCGACGATCTCGCGGTTCCCGCGATCCAGCGACTCGCCGAGCAGAGCGACGAGCTCGTGCAGACCCTGCGCAGCAGGCTCACCGAGGCCGCCGACGCCGCCACCGAGCTCCCCGCCCCCTGACCGGCTTCCCTAAGGGGGTCTCAGCCCGCGCCGTAGACCGGCTCCGGGTCCGGGGCCTCGGCGAGGAGCTTGTCGACGGCGGGGCCGATCTCGGCCGCGTCCCAGCGGCCGCCCTTGTCGACGCGGGGGCCGTGCCGCCAGCCGGTGGCCACGCCGATGATGCCCGCCTCGACCTCGAAGACCCGGCCGGTGACGTGCCTGGACTCCGCACTGCCCAGCCAGGCGACCAGCGGGGAGACGTTGCCGGGATGCATGGCGTCGAAGCCGCTCTCCGGCGCGGCCATCGTCTCGGCGAAGACCTCTTCGGTCATCCGGGTGCGCGCCGCCGGGGCGATGGCGTTGACGGTCGCGCCGTACCGCCCCATCTCGGCGGCGCCGATGAGGGTCATCGCGGCGATGCCGGCCTTGGCGGCACCGTAGTTGCCCTGGCCGATGCTGCCCAGCAGGCCGGCTCCCGACGAGGTGTTGATCACTCGGGCGTCCACCGGGTTCCCGGCCTTGGACTGCTCCCGCCAGTACGCGGCCGCGTGCCGCATCGGCGCGAAGTGCCCCTTGAGATGGACGCGGACGACGTCGTCCCATTCCTGCTCGCCCATCGAGACCAGCATTCTGTCCCGCACGAATCCGGCGTTGTTGACCAGCACGTCGAGCCGGCCGAAGGCCTGGATGGCGCTGTTCACCAGGGATGCCGCGCCGTCCCAGGAGGCGACGTCGTCGCCGTTGGCGACGGCCTCGCCGCCCAGCGTCGCGATCTCCGCGACCACCGACTCGGCGACCTCGGCCGCCCGGCCGCCACCGCCGTCGAGCTGGACTCCCAGGTCGTTGACGACCACCTTCGCGCCCTGCCGGGCGAACTCCAGCGCGTGCTCGCGACCGATGCCGCGGCCCGCGCCGGTGACGACGACGACCCTGCCCGCCAAAAGACTCATATCCGGCTCCTCGCCATCGCTTCCGTGGTCACGGGTCGATCCCCTGACCGTGGAGTGGTTCGGTCATGGGGATGTTTGAACGATGTGGGACCAGGCGGGCTGTTCGCCGCCACCGTGGACTTCGAGACACGCGCCGTGGACGTACGGCTCGGAGCCGAGGAACAGGCAGGCGCGCGCGACGTCGTCCGGCACCGCCATCCGGCCCGCCGGGATCGTCGCGTTCACCTGGGCGAGCGTGTCGACGCCGCCGTAGTGTCCCTGCCCGCCGTCGCCGGTGTCGGCAAGCCCCACGACGACGGTGTTGACCCGTACCGCCGGCGCCCACTCCGCCGCCAGGCAGGCGGCCAGATGGTGCAGACCCGCCTTGGCCGCGCCGTAGGCCGCCGTGCCCGGTGAGGGCCGCACACCGCTGACGCTGCCGATCATCACGATCGCGCCGCCGTCCCGTTGCCCGCGCATCACCCGGTACGCCGCCTGGGCGACGTGCAGCGGCGCGATCAGGTTGAGCTCGATCACCCGGGTGTGCAACCGCGGGGAGGCGTCGGCGGCCATCGCGTACGGCGAACCACCGGCGTTGTTGACCACGACGTCCAGCCGGCCATGACGTTGCACGACGGCGTCGATGAGCACCGCGACCTGATCGGGGTCTCGGACGTCCGCGGCGGCGAACGAAGCACCACGTCCCCCGGCCGAGGGGAGGCCGCCGGGGTCTTTGCGGGCGCACACCACGACGTCCGCGCCCGCGGCCAGGAACCTCGCCGCGATGCCCGCTCCGATCCCCTTGGTGCCGCCCGTCACCAGCACGGTGCGGCCCTGATAGTCGTACGTCGCCGTCATGGCCCTCCCTCGATCGCCTCATGCTACGGTACCAAGCAAGCGTTAGTTATCAGTGAGGGTGTGCATGGGCATCACGCATCAGCTCGCCGCTCCCGGGGTGGCCGAGGTCGTCGTCGACGTACCGCCGGTGAACGCCCTCACGGTCAGCGGCTGGTACGAACTCGCCGACGCCGTCACGGCGGCCGGGCGGGACCCGCAGGTGCGCGTGGTGGTGCTCCGCGCCGCGGGGCGGGGCTTCAACGCGGGCGTCGACATCAAGGAGATGCAGCGTACGGAGGGGTTCGAGGCCCTCATCGGCGCGAACAGGGGCTGCTACGCCGCGTTCGCCGCCGTGTACGAGTGTGAGGTCCCGGTCATCGCCGCGGTGCAGGGCTTCTGCCTGGGCGGTGGCATTGGGCTGGTCGGCAACGCCGACATCATCGTGGCGAGCGACGACGCCACGTTCGGGCTGCCCGAGGTGGACCAGGGCGCCCTCGGCGCCGCCACCCACCTATCCCGCCTGGTACCGCAGCACCTCATGCGGGCGATGGTCTACACCTGCGGTACCGCGACGGCGCAGCAGCTCCACCACTACGGGTCGGTGCTTCGCGTGGTGCCCCGGGAGGAGCTGCGGGCCGCCGCCTTCGCGGTGGCCGCCCAGCTCGCCGACAAGGATCCGTACGTGCTCCGGCGGGCCAAGGAGTCGCTCAACGGCATCGACCCCATCGACGTCAAGCGCAGTTACCGGTTCGAGCAGGGCTTCACCTTCGAACTCAACCTGGCCGGCGCCGGCGACGAACACCGCGACGCCTTCGTCCAGCAAAAGAAGAAGGAGAACGAAGCGTGAGCGGGCGCGCGTCGTCTGGACTGAGGAGCGCGCACAGCGAGGAACGAGCGAGCACGCGACGAGGGAAGACGGCGCGTAAAAACGCCTGCGAACCGGCGAACGGAGTGAGCCCATGAGCATGAGTAAGGTTCTCTCGATCGACGAGATCGTCGGGTCGCTGTCGAGCGGGATGACGATCGGCATCGGTGGCTGGGGCTCGCGCCGCAAGCCGATGGCCCTGGTCCGTGCCATCTGCCGGTCCTCGCTGACCGACCTGACGATCGTTTCGTACGGCGGCGCCGACGTGGGGCTGCTGTGCGCCTTCGGCAAGGTCCGCAAGCTGATCGCGCCGTTCGTCACGCTGGACTCCATTGCCCTGGAGCCGCACTTCCGGCAGGCGCGGCAGAACGGCACCGTGGAGTTCGCGGAGTACGACGAAGGCATGTTCATGTTCGGCCTCTACGCCGCGGCCCACCGGCTGCCGTTCCTGCCCACCTACGCGGGCCTCGGTTCGGACGTGATGCGCGTCAATCCCGGCCTGAAGACGGTGCGCTCTCCCTACGGGGACGAGGAGCTGGTCGCCGTCCCGGCCCTCACCATGGACGTCGCGCTGGTCCACATGAACCGGGCGGACGCCCGGGGCAACGCCCTGTACCTGGGCCCGGACCCTTACTTCGACGACCTGTACGCCAAGGCCGCGGGCCGTACCTATGTGAGCTGCGAGCGCATCGTGGACACCGCCGACCTCACCAAGGAGGGTCCGGTCCAGGCCCTGCTGATCAGCCGGGCCCAGGTCACCGGGGTGGTCGAGACGCCCAACGGCAACCACTTCACCACCGGCGACTCGGAGCGGCGGGACGAGGCCTTCCAGAAGATGTACGTGGCGTCGGCGTCCGATCCGCAGGCTTGGAAGGCGTTCCGGGAGCGTTTCCTGGCCGGTGACGAGGCCGCGTACCAGGACGCCGTACGGCAGTGGCAGGAGGAGTTCGCGTGACCCCGGATATCAGCACGGATATGAACACGACGGTGTCCGCCGGGCAGGCGACCCGGGCCGAGGTCTGCGCGGTCGCCTGCGCGGAGATGTTCAGGGGCGACGGCGAGATCGTCGCTGCCGCGGTCGCCGGCATGATCCCGGCGCTGGGCGCCCGGCTGGCCCGGTCGACTTTCGAGGCCGACCTGCTGACCACCGACGGCGGCCCCTTTCTGACAGCCGAACCCGTACCGCTAGGGTCGCCCGCGGGCGATGTCGAGGGCTGGCTGCCGTTCCGTGATCATCTGTGGCTGGTGCTGAACGGCAAGCGGCACGTGGTGCTGGGGCCGAGCCAGATCGACCGCCACGGCAACTGCAACATCTCCAGCATCGGCGACTGGGGGCGGCCCAAGTCGCAGCTGCTGGGAGCCAGGGGCGCCCCCGGCAACACCCGGTGCAACACCACGAGCTTCTGGGTCCCCAGGCACTCCACCCGGGTCTTCGTGGACGCGGTGGACTTCGTCAGCGGCATCGGCTACGACCGGGGGGCGTTCGAGCTGCGGGTGGTCGTGACCAACCTCTGTGTGCTGGACTTCGGCGCTCCCGGCCACCGGATGCGGCTGCGCTCGGTCCACCCCGGAGTCTCGGTGGACGAGGTGGTCGCCGCCACCGGGTTCGAGCTGGTCATCCCGGCGGAGGTACCGGAGAGCCGGTCTCCCACGGAGGAGGAACTGCGGATCATGCGTGAGGTCCTGGACATCGAGGGGTTCCGCGATCGCGAGGTCCCCGCATGATCTCCACCCCGCTTACCGAGCTGGCCGGGATCGAGTACCCGGTCGTGCAGACCGGCATGGGCTACGTCGCCGGGGCCCGTCTCGCCGCGGCGACCTCCACGGCGGGCGGCCTCGGCATCATCGCTGCCTCCACCATGAGCGTGGCGCAGATGACGCAGGCCGTCCGTGAGGTGAAGGAACGGACGGCCGCGCCGTTCGGGGTGAACATCCGGTCGGACGCCGACGACGCCGCCGAACGCTGCGACATCATGATCAAGGAGGGGGTACGGGTCGCCTCGTTCGCGCTGGCCCCCAAGAAGGAGCTGATCTCCAAGCTCAAGGACGCCGGGGTGCTGGTGATCCCGTCGATCGGGGCACGCCGCCATGCAGAGAAGGTGGCCGCCTGGGGTGCCGACGCCGTCATCGTGCAGGGCGGTGAAGGCGGCGGCCACACCGGCGCGGTGCCGACCACCGTCCTGCTGCCCGACGTGGTGGCAGCCGTCGACATCCCGGTGATCGCCGCCGGCGGCTTCTTCAGCGGACAGGGGCTGGTCGCGGCCCTTTCGTACGGGGCCGCCGGCATCGCGATGGGCACCCGTTTCCTGCTCACCTCGGACTCCCCGGTCGGGGACGAGGTCAAGCAGGTCTACCTCGGCAAGTCGGTCCGCGACACCGTGGTGACCACCCGCGTGGACGGGGTGCCGCACCGGGTCCTGGCCTCGGACCTGGTCGAGTCGCTGGAGTCGGCGGGGCGACTGCGCGGCCTCGTCCGGGCCGTGCAGAACGGAGCCCGGTTCAAGTCGCTGTCCGGTCTGTCGTGGGGAGAGATGATCCGCGAGGGCCGGCGAATGAAGCACGGCCGGGAGCTGACCTGGGCTCAGGTACTGATGGCCGCCAACACGCCCATGCTGCTGAAGGCCGCGATGGTGGACGGCCGTGCGGACCTCGGCGTCATGGCCTCCGGCCAGGTCGTCGGCCTGATCGACGACCTCCCGAGCTGCGCCGAGCTGATCACCCGCATCATGCACGAGGCCGAGGCCGCCCTCGACCACCTGGCCAAGCTCAGGCCGTAGTGCTGCGGTGCAGCCGGTCGGAGGTCTCGGTGACCAACTGCAGCATGAGCGGGATCAGCTCGGCGTGGTCGTGCAGCAGTTCGTCCAGGCGCGCCCGCCAGGCCGCGGTCTCGGCGTACGACGCGTCCTCCAGCTGAAGCCGCAGGCGCGTCTCCGCCAGCTTCAGCTCGTACATGACACCGAGATGCCGCCCGACCATCTCGCTGAGCCACCAGTAGGCGTCGGCGTTGGCCGCGGCGACGAAGACGCGCGCGCTCTCCCAAGCCACGCGCGGCCGGTGGATGACACCCATGGCCGGACGGTACGCCGATCACGCACCCGCTACAAGACCGGATTGGACCCTGCCGGCCGCCGCCGTCGAGCGGCGCTCCCGGAGCCGGTAACGACCGGCGAGCTCCCGTCCTTCCACGCGCCTGGCCTTCCCCGGCGGATCAGGATGATTCGCGAACGACCAGATGCGTGTCCAGGATGACCGCACCCGGCTCGACCTCCTCGCCGCGTATCCGGGCGATGAGCAGCCGGGACATCTCCCGGCCCATCGCCTCCACCGGCTGGTGCACGGAGGTGAGCTGCGGGGAGGCGTGCCGCGCGGTCACCGAATCGTCGAACCCCACCACCGCCACGTCCGACGGGATGGCGCGGCCGGCCTCCCGCAGCACCCGCATCGCGCCCGCCGCCATCGGGTCGGACGCCGCGAACACGGCGTCCAGCTTCGGTTCGCGTTCCAGCAGCGTGCGCATGGCGGCGGCGCCGGTCTCCTCGCTGAAGTCGCCGAAGGCGACCAGGTCACCGCGGAGCCCGGCGGCGGCCAGTGCGTCCTGATGGCCGGCGAGCCGGTCCACGCCCACCTGGGCGTCCTGCGGCCCCGCGATCGTGGCGATGTGAAGACGGCCCCGCTCTACCAGGTGCGCGACCGCCAGCCGCGCCCCGCCCCGGTTGTCGGCGTCCACGCAGATCACCGAGGACAGATCTGCCCCCACCGGGGTGCCGCCGAGCACGGTCGGCACCCCCTGCGACTCCAGATGCCCGGGCAGCGGATCGTCGCCGTGCAGCGAGATCAGCAGGACCCCGTCCACGTGCTGGCCGGAGAGGTAGCGTTCCAGCCGATCGTGCTCGGCCCTGGACTGTGCGAAGGCGAGCAGCAGCTGGAACCCGGTGTCGGTGAGGCCCCTGCTGATCCCCCGGATGATCCCGGCGAAGTAGGGCTCGTCCCAGACCCGTTCCTCGGAGGCCGACATGACGAGGGCGACGGTGTCGGTGCGGCGAGTGACGAGGGTACGTGCCGCGCGGTTCGGCACGTACCCGAGTTCGTCGATGGCCTGCAGCACCGCCTCGCGGGCCCCCATGCTCACCTTCGGAGAGCCGTTGATCACCCGCGAGACCGTGCCACGGCCTACCCCCGCACGCACCGCCACCGCCTCGAGCGTGGGTCGTCGCTGACCGGTCATGACCCTATTCTGCCGGTAGCGGAGCGGGCGGTATCGCCAGCCCGCCCGTGCGCGCGGCCGATCCGAACCAGTGGGCGCTGCTCTTGGGCACCCGCCGCTGGGTCTCGAAGTCCACGTGCACCAGCCCGAACCTCTTCGCGTAGCCCCAGCCCCACTCGAAGTTGTCCATGAGCGACCAGGCGAAGTATCCCCGCAGCGGCACCCCCTTCTCGATGGCCGTGTGGCAGGCGCGCAGATGCCCGTCCAGGTAGGCGACCCGCTCGGGATCGTGCACGCCGTCCGCGGTGACCACATCGTCGAAGGCGGCGCCGTTCTCGGTGACGTAGAGAGGCACCGCCGGATACTCCGCGGCCACCCGGGTGAGCACCTCCTGCAGCCCCAGAGTGTCGATCTCCCAGCCCATCCCGGTCATCGGCCGGCCCGCCTGCACGAAGGAGACGTGCTCGGCGCCGGGCCACGGCGAGGTCGCCGCGAACGGCGAGGTGATGGCCTGGCCCCCCGCGTCGGGCAGACCGGTCACCGTGTGCCGGCTGTAGTAGTTGATGCCCAGCAGATCCGTCGATGCGCCGATGAGGTCCAGGTCTCCGTCGCGCACGCACTCGGCGAAGCCGTACGGCTCCAGATCGGTCAGCACGTCCTCGGGATAGCGGCCCCGCAGGAGCGCGTCGAGAAAGAACCGGTTCTGCAGGCCGTCGACGCGCCGGGCGGCCTCCAGGTCCTCGGCGGCCTCGCTCGCCGGGGACACGGCATAGAGATTGACCGCGGCGCCGATCTCGCTGTCCCACTGCCGCAGCGCCGGCAGTGCCAGCCCGTGCCCGAGCAGCAGATGATGAGCCGCCCGCAGTGAGTCCGCGGGGTCCCTGCGCCCCGGCGCGTGGTCCCCGGAGGCGTAGCCCAGGAACGCCGCGCACCAGGGCTCGTTGATCGTGATCCAGTGCTTGACGCGGTCGCCGAGGCCCCGGTGGACGAGCGCGGCGTAGTCGGCGAACCGGTGGGCGGTGTCGCGGACCGGCCAGCCACCGGCGTCCTCCAGCGGCTGGGGCAGGTCCCAGTGGTAGAGGGTCGCGTACGGCTCGATCCCGGCCTCCAGCAGGGTGTCAACCAGCCCGCGGTAGAAGTCGAGCCCCTTCTCGTTGACCGCTCCGGAACCCTCCGGCTGGATCCTCGGCCAGGCGATCGAGAATCGGTACGAGGTGAGGCCGAGCTGGGCCATGACCGCGACGTCCTCGCGGAAGCGGTGGTAGTGGTCGACGGCGACGTCGCCGGTGTCACCGCCGAGGACTTTCCCGGGGGTGTGACTGAAGGTGTCCCAGATCGAGGGCCCCCGCCCGTCCTCCGCCACCGCGCCTTCGATCTGGTAGGCGGCGGTGGCCGCGCCCCAGACGAAGTCGGCGGGGAAGCGGAGTGACGTCTCCTGCTGCTGCGATGCCTGAGTGGTCACGCCTTTACCGCACCTTCCATGATTCCGCCGATGATCTGGCGGCCGAACACGATGAAGACGATGAGCAGCGGGACCGTGGCGACCGCGGTCCCGGCGAACACGAGGGTGTAGTCGGTGTAGTGAGCGCCGTTGAGCTGGCTCAGTGCGTACTGCACGGTCGGGTTGTCCGGCGTCAGCACGGCGAAGTTCCACATGAACTCGTTCCAGGTCTGCATGAACTGGAAGAGCCCGAGCACCGCGGCAGCCGGCCGCAACGCGGGGAACACCACGCTCCAGAAGATCCGGAACGTGGAGGCGCCGTCGACGCGGGCCGCTTCGATGAGCTCGTCGGGAATGGCCTGCTCGGCGTACTGCCGCATCATGAACACCCCGAACCCGGTGACCAGGAAAGGCACGATCACGGCCTGCAGATGGCCGGTCCAGTGGATCTTCACCATGACCATGTAGAGCGGGATGATGCCCATCTGGACCGGGACCATCATGGTGGCCACGATGATCAGCAACAGCGCGTTCCGGCCGCGGAAACGCAGTTTGGCGAAGGCGAACCCGGCCAGGCTGGAGAAGAAGACCACGGAGATCGCCACCGAGAGCGAGGCGATCATCGAGTTGACGAGAGCCTTGCCGAACTGCGCGTCCTCGGTGCTGAACACCCTGCCGACGTTCTCGCCCAGATGCTGCCCGGCGAGCAGCGGTGGCGGCACCGACCCGACGACCTCGTTGGTACGGGTCGCCACGACGAACATCCAGTAGAGCGGGAACGCCGACAGGACTATCGCGAAGATCAGGGTCACGTAGGTGAGCGGGCTGGCCTGCCACATCCGGGCCGACCCCTCTACGGCCCGGCGCGTCATATGCCGCCCGTTGCGGCGGCGGGTGAATCTTCCGGTGACAAGCGTCATGCCCGACCTCCGCTGAGCCGTCGCGTGATCAGGTAGTTGAGCAGGGAGACGACGAGGATCAGCAGGAAGAGCATCCACGCGATCGCCGAGCCGTAGCCGTACTGGAAGCGCTGGAAGGCGTTCTCGTACATGTACATCGCCACGGTCTGGCCCTGCCGCAGCGAGCCGCCGTTCATGAAGTTCTGGTTGAACAGCAGCGGCTCGGTGAAGAGCTGCAGACCGCCGATGGTCGCGATGATGGAGGTGAAGATGATCGTCGGGCGCAGGGACGGGACGGTGATCCTCCAGAACTGCTTCATCCTGGAGGCCCCGTCGATGGCTGCCGCTTCGTACAGTTCGCGGGGGATGGCCTGCATTCCCGCCAAGAAGATGAGCGTGTTGTAGCCGGTCCAGCGCCAGTCGACCATCACCGAGATGGCGGTCCACTGCGACCATCTGTTCGCCGCCCAGTCGATGTGATGCACACCCACGAAGTGCAGCAGCCAGTTGATCAGTCCGTAGTCGCGGCCGAACAGCTGGCTGAAGACGATGGCGACCGCGGCGACCGAGGTCACCAGCGGCAGGAGTACGCCCAGCCGGAACAGGGTCTGGGCTCGCAGCCGGCGGTTGAGCGTGTTGGCCAGCAGCATCGCCAGCAGCAGCTGGGGCACCGTCGCGATCACGAACATCGCGAGGGTGTTGACGACCGCGTTCCAGAAGTCCGGGTCGCTCAGCAGCAGCTGGTAGTTGCGCAGTCCGGTGAAACGGTGACCGCCGATCAGCTCCCAGTGGTGCAGGGAGACCCAGAAGGTGTAGCCCAGCGGGAACAGGCCGAAGAGCAGGAACAGCAGATAGAACGGGGAGATATAGGCGTACGGGGACGCTTTGACGTCCAGCCGGGACAGGAAACGGCGAAGCGGCCCGCGGGCCGGCGGGGTGACCGGGGATCGGCCCTTGGCCGGTGCCCGGCTCAGGTCGAGAGCCATCTGTCCTCCTTTCGCGGAAGAGGCCGGAAGAGTGCGGAGGGGTGGGCGGCGGCGGCGTGGAGGGCCACCACCGCCCACGTCATGGTCAGCCCGTCTCCGCAGCCCGTTTCGCGTCGGAGATGACCTTCTTCCAGCCGGCGTCGGGCGTGAGCTTGCCCTGCTCGATGGCGCGCAGGTCGGCTTCGACGACCGTCCGCACCGGCTGGTTGTTGGCTCCGAGGAACACGGGGTTGAGGCTCTTCGCGCCGGACGCGAAGATCTGCCCGACCGGGGCGCCGCTGAAGTAGTCGTTCTTGAAGTCCTTGACCGCCGGGTCGTCCAGCGCCTGCGGCGAGGACGGCAGGTTGTTCTTGGACTTGAAGGACCCGACCTGACCCTGCGGGCTGGTCAGGAACTTGGCGAGGTCGGCCGCCTCCTTGGGGTGCTTGCTCTGGGTCGGCACCGCCAGGAACGAACCACCCCAGCTACCGCCCCCGCCGGGCAGCGTGGTGATGTCCCACTTTCCGGCCTTCGCGGCGCCCGCGTTCTCCTTGATCAGGCCGAGCATCCACGCCGGGCAGGTGACCGTGGCGAACGCGTCCTTCTTGAGAGCCTGGCTCCACGGGTCGGTGAGGAACTGGATCTTCGCCGTCAGGTTCGCCTGCGCCAGCTGGACGGTCCTGTCGTACGCGGCCTTGACCGCCGGGTTCGAGTCGATGATCAGCTTGTTGCTCTTGTCGAAGTAGGTCTGGTTGGTGCCCTTGCCCGCTTCCTGCATGAGGATCGTGTTGTAGAAGTTGGTGGCACCGTCCATGAACTTCGTGCCGGGCACCTTGGCCTGGAACTTCTTGCCGGTCGCGAGGAAGGCGTCCCACGTCGGCCAGAGCTTGCCGACCGTCTCACGGTCGTTGCCCAGCCCGGCCTTCTGGAACAGGTCCTTGCGGTAGCACATGGCCAGGCCGCCGACATCGGTGCCGAGCCCGACCACCTTGGAGCCGTCGACGCTCAGTCCCTGCTGCCACTTCCAGGGCAGGAAGTTGCCCTTCAGGGCGGCCGCGCCGTACTTGTTCAGGTCCACGAACTTGTCGGGCTGGGCCATGAACTTGACGGCGATGCCCTCCTCGATCGCGACGATGTCGCCGGCCCCCGCACCGGCGGCGATGTGCTGCTGGAGCTGAGGGAGGTAGTTGTCCAGCGACGGGATGTTCCGATCGACGATCTTGATGTTGGGGTGGCTCGCCTCGTACTGCTTGTAGAGGTCCTCGTAGCCGAAGGTGCCGAACGAGTCGACGGTCAGCGTGATCTTGCCTGAACCGCTCGAACCGCTGCTCTTTCCGTTTTCCCCCGAGCATGCTGCGGCCAGTGCGAGTACACCGGCCATCACCGTCGCCGCCGCGATTCTCGGCGCGCGGCGCATCGTGTCCCTCATTGACGGACCCCTCTCAGGTCGTCTCGTCCGTTCCATTGACGGGGTGGATGCCGGCCTCGACACTGAGACCGACGGAACTGTGGGAGCGCTCCCACGAAGGAAAGCCGGAGGCAACCTGGCTGTCAATACGCCGAAACACAACCGTTACCGGATGGCCGTCCACGCCACCCCGGCCACTTGCGTGCGCTCAGAGGATCGTCCAAAGCCGGTCACCCGGCCGGCCCATTTCTGCTGGTACCAAGCGCTTGGTGCTCGGTACGAGGACGCGTAACCTGATGTCAACACGCTGACACGAGCAAGCGGTTGTGCTACACGGCATAATGAGAAGGTGACAACGACGAGCGCGAACAGCGGACGACCAGCGGCGAAGACCCGTGCCGGCGGTGAGGGCGGGAGCCGTCGCCGCGCGAAGGGCACGCCCGCGCTGGCCTCCGAGCGCCGCGAGCACCTGGTGAAGCTCGCGGCCGAGCTGTTCGCCAAGAAGGGATTCCAGGCCACGACGGTGCGGGAGATCGCCGACGAAGCAGGCATCCTGTCCGGCAGCCTCTACCACCACTTCGACTCCAAGGAGTCGATCGTCGACGAGATCCTCTCGGTCTTCTTCCGGGAGCTGATGGCCGCCTACGGCGCCGCCATCGACGAGGGCGGCAGCCCGCAGGAGGTGCTCTCCGCGCTGGTCCGGATCGCCTTCGGCACCCTGGAGCCGCACCGGGCAGCCATCACGGTGATGCAGAACGACTGGAACTACCTCAAGGCGCTCGCCCGCTTCGAGTACCTCACCAAGTCCGAGGACGACGTCGAGAAGATGTGGATCAGCCAGATCAAGCGAGGTCAGGTGACCGGGCTCTTCCGCGACGACATCGACCCCAAGCTGACCTACCGGATGATCCGCGACACCATCTGGGTCGCGGTGCGCTGGTTCCAGCCGGGCGGGCGCCTGAACGCCAAGGGGCTGTCGGAGCACTACCTCAAGGTTCTCTTCGACGGCATCTGCACGCACTGAACCCCGTGGTCCTGCGCGGATCGCAGGGCCACGGAGCGGGTGCGCCGGATCACTGAGCCGGATCCGTGCGCCGGATCAGTGCGCGGGGGCCGGGAGCAGCCGGGCCAGCGGCCTGGGCAGCCACCAGTTCCACACCCCGAGCAGCTCCATCAGCGCCGGCACCAGCACCATCCGGACCACGGTCGCGTCGACGAACACCGCGACGGCCAGGCCCAGCCCGAACTGCTTGACGGCGGGGTCGGCGCCGAGCAGCACGGTCAAGAACACCATGACCATGATGGCCGCCGCCGCGGTGATGACCCGGGCCGTACGGGACAGCCCGGCGGTCACCGCGTCCCTGGTGTCGGCTCCCTTGTCGTACTCCTCACGGATGCGGGCGATGAGGAAGACCTCATAGTCGGTGGAGAGCCCGAACAGGATCGGGAACATGAACAGCGGCACCCAGGTGGTAATGGGCATCGCCACCGGAAAACCGAGCAGCTTGCTGCCCCAGCCCCACTGCACGATCGCGGTGAGCACACCGTAGGCCGCCCCGATCGAGAGCAGCGTCATCAGCGCCGCCTTGAGCGCGATCGTCACCGACCGGACCAGCACCAGCAGGATCAGCAGCGACAGCCCGATCACGATCCCGATCAGCCAGGGCAGCCGGCTGCTCACCGAGTTCGCGAAGTCGACCGTTCCGGCGTTGGGGCCGCCCACGTGCACCTGCTGAGCGGTCGCCCGGGGGATCACCGTGTCGCGCAGTTCGGTGACCAGCTTAGGAGTGGCGGCGTCCTGCTGGGCCGTCTTCGGGTAGGCGATGAACTGCGAGGCCTGGCCGTCGGGGCTGGTGAACACGGGGGTCACCGAGGCGATGCCCGGCGTGGCCCGGACCGCGTCTGCCACCGGCTGCAGGCCGCTGCCGGTCTCGGCGATGACGAACAGCGGCGCGTCGTAGCCGGGCCCGAAGCCCTCGGCGAGCAGCGTGTGCGCGGTGTGGCCGCTGGAACCGCTGGGCAGATTGCTGGAGTCCTCGAAGCTGAGCCGCATGGACAACGCCGGCACGGCCAGGATCAGCAGCACCACCGCGGCGGCCGCCAGCGAGACGACCGGGCGGCGCTGGATGATCCCGGCCCAGCGGGTGGCCAGCGGGCTGGCGGTGCGGGTACGGCCGAGCAGCGGCAGCCGGAACCGGTTGATGCCCCGCCCGGTGAAGCCCAGCAGCGCGGGCAGCAGGGTGATCGCCGTGATCACGGTCATCATGACGGCCACCGAGGCGGCGATCGCGGTCGCGGTCAGCAGCGACTGGCGCATCACCAGCAGGCCGAGCATCGCGATGACCACCGTCGTCCCGGCGAACAGCACCGCACGGCCGGAGGTGGCGATCGACTTCACCGTCGCCTCTTCGGGGGTCAGCCCGTCCTCAAGCCCCTCACGGTAACGGGTGACGATGAACAACGCGTAGTCGACGCCGACGCCGAGGCCGATGAGGCCGGCCACGATGGGGCTGAAACTCGGCGCCGGGAAGATGTAGCCGAGCAGGTCGGTCAGGGCCAGCCCGGTGCCGATGCCGAACAGCGCCGTCACGATCGGCAGCCCCATGGCCGGCAATGAGCCGAACGTCACGAGCAGGATGACGATGGCGGCCAGCAGCCCGATGCCCTCGGTCGAGCCGCCGTACGGGGTCTCCGCGGTCTGCACCGAGCTGCCGTCCAGCGCGAACTGGACCCCGTCACCGGAAGCCCCGCGCACATCGGAGATCAGCTTCTTGGTGTCGGTGACCGGCACCTTGTCCGCCTTTTCGTCCAGCAGGATCTGCGCGAACGCGGTGCGCCCGTCCCGCGAGACCTGCTGGGGCGCGGTGTACGGCGAGGTCACCGAGCCGATGTGCGGTGCGCCCTTGACCAGCGTGAGCACCTTGTCGACCCGGGCCCTGACTGCCGGGTCGGTCATCCCGGGGTCGGCGCGGACGACGAGTGTGACCGAATCCCCCTGTTTCGGGAAGTGTTTGGTGGCCACGTCCGAGGCCAGGGCCGAGTCGGACTTGCCGCCGCTGAAGTTGTTGTCGGCCGGGGCTGCGAACCCGAACCCGACGAAGATCACGGTGGCCGCACCGACGATCCAGAGCAGCAGGACCAGCCAGCGTCGCCGGTAACAGAACCGTGCCAAGGGGGCCATCTTCATCACCTTCACGTAGATGTTCCAGACATCTAGAAGAGTGACGTGCCGTGTCACCGCGGTCGTCCGGCCTGTGGAGACACCTGACCCGGCCCGTACTCCCGGTGGAGTAGTCCCCGCGGCCTACCGGCGGCCGGGGGTGACCAGCCCGGCCTCGTAGGCGATCACCACGAGCTGGGCCCGGTCCCGGCAGGCCAGCTTGGTGAGGGCCCGGCTGACGTGCGTCTTCGCGGTAAGCGGGCTGACCACCAGCTTGGCCGCGATCTCGTCGTTGGACAGGCCGCAGCCGACCAGCCGGACGACCTCCCGCTCCCGTTCGGTGAGCGCCGCGACCACCGGCGACGGTCCCGCCGCCGCCTCCGCTGGACGGGAGACGAACGCCTCGATCACGGCACGGGTCACCGCCGGGGAAAGCAGCGACTCCCCACCGGCGATCACGCGGATGGCCTGCAGCAGGTCGGCCGGCTCGATGTCCTTGACCAGGAACCCGCTCGCCCCGGCCCGCAGCGCCCGGAAGACGTTCTCGTCCTCGGCGTAGGTCGTCAGTATGACCACGCGGGTCCCCGCCAGCGACGGGTCGGCGGTGATCCGCCTGGTCGCGGTCAGCCCGTCGATCTCCGGCATCTGGATGTCCATGAGCACGACGTCGGGCCGCTGCGCCCGGGCCATGGCCACCGCCACTCCCCCGTTGGCGGCCTCGCCCACCACCTCCAGGTCGTCGGCCGAGTCGATGAGCACTCGGAAACCCGCCCGGACCAGTGACTGGTCGTCGGCCAGCAGCACGCGGATCACGCCCATGAACCGCTCGTCTCTCCGGCGCCGGTCCCGGCCGCCCTCTCGGCAACGTCGCTCATCGGGCTCCTCCGGGCAGGCGGGCGCTCACCACGAACCCGCCACCGGGGCGGGGCCCGGCGGCGAGCGTGCCGCCCACCGACTCGGCGCGTTCGCGCATGCCGCCGAGTCCGTGCCCGCCCTTTTCCGCCCGGGGGACGGAGCCGCCCGCGCCGTCATCGGTCACCTCGATGGCCAGGCCCGTCGGGTCGTAGGTCATCCGGATCCGGGCCCGGACATCGGTGCCTCCGTGCCTCAGCACGTTGGTGAGGGACTCCTGCAGGATCCGGTAGGCCGTATGGTCGGCGGGCGGCTCCAGCGGGACCACCCGCCCCGTCACCTGCAACGTCACCGGCACGCCGGCCGCCCGGACCGCGTCGACCAGTGCCGGCAGCCGATCCAGCCCGGCGTTGCCGTACGACTCCGACTCCGCGCCGTCCCGCAGCACCCCCAGGGTGGCCCGCAGTTCCTGCAGGGCGCCCCTGCTGGTGTCCCTTATCGCGGTCAGCGCGGTGCGTACGTCGTCGGGCCGGTCCTGGAGCACGTGCAGGGCACTGCCGGCCTGGACGGTGATGGTCGCCATGCTGTGCGCGACCGTGTCGTGGAGTTCGCGGGCGATCCGTACCCGCTCCTCGGCCACCCGGCGCGCGGCCTCGCGTTCGCGGTCCTGCTCGGCCTGGCGGAACCGTTCCTGGGTCTCCTCGGCCAGCGCGCGCCGGCTGCGTACGACCTCGGCCAGCAGAATGGTCACGGCACACAGCGCCACGTGCGGAAGGAATCCGGCGAACGTGGCGAACGGCGCATTGTGCTCACGCACGCCGACTACCAGGTAGCCGATGACGAAATAGAAGGCGGGCAGGCCGATCGCCCAGGCCAGCCGCCCGGCGAGCGCGGCGGAATAGATTGGGACGGCCAGCGCCCAGCTCGGCGCGAACCCCGGATAGTTGGCGGAGTAGTAGCCGAACAGCAGAACGCTGGAAACGAGCAACACGGTGAGCGGCCGCCGGCGCCGGCCCAGCAGCACCAGGGCCATGGCCGCGCCAAAGAGGTACGCTCCCGCGTCGGCGGGGCGCGAGCCCTGTTCGGTGGCCACGCTGATCGCCACCGTGATGGCGGCGCCGACGGCCACGGTCACGCCGACATCGACGAAGAGTGCGCGGGAGGGGAACGCCACACCGTCACCGTACGCGCAGACCGACGCCGGGGGAGATCGTTTGAGCAACGCTCGGTGGCGTAAAGCGAGCCGGAGCACCGGCAACCGTGGCGAGTGCGTGGAAGTCGCCGGCCTCATCGGCCGGAACCGCTTCTGGCCGGAACCGCTTCCGGCCGAGGTGGAGGAGGCTCAGGGAGCGGTGAGGATGGCCGCGCTGCCGTAGCTGCCGCCGAAGCCGCTGCACAGCGCGACGCCCGCGCCGTCGACCTGGTTGGTCCCGGCTCCGCCCAACTGCCGTACGGCTTCGGCGACGTTGTTCAGGCCGTGCACGTAGCCCTCGGACAGCAGCCCGCCGTGCGGGTTGACCGGGAAGGCGCCGTCAGTGGCGAGCTCCCCGGCCAGTACGGCGGGGAGATCGCCACGCGGGACCAGTCCGAAGTCCTCGAGCTGGCGGGGCACCAGCCAGCTGTAGGCGTCGTACAGCAGGGACACGTCGATGTCGGAGGGCTTCATCCCGGCAGCCTCGTACAGGGGTCCGGCGACGTACGAGGAGAAGATCCGGGAGACGTCCTCGGACTTGTCCATGGCCGACGCGCCGGGGCCACCGCCTCGTACGACCGCATGGATCCGCGGCGCTCCGGGCGCCCGGTCGGCCCGGGTGATGACGAGCGCGCAGCCGCCGTCGGTCTCCTGGCAGCAGTCGAGCCGCCGCAGTGGGGAGGCGACGACGGGACTCGCCAGATACGCCTCCAGGTCGATGCGCTCCCTGCGGAGCGCCCGCGGGTTGGTGGCGGCGTGCTCGCGCGACTGCGCCACGACCCCGTACAGCTGCTCGGCACTGAGCCCGGCCTCGTACAGATAGCGCCGGCCCGCGAGGGCGAACTGGTGCACCGGCCCGGCCATGCCGTACGGGTGGGTGAACTGCTCCTCGGTGCCCTCGCCCAGCTTGAGGCCGAGCGTGTTCATCCTCCTGCCGGACCGGCCGTTGAGCGCCCGGTAGAGCAGCACGGTCTCGGCCAGGCCGGAGTCGATGAGCATGGCCGCGTCGGCGAGGATGGAGGCGCTCTGGGTTCCGCCGCCGTAGATCTCGTTGTGCCAGCCGATCTCTCTTAGGCCCAGCTCACGGGCGAGATAGAGGACCGGCGCGGAGTCGTTGAGGTGGTAGCTGAGGATCGCGTCGGGCCGTTCGACGGCCGCGTCCGCGAGGGCCGCCCGGGAGGCCTCCGCGGCGAGCTGGAGCTCGGTCCGGCCGGACTCCCGCGACAGCGCGGTCATGCCGACCCCGGCAATGGCCGCCTTCCCCGAGAACCCCTGCCTCCCGCCCATGCGTCTCCTCTCCTTCGGGATCCTACGATCGCTCGCTCGATCCCGGACGGTGCGAAAAAGTGCCGCCCGCCAGGGATGGGGCTCGATCCATCCCCAGCGGGCGACGCGTCTGTTGTGGCCTCAGACGCCGTACACGCGGGCGGCATTGCCGGAGCAGATCTTCTCCTTCTGCTCCGGAGTGAGGCCGTGCATCAGCTTCGCCATGTTGTCCTTGGTGTCGGGCCATGGGCAGAGGGGCGAGGTGGGGTGGGACCCTCGCCGGTGCGCGCCATCGGAGGTGAAACTAACCCGAAATATTCACTTAGGCAAGCGCTTGCTCAGTTACGGACACATTGGGTTATCTCCATCCCGGAAAGCCCTACGCGGCAGGGGCTCCAGGGTGTCGTGCACTACGGCCGGGACCAAGGGCGGAGATCACCCGCCGGCCCGCACGGCGTCCTGTGGCGGGAGGCCTGCGCTCCCGCCGGGTCACGGCAGGCGGGCGCGGAGTGTCGTCAGCTCCCGGCGGAGCTCGTCCCAGGGGAAGGCGGTCGCGCTCTGCTCGCCGGAGTCCGGTGCCGGGAGGCGCGCGGGGTCGAGGAGGATGGTGACTCCCCAGGCCCGCAGGTCGGCGACGCTCTGGCCGAAGGCGGGATGACGGGCGAGCGCCGCATTGGGCCACGGCGCGGCCAGGATCGGCAGGCCCAGGCCGAGGGCCTCATTGAGCAGGCCGAGCGCGAGGGTGTCGCTGCCGCCCTGGGCCCACTTGTTGACGGTGTTGAAGGTGGCCGGTGCCACGATGAAGGCGTCGGCGGGCGGGAGGACGTCCGGCTCGTCGGGCTGCTTGTACTCCGACCGGACCGGGTGGCCGGTCAGCGCGGCCAGCCGCTCGGCGTCAAGGAACTTGATCCCGGAGGGCGTCGCGACCACGCAGACGGTCCAGCCCTGATCCTGTGCGTGCACGACGAACGGGGAGAGTTCCGCGGCGGGCCGTCCCCCGCACGCGATTAGGTACAGAACCGGACCTTCGGTCACCTCGGCCTCCTTTCCGGCGCATCTGGCCTCCGGCGCATCTGGACCGGCGTGTTACGCACCTGATCAAATTCTGACATCCGGCACGAGACCGGGCCTACCTGGCGTTCCCGGAGCTCGGCCGGGTGCCCGCCGGTAGGAGGATCAGCCGCCGGGCAGGAGCCTGGCCGCGCGGGCCTCCAGGTAGCGCTGCTCGGGGAGGCTGGTCGTGCGCCGCGCCGCCGTCCGGTAGCAGGCCCGGGCGGCCTCGTGGTCGCCGGCCATCTCCAGCAGGTGCGCGCGGACCGCGTCGAGGCGGTGGTGCTCCGCCACCCGGCCTTCGGAGTCCAGGGTCTCCAGGACGTCGAGCCCGGCCCGCGGGCCACGCACCATCGCGACGGCGACGGCCCGGTTGAGCGTGACCATGGGGTTGGGCGCGATGCGTTCGAGGAGCCCGTACAGGGCGAGGATCTCCGCCCAGTCGGTGTCGTCCGGGTGGGCCGCTTCGGCGTGGACCGCGGCGATCGCGGCCTGGAGCTGGTACGGGCCGATCGGCGCCCTGGCCAGGGTGTGGGTGATGAGCGCCACGCCCTCCTTGATGGACGCCTGATTCCAGCGGCCCCGGTCCTGCTCGGCGAGCGGGACCAGAGTGCCGTCCGGGCGGGAGCGGGCGGCGGCTCGTGCCTCGGTGAGCACCATGAGCGCGAGCAGCCCGGCGATCTCCCCGTCGTCGGGCAGCAGCCGGTGGATCGCGCGGGTGAGCCGGATCGCCTCGCCGGTCAGCTCGTTGCTCTGCAGGTGAGGTCCGGAGGTGGTGGTGTAACCCTCGTTGAAGATCAGGTAGAGGACGTGCAGGACCACGCCCAGCCGGTCCGCCCGTTCCTGAACCGGGGGCATGCGGAACGGAATGCCGGTGGCCTTGATGCGCTGCTTGGCCCGGCTGATGCGCTGGGCCATGGTCGTCTCGGGGACGAGGAAGGCGCGGGCGATCTGGGCGGTGGTCAGACCACCGACGGCGCGCAGGGTGAGCGCCACCTGCGAGGCCGGTGACATTGCGGGATGGCAGCACAGGAACAGCAGCGTCAGCGTGTCGTCCTGATCCGGCGGATGCTCGTCGCCGGGGCCCGGAGCGAACGACTCATCGGACGGCGCCATGGCCGCAGCACTGGCCTCCCGGCGCCGGCGAGCCTCGTCGCTGCGCCATTGATCGGTCAGCCGGCGGGACGCGACGGTGATCAGCCAGCCCCGCGGGCTCTCCGGCACGCCCTGGTCGGGCCACTGGACGGCGGCGGCCATCAGCGCCTCCTGGACCGCGTCCTCGCACGCGTCGAAGTGCCCGTAGCGGCGGATGAGCGCGCCGAGCACCTGCGGCGCCAGACCGCGCAGCAGATCCTCGGCTCCGGTGTCCACGCTCACATCTCCAGGCCGGCGTGGGCCATGACCGGCCGCAGTTCGACGGCGCTGAAACCGGCCCCCGGCAAACCCGAGGCGAGCTCGATCGCCCGCTCCAGGTTCTCGCAGTCGATCACGTAGTAGCCGGCCAAATGCTCCTGGGCCGCCGCGAACGGGCCATCGGTGACGGTCGGCACGCCGTCCAGCACGCGCACGGTCTTGGCATTCGTGGGATGGGCCAGCCCTTCCGAGCCCACCAGTTCGCCGGACTCGGCGAGTCTGCGATCGAACGCGGCATGGTCACGCGTCAGCGCCTCGAGATCCGACTCGGAGCAGGCGTCCGCCGCCGCCGGGTCGCTGTAGATCATGAGCAGGTACTTCATGCATCGCCTCGCACGGTCCGGCACCCGGTGGAGGCGCCTCTCACCTGAGACGTCGGAACGGGCGGCGCGGTCTCGACATCCTCCCGCACCGATTTCGCCACCGCAGGCCATGATCCGCGCGTCAGAGGTCGTACTGGACCGCGGCCCGGTCGGCCATGATCGGCCTGATCGTTTCGGCGATGATCTCGCGGTGGTAGGGGTGGTCGCGATAGACCAGGTACGACTCGCGATCGGCGAAGTCGGCGACGACCGCGAAGTCGTAGTTGCCCTCGTTGATCCCGGCATCGGGACCGATCTGGTACCTCTCAAGCTCCGGGATGACCCCCGGAAGTTCACGCAGCCGCTCGGCCACCGCCGTCTTCTGCTCCTCGGTCGCCTCGCTGGTCCAGACGAACAGCGCCACATGCCGGAAACCGCTCATGACCTTCTCCTCTTCACGATCGGGCTCGATCTTCCTGAGGCTAGCCAATTCGGTACAGATCATTCACCACAGGTCACCCCCAACACAGGTCACCCCCAACACAGGTCACACCCGACACAGGCACCCGCGACGGGAACGCATCAGGCGGCGAGTTCGGCGGCGGCGATCGCGCCCAGTTCCCAGCACTGCTCCAGCTCGGCCCGGCCCGGAGGGCCGGTCACGACCAGCGGTGGCCGGATCCGCCGCCATCGCAGGCCCGTCGTGATCGCGTCGATCGCGCGTACGGCTCCGGTCGCGTCGCTGCCGGAGTGGAGGTACGCGGCGTACGGGCGGCCGACCGTGGCCTCCAGGCACGGGTAGTAGATCTGATCGAAGAAGTGCTTGAGGGCACCGCTGATGTAACCGATGTTGACCGGGGTGCCGAGCACGACGCCGTCGGCCTCAAGCACGTCCACGGCCGCGGCGGTCAGCGCGGGCCGGGCGATGACCTCGACGCCCTCGATCTCATCGGTCGTCGCACCGGCCCGTACGGCTTCGTACATCTCCTGCAGGGCCGGCGACACCGTGTGGTGGACGATCAGCAGCCTCTTCATTACGAAAGAGCGTAGACCCGGCCTTCTGGAGGGACCGCCGCGCCTTCGCCGATCTGGTCGGGCACAATCATGTCACCGTTGGCGACCATCCGGAAACCATCCGCATACGTCCATAATCGGCCGAATAGAGGCTGAGGTCGGGCGTTCGAGACGGGAATCCTTCAAGGGTGATCTCGGTTGCGCCAGGAGGAGGTGACGCGGTGCCGGATTCGAGGTCCACCTGGCCGCTCGCGCTGTCGACCACGCTCGTCGCGGGCCTGGTCGCGCTGCCCGCGCTGAGCGGCAGCCCTTCCTGGCTGGACCGGCTGGCCCTCGCCATCACGGGCCGCCCGCTGGTGCCCCAGCACGCGCTGGTGCTGAGCATCGCCCTGCTCATCGGGGCCCGCGGCCTGCTGCTGCGCCGCCGGATCGCCTGGTACGGCCTGTTGACCGTCATCACCCTGGGCGTGCTCGCGGCGGCGTCCGGGGCGGATCCGCTCTGGCGGCTGCCGCTGCTGGGCGCCGCGGCCGGGGCGCTGTGGCACTACCGAGGGGGGCTGCTGGTCACGCCCCACCCCGCCCGGGTGCGAACGGCCGTACGGACCGGTGGGGCCATCGTGTTCGTCTCGCTGCTGGGCTGCGTGCTGATCGGGCATGCCTCGGTCCGGTCCGTCGGTCATGACGTGTTCACCGGGCTGGGCGGTGGCGGGCTGGACGGCGGCGGGCTCGATCTCGGCGGTCCGCCCTGGCTGCCCGAGGCGCTGGCCCTACTGGGCGGCATCGGCCTGCTGGCCATCCTCGAGATCCTGATGGCGCCCGCTCCCCCGCCACCGCCGGGTGACGAGTTCGAACGCCGTCAGGTCTCCGCGCTGGTCTGCCACCCGGAGTCCGACACGCTGGCGCCCTTCGCGCTGCGCCACGACAAGTCCTACGTCTTCAGCCCGGACCGGCGGGCCGCGATCGGCTACCGGGTGCTCTTCGGGGTCGCCGCGGCGGGCGGTGACCCGGTCGGGGATCCCCGCTCGTACGAGTCCGCCATCGAGGAGTTCCTGACGCTGTGCGGGCGGATGGGATGGCGGCCCGCGGTGCTGGGGGCCAGTGCCGACCAGCTCGCGTCCTGGCCCGGACTGCGCTCGATCGGCTTCGGTGACGAGGTCATCGTCCGCCCGGCCGCCTTCAGCCTGTCCGGACGGCAGATGCGCAACGTCCGACAGGCCGTGCAGCGCACCCGCCGTGCGGGGGTGACGACCAGGGTGGTGGCCGAGAACGCGCTGTCACCGGGGCTCCGGGTCGCCCTGCTCGGGATCGCCTCCACCGCCCTCGGCGGAGCCGCCGAGCGCGGATTCTCCATGAACCTCGACTCGATGCTCAGCGGGGAGCACCCCGGTTGCATGATCGCCGTGGCCTTCGACGAGGAGGGCCGGCCGATCGTCTTCCAACGGTACGCGGCGGCCGGGAGCGGCCTGTCCCTGGACGCGATGCGGCGGACTCCGGGGGCGCCCAACGGGGTCAACGAGCGCCTCATCGTGGAAATGGTCGACTACGCCCGCGAGCATGAGATCCCGGAGCTGTCGCTGAACTTCGCGGCGTTCCGGGAACTGCTCGACGCGTCGGACCGGAGCCCGCTGGAGCAGGTCGGCTACCGCGCCCTGCATCTGCTGGACCCGCTCATCGCGGTCGAGTCGCTGTATCTGTTCGACCGTAAGTTCCGGCCGTCCTACCGGCCGCGCAGCGTGGTCTTCCGCTCCTGGGCGGACATCGGCTGGGTCGCAGCCGCCCTGCTCACGCTGGAGTTCGGCCGCTCGCGTCCCACCGCCCCGGCCGTCGAGCCCGAGCCGCTCCCCGAACTCTCCTCCGAGCGCCGGTAACTCCCCCGCCCCCTCTCGCGGCTCCTTCCTCCGCTGATACGAAGCTGCTACGCTACCAAGCGAGCGCTTGGTACAAGAGTGGGTGCAGCCCGCCGCGCGCCGGAACTAGCGACACCGAGGCGAGAAGGAGCCCCAGTCATGGCTGACCGTCCTATGAAGTTCAGCACCTTCCACCTCTTTCATCAGCATTCCGGGCAGTCCGCCAAAGAGGTTTACGACTACCAGATCGAGGTCGCGGAACTGCTGGAGGAACTCGGCTTCGACGGGGTCTGGGTCGCCGAGCACCATTTCCGGGACTACGGAGTGGTGCCCAATATCTTCAACCTGCTGTCGAACCTCGCCGCGCGTACGGAGAAATTGCGGCTCGGCACCGGAATCGTCGTGCTGCCGTTGCACAATCCGATCCATGTGGCCGAAGAGGCCGCGATGGTCGACCTGTTGTCGGACGGGCGTTTGGAGATGGGCATCGGGCGCGGCTATCAGAGCATCGAGTTCGAGAGCTTCGGGCTGGACCTGTCCGAGGCCCGCGACCGTTTCAACGAGTGCCTCGACATGATCCTCGGCCTCTGGACTCAGGAGAACTTCGAGTACAAGGGCAAGTTCTACGAGACCCGCCACCCCCTGACGTTGATGCCCAAGCCGGTCCAGGCGCCGCACCCACCGGTGCACATCGCCGCCGTCAGCCCGGAGACGGTCGAGCTCTACGCCGCCCGTGGCCTGCCGATCCTGGCCGACCCGGCGGCGACCTTCCGCAAGATCGCGAAGGCTGCCGAGACCTGGCACACGACCGCGGCCACCCACGGGGTCGACTCCGACGCGGTCGAGCTGGTGGCCAGCCGGTCGGTCTACGTCGCCGCCACCACCGAGCAGGCCCGCGCGGACCAGGCCAGGTTCGAGGCGATGTTCGACCGCAGCCGGATCTTCAACAAGCAGAGCGCCCCGATCGATTCGAAGACCGGCGAGGTCGCCAAGGGCTTCGAGTTCTGGCAGGACAAGTACCTGAAGGGCGGGACCGTCGACAACGATTTCCGCTGGGAGCAACTGGAGATCATCGGCGATCCCGAGCGCGTCATCGGCCAGATCAAGATGGTCCAGGACATGGGCTACAGCAACCTCATGTGCGACTTCGGCTCCACCCGGCCGGTCCCGATCGAGGAAATGCGCAAGACCCTCACCTTCTTCGCCGCCGAGGTCATCCCGGCATTCCGGTAGTTCCCGGCCGTACCGGCCGTCCACACCAGCCCGTCCACACCAGCCCGTCCACACCAGTCCGTCCACGCCAGTCCGGCCAGCCGTCCACACCAGCCGTCCACACTCCCCGCCCACGCAGAGAGGCGCGATCATATGGGCCCTGTTCACACGCTCACCCTCGGGGATGTCCTCAGCGAGCATCGGCGAGGCCAGCCGCTCGATACCGCCGCCGTCGACGGGGACGTACGGCTGACCTATCCGGAGCTCGACGAGCGGGTGAACCGTCTGGCGGCAGCGCTGGCCGCCGATGGAGTGCGCGAGGGCGAGCGGGTGCTCTGGCTCGGCCAGAACTCCTTCCGCGTGCTGGAACTGCTGCTGGCCAGCGCGAGGCTGGGTGCCATCTTCTGCCCGGCCAACTGGCGGCAGAGCGCCGACGAGCTGGCCTACATCCTGACCGACCTCACTCCGAAGGTGGTCGTCTGGGAGGACTCCGAGGCCACGGAGAAGGCGCGCGGGCAGGTCACCCTCGACGCCCGCTGGGTGAAGGCCCCCGACGAGTACGAGACCTACCTCGGCGGCTCCCCGGACCAGCCCACGAGCGAGATCAGCGGCCAGGTCAGCGGCGATGCGCCGGTGCTGGCGATGTACACCGCGGCGTTCGACGGACGACCCAACGCGGCGCTGCTCTCGCATGCCGCGCTGATCGCGCACAGCGTCTCGCTGCTGCACATGCGGCAGATGGAGAACGGCTTCACGTTCCTGGACTGCGGGCCGCTGTTCCATGTCGGGACCATGATGTTCTGCCTGGCCACCTTCCAGATCGGCGGCAAGAACGTCTTCACCCCGGCGTACGAGCCCAAGGAGGTCTGCCGGCTCATCGAGGCTGAGAAGTGCACCCAGGCGTTCCTGTTCGGCCCGATGATCGACGGGCTGGTGGCCGCCAACTCCGACGGCACCTACGACCTGTCCTCCCTGCATTTCGTCTCGCACAGTCCCGAGTGGGACGCGATGATCACGGTGGACGACAGCCCGTGGTGCGTGTCGAAGATGGGCGGCTATGGCCAGACGGAGGTCGGCGGCATGCTCACCTTCCTGGGGCTGGGGATCGGCGGGGCCGGTTACGCCGGCCGTCCGTCACCGCTGGTGCACGTACGGATCCTGAACCCCTCGGGTGACGAGGTCGCGCCCGGCGAGGTCGGGGAGATCTGCGCACGGGGCCACAGTGTCTTCAGCGGCTACTTCAACCGCCCCGAACTCAACGCCGCCAAGACGGCGGGCGGCTGGCACCACACCGGTGACCTGGGCCGCCGCGAGCCCGACGGCACGATCACCTTCATCGGCCCCAAGCTGCGCATGATCAAGTCTGCGAACGAGAACATCTACCCGGCCGAGGTGGAGCGGGCACTGAAGACCCATCCGTCGGTGGCGGACGCCGCGGTGATCGGGGTGCCTGACGAGCGGTTCGGCCAGACGGTCAAGGCGGTCGTGGTCCTGAAGGAGGGGGCGGAGGCCGTCGAGGCTGACATCGTCGAGCACGTCCGCGGCGAGATCGCCTCGTACAAGAAGCCGAAGTACGTCGAGTTCGCCGAGGCCATCCCGAAGAAGGGCTACACGCCGGACTACGACGCCCTCGACGAGTCGTACGGCGGCGGTGCCTACCCCGGCGCCTGACCCCCCGCTCGCGGCAGACGGCGGGGACGCCCTGTCCGGCACAACCTGCGGACAGGACGTCCCCGCGGCCGCCGAGCCGAGGGAACCGAGCCCGCGGGGCCGAGGTGCCTCGGTTCTACAGGACGGCGATCGGGTTGATGGGGCTGCCGGTGCCGCCCTCGATGACAAGGGGGGCTGCGATGAACAGGAAGTCGGTACGGCCCGCCTCAGCGAGTTCCTCCAGCCAGAGCATCTCCGCAAGATGGATTCCGTGCCGCCACAGGAAGATCATGTGCAAATCGTCCGCCAGCCCCTCGTCGGCCAGCTGATGTTCGTTGAGCCCGCCGATGGCGCCGTTGTCGGAGGCGACCATGCACACGTCGCGCTCGGCCAGCCAGCGGCCGCCATCCGCGGACAGGCCCGGTTGTCCCGCCCAGTACGCCTCCGGGCCGCCGGCGGACCAGGTCAGCGGCCACCCGGTCCGTACGACCGCCACGTCTCCGGGCCGCAGCTCGACCTCGCCTCCCGCCAGGCAGGCCTCCAGGTCCGCTCCGGAGATCCGGTCGCCGACCGCGAGGTGCGGGACGCCCCGCAGCGCCGCGACGTCGAAGAGCACTCCGCGTGCCACCACCGGCCCGGCCTTGTCGATGCCGCACCGGGTGGCGCCGTAGGACCGTACCCGGTTGGCCGGATGCCCGTTGTAGAGCTCCTCCCCCGACCACATGTGACTCAGCGCGTCCATGTGGGTGGTGGTGCCGTGCGGGGTCACGATGAGCGCGTCGTCGGCCATCTTGAGGCCCGCGCCGATGGCCCGGGCGCCGGCGGCGTAGTCACCGCCGTCCACCGACATGAAATGCTGCGGCAGCGGGCGCCCGCGCAGGTGTGGCACGGTCGTGGGGGCCGGTGAGGACGTCGCGCCACGGATGGGCAGCGACAGGCTCAGCGCACGGCCTTCGCGTACACACGACGCCGCGGCGACCACCGCCTCCGGGGTGAGCAGGTTGAGGGCTCCACGCTCATCGGCGGCCCCCCATCGACCCCAGTTATTGGATTCGAGCATCATTCCGATGAGACCTTCCGCAGAGAACCAGGCAGCATTCCAGCCGGCGTTCCGGCCGGCATCGAACGAAGAGGACCCGCGCATGACCACTGTCCAGGGCCACTGTGACCCGGCGTTCAGCGCCGTACGCGACGCTTTCGAGGACAACTTCGCCACTGGACGGGAGGTGGGTGCCGCCGTCACCGTCTACGCGGGCGACCGGCTGGTGGTCGACCTGTGGGGCGGGGTCGCCGACCGGCGCACCGGGCGCGAGTGGGGCCACGACACCCCCTGCGTGGCGTTCTCCTGCACCAAGGCCGTCACGGCGGCCGCCGCCGCGCTGCTGGCCGAGCGGGGCGCGTACGAGGTGGACGGCCAGGTAGCGAAGTGGTGGCCGGAGTTCGCCGTGGGCGGCAAAGAGGAGACCACCGCGGCGCATCTGCTCTCTCATCAGGGCGGGCTGGCGGCGCTCGCCCGGCCCCTGTCGGCGGAGGAGGCCGCCGACCCCAAGGCGGTGGCCGACCAGCTGGCGTCGCAGACCCCGGAGTGGGTGCCCGGCGAGGCGCACGGCTACCACGCGCTGACGTACGGCTGGCTGGCCGGCGAGATCGTACGCCGGCACTCCGGCCGCACCGTGGGCCAGTTCGTCAAGGACGAGTTCGCCCGCGACCTCGACCTGTGGATCGGCGCTCCGGACTCCGTCATCGAACGGGCGGCCAAGCTCACCGCCACACGGCCGGGCGGTTCCGACCCGATCTCGCTGGGCGAGGCCCAGGATCTGCTGACCCGGATGTCCAACGCCTACCTCGACCCGCAGAGCCTGCTCAACCGGGCGCTGAACAACCCGTCGCCGGGGAAGGGCGGCTACAACAATCCCGTGGTGCTGCGCGGTGGCTGGCCCGCCGCGGGCATGGTGACCACGGCTCCCGCGCTGGCCGGGTTCTATCGTGACCTGCTGGCCGGGCGGATTGTGCGGCAGGACACCCTGCGCGCGGCGATCTCCCCGCGCGTGAGCGGGCCCGACCGGGTGCTGCTGGCCGACAGCTCGTTCGGCCTCGGCTTCATGCGGCCGTCCAGCTCGTACCGCGTTCCGCACGCGGGCCGGAAGACCGCGTTCGGGCACAGCGGAGCGGGTGGTTCGCTCGGGCTGGGCGACGTCGAGCGCGGCGTCGCCATGGCCTACGTGATGAACCGGATGGGCAACGAGCTGTCCGGCGATCCGCGCGCCTATCAGCTCGCCGAAGCCGTCTACGCCTGCCTGTCCTGACGCCTCCGGTCCTGACGCCTCCGGTCCTGATATCCCCGCACCCGATGTGCTGGGCCCTGATGTCCCCGGCCCCGACGTGTCCGGTCCTGATGGCTCTGGTCCCGAGGTTTTCGATCGATGGTCGTGAGAGGAGATCATTGCATGGTGATCCCACCGCTGACCGAGAGCGTCTGGCCGGTGATGTAGCCGGCGCGCTCGGTGCAGAGGAAGGCCACGATGCCGGCGATGTCGTCCGGGCGGCCGATACGGCGCAGCGGGATCTGCCGGGCCAGTTTGTCGAGCAGCCCGGGGTGCTTGTCCGCCACGGCGCGCACCATCGGGGTGTCGGTCGGCCCGGGGCAGACGACGTTGCTGGTGACACCACCTCGGGCCGCCTCTCGGGCCAGCGTCTTGGCCAGCCCGAACAGCCCGGACTTGGTCGCCGCGTAGGCTCCCTCACCACCCGATCCGGCCCGGGCCCCGTCCGAGGAGATGAAGATCAGCCTGCCCCAGCCGCGTTCCACCATGCCCGGCAGCAGGCCCTTGGTGAGCTGCATCGGTGCCCGCAGGTTGATCTTCCACATGAGGTCCCAGTCCGCCGGGTCGCTCTCGGTGAAGGACTCCACTATGCTCACCCCGGCGTTGTGGACGAGCACGTCCACCGGCCCCACCTCGGCCACGAACCGGTCGATATCCGAGGGATCGGACAGATCCACCCGGGACGCGATCCCGTCGAGGGGCTTGGCCACCTCCTCGGCCGCCGGCAGGTCCAGGTCGGCGACGACCACCCGCGCGCCGAGCGCCGCGAGGTCGGCGCAGATGGCGCGCCCGATGCCTCCGGCCCCGCCGGTCACCACGGCGTTACGGCCCTCCAGTGTCAGCCCGTCCAACTCTTCATCCTCCTTAACCCTCCCTCTTCACCCTCCGGATCGGTGATCGTGCGAATCGGGTGCTCACGGAACGGACGGACGCCGCCAGGCCGTGACGAGATCGTCTGCGGTGACCCGTGCGGCCAGCAGCCCGATGGTGTTGGCCATCACCGCATCGCCGTATTCGGCGGGCATTCCGGCCACGGCGTCGGTGAGAACGACGACGCGGTAGCCGAGGTTGACCGCTTCCAGGCAGAGCCCCGGGATGCCGAGGTTCAGCGAGAGCCCGGTGGCGACGACCGTACGGACGCGGAGTGCGCGCAGCGTCTGATCGAGGGAGGTCCCGGTGAACGGCGAGAAGCCGTGGTAGCGCCGCGACTCCAGGTCCGCCGGATCGTGCAACTCGGGCACGACCTCGATCGCGCCGGTGCCTTCGAGCATGTGCTGCGGGTCGCGGAGCAGCCCCTTGATGAAGGGGCAGTTGTCGGTATGGCTGCCGGCGCGGTCGGCCCGGAAGGCGGCCGTGCACTGCACGACCCGGACGCCCGCCGCCCGTGCCGCGCCGACGGCCCGCGCGGCGTTGGCCACCACGTTCCGCTCGGCGCAGATCTTGACCAGTTCCGGAAATTTGGCCAGATCGCCCACTACTCCGCGCTGCATCTCCATCACCAGCATCGCGGTGTGCCGAGGGTCGGCCAGCTCAGCAAGATCTATCGCCACAGCGCTCACCCTACCGGCCGAGCGCTTGCTTGGGTAGGTTTACCAGGATGACCGGAGACCGCGGAGGAGGCGGTCCGGATCCAGGACGAGCTCAGGCCTCTGCTGGAGCTCGGCGTCCCGGGGCCGCAGGTTCTGTCCACCGTGGCGGGACTGGACGTCGCCTACGCGCGGGGGTCCGACCGGCTCGCCGCCGCCGTCGTCGTGCTGGACGCGGTCACGCTCGACGTCGTCGAGGAGGTCGCCATCACCGGGGCCGCGACGTTTCCGTACATCCCGGGGCTGTTCGCCTTCCGTGAAACTGTCCCGCAGCGCCCTGAAGGCCGGACCCTGAAACCCTGCGCTCTGAAACCCCTGCGCTCCTGAAACCCTGAGACGCGCAAGCCTGAGCCGCGCAAGCCCTGACCCGGGTACGAGTGCGACATCACCGCCCGGCCTCTTGTCTACCAACCAAGCGAGCGCTAGGTTAGCGCGCGATGGACCAACCGCCTGCCCCCGCTCCGACCCCGCTGACAGAGCCCTACTGGGAGGCCTGCAGGCGGGGTGAGCTCGCGCTCCAGCGGTGTGCGGCGTGTTGCCGGTTCGTCCATTTCCCCGAGCCCGCCTGTCCTTTCTGCGGTGGCACCGAACTGCCCTACACCAAGGTCTCGGGGCAGGGCACCGTGCACACCTTCAGCGTGGTGGAGCGCACGTTCCTGCCGGGTTTCCGCACGCCGTACGTCATCGCCTGGGTCGATCTGCCCGAGGGGGCGCGGGCCTTCGGCGACATCGTCGGCTGCCCGCCGGACGAGGTACGGATCGGCTTGCCGGTGGAGGTGTGCTTCGCCGACCTGCCCGGCTTCGGGCCGATCCCGTCTTTCACCCCCGTGGCTACACCCGACAGTCCCCGTTGGAGGACCACATCATGACCCGGATCGGGAACGTGCTCTATCCCGCCAAGGACGTCGAGGCCGCCGTCGCGTTCTACCGTGACGCTCTCGGCCTGGCCGTGAAGTTCCAGGACGGCTCCCGGTTCGCGGCGCTCGACGGCGGCGGCACCACCTTCGCCATCGCCGGGGAAGAGGAGGACGTCACCGGAGGCGAGCCCGCGGTGTCGTTCAAGGTCGACGACGTCGAGGCCAAGGCGGCCGAGCTCACCGCGGCCGGCGCCCAGCTGGTCCGCGGCCCCGAGGAGGGGCCGCACGAGATCCGCGCCGTGCTGCGCGATCCGGCCGGCAACTCCTTCGTCCTGTACGCAAGCCGCACGTAGCCCACCCCCTGACACGTCGAAGGAGCCGAGCCGTGGCGCGAGAGAACTCCTCTTCTTCCACCAACCCTTTCAGCAACTACGCCTACGCCATTCTCACGGCGAACGCGCTGCGCACCCCCGACAAGGTGGCGCTCACCTATTGCGGCGAGCAGAGCTTCACGTTCGACCAGCTCAACCGCAAGGTGAACCGGGTCGCGCACGCCCTGCTCGCCGCCGGCGTGACGCCGGGCACCCGGGTCGCTTCGCTGATGAACGAGACCCTGCACGTCGCCGAGGTCTATCTCGCCCAGATGAAGATCGGGTCGGTCGTCTCGGCGCTCAACCCCTACTGGCCCGAGGACACCGTCGCCCAGGTGGTGGAGCACTCCGAGTGCACCGTGTTCGTCTACGACGCCACCGTGGAGGACCACGTCCGCAAGATCCGGCCGCGGCTGTCCAACGTGAAGCTCTGGCTGCGGGTGGGCGGTGCGGCCGACGACGCCACCGATCTGGACGCCCTCGCTGAGAGCGCCGCCGAGGACGAGCCGCCATTGGGCGGATTCGGCAACGACCTGCTTGCGCTGTTCTACACCAGCGGCACAACCGGGCTGCCCAAGGCGGTCATGCACACCCACTTCTCCAGCCTGGCCACCGCCCAGATCTGGCTCGACGTGGACCGCGACCAGGACTCGGTGATGGGCACCGGCGCGATCATCTGGGGCATCGGCTTCCCCGCGCTGGTCGGCCCGGCGTTCTACGCGGGGATGAAATTGGTGCTCGAGCAGGACTGGGGCCCGTCGAACTTCCTCAAGGTTGTGCCGAGGGAGAGGGTCACGCACGTCAGCCTGATCCCGAGCTTCTTCTCCGCGCTGCTCGGCTCGGACGAACACGAGGGCGTCGATCTCGGCTCGCTGAAGGCGATCATGCTCGGCGGCGAGCCTCTGCTGCCCGCCGTACGGGAGCGCATCGTGACCAGAATCCCCGGCGCGGCGATCTACAGCTACTACGGGCAGACCGAGGCTCCGTACACCTGTTTCGGCCGTCAGGACGACGGCAGCCAGGACATCTCCGCCTCCGGCCGGGCCCGGATGTCCTGCGCCGTACGGATCACCGACCCGGCGGGCAACCGGGTCGTGGGCGAGGTCGGCGAGATCAACCTCAGCGGCCCCAACGTGATGGCCGGTTACGACAAGCTGCCCGGCAAGACCGCCGAGGTCCTGCGCGGGAGCTGGTACGTCGGCGGCGACCTCGGCACGGTGGACGCCGACGGCTTCCTGCATGTGATCGGCCGGCGCGAGGACGCCATCCTCAAGGGCGGTCAGTGGTCGCAGCCCGCGCAGGTGGAGGAGGCGGCAATCGAGGTCGACGGCGTGGCCGAGGTCGGAGTGGTCGGAGTGCCGGCCCATCCCGATGGCCAGGACGCCGTCGAGCAGAAGATCCTCGTCGCGGTGGTGGCGAGGGCCGGCGCGACCCTGGACGCGGCGGCGGTCAAGGCCGCGATCGCCTCCCGGCTGCCCGGCCATCAGGCACCCGACCACGTCGTCGTCGCCACCGAGCTTCCGCATACCTCGGACGGTTCCGGGGGTCCCGGAAAGCTGCTCCGGCGCGGCATCCGCGACCGGTACGCCGACCAGGTCCAGTAGGCCCCGCTCCCGCCGTGGTCATGCTTGGGGTCATGGACCCGATCACAGGCCTTCGATCACGGACTTTCGATCACGGGGCACGGCGGGAGACCCGGAGCCGTACAGAGTCCAGCGCCGCACACGGGGATCAGCAAGGAAGCAGATGAGCAATCTCCCTGAACACGTCGTCAAGGGATGGGTGTCCGGATTCGGCGTCACGGTGCCGAGGGGCGTGACCGCATCGGATCCGGAGTCCCTGGCGGCCGCCGCTTCCGGGCTCACCCCGCCGCTGGTAGTGAAGGCGTACGGACCCGGCCTGGTGCACAAGAGCGATTCCGGAGCCGTACGCCTGCGGCTGTCCTCCCCGGCCGGGGCCGCGGAGGCGGCGGCGGAGATGCTGGTGTCGCTGACGGCCCAGGGCGTGGTCCCGGACGGCTTCCTGGTCGAGGAACAGTCCGAGCCCGGGGTGGAGCTCATCGTTGGAGCCGTCCAGGACCCGGCGTTCGGCCCGGTCCTGCTGGCCGGTCTGGGCGGGGTGTGGACCGAGGTGCTGCACGACACGGCACTGCGGCTGTGCCCGGTCACCGAGTCCGACGCCCGGGAGATGCTGGGCGAGCTGCGCGGCACGGCGCTGCTGGACGGCTTCCGGGGACGGCCGGGCATTGATCGCGACGCCCTCGTGCGGGTCCTGCTCGCCGTCGGAGGCCCGGGTGGCATCGCGGAGGCGCTGAGTGGCACCGGCGCCGAGTTCGAACTCAACCCGGTCATCTGCGGCCCCACCGGCGCGGTGGCCGTCGACGCCCGCCTTGTCGGCTCGGACCTCGTCGGCTCGGACCTCGTCGCCTCGGACCTCGTCGGCGCCGGCCTGCCGGCGAGCCGCACCGAGGAGACCACCGGCGCGGGACACGCCACGAGCGGGGAAGGCGCCTTCGACCGGTTGTTCGCGCCGCGCGGCATCGCCGTGGTCGGGGCCTCCACCAAGAAGCCGAACTTCGGGAACATGTTCCTCGGCTTCTACCGGGCGGCCGGGTTCGCCGGGCGGCTGGTCGCGGTCCACCCCTCCGCGGCGGAGATCGACGGAGTGCCGTGCATCGCCTCGCTGGCCGACGCGCCGGACGACATCGACTACGCGCTCGTCGCGGTGCCCGCCGCGCAGTGTCCCGACGTTGTACGGCTCGCCGGGTCGAAAGGGCGGGCCATCCCCTTCGTCCAGGTGATGAGCGGCGGGTTCCGCGAGATGGGCGAGCCCGAGCTGGAGCAACGGCTGCTGGAGGCCGCCCGGCAGGCGGGCACCCGGCTGCTCGGCCCCAACTGCATGGGCGTCTACTCGCCCGAGGGCGGGCAGACGTTCCTCGGCGGCGAACCGGGCCGGGCCGGCCAGGTGGCGGTCGTCTCGCAGAGCGGCGGCATGGCCGGCGAGGTCATCAAGGTCGGCGAACGCCGGGGCCTGCGGTTCTCCAAGGTCGCCACGGTCGGCAACAGCGCCGACGTCACCCCCACCGAGCTGCTGACCTATCTGGCCGCCGACCCCGGCACCACCGCCATCGGCCTCTATCTGGAGGATCCGCGTGACGGACGAGGGCTCTTCCACACCCTGAAGGACGTGGACCTGCCGGTCGTGGCGCTGGTCGGCGGGCGCAGCGGTCAGGGACAGCGGGCGGCCGCCTCGCACACCGGCGGGATGGTCAGCGACACCCGGGTCTGGGCGGCGCTGGCCGAGCAGACCGGGATCAGCCTCGTCACCAGCCAGGACGATCTGATCGGGGTGCTGGACTTCTTCGATCTGCACGCGCGCCGGAAGGCGCCCGGCTCCCCCGAGGTCCTCGTCATCGGGCCGAGCGGTGGTGCCAGCGTGCTGGCCGCCGATGTCTTCGACGTCGCCGGCCTGGAGCTGGCCGCGCTGCCCGACGACGTCGGCGAGGCGCTCCGCCGGCTCGGCCTAGGGGCAGGCAGCTCGCTGGCGAACCCCCTGGAGATCCCGGTCGGGCCGCGCGGCAGACCCGATCTCGTCCGGCACGCGGTCACCGCGATCCTGGAGGGGCGCGTGCCGTTCCCGGATGTGGTGGCGCACGTCAACGTGCAGAGTTTCTTCACGTTCGGCACCAGTGCGGACCCGCTGATCGCCTACGCCCACGCGGTCGGCGAGCTGCAGGCCGCACTGCCGGACACCCGGATCACGTTGGTGACCCGCAACGCGGAATGCGCCCCGGCCGGGGTGGAGGACGCGGTACGGGCCGTCGCGCGTGCCGCCGGGGTTCCGGTGTATCGGAGCATGGAGGCCGCGGCCGTCGCCGTCGCCGCAGGTAAGACGTTCAGCAGGAAGGGCTAGACATGGGACAGCTTGACGGCAAGGTGGCACTGATCACCGGTGGGGCACGCGGCATGGGCAAGGCGCATGTGAAGCGCTTCGCCGCCGAGGGCGCCAAGGTGGTGTTCGGCGACGTGCTGGAGGAGGACGGCGTCAAGCTGGCCGCCGAGCTGGGGGACGACGTCCGGTTCCTGCGGATGGACGTGACCCGGCCCGAGGACTGGGCGGCCGCCGTGAAACTCGCGGTGAGCGCCTTCGGCACGCTGAATGTGCTGGTCAACAATGCCGGGATCATCAAGCACAAGGACACCGAGGACATGAGCCTGGAGGAGTTCCGCCGGGTGCTGGACGTCAACCTGGTCGGCCAGTGGCTCGGGCTGAAGTCGGTGATCGCGCCGATGAAGGCCGGCGGCGGCGGGTCGATCATCAATGTGTCGTCCACCGAGGGATTCGTCGGTGCGGCCGGCATGACGGCCTACGCCGCCAGCAAGTTCGGGGTCCGCGGCATGACCAAGTGCGCCGCCCGGGAGGTCGGCGAGTTCAACATCCGGGTCAACACGATCCACCCCGGTGCGATCCTGACCGCGATGGCGCTCGACCCGGACGTGGTCGCCGCGACGGCCGACAGCGCCGACGCCTTCATGAAGGCCCTCCCGCTGAACCGCATGGGCAAGGCCCGTGAGGTCACCGGAGCCGTGGTGTTCCTGGCCTCCGACGACTCCAGCTACTGCACCGGCACCGAACTCCTGGTGGACGGCGGCATGCTGACCGGCGCTGGCTACTGACCTACCCGTTCCTACTCATTGAACGGGATTGTGTCCCGGCGCAACAGTTCCCAACCCCTCTTACCGACTGACACCCGCTACCGAGCGACGCCCCCTGCCGGCTACCGAGCGAGGCCCGCTGCCGGCCGGTGGCGGCTTGCGCCGGATATCGAGCTACACCCCGGTGGGGCGGCGTTCGGTCCACCCCTCGGCCTGCTCCAGCTGGGCGGCCAGCGAGATGAGGGTGGCCTCATCGCTGTCGTGGCCCAGCAGCTGAGCGCCGATCGGCAGGCCGGAGGCGCTGAGCCCCGCGGGCACGTTGACACCCGGCCAGCCGAGCACGTTCCAGGTCCAGGCGAACGGGCAGGCTGCGGCGGACGCCGACTGGGTCTTGCTGTAGTTCAGCCCGTCCAGGGCGCCGACCCGCAGCGGCAGGCGGGCGGTGGTGGGCGTGAGCACGACGTCGGCGAACCGGAAGATGCGGCCGACCCGGCGGCGCAGGCCTGGGTCCATCCGCTTCGCCAGCGGCAGCAGCCGCTTGCCGACGAGCCGCCCGATCCTCGCCTCGGTCTGCGTACGGGCCTCGGGGTCGGCACCCGGGATGGAATCGAGCCAGTCCGCCACCCCCGCCGTACCGCGCGGCACCAGGCCGAGACCGATGAGCCCGTAGTCGGGGTCGGCGGGGAACACCTTGTGTCCGAGGGCGGCCAGCGTCCGGGCGAGCCGCTCGACGGCCAGCCGGACCTCCGGGTCGATCCTGCCCGGCACCCCCAGGGCGGTGCGGAAGGAGACCGCGACGCGCAGCCTCCCGGGGTCGCGGCCGGCCGCGTCCGCGAAGGGCGTGCGCGGCGGGTCTAGCTGGTAGGCGTCCTGGGGGTGACTTCCCGACAGCACGTCCAGCAGCAGTGCCGCGTCGCCGACGCTGCGCGCCAGCGGGCCCCACACGGTGATGCCGTTGAAGGGATCGCGGTTGGGGAAACCGGAGACCCGGCCGCGCTGCGGTTTGATGCCGACCAGCCCGGTCCAGGCCGCCGGGATCCGGATGGAGCCGGCGCCGTCGGAACCCACGGCGGCGGCCACCATGCCCGCCGCGACGGCCGCAGCCGACCCGCCGGACGAGCCCCCGGGGGTATGGCCGAGGCTCCACGGGTTGCGGGCCTTGCCGAAGCCGGGTGACTCGCTGAACGGCCAGAGCCCGATCTCGCAGGTGGTGGTCTTCCCGATGATGATCGCCCCGGCGGCCCTCAGCTTCCGGACCTGCTCGGCGTCCTCGGTCACCGGCCGGTGGTCTCCGCGCACGGCGAACGGAGTGGTCTCCCCCGCGAGGTTCGTGTCGTCCTTGATGGCGACCGGGACGCCCAGCAGCGGCCACCGGGGCCTGTCTCCGTGGCCGCGTCTGCCCTGGGCGATCCGCTCGTCCGCCACCGCGGCCTCGGCGAGCGCCGCTTCGTGCCGTACGACCCGGAACGCGCCGACCCTGCCGTCGATCGCGTCGATCCGCTGCAGCGAGGCCTCGACGAGCTCTCTGGAGGAGACCTCCCCCCTGGCCACCAGCCCGGCCTGGGCCGCCAGCCCCGCGTAGACCAGATCGCTCATCCCGCGCTCCCGTTCACCGATGCCGTGACCTTGCGTGATCTGCCGTGATCGTGCGGCCGACACCGGTCGCCGGCGCCGACCGCATCGTCACAGAAGAAAAACTAGTCGTTCGTTCGAACGAACGATAGTCTTGAAAGGTCGATGAAGGGAAGTACCGGCCGACTACGAGAGACTGATCGCGATGAATGCCACAGTGCGCGGCTCGGCCACCCCAGAAGCGGCCCGTGAGCGGATCCTGCGGGCGACGATGCGGCTCATCGGCGAGAGCGGGATGTGCGCGGTGACCAACCGGGCCGTGGCCAAGGCGGCCGGGGTGTCACTGGGCTCGCTGACCTACCACTTTCCCAGCCAGGCCGACCTGCTGAGGGAGAGCCTGAATCGTTTCGTGGACCTGGAGATCGAGCGCATCACGGCCCGGCTGGAGCAGCTGCGCGACGCCGGGGTCGACGCCGACCAGGCAGCGGAGGAGGTGGAGAAGGCGATCGTCGGCTTCTCCTATGGCCCCGAGGAGATCGCCAGCCTGGAACTGCATCTGCAGGCCGCCCGCGATCCGGAACTACGGGCGGCCGCGGAACGCTCCATCGAGGTCTACGATCGGCTGGCCACCGCGATCCTCACGGCCCTGGGCATCCCCGACGCGGAGCAGCATGCCCCCACCGTGGTGGCGCTGTTCTACGGCCTGGCGATCCGGCGTCTGTCCACGGGCGACGCCACCGCCACCGGCACCGCCGACGCCCTGCGCCTCTTCCTGCACGGCGCCCTCCCCCGCTGACTCGCGTGTGCCGGGAACGATCTCCACGGCCACCTCGATGCCCGGCTGAGGTCCGGCTTGGAAGATGCGCACGTTGAGCAACCGCACGCGAAACGACTCACCGCCGTCGCCGGGTCTGACCTCCATAACGAAGTCATGCGATATTTTCCGGCTCCCCAGGAAAGTCCCCAAACGTCTCCTCAAGCCACCACGACCCGACCACTCTGCTGCCCAAGTTGCGAGGAGTCGGGCTCTACGTCTCGTCCGGAAGAAGCGGGAGATGCACACCAACTGGCCGGCCATCATGAGCGCCAACGGAGCGGGCAAGTCCTGAGGCGATACGGCCTGGACGACCGCCGTCGAGCGTCGCTATTACCCGGCGGAGTCGAAGAACGACGGCACCGCTGTGGCCTGGGGTGGCTCGGCCGTCATCGAGGGCATCGATGGCCGACCGGTGCCACGACGGGCGTTGGCGAGTTCGCGCTGCAGTTGGCGCTTTTCCATCTCCAGCGTCGTGATGGACTCCTCGGCCTCCTCCCGCAGGTAGCGGAACTCTCGGCGGAGCCGGATCGCCCGTGCGGTGACCCAGAAAGCGATCACCAGGCCGGCGATGAGAACCACGGTCAATCCGACACCGGAGAGGAAGACCTGCCCCTGGGTCGTCACGTCGGGGACGGTCCGGCCGAACACGGTCAACTTCGCGGGGGCGGTGTTCTCCACGGCAACGTCAACGCCGAGCACCACGGCCGCAGCGGCCAGGACAAGTCCTATGAAAACCACCAACGAGGTCTCCTCTCCAAGTGCTCTGGTCGCGGGCATCCCGGGCGCGGCGAGTCACCCAATCGTCGGTCCATGACCGCCTCTCTGACCTCCAGCGTCCAAACCCTCACCGGTGTCACTGCCAACGTCACTGCCAACGTCACTGCGAACCCATTCGAGCGCTGAGCAGCCGCTAAGTCCCGCCGTGCCGGCCACGACGGCCCGGCCGCGCCATGCGACCGCGGGGGCGAGGGCGGTGGCCGGTCCGCAGCCACACCTGGACCTGGGCGCCGCCGAGCGCGGAACGGTCGATCCGCAGGTTGCCGCCGGTCGATTCGGCCGCCCGGCGGGCGATGTCGAGCCCCAGCCCAGTGGAGCCACGGCCGCTGCTGCCACGGGTCAGCGCGGCCGGGGAGTCGGTGATCCCGGGGCCCGCGTCGGCGATGAGGATCCCGGTCATGCCCTCACCGGGGTGCAGCGTCACGGCGAAGTCCGTGCCCTCAGGAGTGTGCCGGAACACGTTGCCGAGCAGCGCGTCGACGAGGGCGGCGAGTTCCGCCGCGGGCAGCGGGACCGGCGCCGGATGGGCCGCTCCGATCAGGTCCCACGACCGCCCCTCGTCCTCGGCGAGGACGGACCAGAAGCGCAGCCGGCCGCGCAGCACCTCGGCCGCGTCGCAGGTTCCGTGCCCGCCTGGGGTGCGCACCGCGCGGATGATGAAGTCGACCTCCCGTTCGAGCTGGTCGACCGCCTGCCGGGTCTGGTCGGCAGGCTCCCCCGATCCGAGCGCGCCCGCGTTGAGCCGCAGCGCGGCCAGCGGGGTCCGCAGCCGGTGCGACAGGTCCGCGGCCATCTCCCGCTCGGCCGCGAGCAGCTGGGTGACCCGGTCCGCCATGGCGTTGAACGCCTTCCCGGCCTCCTGGAGCTCGGGCGGCCCCTGCGGGTCCACCCGTACGCTCAGGTCTCCGTCGCCGAGGGCCCCGGCGGCACCGGCCAGCCGGCGGGCCGAGCGGACCGCGCCGTTCGCCAGCCGGTCGGCGACGGCCACGGATCCGGCCACCAGGGCGACGGCCACACAGGTCATGACCGCCCATGCCGCCCACACCCCCCGGGAGAGGTCCGCGCCGGGCAGAAAGACCTCGACCACCGCGATGCGGCCGTGGTCGAGCGCGACGGGCTGCAGCAGCGCGAACCCGCCGGGGACGTGTGCCGCGAAGGACCGGCCGGCCCGGGCCGCCGCGTCCAGGTCCGCCCGGCCGGCCCAGCCCGGGCCGATCGCCGTCCCCTCGGGGAGATGCACGGTCATGCGCCCGGCCGCGCCGGCCTGGGTGCTCGCCACCGCGCGCTCCAGCGCGGGCCGGTCGGTGGTGATGGCCAGTGCCGGGCCGAGGGCGCCGGCCTGCCGCTCCGCGTCCGACAGCGCTCTGTCCCGGGCGATCTCCCGCACGGTGAGCCCCAGCGGGATCAGGAACGCCAGCGCCACCATCGAGGTGACCGCCAGCGAGACCAGCACGAGGACTCGTCTCACGGTGCCGAGAGCCTGACGCCGACGCCCCGTACCGTGTGCAGGTAGCGCGGTGCGGACGCGGTCTCGCCGAGCTTGCGGCGCAGCCACGACAGATGCACGTCGATGGTCTGGTCGTCGCCGTAGGACTGGCGCCATACCTCGGTCAGCAGCTCGCGCCGGGGAACCACCCGGCCCGCCTGTGCCGCGAGATAGCCGAGCAGGTCGAACTCCCTGCGGGTGAGTTCGAGCGCGGCGCCGTCCAGGCTGGCCTCCCGCCGGTCCAGATCCACGCTCAGCCCGCCCACCAGCAGCAGCGTCGCCGGCCGGGCGTCGCCGCGGGCGGCGGTGCGGCGTAGCACCGCCGCCAGCCGGGCGCTCAGATGCTCCCCGGAGAACGGCTTGACCAGATAGTCGTCGGCGCCGGCGTTCAGCAGCCGCACGATCTCGGTCTCGTCGTCCCGGGCGGTGGCGACGATCACCGGGACCTCGGAGACGCCGCGCAGCATCTTGAGCGCCTCGGCCCCGTCCAGGTCCGGCAGCCCGAGATCCAGGATGACCACGTCCGGGGGTTTCCGAGCCACCTCCCGCAGCGCGTCCAGAGCCGTGCCGACGCTTCGTACGACATGGCCACGGGCCGACAGGTCCCGGATGAGCGCCGCCCGCACCATCTGGTCGTCCTCGACCACGAGCACACTCGCCATGCCCGGAACCGTACGGCATCCGTCCGGCGATGGTGCACTATGTGCTGATGCGCCGAGCCGTGCTGTACCTCGCCCTGTGGGCGGGGGCCACCGGTCTGTCCGTCACGCTGTCCTGGCTCGGCGTCCGTGCCGTGCTGCGCGGCGCGGTGTTCGACCAGCCGGGCGCGATCCCCGTGGTCGGGCCGGTCATCCACGCCAGTCCGGCGCCGCCCACCACCGGCGGCACGCCCGGGGCCACGCCCACCGTCCGGCCGCCCCGCCGCACTCCCCGGTCCGCCCTCCGGCCGTCCTCGGCCCCCGCGAGCCCATCCGCGGCGAGCCGGCCCGCGAACGTGCGCAGCTTCACCTCCCGGGGTGGCCGGGCCGCGTTCTCGCTGACCTCGGGGGCGGCGCGCCTGGTCTCGGCCACCCCGGCCCAGGGATACGGGACAAAGGTGACCCCCGGCACCGGGTGGCTGCGGGTGGACTTCGCCGCCGGTGATCGCACCTCGTCGATCATCGCCTCCTGGTATCAGCACGCGCCGACCGTGCAGATATACGAGTATTAAACGGCTGCGGCTACGATCCGGGAACAAAGCACGTACTCTCCGGAAACGACATGATTTATCTCTTGCGGTGATCCTCCGCTCGGAGCATCGTCGAACGGGCTCCGAGCCAGAGGAGCCAGAGGAGAGAGACGTGCGACGACGACACCTGTTCAAAATCTGTGCGGCGGCCGGCGCGATCGCGACCGCGACCGTGATGACCTCGCCCAGCGCCGGCGCCGCGAGCCATTCGTCAACGGTGGTCGGGAAATACCACCACGTGGTGGTGATCTACCAGGAGAACCACAGCTTCGACAACTTGTACGGCGGCTGGGGCACGGTCAACGGCCAGCGCGTCGACGGCGTGCAGCAACAAACGGGCGAGCACGCCGTCCAGCAAGTCGCCCAGAACGGTGAGCCATATGGCTGCCTGCTGCAGAATGACGTCAACCTGACCGCCCCGAGCCCGCTCACCTCGACCTGCCAGGACCCGGCGCACAAGGTGACCGCCAGCCACTTCGGCAACCAGCAGTTCTCGATCGACGACTACATCCACCCGGCCGACAAGACCTGTCCCGCGCCGGGCGTGTTCGCGCCGAACGGCGTCCTCAAGGACAGCGCCGGCGCCGTGCCCGGCGGCTGCACCCGGGACCTGGTGCACCGCTTCTACCAGGAGCAGTACCAGATCAACGGTGGCAAGCAGAACCGCTACGTCACCGGCAGCGACGCGGTCGGCCTGAGCATGGGCACCTATGACACGAAGACGCTGCCCATCTACACCTACCTGCACTCCCAGGGCGCCCCGCACTACGTGATCGCCGATCACTTCTTCCAGGGCGCGTTCGGCGGCTCCTTCCTCAACCACCAGTACCTGATCGCGGGCCGCGCTCCCGTCGACACCGCTGCCGGTCCGGGCGGAGCCGACGCGGGCCTGCACTCGGTGGTGGACGCCAACGGCTTCCCGAACACCTACCCGCTCTACACGCCCACCACGGCCGTCAAGGACGGGCAGCTCACCCAGGCGTGCGGGCCGACGGCCAACCCCAACGTGGCCTGCGGCGACTACGGCGTCAACACGATGCAGCCGTCCAGCGCGCCGGCCGGCGGCGGGGCCAAGCTGCCGCTGATCGACGACACCGCCTACCCGAACATCGGCGACCGGCTGAGTGCCAAGAACGTTCCCTGGGCCTGGTACGCGGGCGGCTGGAACGACGCGAACTCCGGACACCCGGGCGCGCTGTTCCAGTACCACCACCAGCCGTTCAACTACTTCGCCGCGTACGCGCCCGGGACTCCCGGGCGGGCGCATCTGAAGGACGAGACCGAGTTCCTGTCCGCGGCCCAGCAGGGCACGCTGCCGACCGTGAGCTTTGTCAAGCCGTACGGTGCAGAGAACGAGCACCCCGGCTACACCGGCGAGTCCGGGGGCAGTGATCACCTGGTCGATCTGCTGAAGGCGATCCAGAGCGGACCGCAGGCCAAGGACACCCTCGTCGTCGTCACCTACGACGAGTTCGGCGGATCCTTTGACCATGTGCCGCCGCCCGGCAAGGGCAGCCCGACCCAGGGCGTGTCCGACCAGTTCGGCCCCGGCACGCGGGTGCCGACGCTCGTGCTGAGCGCGTCACTGCCGCACTCGGGCGTCGACCACACCGTGTATGACACCACGTCGATCCTGGCGACCATCGAACGGGGCCTCGGGCTGAAGCCGCTGGGCACCCGGGACGCGAAGGTCGCCGACCTGCGCGGCGCTCTGTCCACCTCCTGGTGGAGCTGACCGCAGCCGGCCGGCACTGGCTGGAACCGACCGGAACTGATCAGTGCTGACCTGTGCAGATCGGAGCTGACCATGCAGATCGGTGCTGACCAAGCTGATCAGCCCTGATCGGGTTCAGCTGAGCTGGGAGCCCGGGGGCCGCGCGACGCGGCGTGGCCCCCGGGCTTCCGGCTTCCGGCTTCCGGCTTCCGGCTCCCGGCTCCCGGCTCCCGGCTCCCGGCTCCCGGCGAACCTGAACCCGGGCCTGGCGGACTACGGGGCCGCGCTGTAGCGGTGCTCTGGCCGCCCGGTCGTGCCGTACCGGAGCCGGAGCTGTACCACGCCGTGCTGGGCCAGATAGGTGAGGTACCTCTGGGCCGTCGGGCGGCTGATGCCGACGGCGCCGGCGACGTCGGCGGCCGACACGTCGTCCGGGGCGGAGCGGACCGCGTCCCGGACCCGTTCCAGGGTGGGGGCGGAGTGGCCCTTGGGCAGGCTCGCCGGAAGCGCGGCAGGCCCACGCAACAGCCCGTACAGCGCGTCCACCTCGGCCTGGTCGGCGTGGCCCTCCTGGTCCAGGGTGATGAGCCGCTCGCGCAACCCCTGGTAGGCGACCAGCCGCTCGCGCAGCGCGCCGAAGCCGAACGGCTTGACCAGATAGTGCACGGCGCCCAGCTGCATGGCGGTGCGAACGCTGGCCATGTCCCGGGCAGCCGTGATCACCACGATGTCGGGCCGGTGCGCGCCGTCCACCAGCTGACGGATGACGTCGAGGCCGTTGCCGTCGGGCAGGTAGAGATCGAGCAGCACGAGGTCCGGGTGCAGCGTGCCGACGGCGGACAGTGCCTCTGCGGCGCTGTGCGCCTGGCCCAGCACGACGAATCCCGGCAGGCGCTCGACGTAGGCGGTGTGGATTTTGGCGACATGGAAGTCGTCGTCGGCGACCAAGACTCCGATCATGGGGCGCTCCTCGCCATGGTGGCGCTCGGCAGCTCGACTGTGAACACCGCGCCGGCGCCCTCGCTTACCTCGATCTGGCCGTTGAGCCGCTGCACCAGGCGGTGCACGATCGCCAGGCCGAGACCCCGGCGCAGGATGTGGGTCTGCGGCTTCGTGCTGTAACCGTCCACGAAGATCGAGTCGGCGGCGCCGGGCGGGATGCCGAGGCCGGTATCGGAGACGACCATGGTGATGCCGTCACCGTCGGTGAGCCGAACCGTCACCGCGGCGTCCGGAGTTCCGGCAGCCGCGTCGATGGCGTTGTCGATCAAGTTGCCGAGGACGGTCAGCAGCCCCTGCACATGGGGCGGCGAGTCACCCAGCCAGGAGTCGTCGGTCAGGGTGAGGGTGACGTCTCGTTCGGCAGCGACCGTGGACTTGGCCAGGATCAGCCCGACCACCAGAGGGTTGGCGATTCGCTCCCGTACCGACTCCGACAGCGCGGCCTCAGCGCCCTCGGCCGCGGTCAGGTAGGCCAGCGCCTCCTCGGGCTCACCGAGCTCCAGCAGCCCGGCGACGGTGTGCATGCGGTTGGAGAACTCGTGCTGCTGGGCCCGCAAGGCGTCGGTCAGGCCCCGTACGCTGTCCAGCTCGCGCAGCAGGCCGGAGAGCTCAGTGCGATCCCGCAGAGTGACGACGGCCCCGAACTCGCGGCCGCTCAGGGTCACCGGCCTCCGGTTGACGGTGAGGTAGTGCTCATCGGTGAGGACCACCGCGTCGAGGCCGCCGGTGTTGCCCGCGAGCAGATCACGTAGCCTTCCGGGCGGCAACAGCTCCTCCAGCGGGAACCCGAGCCCCGCGGTGCTCAGCCCGAGCAGCCGCCGCGCCTCGTCGTTCACGATGGTCACCAGCCCGGCGGGGTCGAAGGCGATCACGCCCTCCTTTATGCCGTGCAGCATGGCCTCGCGCTCCTGGAGCAGTTTGGCGATCTCCTCGAGTTCCAGTCCGAAGGTGCGCCGTTTGAGCCGCCAGGCCAGCGCATAGGAGGCGATGGCACCAAAGCCCAGCGCCAGGCCGAACCATAGGGCGAAGGCGGGCAGGACCCCCCACAGCGCACCGGAAACCTCATTTTCGGAGATCCCTGCGGAGACCTCACCCACGAACGCGCCGGTGGGCCCGGTGATCGGGGCCTTGCCGTTGGCGGAGCGGCCGAGGCTTCCGTTGTCGATGCCGACATGGTCGTTGTCGTCGCTGATCAGGGGCTCCTCGATGGGCCGGCCGATCAACGCCGGATTGGGGTGGGAGTGCCGGATCCCGCGCGTGTCGATCACCACGATGTAGGTGGCATGGGTGGCGGTCCGGATCCGCTCGGCGGTGCGCTGGACGAGGTCGCCCGCGCCGCCGTACTCCATGGCGGCCTTGATCTCGGGTGTGGTCGCGACGGTCCGGGCGATGGCCAGGACACGCTGCTTGTACTGCGTGTCGAGCTGGGCGCGCTCCTCGTGGGCGAACAGCGCGAAGCCGACCAGCATGCTCGCCACCAGTATGGTGAGTTGGCTGGTCAGGATGCGAGTGGACAGCTTCCGGCCGAAGGGCCACATGCCATGAGTATGTCAAGCGAGGACAAATCAGCCTATTGGCGGCTCGTGAGCAATATGCACAAAACGGCGACCTGTCCGGGACACCGCGGCAACGACGACGAGACTCGTCCAGACCGGCCCTAGCCCGGCCGGGACGGCCGCGCAAGCGTTGGCCCAACCGATGGAAGATCGCTTTGACCCTTCGGCACTACCTTCCACGGCCACCTGTTCCCCCGTACGGAGGCAGCCCGCCTCCCCTACGGAGACGGATGGCCGTCCGCCGGACGAAGCCGAACCCCTAACAAGATCGGGCTACCGCCGAGGAGGATCTGTGACCCGAGAGTCCGCGAACGCCACATCGGCTCACCCCTCCCTCGTCAACGGCTCATCCTGACGCGCCGGCCCATCAGAGCACACCCATCGGAGCACGTGGCCGGCAGCCCGCCAAGCCTCGTTGAGCAAAACGCGCAAAAGTCACCAAAACTCTAAGCTTTATCGACTTATGAGCAATAAAGCGGGTTACGCGAAAATAACAGCAGAACCCGCGCAATTATTTCGCCAATGTTTCCGGCGCTCTATGGTCCTCCCAACCGGCACGCCGCGCACCCGCTGGGCGTGCCGGCGGATACCAGGGGAGGGATTAATGGTGCAACCACAGGAGCGCCGATCGCCGGAACAGGCCGGGGTGCCGGCGATTGATCTGCAAGCCGTGACGAAGCGGTTCACCACGCCGAGCGGTTCGATCTACACGGCGCTGAAAGACCTTGACCTTCAGGTTGAACCAGGGGAGTTCTGTGCCGTAGTCGGACCGACCGGCTGCGGAAAGTCCACCACACTGACCCTGGTGTCCGGTCTTGAGCGGCCCTCGCTCGGCACGGTCAAGGTCCACGGCAAAGATGTATCCGGTATCACCCCCGGCGTCGCATTCATGTTCCAGACAGACGCGGTACTGCCGTGGAAGACAGTGCTCGACAACGTTGCGCTCGGCCCGAGATTCCGCGGAACGAGTAAGCCGCAGGCCTACGCCAAGGCAAGGGATTGGCTCAGCCGAGTCGGACTCGCCGGATTCGAAGACCGGTTCCCCCACCAACTCTCCGGCGGAATGCGCAAGCGCGTTGCGCTGGCGCAGAGCCTGATCAATGAGCCACAAATCCTGCTCATGGACGAACCGTTCAGCGCCCTGGACGTCCAGACCCGGGCGATCATGTCCAACGAGCTGCTGCAACTGTGGGATCTCACCCGTCCCGCCGTCGTGTTCGTCACCCACGACCTTGAGGAAGCAATCGCCCTGGCCGACAAGGTCGTTGTGCTCACCGCCGGTCCGGGCGGAACCGTCAAGTCGACCTTCGACATCGACCTTCCCCGGCCGCGGGTGGTACAAGAGGTCCGTTTCGAGCCGCGCTTCGTCGACCTTTACCACCAGATCTGGGAAGCCCTTCGCTCCGAGGTCGATACGGCGTACGCGCAGACCATCGCAGCGGTCAGTGAAGAGGCCTCGTGATGGCCGTTGACACGAGCGTCACCGCAGCCGACGAGGATCTGGAGATTTCCGCGACCGAGCGTGCACACCGATCCAGGGCGCGACGGCGCAAGGTGGTGGTGCACTGCACTCAACTCGCCGTACTCGTCGTCATCATCGGGGGCTGGCAGCTCTGGGTCGGAAACGATTCACGCAAGATCATTCTGTACGGTGTTCCCTCGGGAATCTTCAGCCGACTGCATACCTGGATCGTCGATGGCACCGCCATCGGCTCACTTGGCGACCAGATCAAGGTCACGCTCGAGGAAGCGTTCATCGGCTTCCTCATCGGGACCGCGCTCGGTATCACCTGTGGGATCGCTCTCGGGCGTATCCGGTTCCTCGCCGATGTCTTCAGCCCCTACATCAAAGTCCTGAACTCGATTCCCCGCATCGTCTTGGGATCGGTGTTCGTTCTGGCCTTCGGTCTCGGCATCGAATCGAAGGTCCTGCTAGTGATCGTGTTGGTATTCTTCGGCGTCTTCTTCAACGCTTTTCAAGGCGTCCGCGAAGTCGACCGGAACCTCATCGCCAACGCCACCATCCTCGGCGGCTCACGCTGGCAGGTGACCCGGCAGGTGGTGTTGCCCTCGGCGTTCACCTGGATCATCGCCAGCCTGCACGTGAGCTTCGGCTTCGCACTCATCGGCGCCATCGTCGGAGAATTCCTCGGCGGCTCACAAGGCCTCGGCGTGCTGATCAAGAACGCCCAGGGCACCTTCGACGCCAACGGTGTCTGGGGCGCCATGGTCATCATGGGCCTCGTCGCCCTGGCAGCCGAATGGGCCATAACACGGCTGGAGAACCACCTGCTCCGCTGGCGCCCGGCCCAGCTCTCCGGATCGGATCTGTGACCCGAGGCTTCCGCACGGGTCAGATCAACGCCAGAGCGCATCCAACAGATTCTTCCCCACCCCACCCCAGCAAAGGAGATGCTCGTGCCCAAAAGTAAGAGGATGACCGCCCTCGCGATCGCAGCCGCGGCCGCGTTGGTCGTCAGCGGGTGCAGTTCGAAGGCAAGCCAGTCCAAGGGAACGACGACGAACGTCGGTGCCTCGTCAGGCTCCAAGGTCAGCATCATGGTCGGCGGCCTGAACAAGCAGATCTACCTGCCGTTCATGCTCGCTCAGCAGCTCGGTTACTACAAGGACCAGGGCCTCAACGTGGCCCTGTCCGACGAGCCGGCGGGCGTCGACGCCACCACGAACATGCTCGCCGGCAAGGTCGACGGGGTCGGCGGGTTCTACGACCACACCATCGCCTTGCAAGGACTGGGACAGTCGGCGGAGTCCGTCGTGTCGATGCTGGTCACGCCTGGCGAGGTCGAGCTGTGCCGCAACGACCTCAAGAGCCAGATCAAGTCTCCGGCCGACTGGAAGGGCCGCAACCTCGGCATCACCGACCTCGGTTCCTCCACCGACTTCCTGACCCAGTACCTGGCACAGAAGAACGGCGTGGACCCCAAGAACATCCACCGCCTCGGCGTCCAATCGGGAGCCACTCTGATCGGTGCCATGACGCACAAGAACGTCGACTGCGCCATGACCACCGAGCCGACCGTCTCGCAGTTGCTGGCGAACAAGCAGGCCTACATCCTCCTCGACATGCGCACTGCCGCAGGTGCGGCACAGGCGCTCGGCGGCGAGTACCCCGCGACGTCGCTCTACATGTCCACGGCGTACATCCAAAAGAACCCGGCGATCGTTCAGAAGCTGGTCAACGCCTACGTCAAGACCCTGCAGTGGATCCACACCCATACCGGCGCGGAGATCACCGACAAGGTGCCTGCCGACTACTACGCCGGTGCCGGGAAGGCTGCCTACATCAGCGCTCTGGACAGTGAGAAGGGCATCTACAACCCGACCGGCATCATGCCCCCGAACGGGCCGCCCACGAACTTGAAGGTGCTCTCCGCGTTCAACAAGGACGTGATGGGCAAGAACATCGATCTCAGCAAGACCTACACCGACCAGTTCGTGCACGCCGCGAAGTAACCCGGACACGATCCGAGGCAACGACGCCGTCGATCGCGCGTGACCCGGCACACCCCGTCTGGGGCGGGTGTGCCGGGTCACGCGCGACGAGGTCCGGAACTGACTCTCCCTCTCTGCGATTGGCGATTCCCGCCACCCGGCGAGTCCAAGGAGCACGAATGGCCGAGCACGACGACACGGCGCGGACGTTGACGCGTGGCTTTCCCGGGTGGCGCTGCTGGTACGGCCCGTACAGCCACAGCTGGTGGGCGCTTCCGCCGCCACTCCACCGGCAGCGTTCGCTGCTCGAAGCCCCCACGGCAGAGGATCTGGCCGCCCTCATCAGGCAGGCGCAGGCTGCGCTTACGTCGCCCGGTGCGTGACCTGATCCGTCACAGAACTCGTGAGAGCGACGCTCAGATTATGCAAGTACGAGCGGGGGCGGGCTACACCACGCGATCACACAGCTGCCCCGGCGGCGCGGATCACGTCCGGAGGCCGTACTCCGCGGCGAATTCGGCGAGCTTTCCCACCGCCTCACGAGTGCGGCGCCAGGGCCGTACGATCAGCCGGTCCACACCCAGCTTGTCCCATTCGGCGATCTCGTCCGGCCCGCTCAACTCGTAGGCGTGCGCGGTGACCTCGAACGGCTCGTCCGAACGGCCGGCCTCCTCCCGGAAGGCCCGCAGCCGGTCGAGCTGGGACCGGACGCCGTCCAGGGTCTGCGGCATGCTGATCCAGCCGTCGCAGCGGGCCGCCCGGCGCAGCGCCGCCGTGGACTCGCCGCCGACCACGACCGGCAGCGGCGACTGCACCGGCTTGGGTTCGAAGGCCACCTCGGGGAAGTCGAAGAACACGCCGTGGTGCTCGATCGTCTCCTCCGTCCAAAGCCGGCGGGCCACCTCGATGGCCTCGTCGAGCCGCTTGCCTCGGGTGCCGAAGTCCACGCCCGCCGCCAGCCACTCCCCCTCGTACCAGCCGGAGCCGACACCGACGATCGCCCGGCCGTTCGAGATGTGGTCGAGGGTGGCGAAGGCCCGCGCGGTGATGAAGGGATGCCGCAGCCCGAACAGGTAGACGGCGGTGCCCAGCCTGACCCGCTCGGTCACGGCCGCCAGCGCGCACAGATAAGAGGGCGCGTCATGGATGGGCGTGGCGGGCACGATGCCGGGCGAGGAGGTCCCGGGGTAGTTCGCGGTCGACAGGTCGGTGGCGAAGACCAGGTGCTCGGGCATCCACACCGATTCGAAACCGAGCCGGTCAGCCTCCCGCGCCAGGTCGAGCCAGATCCCGGGATGCACCAGCCCCAGCGGTACTCCGAACTTCATTCCGTCTCCCTCTCCGTTCCCGGCTCACGAGCTCTCCGCTCACGAGCTCTCCGCTCACGAGCTCCCTGATCACGAGCTCCCGGTCATGAGCTCCCCGGTCACGAGGTCGCTTCGTCGGTCATATGCTCGTGCGCCCGTCGGCGAGGTCCTTGCGTACGGCTTCGGGTGCGCGTTCGGCGGGGTCGCCGTAGCCGCCGCCGCCCGAGGTCTCCAGCACCAGGGCCTCTCCGGCGGCCAGCGGCTGCCGGGTGCCCTTGGAGCTGAGCGGCTCACGAGTGCCGTCGACGCGCTCCCGGTAGTAGCCACCGCCCCGCCCCGGCCTGCCGCCGGAGGCACCCGGCGGCGGGGAGGTGAGCCGATCGCCTCGGGTGTCCACCCGGGCGTCCTCGAGCATCCGGATGACCGTACGGGTGCCCAGCCCGCCGCGGTGCGTCCCGATCCCGCCCGAGTCGGGGATCAGGGAGACCTCCTCGACCCGGACCGGCAGCCGCGCCTCGATCGGCTCGACCTGCGGAATGATGTTGCGCCCGCCGCCGAACAGCGCGCCGGTCGCGTCCGGCCCGTCCCGGCGCGCGCTGGCACCCATGCCACCGAGGTCGAATGCCATGTGCAGCCACGGCCGGCTCACCCCGCTGATGCTGAAGCCCTGCAAGATGCCGGAGGCCGCGACGCCGCGCTCGGGCAGCACCTGGGTGAGCGCGGCGAAGATCGCCTCTTCGGCGGCGGCGACCGTCGCCCAGCGGCCGCCGCCCGGGTACGGGGGCGTGCAGTTGACCAGGCTGCCCTCCGGCAGCCGAAGGTCGATGGCCGCGAAACAGCCCTCGTTCAGCGGCAGCGAGGGATCGACGTAGCAGCGGAGCGCGTACATCACCCCGCCGCTGGTCTGCGAGAAGCCGGAGTTGATCGGCCACGCCACCTGCGGGTCGGTACCCTCGAAGTCGACGGTGACCCCGCCCGGGTCGAGGCTCTGGTCGAGGGTGACCGTGACCCTGATGTGGTGCTCCCCGAACCGGTCGTCGTCCAGCCGGAACTCGCCCTGGTAGACGCCGTCCGGCAGCACGGCCAGCTCGGCCCGCATCCTGGCCTCGGTGTGCGCGAGGTAGTCCTTGACGCCCTGGGCCAGCCCGGCCGCGGTGTACTGCCCGATGATGTCCTCGAGCCGCTTCGCCGCCACGTTGGCGCCGGCGATGAGGGCCCGGACGTCGCCCAGCAGCCGCTCGGGGGTGCGGCTGTTGGCGGCCAGCAGCCGGGCCATGTCGTCGACCAGCCCCTCGGCGGTCGCGATCCGGATCGGTGGCAGTTGCACGCCCTCCAGGAACACGTCGGTGGCGTCACTGGCCATGCCGCCCGCGGAGATCCCGGACAGGTCCGCGACATGGATGAGCGTGCCGGTGAAGTAGGCGGGCGTGCCGTCCACGAACACCGGCCGGAAGACCAGCAGGTCGTTGGCGTGGATGCCGCCCTGATAGACGTCGTTGAGCATGAACACCTCCCCCGGCGCCATGCTCCCGGGCGGGAAGGTGCGCAGCACATACGGCAGCGCACTGCGCAGGCTCGCGCACTGCACGATCGCGGTGGACAGCGAGTGCGCGACCAGCCTTCCGTCGGCGTCCAGGACCGCGGCCGCCGCGTCCGCGCCCTCGACGATGAAAGTCGAGTACGCGGACCGCACGACGACGATGCTGGCTTCCTCGGCCGCCACGCACAGTGCGTTCCGCAGAATCTCCGCCGTCAGATCATCCGCCATCGGACTTCCACTCTCCCGTCATCCCGCCCTGATCCCGTCTCCCTGATCCCGTGTCCGTGAGCCCGTGTCCGTGAGCCCGTGTCCCTGATCCCGTGTCCGTGAGCCCGTCTCCGCGATCCCGTCTCCGCGATCCCGCAGCGGGTCGTCGCATGATCATGTGATCACGGAGGTGAGTGCTCGAGGAGGACGGCTCCCCGGTCGTCGACGGTCCCGTGCCAGCCCGGCGGCACGAGCAGCGAGGACTGGGGCTCGGTGACCACGCACGGCCCGATCAGCTCCGTACCCGGAGGGCAGTCGTTCCGGACGATGACGGGCACCTCCCGGACCTTCCCGTCGAACACGACCCGGCGGGAGCCTCTGCGGAACGCCCCCGCCGATCCGTTGACCGACGCACCGCCGCCATCCTGAAGTCCACCGTTGCGAACCCCACCGTGAACCCCGTCGTGAACCCCACCGTCGTGAACCCCGCCGTCGCTCGCGTGGGGTTCGGGGTGCGAGGGGAGGGTGACCCGGGCCCGGGCGGTGGTGATCTCGACGGGGTCGCGCAGATCGATTCCGTACGACTCGCGGTAGCGCTTGTAGAACTCCTCCACCGCGTGCCGGATCGAGTCCCGCGTGAGCTGTCCCCCCGCCAGCTCGACCGTGAAGGCGTGGGCCTGCCCGATGAACCGGATCCCCACCGACCGCACCACCACCTCACCCGCCCGTGCGCCGGCCCGTGCGCCGACCCGTGGGATGTCCCGTGGGATGTCTTGTGGGGTGTCTCGCCCGCCGGCCCATGGGGTGTCCGGCACCGCGGGCCCCTCCGGTTCCGGGACACTCGACGGCTCGGCGGACAGGTCGGTGCGGGCCGACCGCTCCAGGTCGGTGAAGGCCTCCGCCAGGTCCGACAGGGCGGCGTCGGAGGTGGGGGCCGCGGCGCTGGAGGCGGAGGTCAGCGTGTCCGCGGCGACCAGGAAGGTACGGGCGCGCTCCACGGCCAGGTCGGCGTACAGCAGCCCGACCGCCGAGCCAACCCCGCAGTAGGGCGGCACCAGGACCCTGCCGATGCCGAAACGTTCGGCCAGCCGGGCGATGTGGGTGGGGGCCGCCCCGCCCAGGGCGACCAGGGTGAAGCCGCGGGGGTCGATGCCTCGCCGTACCGTCACCACGTGCACGGCGGCGCTCATCTGCGCGTTGGCGATGTCGTGGATGGCCGCGGCGGCGTCGATCACCGGCACTCCCAGCGGCCCGGCGACGTGCTCGGCGATGGCGGTGAGAGCGGCTTCGACCGAGAGCGTGAACTCGGCGAAACCGTCGGGGTCGAGATAGCCGAGCACCAGGTTCGCGTCGGTGACGGTGGGCCGGGTGCCGCCGCGCGCGTAGCAGGCCGGTCCGGGGTCGGCGCCGGCCGACATCGGTCCCACCCGTAGCGTGCCGGCGTCCACCCATGCGATCGAGCCGCCGCCGGAGCCCACCTCGGCCAGATCGATGGCCGGCACCTTGATCGGTATGCCGGTGCCGGCCCGGCGTCCGCCGAAGCTGCCCTTGCCACCGACCTGGAACTCGTGGGTGATACCTGGCCGGCCGCCCCGGACCAGGCCGGCCTTGGCGGTGGTGCCGCCCATGTCGAAGGAGATCAGGTCGGCCAGGCCACGGGCCGCGCCCTGCCGGGCGGCGGCGATCACGCCTGCGGCGGGACCGGACTCGATGGTGTAGACGGCCCGCGAGGCCGCCAGCGCCGCGGGCAGCACTCCGCCCGCCGACTCCATCACGTGGACGGGGGCGATGATGCCCAGTTCACGGAGCTGCGCACCGAGGCGATGTAGATAGGACGCCATGACGGGCCCGACATAGGCCGACATGAGGGTGGTGGTGGACCGCTCGTACTCGCCCAGCTCTGGCCAGACCTCGGCGGACAGCACGACCGGCACACCGGTGGGCAGCCGTTCCGCGAGCAGGGCGGCCAGCCGCCGTTCGTGTGCCGGGTTGGCGTAGGAGTGCAGCAGGCAGATCGCGACGGCCTGTACTCCCAGCCCGGCGATCTCGTCCGCCACCCGCACGGCCGCCTCCTCGTCGAGCGGTCGCAGGACCTCGCCGGCGGCCGACACACGTTCCGGGACGGTGAAGGTGTGCGTCAGCGGCACGGGTGGGTCGGCCGGCTCGAAGGCCAGGTCGAAGCGTTCCTCCTCCACCCTGGCCTGGCGGCCGAGCGCGAGCAGTGAACGGAAGCCCTCGGTGGTGACGAACGCGACCGAGACGCCGCGCCGCTCCAGGATCACGTTGGTGGCCAGAGTCGTGGCATGCACGAACCGGTCCACCTCTGCCGGTGCGACCCCGGCCAGTTCGAGTACGGCCGCGCAGCCGCGCAGCAGCCCGACGGTCGGATCGTCAGGAGTGGTGAGGGTCTTGACCACGTGCACCCGTCCGTCGGCCCGGGTGAGGACGACGTCGGTGAAGGTGCCGCCGACATCGCTGGCCACGGTGATGGTCATCTGGGACCTGCCTAGGGAAGTCGTACGGTCGTGGACTCGCCGAGCAGTGCGGCGCACAGGCGGGCGCGGTGCACCCGATCGTCGCCCCAGGTGGTGCGCAGCGACCATACCCGCGCGAACCACAGGTGCAGGTCGAGTTCGTCGGTGTAACCGATGCCGCCGTGGACCTGCAGCGCGGTCCGGACGGCTCGCTGGGCGGCGGCGGCCGCGGCGACCTTGGCGGCGGACACGTCCCGGGAGGCGGTGGCACCCTCGTGGGTGAGCGAGTACGCGGCCCGGTGCACGACGGGTGCCGCGAAGTTCAGTGCGATCGCGACATCGGCCAGCTGGTGCTTGACCGCCTGGAAAGACCCGATCTGCTTGCCGAACTGCTTGCGCTGCCCGGCGTACGCGACCGCGGCGTCGAGCAGATGACGGCCGAGGCCGAGCAGCTGGGCGGCCGTCGCCAGCGCGGCCTGGTCGAATGCGCGGTCCAGCCCCGGATGGTCGATCTGCCGTCCGCCGGTGCCGGCGTCCGCACTGAACAGCCGCCGGGTGGGGTCCACGGAAGGTTGCTCGGTGAGCTCGACGGTGCCCGGGACGGCGAGCGTGCGGCCGTGGCCCTCCTGGAGGATCAGCAGGTCCGCCAGGTCGGCGTCGAGCAGGTAGGGCGAGTCGTCGGTGCGCACCGAGACCGCCGCCGCTCCGGTGGCGATCCGCTCCAGCCACTCGGTGCCGACGACCAGGGGGGCGGCGACCGCGGTCTCCACGATGGGCCCGGGGACGGCCGCCCGGCCGATCTCCTCGTACGCCAGAACGGTGTCGAGCGGCGTGAGCCCGAGGCCGCCGTGCTCCTCGGGCACGTGAGCACCCAGCAGTCCCAGCTCGGCGAGGGCCCGCCAGGCGTCCCCGCGGCGCACGGCCGGGTCGGCCTTGGCGGCCCGTACGGTCTCGGGCGGGCAGCTCTTGGCCAGCGCCTCGCGGACGGCCCGAGCCAGCAGCCGCTGGTCTTCGGTGAAGGAGAACTTCATCTCGGCAGCCCCAGAACCCGCTCGGCGATGATGTTGCGCTGGATCTCGTTGGTTCCCGCGTAGATCGGCCCGGCCAGGGAGAACAGGAATCCGTCCAGCCAGCGGCCCGCCGCGTCCGGTGCCCCGGCCGACAGCGTGGCGCGTGGGCCGAGGAGTTCGAGCGCCAGCTCGTGCAGCCGCAGGTCCAGCTCGGACCAGAACACCTTCATCAGGCTGGAGTCGGCGCCGAGCTCGATGCCCTCCTCGAGCCGGGCCACCGCCTGGAAGGTGTGCAGCCGGTAGGCGTCGGCGTCCAGCCAGGCCTGCACGGCGGCGTCGCGCAGGGTCTGGTCGGCGCTGGTCCTGGCGAGTGCGAGCAGCCGGTCGGCGGTGGCCATGAACCGTCCGGGGCTGCGGAGCGTGAGACCTCGCTCGGAGCTGGTGGTGGCCATGGCGACCTTCCAGCCCTGGCCGATGCCGCCGAGCACCTGGTCGCCCGGGACGAATACGTCGTCGAAGAAGATCTCCGCGAAACCGGGGTCGCCGTCGAGCTGGGCGATCGGCCGTACGGTCACCCCCTCCGCGTCCAGCGGGAACAGGTAGTAGGTGAGACCGCGGTGCCGCTCGGACTCCGGGTCGCTGCGGAACAGCCCGAACCCCCAGTCGGCGTAGACGGCGCGGGAGCTCCAGGTCTTCTGCCCGTTCAGACGCCAGCCGTCGCCCTCGGGGGTGGCCGTGGCACGCAGCGAGGCGAGGTCGCTGCCGGCCTCGGGCTCCGACCAGGCCTGGGCCCAGACCTGCCCGGCCGTCGCCATCGCGGGCAGGAATCTGCGTTTCTGCTCGTCGGTGCCGTACGCCATGAGGGTGGGGGCGAGCAGGAAGATGCCGTTCTGGCTCACCCGGCCGGGAGCACCGGCCGCCCAGTACTCCTCCTCGAAGATCAGCCAGTCGGTGAGGTCGGCCGCGCGCCCGCCGAACTCCTCCGGCCAGGACACCACCGACAGCCGGGCCCCGGCGAGCTCCCGCTCCCAGGCGCGGTGCCGCTCGAAGCCCTCGACGGTGTCCATGGACGGGAGGGGTTCGGAGGGAACATGAGCCGCGAGCCACGCGCGCACCTCGGCACGGAACGCCTGCTGACGATCGCTGAAGCTGAGATCCACGCACCCCTCCGAACTAACCTAGCGCTCGCTTGGGACACTAGGGCTCGGTTCAGCGCGCTGTCAACGCACTGAAAGACCACCAGATCACCCCACCAGATCACCCCACCAGATCGGATCACCCCCGGCAGATCGCAATGACCCCGCATGCCCTGGGCGACCCCTCGTACCAAACTAGCGGTCGCTTGGTAGGCTCACGGTCCCACGCGCGCGGCGATCCACCACCGGGCCGAGGGTTCGTCCGTACACGAGGAGGCAGTTCACCTGACTCGATCGGCCCCGGACTACAGCTGGTCGAGTCCCAGGAGGGCCTTCCCGCGTTCAGCGCGCGTCAGGCGGGGGCGGCGGTCGAGGCGCGGATAACCAGCCGGCAGGGCAGCAACAGGCGCTTGGCCGGGCCGCCGGGACTGGCGATGCTCTCCAGCAGCAGCCGGGCGGCCTCCGCCCCGATCTCCTGCTGGGGTAGCTGAACGGTGGTCAGCGGGGGGTCGAGCCGGGCGAGCATCGGCATGTCGTTGAACCCGATCACTGAGACGTCGGACGGGCAGCGCAGCCCCATCTCCGCCAGCACGTCGAGGCAACCGATGGCGATGAGGTCGTTGCCCGCCACGATGGCGGTCGGCCGGGCGGGCTGGGAAAGCATCTGCCGCGCGGCCTGCACTCCGGCCGGTTCGCTGTAGGCGTCCGCGAAGGTGACCGGGCAGTCGGCGGCGGCCAGGCCGAAGCGCCGCCCGGCTGCCAGGAACGCCTGGTAGCGGCCGAACCCGGTGGACAGGTCCTGCGGGCCGGCCAGATGCCCGATGCGGCGATGACCCAGCGAGACCAGATGCTCGATGGCCGAGGCGACCCCCGCGACCTCATCACCGGCGACCGCGGGCACCAACGCGACCTCGGTGACGCGGTTGACGAGCACCATGGGCAGCCCATCGGCCGCGGCCTGCTCGACGAGGGGATGCTCCCGGCGCGCGGTGGCGATGAGGTAGCCGTCGGCACGCCGGGCTCGCAGCATCGTCATGAGCCGCTCCTCCACCGCCGGGTCGTTGTCGGTGTCCACGATCAGCGTGATGTAGCCGGCGGCCGCCAGCGCCTGCTCGGCACCGCGCACGATCGGCGGGAACAGCGGGTTGGTCAGGTCGGGCAGTACGACTCCGACGGCATAGGACCGGCGGGTGCGCAGGCCCCGGGCGAGGGTGTTGGGCTGATACCCCAGGCGTTCGGCCGCGGCCAGCACCCGCTGGGCGGTGGCCGAGGCGACCTGGGAGCGGGTCGCCTCGTTGAGGGCCTTGCTGGCCGTGCCCGGATGCACCTGCGCGGCACGGGCCACGTCGCGCAGTGTCACTGTCACAACAGTGAGCCTAAGGGTCGACGATCACTTTCGCAATCGATTGTTATGGGCTCTCGTTAACACCATTGACATGTTCCATGAAGCAGGCCTAACCTCGCGACAATCGATTGCGGTACGGACGTCAATCGCCTGAGGGACCGCGGCCCGCCCGGGGCAGGTCCAGTGACTCCATTTTCGACGTGTCATGTTCGACCTGCGAGAGGAAGGCCCCACGGTGGACCGAAGCAATCGTTTGACCAATCGGGGAAGGTCGTACGGAACCAGACTCTGCGCCCTGGCCTGTGCGGCCGGGCTCGTGGTCACCGGCTGCGGAAGCTCGAAGAGCTCGTCGTCGGCCGGATCGAAGAAGCTGACCATCGGCATCTCGCTGTCCCTGACCGGAGACTTCGCCGACCCCGGCAAGGCGGCCCAGCGCGGCTACCAGCTCTGGGCCGACCACATCAACGCCAAGGGCGGCCTGCTCGGCCGCAAGGTCCAGCTCAAGGTCGTCGACGACCTGTCCAGCCCCAACCAGGTGGTGACCAACTACACCAACCTGATCACCCGCGACCACGCCGATCTGGTCTTCGGTCCCTTCTCCAGCCTGCTCACCGCTCCCGCCGGGCAGATCGCCAAGCGGTTCGGTTACTCCTTCCTGGAGCCGGCCGGTGGCGGCCCGAAGGTCTTCGCCGAGCACCTGAGCAACCTGTTCTTCGTGCAGCCCGCCCCGGTCGTCGCCTCCGGCAACGTCTTCGCCGACTACATCCTGTCGCTGCCGGCCGGCCAGCGGCCCGCGACCGCGGCCTATCCGTCGTTGGACGACCCGTTCTCGTCGCCGATCGCCGACAGCATCCGGGCCCGGTTCGAGGCCGCCGGCATCCGGACCGTCTACAAGGGCATCTATCCCGCCGAGGCGCCCGACCTGACGCCGGTGATGTCCAAGGTGGCCGCCGCCAAGCCGGACGTGATCGTCTCGGGCACCCAGTCCAACGACGCTTACCAGCAGGTCAAGGCACTGATCCAGCTCAAGTTCAGCCCGAAGTACATGTTCATGTCCAACGGCTCCAACTCCCCGCTGGAGTTCCCCGACAAGGTCGGCGTCAACAACACCACCGGCATCTTCGGAGCGGGCGACTGGTTCCCCGGCTCCCCCGAGCCGGGCAGCGCCCAGTTCACCACGGAGTACACGTCCAAGTACGGCGGCACCGCGCAGCAGATCGACAACACCAGCGCGGAGGCGTACGCCTGCGGCCAGCTGCTCGAACTGGTCGCGGCCAAGACCGGCAAGGTGGACAACGCCACGATCATCTCCACCCTGCACTCCGGCAGCTGGCCGACCTTGCTGGGTTCGCTGTCCTGGGACGCCAACGGCGCGCCGACTGGCTCCTTCCATCTGGAGCAGTGGATCGACCACAAGCTGGTCCCGGTGTTCCCCGCGTCCATCGCCCAGCACGCGCCCCTGGCGCCCAAGCCCGCCTGGAACGGCTGACGTGCACACGATCATCCAGGGCATCCTGCTCGGGATCCTCACCGGCGGCGTCTACGCGCTGATGGCCAGCGGCCAGACGCTGATCTTCGGGATCATGAAAGTGGTGAACCTGGCCCAGGGCGCCATGGTGATCCTGTCGGCGTACCTGAGCTACTCGTTGTTCACCTCGCTCGGGGTGGACCCGTTCCTGTCCGTACTGATCACCACCCCGGCGCTGTTCTGCCTGGGCGTCGCCGCGCAGTGGCTGTTCCTGCGGCAACTGCGCCGTGAGGACGTCGCCGAGCTGTCCATCCTGGTGACCTTCGCGATCGCGCTGGCGGTGGAGGGCGCGCTCTCGGTGTTCTACAGCACCACCTACAAGAGCGTGAACGCCTCGTACGCCAACTCCTCGTTCACCGTCGCCGGCTATCACATCAGCGCGGTACGGCTGTACGCGTTCCTGCTGTCGGCCGCGGTGATCGGCCTGCTGTACCTCCTGCTGCACCGCACGCGGTTCGGCCGCGCGGTGCGGGCGACCGTGCAGAACCCCGAGGCGGCCCAGCTGCTCGGGGTGAACCCGGGCCGGATCAGGGCGCTCGGCTTCGGTCTCGGCACCGCGACGGCGGCCGCCGCCGGATCGGTGTTCGGCCTGATCTATCCGTTCAACTCCGGCAGCCACTACGACCTGATCTCGCAGCTGCTGTCGGTGGTGGTGCTCGGTGGGCTGGGCAGCCTCGGCGGCGCCATCGTCGCCGGGGTCCTCATCGGCGTCGCCTCTTCGGTGGTCTCGGTCGCCTGGTCACCGACCTGGAGCCAGTTCACTTTCTTCGTGGTGCTACTGGCAGTCCTCCTCGTCCGGCCGCGCGGCCTGTTCGGGACCGTCATGCGAGGTGCGATATGAGCCGGTCCGGCCTGTCCAAAGCCGCGGTGCTGGTGGTGGTGCTCGCGGCCGCGCCGCTGGCGATGCCGCAGCACTGGGTGGTGAGCATGCTGGTGTTCACCGTCATGTACGCCGCGCTGGGCTCCTCGTGGAACCTGATCGGCGGACACGCCGGATACCCCTCGCTCGGCCACGCGGCCTTCTTCGGCTTCGGTGCCTACAGCGTGGCGCTGTTGTTCCCCAGCGACCACCAGTTGTCCAATGGCCTGCTCCCGTTCGCGATCCTGCCGCTCATCGCGCTGGCCGCCGCCCTGATCGGGCTGCCGATCGGCGCGATCGCGATGCGGACCAGGGCCGACGTGTTCGCCATCGTCACCATCACCCTGCTGTTCGTCGCGCAGACACTGGCCTTCAACCTGCACGGCCTGACCGGCGGAGCGCAGGGGGCCGCGACGGCGATCGCGCCGTTCAACGCCGACACCTTCGAGCGCCCCTTCTACTACGCCATGGCCGTTCTGCTGCTCCTGGCACTGGGCGCCGGCTGGTACACCCGCAACTCCAAGATCGGTCTCTCGCTGGCGGCGGTACGCGCCGACGAGGACAAAGCACGAGGCATCGGTGTGCACGTCACCGGGGTCAAGCTGCTGGCGTTCTGCGTGAGCGTCGCCATCACGGCGATGGTCGGCGGAGTCTGGGCCTACTACGTGGGCTTCGTCTACCCGCAGTTCGCCTTCGATCCGCTGATCACCATCGGCATGGTGCTGATCACCTTCCTGGGCGGACGTGGCACGCTGTGGGGCCCGGTCGTCGGCGCGGTCATCCTCGTACCGGCCCAGCAGTACCTGGCGTACCAGCTCGGCGGCAGCAAGCTCTACCTGATCGCCTACGCGCTGGTGTTCCTGCTGATCATCCGGTTCATGCCGAGGGGCATCCTGCCCACCATCGCGGCGGTCAGGCGGCGCCGGAGCCTGGCCGCCACGGCGGCCACGGCGTGGCCGCTGCCCACCGCCGCCCGGATCCGGGAAGGGCGGAGCGCATGACCGCTTTGCTGGAGGTCACCGGCCTCACCAAGCGTTTCGGCGGGGTCAGCGCGGTGGACGACTGTTCGTTCACCGTCGCCGAGAACACCGTGACAGCCCTCATCGGCCCCAACGGCTCCGGCAAGACCACGGTGTTCAATCTGGTCACCGGCTATCTGCCCGCCGACTCCGGCACCGTCGCCTTCGCGGGCCGCACGATCACCGGCATGGACCCGGGCCGCCTGTACCGCAGGGGGCTGTCCCGCACGTTCCAGCAGGCTCGGGTGTTCCCCGAGCTGAGCGTGCAGGAGAACCTGGTCGTGGCGGGCGGCTGGAGCCTGGCGGCGCTGTTCGGGCGGCGGATCTCCCGGTCCGACCGGCTGCGCGCCGCGGAGCTCCTGGAGGAGTTCCGGCTGGACCGGGTCGCCGACCTCACCGCGGCGGAGCTGTCCTTCGGTCAGCGCAAGCTGCTGGAGTTCGCCGCGCTGCTGGTGAGCGAGCCCCGGCTGGTGCTCCTCGACGAGCCGACCGCCGGGGTCAATCCGGTGCTGATCGAGACGATGGAGGCGCACATCCGCTCCCGCCATGCCGGCGGGACGACCTTCCTGATCGTCGAGCACGACATGCAGTTCGTCATGCGCCTGTGCGACCCGGTGATCGTCCTCGATCGGGGTGCCCCCATCGCGTCCGGGACGCCCGTACAGGTGCAGTCGGATCCACGCGTCCTGGACGCCTACCTCGGTGACTAGCAGGGGAGTGAGTGTGACCAGTCAAGTGGCCGAGACCGTGCAGGCCCCGCCGCCGGGCACCGTGCTGTTGCACCTGGAAGACGTCGTGGCCGGCTACGGCTCCGGCGACATCCTCAAAGGTGTCACCCTCGACGTCCTCGGGGGCGGGGTGACCTGCCTGATCGGGCCGAACGGAGCGGGCAAGTCGACCGTGCTGAAGGCGGTCAGCGGCCTGCTGCGGCCGAGTGCCGGGCGGGTCGTCTTCCAGGGCGACGACATCACCGGCAGTCCGCCGCGGGCCAACCTCCTGCGCGGCATCGTGCACGTACCGCAGGAACGCAGCCTGTTCCCGGGGATGACCGTGTGGGACAACCTGCTGATGGCCGGCTATCTGCGCGGCAACGAGCGGGAGCTGACACGCCGCGTCGACGAGGTCGCCGCGATGTTCCCCATCGTGGCCGAGCGGCGCGGCGCGCACGCCGGGTCGTTGTCCGGCGGGGAGCAGAAACAGGTCGAGCTGGCCCGCACGCTGTTGTTCGATCCGCGGCTGATCCTGCTGGACGAGCCGTCCATCGGGCTGGATCCCAAGTCCCGGCATCTGGTGTTCGACGCGATCGGCCGGCTGGCCGCCACCGGCCGCACCGTACTGCTGGTCGAGCAGAACGCGCGGTCGGGCCTGGCGGCCTCGCACCACGGCGCCGTCCTGGAGGCCGGGGTGGTCGCGCTGACCGGCACCGGCCGGGAACTGCTCGCCGACCCCGAGGTGGCCCGGCTCTATCTCGGGGCCGCCAAGCCCGCAGCCGGTACCACCTCACAGACCACCACGTCACAGACCACCACCACACAGACCACCACCACACAGATCGACTCCACCCAAACCACAGCCGCCAAAGCCACAGCCACAGCCGCCCAGACCACAGCCGCACAGACCGGCGGCGCACAGACCGACAAGGAGACTGATGAGCAGCACTGAAGCTTCGCGCACCCTCGGCTGGATCGGTACCGGCCGGATGGGTTACGCGATGGCGGCCCGGCTGCTGAAGGCAGGTCACCCGGTCAGCGTCTACAACCGCACCCGTGCGAAGGCCGAACCGCTGGCCGCGCTCGGCGCGGTGATCGTGGACAGCCCGGCGGAGCTGGCCGACCGCGACATCGTGTTCACGATGGTCTCCGCCTCCGCCGACTTCGCGCAGGTCACCACGGGTGAGGGCGGGGTGCTCCAGGAGGGCCGGTCGCCGCGGATCCTGGTGGACTGCTCAACGGTCTCGTCCGAGGTGTCGGCACAGGTCCGTGCCGAGGCCGCCAAGCTCGGCACCAGCCTGCTCGTGGCACCGGTGTCCGGCAACGCCAAGGTCGTCAAGGCGGGCAAGCTGTCGCTGGTCGCCTCCGGCCCGCGCGAGACCTTCGACGAGGTACGGGATCTGCTGGAGACCGTCGCTCGGGCGGCCACCTACGCCGGCGAGGGGGAGGTGGCCCGGCTGGTCAAGCTCGCCCACAACATCTTCCTGGGCGTCGTCACCCAGTCCCTGGCGGAGATCACCGTGCTGGCCGAGAAGGGCGGCGTGGAGCGCGCGGCGTTCCTGGAGTTCCTCAACGACTCGGTCATGGGTTCGGTCTTCACCCGCTACAAGACCCCGGCCTTCGTCAACCTCGACTTCACCCCGACCTTCACGCCGGTACTGCTGCGCAAGGACTTCGATCTGGGCCTGGCCGCGGCCCGCGAGCTGGAGGTGCCGATGCCGGTGGCGGCGCTGACCCACCAGATCGTGCAGCACGCGGTCGGCCGCGGCCACCGCGAGGAGGACTTTGCGGCGTTGTTGCTGGAGGCGGCCGCAGCGGCCGGGATGACCCTCACACCCGAGGACGTCCCGGTCTCCGACGGGCTGGGTACGTCATGAGGGTGGCGGGCGGGGACCTTCGGCCGTCCCCCAGCAGAGGCGGGACCCTGGAGCGCGTTCCCGGTCCCTCAGCTGCCGCCGGCCTTACTGGAGGTCGACCTCGCCGTTCTTGATCCTGGCCGTCCACAGGCCCGTGACTCGTCAGCCGACTGATCAGGTGACTCGAGGCCGCCACTGTTCCACACATGTGGCCATCTGCCCGTGAACTCGCCTTACGACGGCCATCTGCCCATGAAGGTGACCAGGCCGGCGACGGCGGCCGTCTGTACCTTCCGTTGCAGGGACGGGGTCCAGCCGAGCAGCAGGCCCGGCATCCCGAGTGCCTGCCGGGACCAGTGCCAGAAGTCGAAGTGATCCTTGTGCTCGATGATCATGCCGTCGGCGAAGCGGAAGCCGGCGTCGATCTCGTTGTCCATCGCGCGGCCGGTCCGCCGCGACGTGTACCGCACCGCGCAGTGTGCCTGCCCGCACCGGTCGTCCCCGTCGAGGCCGCTCGCCACGACCTCGATCCCCGCGGAGCGCTCCAGCAGCATCCGCCACATCTCCATGACCTGCACTCCCCGCAGTTCGGGGAAGATCGGGTCGGAGAAGACGACGTCCGGGTGGTAGCACTTCGCCATGGTGTCCGGATCCCCGCGCCCGAACGCCTCGTAGAAGGTCGCGATCACTCTCGTCGTTGCATTCATCACTCCCCCATCTGCGGGGATACCCAGGTACGAGGTGGGACGATCACTCTCAGGGGCCTGGCGAGGATCCCCCGCGGGTTTGACGCCGAGCCTCATCCGGACGCGCGGCTCAGCGCAGCGGCATGATGAACATCGCGGTGGCCTCGACGGTCGGCTTGCCGTCCGGGCCGGCGATGAAGGCGTCAGCATAGGTCTTGCGGCCGTCCACCCGGACCGTCCTGGCCTCGGCGGTCAGCGGGACGCCGTACGGGGTGGGCCGGCGGTAGCGCAGGTCGAGGGTGGCGGTCATGCCGGGAGTGCCGTTGACGGCCGCCGCGGAGCCCAGCAATTGGTCGAGGATGAGCGCGGAGACGCCGCCGTGCACGAAGCCGGGCGGCCCCTCGTAGACGGCGCTCAGCGTGAACTCGCAACGCACCGACCCGTCCGGCTGTGCCTTCATCTCGACCGGTGGCGCGATCGGGTTGAGCCGGCCGCTGACCGGGCTGGCGAGCTGACGGACCAGGCCCTGCCCGTCGAGTTGGGCGATCGGAGGTGCCACCCGGCGCGCGGCGGAGAGGCGGGCGGTGAGCTTGGCGACCTCCTCGGTCACTTCGGCCACCTCGGCGGGCTCCACATCGGTGAGCACGACGGCTTCCGTGAGCTCACGGACCCGGGCGGCCAACTCGGTGAGCGCGTCTATCTGGTCCGCCCCCAGAGCATGCCGCTCCCTTGTCACGAAGACGCGCTGCATCGCCGACCCGGCCCCGGTCATTCATCCTCCCGCGCATCGACGACCGAACATGATTCTAGAACCTCGGAACTCGTCGATGCGCCAAAGGAGCGCTACGTCACATTCGCGAAGCGATCAGGTGCTCCGGCGAAGAGGTTCAGGGCGGGGAGGGCGGAACAGGCCCCGAGCGGCCCGGCTGATCGGCCGTACGCCGAACGCATCGCCCCCGGTCTACCCTCGAACAAGCAAGTGCTTGGTGCTAGCGTGGTCGCACGATCAACGCTGGAGGAGCCGGGATGACCACGATGCGGGCCGCGGTACTGCGGGAGTTCGGCTCCCCCCTGGAGATCACGGACGTGCGGGTCGAGGACCCCCGCGCGGGCGAGGTGCTGGTAAAGATCGCCGCCTCCGGAATTTGCGGTTCCGATCTCAAGACGCTCGACGGCAAGAGCCCGGTGGCCCGGCAGCTTCCGGTCATCCCCGGCCATGAGAGCGCCGGGGTGGTCACCGCCACCGGCCCCGGCGTCACCTCCGTCAAGGCGGGCGACCACGTCATCGTCGCCATGAACGGCCCCTGCGGCCGCTGCCGCAACTGCGCGCGCGGCCGGGCCCACCTGTGCAGCGCAAAATCGCGGCTGGCGGCCATCATGGGCCTGATGCCCGACGGCGGAACCCGGCTGAGCGTCAGCGGCGAGGCCGTCCGCCCGTACATCGGCATCGGGTCGTTCGCTGAATACACCGTGGTGGCCGAGGCCATGTGCGTCAAGGTGGCCAAGGACACCCCGCTCGACCTGCTCTCCCTGACCGCCTGCGGCGTGATCACCGGGGTCGGGGCCGTGCTCAACACGGCGAAGGTCGAGCCCGGCGCGAGCGTGCTGGTGGTCGGCTGCGGCGGGGTAGGTCTCAACGCCATCCAGGGCGCGGTGCTGGCCGGAGCCACCACGATCATCGCGGCGGATGTGATCGAGTCGAAGCTCAGGCTGGCCGGGGAGTTCGGTGCGACGCACACGATCCTCGCCGACGACCTGGTCAAGCAGGTCGGTGAGATCGTCCGCGGCGGCGCCGACTACGCCTTCGACGTCACCGGGAGCCCTGCCGTGCTCGCCGCGGCGTTCGGCGCCACCCAGCCGGGCGGCACCACGGTGATGGTGGGCAGCCCGCCTCCGGGCAAGAACCTCGAGATCCCGGCGAGCACGCTGTTCGGTTCGCGCAAGCTCATGGGCACCCAGGGCGGAGACGCGACGCCCGCCCGGGATCTGCCACTGCTCGTGGACCTCTACCGGCGCGGGCGGATCAATCTCGAGGGCCTGGTCAGCGAGCGGGTCCCGCTGGAGAAGGTCAACGAGGCGGTCGAGCACGTACGCTCAGGTGCGGTCGCCCGCTCCGTCATCGTCTTCGACCAGGGCTGAGGACCACCGATGCCAGCCCAGCAGACCGGGTCGAACCTGCTGCAGCTCCGCTGGAGCGTGCCGCAGCCCAAGGTGGCGGACTTTGAGGCGTGGTACGACGAGGAACACCTGGCCGACATGGTCGCGGTCCCGGGCATCCTCGGCGGACGGCGCTTCGCGAGGCAGGCCACCGACTTCTCCAGCCCGACGGACTTCGGATTCGTGACGCTGTACGAGCTGGCCGACCTGGAGCCGATGAAACGGCCAGAGTTCCAGCGTCTGGTGGACGAGCCCAGCCCGTGGACCCGGCGGGTCGCCTTCGACCTGGGACTGGCCCGGACGGTCTACCGGCGGCTCGGTGCCGGCACGCAGGACCGGCAGCAGACCGGCTCCGCGCTGCTCCACGTGATGATGTCCGCGGAGCCGTCGGTCCTGGAGGACTTCCACAGCTGGTACGACGAGGAGCACCTTCCGGCACTGCTGAGCGTTCCCGGGGTGCTGAACGCGCGCCGGTTCGAGACGACCGACGACGGCGCCGGCTTCGGCCGCCACGAGTCGGAGGCCGGTCTGGACTTCCTCGCGCTGTACGAGCTCGCGGACGCCGGGATCGTCGACACGGCCGTCTTCCGGGAATCCAGCAAAGCCACTCCGCGCCGAAGACGGCTCGGCGACGCCGTACAGGCGCACACACAGGTCTACCGGCAGGTGTTCCCCGCCGAGGGAGCGCTCGAATGAGGGTCGGCGCTCTCGACGTCACCGCCGTCGACGATGGCGTCGGCCGCGTCACCCCGGCCCAGCTGTACGCCGCCGGGGGCAAGGAACGGCCCGGCAAGGGCGCTAGGGACGAGGACTGGGCCGAGCACACCGGGTTCCTGTCCAGCGCCGGGCAGCTGGAGATGCCGGTCGGAACGTTCCTGATCCGTGCCGGCGAGCGGGTCGTGCTGGTCGACGCGGGATACGGCCCGCAGGCTCCCGCGACCGTCTCCGGCGCGCGGCTGCCGGAGAACCTGGCGGCCGAGGGCATAGGGCCCGCCGACATCACCGACGTGGTCCTGACCCACCTGCACACCGACCACATCGGCTGGTGCGCGGTGGACGGCGTCCCGACCTTCCCGAACGCGACCTACCGATGCGCCGCGGCCGACTGGGCCTACTTCGTGGCCGGCACCGGTGACACGGCCTTCCACCGGTTCGCGGCGTCGACCCTGGCCCCGATCGAGGACCGCTTCGACACCTGGGCCGGGGAGAGCACCCTGGCGCCGGGCCTCGACGTCGTGCCCGCCGCGGGCCACACCCCCGGCTCCGCCACGATCGTGCTGACCTCACAGGGCGAGCGCGCCGTGCTGCTCGGCGACGTCGTCCATCATCCGGTCCAGTTGCTGGACGACGCCTGGGAGCGGGTCGTCGACGTGGACGAGACCGCCGCCCGGCGTGCCCAGCGGGCCATCGTGGCCGACCTCATCCGCGACCGGACGCCGGTGGTCGGCGCGCACTTCCCCGGTCTGCGCTTCGGCCTGATCGTCGACCGGGACGGCCGCCGCCGGTGGGAGCCTCTCCCTTGACCCCATCCCGGCCAGGCGCCCGCGCCCAGGACGTGCCGGAGGAGCCGGTGCACGCCTGGGAGCCGCCCTCCTACCGGGTCGACGAACACGGCAAGGTCGTCGGAGCCGCTCCGGGCTCCCCGCACAACTGGGGACGCTGGGGTCCCGACGACCAGATCGGCTGCGCCAACCTGATGACGCCCGAGACCGTACGGGCGGGTGCCGCGATGGTGCGGACCGGAAGGTCGTTCTCGCTCGGCCTGCCGATCGGGGGCCCCACGACCGGTGCCGTGCCCACTCCCCTGGTGCTGCGCACCTCGGCCACCGGCGACGCGGTGCTGGACCCGCCCCGGGCCCATCCGGCGTACTCCGACGAGGTCCTGGTGATGGGCACGCAGACGTACACCCAGCTGGACGGGCTGGCGCACGTCGCCCATGACGACACCATGTACAACGGCTACTGGGCGGGACTGGTCACGGCGGGAGGCGGCGCCAGACGGCTGGGGATCCATCACCTGACGCAGGGCGTGATCGGCCGGGGCGTGCTGCTTGACATCGCCCGCCACCTCGAGGTCGATCAGGTCCCGCCGGACACCGAGATCGGCCCCGAGCTCCTGGACGCGGCGCTGTCCGCCACCGGGCTGACGACCGGGCCGGGTGACATCCTGCTGGTGCGGACCGGCGTGCTCGGCGGCTGGAACGGCGTGCGAGGCAGCCTCGGCCTCGCCCCGCAGGCGGGGCTGGCCGCTGCGGCGGCCGGCTGGATCGCCGAGCGCGACCTCGTGCTGGTCGGCGCTGACAACTCCGCGGTCGAGGCCCTGGACGCCTCGGCCGGGTCGTGGCGCATCCCGTTCCACATCTCCGCACTCCGCGATCTCGGCCTGCTGCTCGCCGAGCTGCTGTGGCTGGACGACCTCGCCGAGGACTGCGCCCTCGACGGCGTGCACGAGTTCATGTTCGTCGCCCAGCCCCTGCCGATCGTCGGCGGAGCCGGCTCACCCCTCAACCCGATGGCGATCAAATAGCCCGGCGAGCCGGTCAGACGAGCCGGTCACACGAGCCGGTCAGACGCCGGTGCCCGTCTTGGTCTGGCCGAGGTAGGAGGCGAGCAGCTCGTCCCGGTCGTGCAGCTTGCCGGCGGGCGCCTCCAGGACGATCCGGCCACCGCTCATCACCGCGGCGCGCTGGCAGACCCGGACCGCCAGGTGGACGTTCTGCTCGATGACCAGCAGGGCGGTACGTGCCCGTACGGCCACGAGCGCCTGGGCGACGGCCTCGGCGACGACCGGAGCGAGCCCGAGTGAGGGCTCGTCGATGAGCAGCAGCCTCGGGGCGGCCACCAGGGCGCGGCCGATGGCGACCATCTGCTGCTCACCGCCCGACAACGCGAACCCGAGCCGATCGCGCAGCGGCACCAGCGCGGGGAACAGGTCGTAGACGTCATCGAAGCCGAATCCCTCCGCGCGGCCTCGCCGAGGGGTGGTACCGATCTGGAGGTTCTCGTGGACCGTCAGATCGGGGAACACATGACGCCCCTCCGGCACCTGGATCAGTCCCAGCCGGGCGACGTCCTCGGGCGCCACCTTGGCGAGGTCCCGCCCCTCGAAGAGCACGGATCCCGTGCAGGCGGCCAGCCGGCTGATCGCCCGCAATGTCGAGGTCTTACCGGCCCCGTTGGGGCCGAGCAGCGCGACGGCCTCGCCTTCGGCGACCGACAGGTCGATCCCGCGTACGGCGTGCGTGGTGCCGTAGCGGACGTGCATGCCCTCAATCCGCAGCATCGGCAGGCTCCTCCAAGGATTTGCCCAGATAGGCGCTGATGACCCGTTCGTCGCGCCACACCTCGTCCGGCGTGCCCCGGGCGATGACCTGGCCGAGTTCGAGCACCACGAGACGATCACAGAGCGCGTCCAGAAAATCGATCTTGTGGTCCACGATGACGAGGGTGTTGCCGGCGGCGCGTACTTCGCGCAGGAGGGTCGCCAGGTCCGCGGTCTCGGCGTCGTTCAGCCCCGCGCTCGGCTCATCGAGCAGGAGGACCACGGGGTCACCGGCGAGGGCCCTGGCCAGCTCCAGCAGCCGCAGCCGCCCGTAGCTGAGCCGTGCGGCCGGCTCGGTCGCGTGCCCGGCGATGCCGACGGTATCGAGCGCCTCCATCGCCTTCGCCCAGCGCAACCGTTCATGCCGCCACATCAGCGGCCGGGCCGGCCAGGCCCCGGCGAGCCCGCGCCACCGCCGGTCGGAGGTCGACAGCAGCACGTTGTCCAGGCAGGAGAGCTGCCCGTAGATCTGCGGGGCCTGGAAGACCCGGGCGATCCCGGCACGACGGGCCGCCGGAGGACGGCCGAGCCGTACCGCCGAACCCGCCACGGTCAGCGAGCCGCGCGCGGGCACGATCCCGCAGACGGCGTTGAGGAAGGTCGTCTTCCCGCTGCCGTTGGGACCGACGAGGCCGAGCAGTTCCCCCTCGGCCACCTCCAGGCTCACCCCGTCGACCGCACGTACACCGCCGAACGCGACGGTGATGTCGTCAGCTTTCAGCATCGGTCACCTCCGGTGCGGCGGCCGCCGTCGGGAGGCGCCGCCCGAACCGCCGCCCGAACCGCCCCTCGAACCGCCCCTCGAACCGCCCCTCGAACCGCTGGGTGATGCGCTGCCCGAAGTGTTCTGTGAACCGGGCCGACAGCCCCCGGATGGGGCGCCGGGCCGCCGCCGCGATACCGCCCGGCACCGCCAGCACGACGATCAGCAGCAGGACACCGTACGCGATCGCGCTGTACTGCTCGATGCCGGACAGCAGCCGGGGCAGCGCCACGTACACCGCCGCGCCGACCAGGGCACCCCAGATCGAGTCGATCCCGCCGAGCAGCAGCATCAGGAAGATCCCGATGGACAGGTCGATGCCGAAGGAGTCGGTGCCGATGACCCCCTGCCAGTGGCCGATGAGCGAGCCGGACAGCCCGCCCAGCGCCGAGCCCAGCACGAACAGCACGAGCTGGACGCGCTGCACGCCCACTCCGCCGAGCGAGGCCACCAGCCCGTTCTCCCGCGCGGCGATGGCCTCCCGGCGGAGCGGGGACCGTTCGATGCACGCGGTGAGCAGCAGGCAGGCGGTCAGGACGCCGAGGAACAGCCAGAACACCTCACCGTCCTGGACGAACTCGTGGCCGAACAACGAGGCCGGCGGGATGCCCACCGCCTGGCCGTTCGCCCCGGTGAACCCCGTCGCCTGCTGGAACACGATCGTGCCGACCTGGGTGACCGCGAACGTCGCGATGGCGAAATAGAAGTGCTGCGCCTTGCGTACGAGCACCCCGACGACCGCCGCGGCGAGCGCCGTGACCACGACCGCGGCCGTCACGCCCAGCAGGAACGAGTGGCCGCCGCCCGTGCGGGTCACCCACGCCGAGGTATAGCCGCCCAGTGCCATCATGAAGGTCTGGCAGAAGGCGAACCGCCCGGCCAGGCCGAAGACCAGGTAGAAACCGAGTCCGGCGATCGAATAGACCAGCCACAGGTTCACCAGGAACTGGTTGGACCGTGACGTGGCGACCGCCGGCCCGGCCAGCGCGACCACGGCCACGAAGACCACGATCGCGGGGAAGTGCCGGTTCCGGTAGTCCGGGGGCCGCACGACCGCGGCGCCCGCCATGGCACCTGCCCTGCCGCTTCCCCCGCCGCCTGCCGTGCCGCCTCCGGCGCTGCCTTCCGGCAGGCCGCCGCCGCGGTCCATCGGCCTGCCCGCCCCGGCGGCGTTCACAGCCGGCTCCGGGTGAGGTTGACCAGGCCTTCGGGCCGGACCGCGATGACGACGAACAGCACGATGGCGGGGAAGGTGGCCGCGTAGTCGGGCAGCAGATATCCCCCCACGAGCTGCTGGATGAGCCCGATCACCAGTGCCCCGATGACGACGCCGCCGAGGCTGCCGAAACCACCGAGCACGGCGGCGGCGAACGCGGTGACCATCAATCCGAAACCGAAGTTGAGATCGACCGCGCCCAGCGGGGCCACCAGGATCCCGGCGAGCGCGGCGAGCATCGACGAGAGCGCGAACGCGCCCATCGCGACGGTCCTCGTGCGGATCCCGGTCAGCCGCGCCATCTCCGGGTCGGCCGCCAGGGCCCGGACCTGACGGCCGAACGGCGTGCGCTGGAAGACGTACAACAGCAGCACGACCGCCAGCGCGCAGACCACCACGATGAGGATCCGCTGGTAGGCGATCGCGGCGCCACCGATGTGCAGCACCCGGCTGCCCACCGGGGTCGCCAGCGACTTGGGCTCCGAGCCCTGCCAGACCGCGATGACGCCCCGGATCACGATGGCCGCGGCGAGCGTCGCGATGACGACCACCATCGGCGGCCGGTTCCGCAGCGGCGCGTAGGCCACCCGTTCGATCAGCACGCCCACCACGCCCATCGCCGCGATCGCCAGGAGATAGCCCACCACTGTGGGCAGGCCGAGCGTCGAGATCGCCCAGACGCCCAGGTAGGCGCTCAGCGTGATCAGGTCTCCGTGTGCGAAGTTGACCACGCCGGTGGCCTTGTAGAGCACCAGGAATCCGAGCGCGACGACCGCCAGTACGGCGCCGTAGGCGACCCCGCTGGCCGTCAGCGCGATGAATTTGTCCATGGTGTTGTCACCCCCTCGGCCGTACCCCACGTGATCAGCTCTTGGCGGCGTCCTGGACCGGGAAGGTGTACGTCTCGATCTCCTGGGTGGTCCCGGCCGTGGCGAACTTGTCGATGGACACCTCGTGGCTCATGATGTGGGCGCCGTCGGCCTTGTAGCCGCTGGAGCACACGACCTTGTCGCTGACCGAGACCTGGGCCATCGCCGAGTTGACGGCGGCCGGGTCGGTGCTGCCCGCCTTCTCGATGGCCTCCTTGGCGACCCACACCGCGTCGTAGGCGTCCGCCGCCAGGTCCGTCGGAACGGTCCCGTACTTCTGCTGGTAGAGCGTTCCGAAGTCCTTGGCGAGCTGCCGCTTGGATCCGCTGGTCGGGTCGCACGAGACGACCGAGTAGACGTTCTTCAGCACGTCTCCGGCCACCAGCTTGTACTGCACCGCGATATTGGTCGAGGAGGAACCGATCATCGGTACGGTCAGCCCGTTCTGCGCGAACTGCTTGATCTGCACGGCCAGCGGGTTCGGGTAGGCGAAGGTGATGACCGCGTCCGCGCCCTTCATCTTCAGCACGGTCGGGGTCACGTCGGTGGCGGTCGGGTCGTACTTGCTGACCGCGAACGGCTTGAGCGACTTGGCCTGCAGCGCCGTGGTGAGATCGGCGATGTTCGTCGTGCCGTACGACTCGCTGGTGCCCGTCAGCCCGACCTTGGAGGCCTTGAGCGTCTCCGTCGCGTACTTGACAGCCGCCTGGTCCTTGTAGCCGTCGAAGGTCTGGAGCAGCCAGAGCCACTTGCTGCCCCCGGCGGATCCGTAGCGGATCGACGAGGTCGAGCTGGAGGTCGCCAGCAGCGGGATGCCGGCCCGGTCGATCTGGGACTTGGCGGCCAGCACCGCACTCGCGGAGGGGATGCCGAGCAGCATCGCCGGCTTCTTGTCGACGCCCTGGAGGAACTGCGAGGTCGCCTTCTGTGGATCGGCCACCGACAGCGGGACCCGGTCCAGCGTGACCTTCTGGCCGCCGATGCCGCCCGCCGCGGTGATCTGCTCGATCGCGAGCTGGGCACCGTTCTGATAGTCGTTGATGGCCGCCGCGCTCTCGCCCTTGATCTCCCAGAGGCCGACCAGCTTGATCGGGCCCTTGAGCCCCTTCGACCCGCCCCCTCCATCCCCGCCGCCGCTACCGCACGCCGCCACCAAAAGGGCGGCGGACACCACCATGGACATCCCGAACACTCTCAACCGGTCCTCCTGCAACACAGCTGTTCACCTGCCCCCAGGCTGGGGGATCAGAATGGACCAAGCGCTTGTTAGAGTCAATGCCCGGTGATCTACCGTTACGCCGCGGCCATCGACACGTGCGACTGGGTTCTCCTCGATGGCCGCTTCACCCCGGACGCGGCCATCCGGATGAGCGTGGCGGGCCGCTACCCCTCGCCCGCCGACTACCGCGAGAAGGCGAAGGCCACGCTGGCCACCCTGGACGCGACGCACCACGTCTTCTCCAACGTACGGGTCGCCGTCGAGGGCGACCGCGCCTCCGCGCACAGCTACTACCAGGCTCAGCACGCGCGAAACGAGCTCGCCCCGGACTCGCTGCTCATGATCGGCGGATGGGTCGAGGACGAGTTCGCCCGGGTCGGCGGGCACTGGCTCATCACCTCTCGGAAGGGCACCGCCGTCTGGTTCGACGGCAACCACGCCGTCCTCGGCCTCGACGTCGTACCCGGGGCGAATCCGTCAGCGCCCCGCTGACCGCCAGGGCGGGCAGCGCCTGGAACCAGGCCTTGGGAGGTCTTGGGAACCGATGCGGTGCGTGCGGCGTCCCAAAGTCGGTAGGTTCAGGCGGAAACCCGCCCAGGAGCATGAGGACCGCAGGTGACTGAGACGCCGCAGCAATCGCAGGACGACGACCCCCGGCCCGCCGCGTCCTCACCCGAGCGAGAAGGGGATCAGTCTGGAACGCCGGAGAACCCGCCGGAACCGGCCGGAAGCCTGCCGGAACCGGCCGGGAGTCTGCCCGGGCCGGCCGAGAGCTTGTCTGCGCCGGCCGGGAGCCTGCCGCAGCCGCCGCCTTACCGTGGCGTGTACGGACAGCCGCCCGGCGCGCCGCCCTCCGCGCACGGCCGGCCGCCACAGGGCCGGCCACCATACGGGCAGGCGCCATACGGGCAGGCGCCGCAGGGACAGCAGGTACTCAGGTACGGTGTCCAGCCGTACGATCCGGCGTACGGGGCGTATGACCCACGCTGGGGGTACGGGCCGCCCGGCAACCCCGAGCACCCCGAGTACGGGCAGCCCACCGGGGACGACACAACGATGGCGCTGTTCTGCTATGTCGGTGCGCTGCTCGGCGGCTTCCTCGTCCCGCTCATCCTCTACTTGATCAAGAAGAACGAGTCCCGCTTCGTGCGCTTCCACGCCGCACAGGCGCTGAACTACACGCTCACCCAGATGATCGTGTTCTTCAGCGTGCTGGCTCCGCTGGGCATCGTGGCCATCGTGACCCGGCAGCCCGCGATCCTGGTGCTGGCCGCACCCGTTTGGCTGTACGAGGCGGTCTCACCGTACGTGTGGATGATCCTGGGCGCGATCCGCAGTAACCGGGGCGAGTGGTACACCATGCCCAAGTGGACCTGCTTCCGCATGGTCCGCTGACCACCTCCCGCCCAGCGCGTGACGTCTAGCCCAGGTACGTCGCGACGTACTCGTCGAGCACCGGCAGCACCTCGTCCCGGCCACCCGCCGGGAGGCGCAGCACGACCTCCTCAATGCCGAGCGATGCGTAGTACTCCAGCTTTTGCACCGTCGGCAGGGTGCCGAACGGGATGACCGTGGCCGTCGAAGGGTCCCGGCCCGCGCTCTCGTAAGCCTGGGCCAGCCGGGGCAGTGCCTCGCGTATCCCGGCACCGCCGATCGGCAGCCAGCCGTCGGCGTACTCCGCGATCGCGGCGAAGAGCTTGGGGCCCGTGGCTCCGCCCAGAAGGACCGGGACCCTCCCGGCCGGCTTCGGCCACGCCCAGCTCGCGTCGAAGCTCACGAACTCCCCCTTGTAGGAGGCCTGTTCCTGGCTCCACAGGGCCCGCATGGCCTGCACGTTCTCCCGTACGACCTCGCGGCGACGCGCCCAGGAGACTCCGTGGGCGGCGGCCTCCTCGACGTTCCAGCCGTACCCGACGCCGAGGACGAACCGGCCGCCGGAGATCTGGTCGAGGGTGGCGACCGCCTTGGCGGTCACGATCGGCTCGCGCTGGGCCGGCAGGCAGACCCCGGTGCCGAGAGTGATCCGGGAGGTCACGGCGGCCGCGGCCGCCAGGGCGACCAGCGGATCGACCATCCGGGCATAGTCCTCGGCCAGCGTCTCGTCCCCGGAGGTGCCCTTCAGATAGGACGCCTGCCAGGTGCCTCCCGCACCCGGCCCGGCCGGTGACGGGGTCGTCCTGGCAACCGGGATGTGGGTGTGTTCAGGCACGTAGAGGGAGGCGAAGCCGCGGTCCTCCGCTTCGCGCGCCAGCAGATGGACGGGCATCGCCCGGTCCGTCGCGATCATCGTGATCCCCAGCCGCATGCGCGGAGTCCCTTCATCGGCCGTCGCCCGGCCTCCTCGGCGGGGGCGACGAGTATCACATCCATCGACCAAGCGATTGCTCGGTTGTTCCATTTTGATGTAGCGTGCGCTTGTTCGGGAAGTCGGGAGGAGGATTGCGCAGATGCCATTCGCTGACCTGGGCGATGTTCGTCTGTTCTACACGGACGACGGACCCACCGGAACCGCGACGGCCGAGCGGCCCCCGCTGCTGCTCGTGCACGGCTTCGGCGCCGACTCGCACGACTGGGTCTGGCACCTCCCCGCGCTGAGCGAGAACCACCGGGTCATCGCGGCCGACCTGCGCGGTCACGGCTACTCCTCAGCCCCCGAGGACGGATACCGGCCGCAGGACCTGGCGCACGACCTCATGCGGCTGCTGGACCTGCTCTGCATCGATCGGGTCGTGGCGTTCGGCCACTCGATGGGCGGCCTGGTCGTCAGCGCGCTGGCCGTCGAGCATCCCGCCCGGGTGCGGGCGCTGGTGTGCGTCGACCCCGGATACGGCAAGCAGGACGCGCTCGCCCCCTACCTGGCCACCCTGGCCGAGAACATGCGAAGCGACGCGCACCGGCAGGCGCTGGCCAACGACGAGTGGTGTTACACCCCAGCCAGCCCCGCATTCCTCAGGAACTGGCACGCCCGGAAGATCCTGGGTACTCCCCCGCATGTGCTGGCCGCGGCCTTCACCGCGATGTTCAGCGCGGACGACCAGATGGGCATCCGGTCGGCGAGCGAAGCGTACCTGGCCGGGCGGGAGTGCCCGGTGCTGTCCTTCTCGTTCGACCCCGAGCAGTCCGCCTGGGAGGCGGGCCTGTTCAAGGACCCGGCCTCCACCACGGTGACCTGGGTCGGATCCGGCCACCGGCTGCACGCGGAGCGCCCGGCGGAGTTTCTGCTCGTCGTCCAGAACTGGCTCGAAAAGCTCGACCACAGCTGATTCAGAGGAGAAGTTTGCCGTGAAGTTCTCGATCTTCCTCAACCCGCAGATTCCCGGGTCGGGCTATGCGGCCGAGGAGAACGCCGTCGCCAAGCGGCCGATCGGCCGTGACAACGAGTCGTACCAGAAGCTGCTGCACGAGGTGCGGGAGATCGCGGTCCACGCCGACCAGATCGGCTTCGACGCGCTGATGATGACCGAGCACCACTTCCATTCGGAGGGGTTCGAGTTCTCGGTCAACCCGTTGATGTTCCTGACCGACCTCGCGGCCCGCACCGAGCGGATCCTGCTCGCCCCGCTGGGATTGGTGCTGCCGTCCTGGGACCCGATCCGGGCCGCCGAGGACGTCGCGCTGCTGGACCATTTCTGCCAGGGCCGGCTGCGCCTGGGGGTGGCCCGCGGTTACCAGAAGCGCTGGATGGACGTGCTCGGCCAGCGCTGGCACGCCGCCGCGGCCAGTTCGGACGGCAAGGCCGCCGACACCCGTAACTTTGACGTGTTCGGCGAAGTCCTCAAGATCATGAAGCTGGCGTGGTCCGAGGATCTGCTTCGCTACAAGAGCGACGTCCTCGACTATGAGGTCCCGCAGCCCTTCGACACCGGCATCGAGGGCTGGCCCGCGCAGGAGTGGACGCAGAAGTTCGGCGCCCCGGGCGAGATCGACGAGAACGGCGTCATCCAGGGTGTCTCGGTCTGCCCGAAGCCGTATCAGTACCCGCACCCCGAGCTGTGGCAGCCGTTCACCATCTCCAACCGCTCGGTCGTGCGCGCCGCCCAGGAGGGCATCCTGCCGTGGATGTTCACCCCCAACCCCGACGAGCACGCCGAGAAGGCCAAGCTCTACCAGGACGAGTGCGCCAAGGTCGGCAAGGACTACAAGCTCGGCGAGCACACCGGTATCCTCAAGATCATCGGTATGGCCGACAGCCGCGAGGAGGCCATCGCCACCTATGGCAAGGGGATGCAGAAGGACTTCGCCAAGTTCTTCGGCCCGTTCGGCTACCTGGAGGTCCTCCGCAAGAAGGAGGACGACAAGCACCAGGCCATCAGCCCCGAGAAGGGCGACTTCAAGCGCATGAACGAGGTCGAGATGGCGCTGCTGGGCACCCCCGACGACGTCAAGCGCGGCATCCAGCGGATGCTCGACCGGATGCCCGACCTGGAGTGGTTCGGCCTGTTCATGCAGGGACAGCAGGGTGTGCTGCCGCTCGACACGGTGAAGCGGAACCTCGAGATGTTCGCCACCAAGGTCATCCCCGAATTCCAGGACTGACCGCGATCGCGGCCGGCCTTCCATTGAAGGCCGCGGGGACGCCCTGACCCACGCCTCGCAGGAGTCAGGGCGTCCCCGCGACCCGCACCAGTCATGACCGCACGAATCATGACCGCACGAATCATGACCGCACGAGCATGTTCCGCATGAGCAATGACAGGAGTAGCCGATGGAGTTCTGGCTCGGGGCGGCGTTCGTGGATACCGGCGAGATGCTCGGGCTCGCGCGCGCCGCGGACCGGCTGGGGTACGACACGGTCGCCGTGTCGGATCACATCTTCTACGCCGACTACGACGCTTCCTATCCCTACTCCGACACGGGTTCGCCGCCGTACCAGCCGGGCACGCACTGGCCGGACGTCTGGGTCACGATCGGCGCCATGGCGGCCGTGACCGAGCGGGTCAATTTCGCCACCAACGTCTACATCCCGCCCGCCCGCGATCTGTTCACCGTCGCCAAGGCGGTCTCCACGGCCGCGGTGCTCGCCGGCGACCGGGTGCGGTTCGGTGTCGGTGTCGGCTGGTGCAAGGACGAGTTCGTGCAGACCGGCCAGGACTTCCACAGCCGGGGCAGGCGGCTCGACGAGATGATCCCGGCACTACGCACGCTCTGGCAGGGCGGGATGGTCGAATACCACGGCAGGTCGTACGACTTCGGGCCGCTGAGTATCTCGCCCACGCCGTCGCAGCCCGTCCCGGTCTACATCGGCGGGGACAGCGACGCGGCGCTCGCCCGCGCCGCCCGGATCGGCGACGGCTGGATCGGCAACCGGATCTACAGCGAGGACCAGCTCGGCGAACTGCTCGACCGGCTGAGCCACCATCTCTCCGGCCACGGCCGCACCCTCGACGACCTGCGGGTGATCGCCCCCATCGGAGCGATGCCGAGCGCCGACCTCTACCGCAGGTGGCACGAGCGCGGCGTCGACGGCACCATGGCCGCCCCATGGTGGCTGGCCACCCCTGAGGAGACGGCCAAATACGGCACCAAGCGGACCGGTGGCCTCGCTCTCAAGGTCGCCACCATGGAACGCTTCGCCGAAGAGGTCATCGCCAAGATGTGACCCAAAGTGTGACCCCCGATGTCACCCAAGACCTCACCCTGCGACGAGCCGACCACCAAGATCGGCATAGGTAGGATTGGCCGCATGTTGCCCCTGGTTACCGCGCTGCGGTACGTCACGCCGCTGCGGGAGGGCGGGTCCCTGCCCGGCATCGTGGAGACCGACGACCTGGGCACGTACGTGGTGAAGTTCCACGGCGCGGGTCAGGGCCGCAAGGCGCTGGTGGCCGAGGTCGTCGCGGGCGAGCTGGGTCGGCGGCTGGGCTTCCGCATCCCCGACCAGGTGATCGTCGACCTGGATCCGGTGATCGGCAGGCACGAGCCCGACGAGGAGGTCCAGTACCTGCTCAAGGCGAGTACGGGCTGGAACCTCGGGGTGGACTTCCTGCCCGGCTCGCTCGGCTACGACCCGCTGGCCTGGCCGGCCGACTCCGCCTTCGCGAGCAGGGTCGTGTGGTTCGACGCGCTCATCGGCAATGTCGACCGGAGCTGGCGCAATCCCAACATGCTGGTCTGGCACGGCGACGTCTGGCTGATCGACCACGGCGCGAGCCTGTACTTCCACCATGCCTGGACGAGCGCGGCCAAGCCGGCCGGCCGGCCGTACGACGCCGGCGACCATGTGCTCTCCCCCTTCGCGAAGGACCTGGCGGAGGCCGATGAGGAGCTCGCCCCCATGGTCACCGAGGAACTGCTGCGCGAGGTCACCGCGCTGGTGCCCGAAGTGTGGCTGGACGACGAGCCCGGCTTCGCCGGCGTTCAGGCCGTACGGGACGCGTACGTCGAGCAGCTGATGACCCGGGTCACCGGACCCCGTGACTGGCTGCCCGAGATCAAGGGCGCGCGAGCCCGCAGCGCGCCGACCGTGACCGGCCGGCCCGGCTGGATCAAGAACTGGCTCGAGGAGCCGGGAGACCGCCCGTGAGCACCGTCTACGAGTACTCGGTGCTGCGCGTGATCCCAAGCATCGAACGCGGCGAGTCGATCAACGTAGGGGTCACGGTCTACTGCCGGGCGCTCGACTTCCTCGGCTGCCGTACCCATCTCGACGAGCCCCGGCTGCTCGCCTTCGCACCCACGCTGGACGTCGAGGGGGTACGGATCGCGCTGGGCGCCGTCGAAGCCCTGTGCTGCGGCGGCGAGCGGGCCGGGCAGGCCGGGTCCGAGTCACCCGGCCGCAGGTTCCGCTGGCTCACCGCGCCCCGGAGCACCATCGTCCAGCCCGGCCCGGTACATCCCGGCCTCACCGACGACCCGGCGGCCGAGCTCGACCGTCTCCTCGATCTGCTGGTCCACTAGACCGACCGGCAGGCCGCCGGGCTACCCTCTAGGTGAGTCGCGTTCAAGCCTTGTACGCCGCTGGTTCATGTATGCCTGCTGCCCGTGCGCGCTGATCATAAGTCGAGGATTGATCACAATCGGGACTTCCGGCACGGGCTCATAGTCAGGAGGCCTGATGGCCGCAGGGGTGAAGCCGGGCTCTCAGGCCTGGCTTCGAGCCGCCAACCAGCGCAGGGTCGTCAAAGCCGTGCGGGGCACCGAGGAGATGACCCAGTCGGGCATCGCCAGGGCCACCGGGCTCTCCGCCGCGACCGTGTCCAACATCGTGCGGGAGCTGCGGGACCAGGGCGTTCTCGTCGTGACGCCGACCTCGGCCGGCGGCCGGCGGGCTCAGGTGGTCTCGCTGTCATCGCGGACGGGACTCCTTCTGGGGGCCGACTTCGGCCACACCCATCTGCGGGTCGTGGTCGGCAACCTCGCGCACGAGGTCCTGGCCGAGAGCGCCATTCCGCTCGACGTGGACGCCTCCGCCGACGACGGGCTGGCGTCCACCGAGCGGCTCGCCGACGCCATGCTCGAAGCGCTGGGCGGGGAACGCTCGAGCATTCTGGGCCTCGGGGTGGGACTGCCGGGACCGATCGACCTGGCCACCGGGACCCTGGGCTCCAGCACCATCCTGCCCGGGTGGGTCGGTGTCAATCCGGTGGCGGAGCTGACGCGCCGGTTCGGGCCGAGCGTGTGCGTGGACAACGACGCGAACGTCGGCGCGCTCGCCGAGACGACCTGGGGAGCGGCGCGCGGCTGCTCGAACGCGGTGTACGTCAAGATCGGATGGGGTGTCGGGGCGGGCGTCGTGATCGGGTCCGGTCTCGGTGTAGTCGCCCAGGCAGAAGGCGATGCCGCCGATCCGCGGCGGTTCCACCTTCACCGGCTTGCCGTCGACCGAGACGCTGCATCGATCGCGGACATCGGCGCGGAGGCCGTCGCGTTGAGCGTCAGCGGCACCTGCTGACGGCCCAGCGAACCCATCGGCAGCTCCAGGTGCCACGGCAGGCGTACGTCCTTGCGCTGCGCGCCGAGCGTCCAGTAGTCGAACCAGCTGTCAGAAGAGAACGGACATGAAGGTGTCGATGTCGGTGAAGCCGACGCGCCGGTACGCGGAGCGGGCGCGGGTGTTGTAGTCGTTGACGTAGAGCGAGACGGTCGGCGCGATGGTGCGCAGCGACTCGCTGACCACCTCCGCCATGCCGTGCACCGAGATCCCGCGGCCGCGCAGGTCGGGGTGGACCCAGACGCCCTGCACCTGGCAGGCGTACGGCGTGACCGCGCCGATCTCCGCCTTGAAGACGACCCGTCCGTTCTCGATCCGCGCGAACGAGCGGCCGGCCCGGATCAGCTCGGCCACCCGGGCGCGATACAGCACCCCGCCGTCGCCGCCGTTGGGCGAGACCCCGACCTCCTCGGTGAACATCGCGACGCAGGCCGGGTAGACGAGGTCGAAGTCCGCCATGCGCACCCGGCGTACGCCGGGGTCGGCGTCGACGGCCGGCGGCACCGAGATGGCCATCACGGGCTGGGCGGCACGGACGGCCCGGGCCGGGCCCCAGTAGGGGCGGAGCATCTCCCACAGCTCGGTCACGGTCTCGATCGGTCCCACGATCGACGAGCAGCGGCGGCCCTGTGCGCGGGCCCGCTCGGCGAAGGCGCGGACGGCCTCGGAGCCGGCGGCCACCGGGATCAGGTTGGCGCCCGAGTAGCACAGCGAGGTCAGCCGGCCGTCGCTGACATATCCCCACATCTGGGCACCGAGACGGCCGGGGTCGAGCCCGACTGCGTGCACCCGGGAGCTGACGAAGACGTTCGCGACCGGATCTGAGTCGAGGATCGCCAGGGCATCGTCGCGGTAGCGGTCGTCCAGAACCCGCACCGGCAACGATCCCAGCATGCGCATGATCTACCCGTCCCCGGACGTCATCGACTTCACCGGCACCAGAATACGGTGGTGAAACCGACTCTCATTCACCGGTCTCCCCCGGAATGATGACGGCTTCCGGTGATCCGCGGCTAGACCGGGACGGGGTCCGGCAATCGCTTGCAGTGTGAGACGTCGGGCGGCAGCGCCCCCGTGGCGAGGTAGGCGTTGAACTTGTCGTCGAGGCAGTCGTTGCCGCGCTGCAGGACGCCATGGGTCCGGCCACCGTCCTCGATCACCAGGCGGGAGCCCTTGAAGATCTGGTGCATCTCGAGCCCACCGGCGTACGGCGTCGCCGCGTCCAGCGTGGCCTGGAACATCAGCATGTCCGGCAGCCCCTTCCCTGCCGCCAGAGGGACCGGGATGCCCGGCTTGGCGGGCCAGTAAAGGCAGGGCGCGTTGTACCAGGCGTTGCTCCAGGCCTGGTACGGAGCGGCCGCGTACACGCGGGCGGTGTCCGCGCGCCACAACGACCAGTCCCGCGTCCACGCGGCGTCGGTGCACTGGACGGCGTTGTAGACGGCGAACTCCCCTTCCTTGCTCGCGCCCCATGCCCGGTAGCGGGAGATCAGCGACACCGGATCACCCTTCATCGCGTAGGACGACCACGCCCTGGCGAGCTCGGGCCAGGCGGCGGCGAGGTACCCGCCGATCTGGAAGGTGTCGTCGAGTTCGTCCGGGCCCACGACGCCTCCGGCCGGGTGGGCCTTCAGTTCCTCCCGTAGGGAGTAGTAGCCCTTCTCGACCACGGCGGGGTCCCCGCCGAGGTGGTAGACCGGGTCGTGGTGCGCGATCCAGGCGAAGAAGGACTTCACCGAGGTGTCGAAGGCGTAGTCCTGGTCGAGGTTGCTGCCATACCACACCCGGCTGGGCTGGACGATGCTGTCCAGCACCATCCGCCGGACCCGCCCGGGGTAGAGCGTCGCGTACACCGCTCCGAGGTACGTACCGTAGGACGCGCCGAGGTAGTTGATCTTCTCCTGGCCGAGGGCGACGCGCATGCTCTCCAGGTCACGCGCGGCGTCGGCCGTCTTCAGATGGTCGAGTAGCGAACCGTACTTGCGGCCGCACGCACGCGCGTACTCCTGCGAGCGGTCCAGCCAGACCTGCTCGTCGGCCGCGGAGGCGGGCACGTAGTCCGGCCGCACCGGCTTGAAGTAGCCCGCCTCGCAGCTCACGGCAGGCCTGCTGGCACCGACCCCGCGCGGGTCGAAGCCGATCACGTCGTAGGCCGCCCGGACCCGGGAGGGCAACTGGGCGGCCACGCTCACGGCGAAGTCCCGCCCCGCGGCGCCGGGGCCACCGGGATTGACCAGCAGTACACCCTGGTAGCCGGCGGCCGGACCGGTGTGCCGTACCCGCGACAGAGCCAGGTCGATCTGCCGGCCGGAGGGGTCATCATGATCGAGGGGCACGCTGAGCATGCCGCAGTCCGCCCCAGCGGGAAACGGCCTGGGACAGGGCCGCCAAGTGACCGAGGTGCCCCGCACCCCGGCGGACAGACTCGCTGCGGCGCTGGCGGGCATGGGCTGCAGGGCCGCGAGGCCCAGACCGGCGGCCGCTGCCGCCGCGATGATTCTCTTCACAAGTCCGAAATTGTGGGCCCTCGCGGCCGAGCCGACCCGCCGATGACTCGCCGCTACGAGCCAAGGGTAGGCAAAGGCCCCGGCGCTGTAGCAGCGCCGGGGCCCATATGCGGGGAAAACGGGTGAGGCTACGGCCGCCCGAAGGACGGGTGGGCTCCCAGGCCACCGGCGGCACGGGCCGCCTGAGACCTGGCCGCGGCCTGCGGGTAGGCGCTGTCGGCCGGAGGTGCCGGCACCGGAGCGCACTTGACGTCCGACCGGTCACCGGACAACCGCGTGGGCAGCTTGCCCGAAAGCAGGTAGTCAGCGATCTTGTCGTCGGTGCAGGCGACCCCGGACAGGGATCCGGCGTGCGTCGTGCCTCCGACACCCTCGATCAGGCTGGACCGCGGGTAGAGCTTGCGGACCTGGAGGCTGCCGGTGAACGGCGTCGCGGCGTCGTTCGTCTCGGAGATCAGCAGGATCCCCGGGACCTTCTTACCGTCGACGTGCACGGGCTTGCCGGCCTTGGCGGGCCAGGTGAGGCAGGGCGCGTTGAACCAGGCGTTGTCCCAGGTCTCGAACGGGGCCTTCGCGTAGGTGTTCCAGTTGTCCTTCTTCCACTTGGCCCAACTGGTGGGCCACTGGACGTCGGTGCACTGGACGGCGTTGTAGACGGCGAAGCCGTTGTCGTCGGTGGGCCCGGCGGAACTGTCGTACAGGCCGATCAGTTCATCGATCGAGGCCTGGTCACCCTTGGTGACCCAGTCGGAGAACGCCTTGCCCATGTCGGACCAGCCGTAGACGTAGTAACCCGCCTGCAGGAAGATGTCGGTCCACTCGTCCGGGCCGATCTTGCCGCCTGCCGGGGTCTTGCCCAGCTTGGCGCGCTGGGCGTACCAGAGCTTCTCGACGGTCTTCTCGCTCGTGCCGAGCTTGAAGGTGGCGTTGTTGTCGGCCACCCACTTGAACCAGATCTTGATGTTCTTGTTGAACGCGACGTCCTGATCCAGGTTGGCGGCGTACCAGACGCGCCGGGGGTCGACGTTGCCGTCGAGCACCATGCGGCGCACCTTGGACGGCCACAGCGAGGAGTAGACCTGCCCGAGGTAGGTGCCGTACGAGAAGCCATAGAAGTTGATCTGCTTGGCCCCCAGGGCGGCCCTGATGCCGTCCATGTCCTTGACCGCGTCGATCGTCTTCATGTGCGGCAGGAGCGCCGCGTTCTTCTGCTCGCAAGCGGTGGTGTACTGCTTCGACCGCTTCAGCCAGTACGTCTCGAGCGACTTCGTGGTCGGAATGAAGTTCGGCCGGTTGTAGCCGAAGTAGGTCGGGATACAGCTCAGCGTGGGCTGGCTGGAACCGACCCCGCGCGGGTCGAACCCGATCCAGTCGTAGGCGTCGGCGGCCTTCTTCGGCACGACGCCCGGCGAGGTGAAGAAGGCGGGCAGGGTCAGACCGGATCCACCGGGACCGCCCGGGTTGACCAGCATGACGCCCTGGGACTTCGCGGTCTTGTGCTTGATGCGCGAGACCGCGATCTTGATCTTCGCGCCCTGCGGGTGGGCATAGTCGAGCGGGACGGACAGGAAACCACATTCCGCGCCGTACGAACTGCCATAGGGTCCCGAGCAGGTGGACCAGCTGATCTTGGCAGCCGGGCTCGTCGGCGACGCGCTTGCGGCGCCGGCGGCCGTGACCCCGCCGAGGGCGAGAGCCCCCGCAGCAGTGATCATTACCAGTTTCTTCACGAAATCCCTCCACCCGCAGACTCTCCGGCGAGCCTGCGATCGTTGGGAAGATTGTGGTTGTTGTGGGGTATTTGGCGTGAGATATCAGTGCAGTGGTTGCTAAATCGTGACAAGACCCCGCGAACTCCTGGTCCCGCTCGAACGTTGAAGAGCCCCCGACCACGCAGGTCGGGGGCCCTTCGGAACATCAGGTGGTGCTACGGGCGGCCGATGAGGTCGGTCATGACCGACTTCTTGGCGGTGAGGGTCCGCGCGGCGGCGGTGGCCGGCGGCACCGGGTCGGGCAGCGCCGAAACGTGCACCGTGCTCGGCGGGAGGGTCCCGTTGAGCAGGTAGGCGTCGAAGTAGGCGTCGATCGGGGCGTTGCCCCGGTGCACGATGCCGTGGGTCTTGCCACCGTCCTCGATCACCAGGCTGGAGCCCTTGAAGCGCTTGTGCATCTCGACTCCGCCGCTGAAGGGAGTGGCTGCGTCGAGCGTGGCCTGGAAGAGCAGGATGCCCGGCAGGCCCTTACGGGAGCCGACGTCGACCGGCTTGCCCGCCTTGGCCGGCCAGAAGGCGCAGGGGGCGTTGTACCAGGCGTTGTTCCAGGTCTCGAACGGCGCCGCCTTGTCGACCTTCACCGAGTCTTGGTGCCACTTGGCCCAGTTCCGCGGCCAGGCGGCGTCGGTGCACTGCACCGCGTTATAGACCGCGAACCCGTTGTCGTCCGTGGTCAGGCCGAAGTCGGCGAAGGCCTGGACCATCGGGGTCGTCTGGCCGGCCTTGAGGGCGGACAGGGCACCGGCGAGCTCGCCCCAGATCGCCTGGCTGGCCCGGTAGCCGGCGGTCAGGAAGGCGTCGTCCATCTCGTCGCCGCCGACCTTGGTCACGGCGGGGTCGGCCGGGTCGAGCTGGGCCGAGATCGGGGTCTTGAGCAGCTTGGCCCGGGTGGCGTAGTAGAAGTCCCGCACCGTGGACTGCTTGGTGCCCAGGTGGTACGTCGAGTCGTACTTCGCGATCCAGCCGAAGAAGATATTGAGGTTCCGGTCGAAAGCGTAGTCCTGGTCGATGTTGTCGTCGTACCACTCACCGCTCGGGCGGACGTTGCTGTCCAGCACCATGCGCCCGACCTTGTTCGGGAACAGGGTCGCGTAGACCGAGCCGAGCGCCGTGCCGTAGGAGGCGCCGTAGTAGTTGAGCTTCTTCTGCCCAAGGGCGCCCCGGATGGCGTCCATGTCGTGGACGGCGTCCGTGGTCTTCATGTGGTCCAGCATCCAGCCCCACTTCTGGCCGCATGCCTTGGCGTAGGCCGCCGACTTCTTCAGCCAAGCCAGCTCCGCCGCCTTGTTCTCCGGCTTGTAGGCGGGGCGTACCGGCTTGAAGTAGTCGTTGTCACAGGTCAGAGCGGGAACACTGTCCCCGACACCGCGCGGGTCGAACCCGATGAAGTCGTAGGCCGCCTTCAAGGCCGCCGACGACTGGCCGGCCACCCGGACGCCGAAGGGGGTGCCGGCACCGCCGGGACCACCCGGGTTGACCACCAGGGCGCCCTTGTACTGGGCGGCCGTGCCAGTGTGCTGCACCCGGGACAGCGCCAGCGTGATCTTTTTGCCCTGTGGGTGCTGGTAGTCGAGGGGCACCTGGAGGTTCCCGCACTGGGCGGTCACACCGTAGGCGCTCTCGTAAAACTTGACGGTCTCGTTCGAGCAGGTCCCCCAGCTCACTGCCGGGGCCTTCGCCGTCGCCGCCTGCGCGACGAGCGGCGCCGCGGCGAGGCTCGCGGCCCCCAAACTCGCGGCGGACGCCAGAACAACCAGTCTCTTCACATAATCCCCTTCGCCGTGGACTCGACAGTGAGTCCGCTTCAGGTCACAAGGGGAAATTGTTACGCTAGCCGCTTTTGTGACAGAAGATGCCGAGTCAAGAGGATACAGAATCGTGACAGATTTCGTGCACACCACGGAACGCAGCAAAAGCCGCAAAACACCCATAAGCGCTGGTGGCGGTATCCGATGCGTGTGCGGAAGCCCCGGCCGGTCAGCAAGTGGTCAGCAAGTGGCGGTCAGGAAACGGTGACCGCCGCGCCCGGTCCGTCGCCGTCGAGGTCGACCTCGATCCCCATCTCGTCGGCGAGGCGCAGCGCCTCCTCGATGAGCGTCTCGACGATCTGGGCCTCGGGAACCGTCTTGATGACCTTGCCCTTGACGAAGATCTGGCCCTTGCCGTTACCGGAGGCGACTCCGAGGTCGGCCTCCCGGGCCTCACCCGGGCCGTTGACGACGCAGCCCATCACGGCCACCCGCAGCGGCACCGGGAAGCCCGCCAGTCCTGCGGTGACCTGCTCGGCGAGGGTGTAGACGTCCACCTGGGCGCGGCCGCAGGACGGGCAGGACACGATCTCCAGCCCGCGCTCCTTCAGATGCAGCGACTCCAGGATGGCCAGGCCCACCTTGACCTCCTCCACCGGAGGGGCGGAGAGGGAGACCCGGATGGTGTCGCCGATGCCCTGCGAGAGCAGGGCGCCGAAGGCCACCGCCGACTTGATGGTGCCCTGGAAGGCGGGGCCGGCCTCGGTGACCCCGAGGTGCAGCGGGTAGTCGCACTGGGCGGCCAGCTGCCGGTAGGCCTCGATCATCACGACCGGATCATTGTGCTTGACCGAGATCTTGATGTCCCGGAAGTCGTGCTCCTCGAACAGTGAGCATTCCCACAGCGCCGACTCCACCAGCGCCTCCGGCGTGGCCTTGCCGTACTTCTGCAGCAGCCGCTGGTCCAGTGAGCCCGCGTTGACCCCGATCCGGATCGGAGTGCCCGCGGCCTTGGCGGCGCGGGCGATCTCTCCGACCTTGTCGTCGAACTTCTTGATGTTGCCGGGGTTGACCCGGACGGCCGCGCAGCCCGCGTCGATCGCGGCGAAGACGTACTTCGGCTGGAAGTGGATGTCGGCGATCACCGGGATCTGCGACTTACGGGCGATCGCCGGCAACGCGTCCGCGTCGTCCTGCGACGGCACCGCCACCCGCACGATCTGGCAGCCTGACGCGGTCAGCTCCGCGATCTGCTGCAGGGTCGCGTTGACGTCGGAGGTAAGAGTGGTGGTCATCGACTGCACCGATACCGGTGCGTCACCGCCCACCGGCACCGAGCCGACCATGATCTGACGGGACCTGCGGCGGGGGGCGACCAGCGGGCGGACCTTGGGCATTCCCAGTTCGACACTCACGGCTCCTAGCGTAAGCGTCCCAGTGGAATGCGACGCCCCAAAGGTGGCGGAGACCACTTACCGCGGCAGGGTCATCGGGTTGAACACATCGGCCAGGATGAGCAGCATCCCAAAGCCGACCAGCAGCAGGAACACAAGGTAGGTGACCGGCATCAGTTTGGTCATATCGACCGTTCCGGGGTCCGATCTGCCGCGCAACCGGTTGATCCGGACCCGAATCCGCTCATAGCAGATCACCGCCAGATGGCCACCGTCCAGTGGCAGCAGGGGAATCACATTGAGTGCGCCGAGGAAGATGTTCACCGAGATGACGAGCTGCAGATACGCGTCGAGCTTGTCCTTCCAGCCCGCGTCCGCGGCGAAGATCTCCCCAGACACCTCGGTCGCGCCCACCACGCTGCCCACCTGTCCCCCCGGGGTGGTGGCCCGCTCCGGGGAGAACAGCTTGGGGATCGCCGACGGCAGATCGGCCAGCACCTTGCCGATGCCCGCCACCGTCCGGCCGATGGTGGTGGCCGCGTAGCCGACGGCACCGGCCGGTCCGAAGCGCCGGTAGCCGCCGCCCTGGACCTGCGCGGTCATCCCCACGAACGAAACACCGTCCACCGAGGCGATCCTGAGCCGCAGCGTCTCCTGCCGGCCGCCGCGCTCGATGACCACCGGGACGGTCGAACCGGCCCGCTGGGACTTGATGGCGGCCCGCAGCGCCGCCCAGCCTCGGACCGGTACGCCAGCGAGCGAAACGACCTTGTCCGTGGGCCTGAGCCCGGCCTGCGCGGCGGGGGACGGCGGGTCTCCGGGCTTGCACTTGGCCTGCAGGGTGGCCGGGATGCACGGGCTGACGATCGCGACGGTGGTGGTCGGGGTGCCGGGGATCCGCTCCCCGATCGTCAACGCCAGCGCCGCCAGCAGGACGAACGCGATGATGAAGTTCATGACCACCCCACCGCAGATCACGATCACCCGCTGAAGCGCGGGCTGCCGGTAGAAGGCGCGGGGCTCGTCCGCCGGGTCTATCTCCTCCAGCGGGGTATATCCGACTATTCGTACGTAGCCCCCCAGAAGTACGGCCTTGATTCCGTACTCGGTCCCACCTCGGCGCCATGACCAGAGTGTCGGCCCGAAGCCGACGAAGAACTGGGTGGCCTTCATGCCGAACCGCTTGGCGGTGAGGAAATGGCCCGCCTCGTGCAGCATCACCGAGGCCAGTAGAGCGAAGACGAAGGCGACCACACCCAGCAGGTAGGTCATACCGCCCCCTTTGGAGACCCAGCGGGCCCTCAGGTCAGTTCGCGTGCCCTGCGTCGTGCCCATTCGTCGGCGGCCAGAACATCCTCCAGGGTGACGGCGGACGGTGCCTCATGCTCGCTCACTACCCGCGCGATGGTGTCGACGATGCCAAGGAACGGCAATCGGCCGTCCCGGAAAGCCTCCACGCACTCCTCATTCGCCGCGTTGTAGACCGCCGGGAAACTCCCCCCACGCTCGCCCACCTCCCGTGCCAACGCCACCGCCGGAAACGCCTCGTCATCCAACGGCGACAACTCCCACGTATGCGCCCGGCTCCAGTCCAGCCCCGCAGCGGCCTCCGGCACCCGCTCCGGCCACCCCAGCCCCAACGCGATCGGCAACCGCATATCCGGCGGACTCACCTGCGCCATCGTCGACCCGTCCACGAACTCCACCATCGAATGAATCACCGACTGCGGATGCACCACCACCCCAATCCGATCAAACGGCACATCGAACAACAAATGCGCCTCGATCACCTCCAACCCCTTGTTCACCAACGTCGCCGAATTGATCGTGATCACCGGCCCCATATCCCAGGTCGGATGCGCCATCGCCTGCTCCGGCGTGACCTCCTCGAGTTCCGCCCGCGACCGCCCCCGAAACGGCCCCCCACTGGCCGTCAGCACCAACCGCGCCACCTCACCCGCCGACCCGCCCCGCAGACACTGCGCCAACGCCGAATGCTCCGAATCCACCGGCACGATCTGCCCCGGCCGCGCTCGCGCCTTCACCAACGGGCCCCCCACGATCAACGACTCCTTGTTCGCCAACGCCAACGTCGCACCCGCATCCAACGCCGCCAACGTCGACGCCAACCCCACCGCACCGGTCACTCCGTTCAACACCACATCACACGGCCACGACGCCACCTCCGCCACCGACTCCGGCCCCGCAACGATCTTCGGAACCCGGAAACCCCCCGCCGAAAACCCCCGCCGCTTCGCCTCCGCATAAAACGCCAACTGCAGATCCTGGGCCGCCGACCCCCGCGCCACCGCGACCACATCGACACCGAACTCCAACGCCTGCTCCGCCAGCAACGCCACCCGCCCCCCACCACCCGCCAAACCCACCACCCGAAACCGATCCCGATTACGACGAACAACATCCAAAGCCTGAGTACCGATCGAACCAGTAGAACCCAGCACAACGACGTCTTTGCGGCCAGCAGGCGAAGTCACAGTCACGGCCCCATTGTCGCCCACGCCCCGCTCCGCTCATCCGTCCGTCCGTACGAGTGACTCCGTCCGTGCGAGTACATAGCCGCTGACCGGCCGCTCAGGAGTCTGTTCACCGAAAGTCACCACGTGATCGCCTTGAGTGCTTCAGACTCCTGGCTCATGGGCACGCACACTCCCGTCTTGCTCCTGGTTCCGTTGCTCGCCTCCCTGACCGGCGTCTCGGCCGGAGGCGTGTTGCAAGAGCCCGTGACGCAGGGCGCAAAGGTGATCACTCATGAGGTCTCCCGTGACCCGGCCCGGCGCGAGCAGATCCTGCACTACTGGACTCTGGACCGGATGGTCCGCGCGATCGCCCCGGTGCGGCCCGTACATCCGGTCAGACGGCACGCGCGGCGAGGGGCCCCGGCGGCGGGCAGGCGGGCGGTCCCCTCGGCGACCAGCGGCGGCGCCGAATGGCCGGTCAGGGGAACGATCCGGAATTCCATGGGGAAGGTCTTCTTCTCCATGTCCGGACGTGACTACGTCTGCTCGGCGACCACGGCCACCAGCGCGAACAGGGATGTCGTCGTCACCGCCGGTCACTGCGCGATGAGCGACACCGGCGCCTGGGCGGAAAACTGGATCTTCGTGCCGGGCTATCGCCAGGACAGCAGCCCGCACGGCGGGTTCACCGCCCGGCGGATGTTCGTCCCGAACCAGTGGTCCGGCTCAGCCGACGACGACTACGACGTCGCGATGGTGGCGCTGGCGACGGTCGACGGCAGGCACGCGGGGGACGTGGCCGGCGCCATGCCCATCGCGTTCGACCAGCCACGCGGCCGGCAGGCGTACGTCTTCGGCTATCCGGCGACCGGGCGTTACGACGGCGAGCAGCTCGACTACTGCAGTGGCAGGCCGCACCACGACCCGCATGGTCTGACCGGCAGCCAGGGCGTGCGCTGCGACATGACGCAGGGCTCCAGCGGCGGAGCGTGGCTGTCGAGGTTCGATCCCGCCAATGGGACGGGGGTGATCACGTCGGTGAGCAGCTTCAAGTACGCCGACGACGGCGGCACCATGTACGGACCGTATTTCGGCGCCACCGTGCGCAAGCTGTACGAACAGGCCCAGCACAGTTGATGGCCACGCCGATGTAACACGCCGATAACGTCCACTTCGTATCGTGCAGGAATGAAGCACATGACCGTGTTGACCGAGATAGAGGCCGCTCCTCCCTACGCTCCGGCCGTCATCGCGCTCTGCGCCGAACAGCAGGAGGAGCTGGAGCGGCGCTACGACGGCAGCGACGAGGCGCCCAAGGGCCTCGACCCGCAGATCTCGTTCCTGGTGGCGCGCATCGAGAGTGAACCGGTCGGGTGCGCGGGCCTGCAGCTGCTGGAGCCGGGCGTCGGCGAGGTCAGGCGCATGTACGTCCGGCCCGCGCACCGCGGCCACGGGGTGTCCCGGATGCTGCTGGCCGCCGTGGAGGACATGGCCCGTGCCCGTGCGGTGCACACCCTCCGGCTGGAGACCGGGGATCTGCAGCCCGAGGCGATCGGCCTCTACCAGTCCACCGGCTACCGGCGGATCCCCGTCTTCGGTCCGTACCTCGGCTCGGTCCACAGCCTGTGCTTCGAGAAGTACCTGCATCTGCAGGCGGCCCCGGCCCGGGTGAGATCGTCTCTGCTCAGAGAGGCAGACCGGTGAGGACCATCACCTTCTCGTAGGTGTAGTCGGCCATCGCGCTGCGCAGCCCCTCGCGCCCCACCCCGGATTCTTTGACCCCGCCGTAGGGCATCTGGTCGGCGCGGTAGGACGGCACGTCTCCGATGACCACGCCGCCCACCTCGAGCTCCCGGTGCGCCCTGAAGGCCACGTCCAGTGAACGGGTGAAGACGCCCGCCTGCAGGCCATAGCGTCCCCCGTTGACCAGCGCGAACGCCTCGTCCACGGAGTCCACCGGCTGTACGATCAGCACCGGGCCGAAGACCTCCTCGCAGGCGACCTTGGCGTCGACGTGCACGCCGGCCAGCACGGTCGGGGCGTAGGCCGCGCCGTCGCGCTGCCCACCGGCCAGCACCCGGGCGCCGTCGGACACGGCCTCCTCGACCCAGCGCTCGACCCGCAGCGCGGCGTCCTCGTTGATCAGCGGCCCGACCTGGGTCTTCTCGTCCCAGGGATCACCGGTGACCAGGGCGCCGACGGCATCGACGAGCTTGGGCACGAAGGCCTGGTAGACCTCGCGGGCCACATAGACCCGCTGGACGGCGACGCAGCTCTGCCCGGCCTGGTAGTTGGAGAACAGCCCGATGCGGGTTGCGGCCCAGTCCAGATCGGCGTCGCCGCACACGACCGCGGCCGCGTTGCCGCCGAGCTCCAGCGTGACGTGCTTACGCGGGACGCTGTCCTTGATGCTCCAGCCCACCGGACCGGAACCGGTGAACGACACGACCGGCAGTCTCGGGTCCTGGACCAGGGCGGCCGCCCGGTCGTTGGGCACCGGGACCACCGAGAACATGCCGGCGGGCAGCCCGGTCTCGGCCAGCAGCTCGCCGAGCACCAGCGCCGACAGCGGCGTGGCCGGAGCGGGCTTCACCACGACGGGGGCGCCGACCGCGATGGCGGGCGCGACCTTGTGAGCGGTGAGGTTGAGCGGGAAGTTGAACGGCGTGATCGCCAGGACCGGGCCGTGCGGTACACGGGATACATAGGCCAGCCGGCCGGCGCCACCGGGATCGGTGTCCAGCCGCTGGGTCTCACCGCTCCACCGCCGGGCCTCCTCGGCCGCGAACCGGAACACCGACACGGCGCGGCCGACCTCGGCGCGCGCCCACAGCAGCGGCTTGCCGTTCTCCCCGGTGATCAGACCGGCGATCTCCTCGGACCTCTCGGCGAGCCGCCGGGCCACGTGCGCGAGCGCCTCCGCCCGCACGTGCAGCGGCAGCGCGGCGGCCTCGGCGCGCACGGCGTGGGCGGCGGCGACGGCCTCCTCGACCTGCGCGGGCGTCGCGACCGAGGCCGCTCCGATCACCCGGCCGTCGTACGGGTGGGTCACCACGATCTCGTCGTCGCCGGTCGCGGGCTTGCCGGCCAGCCAGAAGGGGGTCACGTCCATGCCGCTCACGTTAACCCCGCGCATCCCCTACTCAGTCCCGTACACCCCGGCCAATCCTTGACCTCACACTGTCCACACGGGCCACTCGCTCCCGGGTTCAGGCATGCACGCTGAGAGCGATCCAGAGCTCGGCGCGGACGCCGGGGTCGTCGAGATCGCGGCCGAGCAGCTCCGAGACCTTGCGCATCCGGTAGCGCAGCGTGTGCCGGTGCACGCCGAGCGCCCGGGCAGCGGCCTCACCCTGGCCGTTGGCGTGGAGATAGGCGCGGAGCGAATCGACCAGCGCGGGATCCTGCGCGCGCAGTGGTGCCAGCACCGAGGTGGCGAAGCCCTGGGCCGCCCGCGGGTCGAGCAGCCCGAGGATCCCCTGGCCGGGCAGGTCGGCATGGCACAGCACCGGGTGCTCGCGCGCACCGCGGGCCCGCTGTGCCGCCGACAGGGCCTGCTCGGCCTGGCTCAGGCCGCGTTCGAGCTCGTCCAAACCGCTCGTCTCGCTGACCCCGACCGGCCCGCAGTCCCTCACCAGCTCGATGACCCGGTCGGTCAGCCGGTCCGGGACGATGACCGCGCAGAAGCCGGGACGCGTCAAAGCCAGGCAGCGCTCCCCGGCCGGATCGCCCTCCAGCGCGTCGAGCACCTCGTCCTCGCCGGCGCAGGCGAGCACCCTGACCGGCGGCTCGGGCAGCCCATGGGCGGGCCCGTATCCCAGCAGAAGCCCGGCCAGCGCGGCGCGCAGCTCGCGGCGCGCTCTCGGCTCCTCGATCTGCAAGGTCAGGAGGGAGACGGCGGTGGCGACGATGGTGTGCGCGACTGGCGGCAGACGCTCGACCGTGCCGACGACGAGGAACCCACGCCGCCGGCCGCCCAGCGCCAGTGGCTGCAGCACCACGTGGTCGCCCCGTCCGGAGAGGGCGGCGCTGCCCCTGAGTTTCCCGAGCTCGGGCAGCAGGTCGGCGGCCCGCGACCGGGCGTGGTCCGGGGCGGCATGGCGTACGGCTCCGGAACCGTCCAGGAGCAGGGCCCACCCGTCCAGCTCACGGGCCAGCCGGGCGACCAGCTCGCCGGGGCCCCGGAGCGCGGCCCGGGTCAGCTCGCGCTGGGCCTGGAAGGCCCGGGTGAGATCCTCATACCGCTCGGCCGCCAACATCTGCGAAACGGACTTGCCGATGGCGATGAAGGGCGTCGAGCGGGGCACTTCCAGCAGGGGCAGGCCATGGTCGATGGCGGCCTCGACCAGCGCCTCCGGCACGGTCGCGTGGCTGAGGCCGGCCCCGAATCCGAGCCCCGCCACGCCGCGGCCCACCAGGCGGGCGACGTACTCCCCCGACTGGGCAGCCGGATCGGTCAGCCGCATACCGGTGGTCAGCAGCAGCTCGCCGCCCTCGAGGAAGGGCGTGGGGTCCTCCAGCTCGCTGACCGCCACCCAGCGGACCCGTACGTCTGGTGCGGCGCGGGCACGGGCGAGCAGGCCGAGCTGGGGCAGCGCTGCCACGGCGGCCAGGGTGGGCGGCATCATGAGCTCCAACATGTCCAGCCGGAGGGGCCGCACTGGCCACTCCGTACCATTCAGCGTATGCCGCATCGGGGTTATGTTCACGCCATGACCGTCTCTGACCAGCGAGAGCTGCCGCAGGAGCGCCGGGTCGTCACCGCGATCCCCGGGCCGCTGTCCCAGGAACTGCAGGAGCGCCGCCGAGCCTCGGTGCCGCAGGGGGTCGGCAGCGTGCTGCCGGTCTACATCACCGACGCGGGCGGCGGTGTGGTCGTCGACGTGGACGGCAACTCCCTGATCGACTTCGGCTCCGGCATCGCCGTCACCAGCGTCGGCAACGCCAACCCACGGGTGGTGCGCCGGGTGCAGGACCAGGTCGCGCGGTTCACCCACACCTGCTTCATGGTCACCCCGTACGAGTCGTACGTGAGTGTGTGCGAGGCCCTCAACCGGCTCACCCCCGGCGACCACGACAAGCGCTCCTTCCTGGTCAACAGCGGAGCCGAGGCCGTCGAGAACGCGGTCAAGATCGCGCGGTACGCCACCGGACGGCAGGCCGTCGTGGTCTTCGACCACGGCTACCACGGGCGGACCCTGCTCACCATGACGCTGACAGCGAAGAACATGCCGTACAAGCACGGCTTCGGGCCCTACGCGCCCGAGGTCTACCGGATGCCGTTCGCCTATGCGTACCGCTGGCCGACCGGGCCGGACAACTGCGGCCCGGAGGCCGCCGAGCAGGCCATCAGCCAGATCACCGCGCAGATCGGCGCCGGGAATGTCGCCGCCGTGGTGGTCGAGCCGATCCTCGGCGAGGGCGGTTTCATCGTGCCGGCGCCCGGCTTCCTGCCGGCGATCGCCGAGTTCTGCAAGGCCAACGGCATCCTCCTCATTGCCGACGAGGTGCAGACCGGCTTCGCGCGCACCGGCGACATGTTCGCCAGTGAGCACGAGGGCGTCGTACCGGACCTCATCACGACCGCGAAGGGGATCGCCGGCGGGCTGCCGCTGGCCGGCGTGACCGGCCGCGCGGAGATCATGGACAAGGTCCACCCCGGCGGGCTGGGCGGCACCTTCGGCGGCAATCCGCTCGCCTGCGAGGCCGCCCTGGCCGCCATCGAGGAGATCGAAGCGGAGAAGCTCACCGAGCGGGCGCGCAGGATCGGCGAGATCATGCTCCCCCGGCTGCGGTCCCTGGCGGAACGGCACCCCGCGATCGGGGACGTCCGTGGCCGCGGCGCGATGATCGCGATCGAGCTGGTCAAGGACGGCGACGCGCCGAACCCCGAACTGACCGCCGAGGTGGCCCGGCGCTGCCATGCCGCCGGCCTGCTGGTCCTGACCGCCGGCACCTACGGCAACGTACTGCGCTTCCTCCCGCCGCTGGTGATCCCGGAGCATCTCCTGGAGGAGGGGCTGGAGATCCTCGACGAGGTCTTCGCCGCCGTCTGATCGCGTCGGGCCCGGCGGGTCCCGCTGCCCGTCCCCTTGCGCAGCGGGGATCCGCGGGGGCCCGACGTCTTGTCTGTGGGAATTGCGGTCGGGCCATGCCTTTGCGGTTCCACGGAAGCTGGATTCCCGACGTGGGCCGACCCCACCACGACCAGCGATCGCACGATCACGCTTCTTCACCCTTGGCGCATCTTTTGGCGGTCACCTTGGGTGAAGATTTGCCAGAGCTTGTGCCGGGGATCACCCAGAGCTCGCCTGACCGCGCATATAAAGAAAGTAAGTGAGGCCGACTCCGTCGCGTGGGGGGTGAGCGAATGAGCCGTGCGAACGAGTTGACGTTCGACCCCGGCGCTCTGAGCGCCGCACAGCGTGTCGGCGATGCTTGCATCGTCTGCCACAAGAAGTGGCCGCGCCCGAGCGTGCGTATCGGTCGCCTGCCGGCCGGCTCAGGGGTGTTCGTGTGTGCCGATTGCGCACCCGCCCTGCCGGACCCGCACGCTACGGAGCCCCTCACGAGGCCCGATACGAGGCCCACCAACGATGCCGGGCCATCGGTCCCGCCGCTGCAGGCGGGAGTCCGGCTCTAGGGATCTCTCTCTAGGGATCTCTGAGAGATCTCCGGCTCTGAGAGATTTCCGGCTCTGAGAGATCTCCATCTCTGAGAGATCTGCGAGGACCTCCGAGGAAAAGGAACGCCCCGGGCCATGGGGGGATGGTCCGGGGCGTTCCGTGTGGACGCGCCCACCGGGGGGTCGGACGCGTCCGGCAGGGAGGTCTCTAACTCAGTGCGTCGCTCCAGGCCTGGGTCCATTGCGCGTAGTCCGTGCAGAGGTGCTGTCCACATTGCTTGGTGGGGGTGTGGGCGAACACCACCCTGTCCAGGTAGGCGCGATCGTTAACGTGGTACGTGGTGCAGAACTCCGGGTTGAGGCGGTACTGCGAGCATGCCTGCGGATTGGCCGGCGCGACTCCGGTCCACTCCGAGACCTGCTGCTGAACGTCCGGAGAGGTCATCCAGTTGAGCCACTGGTACATGCAGTTGGGGTGCTCCGCGCGGGCCCCGATCATCCATGAGTCGAGCCACCCGGTCACGCCTTCCTTCGGCGTGACTCCTTCGATGGAGCGCCCGGCGCGCTGGAGCACGTCCACGTGGTACGGCCAGACCTCGCCGAGCACCGCGTCACCACTGGCGAACGCGCTGATGGCGTCCGACGGGTGGGTCCAGTACGACTTGACATAGGGGTGCTGCTTCCTGAGCACCTCGGTGGCGGCGCTGAGCTGTCTGGGCGTCAGCTCGTACGGGTCGGAGATGCCGAGCTTGCGGTCATGGAACTTCAGATACAGCGCAGCGTCGGCGATCGTGAGCGGCCCGTCCCGGACGACCAGGCGGCCGGCGTACTTCTTCGCCTCGGCCGGGTCGAACAGCGCCGACCAGCTCGTGGGGGCCGGCTGGACGACCTTCGGGTCGTACATCAGCACGTTCGAGCCCCACACGAACGGTACGCCGTACACCTTGCCGCCCTTCTTGAGCAGCCCGCGCAGCCGTGGCTGGAGGTCCTTGTATCCGTCGACGAGATCGGAGTTGATCTGGACCGCTTGCTTCGCGGCGATGAGCTGCCCGGCGACCTCGGGCGGCGCGGCGATCCCGTCGAAGCGGCGGTTCGGATTGGACATCTGCGCGACCATGTCGGCCCCGGAGGAGGCGTACCTGATGTCGACCTTGCACTGGGTGCGCTGTTCGAAGGGCGTCACCCAGTCCACCCGGGGGTCGCTGGCGCCGCCCTCGGTGTAGCCGGACCAGGTCACCAAGGTCAGCGCCCCTTCGCCCTGCCCGATCGCCCGCGCGACCCCCACCGTGCTCGCCTGCCTGCCGCCTTTGCTGCAGCCGGCGAGCCCCGCGACCGCCAGCACGAGAGCCCCCGCCATCGCCACGGCCGTCCGCAGAGCGGTGTGTGGATGCCTCATGCCTCTCCCCGATACGTCCGTTCTCCAGCAACGTTGCCCTCGGGCGCAGCGTAGTGGGGCCTCCGGGTGACGTGAGCCGCGACCCGGGCACAGGCGTCGAGCGTAGCGAGGTTCGCCGCTCTGTCACCCGTTTCGATGAAGTGTCCCTACTGATTACCGCAGAATCGACTCTAAGGACATTCAGGTTTCATCGCAATTTGTCTCATTTCGAGCACGGAGTCGTCACGGCGAAAACACGGGGAATGCGGCGGAACACGGGGGGACGTGGGGCGGAACGCGGGGGGGAAAGAGCGTCGCCACGGGCCCGGAAGGAGCAGTGGGTGCAGACGGGGCCGCACCGCTCACGGAGGTTACGGGAGAGGGCACGGCTTCTGCTCGGTCCGGGACCGCGGCGACACCGGTGGGCGTGGCCAGGTTGGGGAAACAGCGGATCACCTTGAAATGCTGCCTGGCCACGCGTCCACCGGCACCCGGCGGGTCCGCGGTCGGGGGTCACCCTCGGGCCGGAGGAGGTCCGAGGGATTCCGCAAGTCCTGCCGGGAGTCGTCGTGGAGGGGGGCGTGCTGGACCACCTCGATGACGGAGATGAGTTTCTGGATGGTGGCGACTTCGACCAGGCCGCCGATATCCCTGTCACGCGGGGGAAGCGCGAACCAGTGACCGGTAGCGGGACCGAACCAAATGGTCCAGCGTGGATAACGCCTCCGAAGTGCGACCGTCTCGGCGACGCGGTCATCAGCAGGCATAGCACCGCTCCCTGCGACCAGGGTATTCGTTATACTGTCCCTTTTATTCGAGACAAATACATTGTGTCGCGCGACACAGATGGGGTCAAGACTCGTAGCTATCATTTGTCGGATTCGGAACGAAGGAAACTAACGAGAAAAACCGCTCGGCAGTAGAAAATGGCAGGCCGTTTGAGCAGCGGTTCAGCACACCCTGTCATTCCATGTTCACCCGCCCGTCACCCTGGGTCCCTAGCCTGGCGGACCGATGAGAACTCTTCCGAATCTCCGAGTCCCGCTGGCGCACGTCCACGGCCTGGGGTGCCTCCTCCGGCGCAACGCCGGGTTCGTGCTGCTGCTGACCGGCGGAGGCGTTCTCCGGCTTCTGGCGATGCTCGGCTTCTCGCCGATTCTGTGGTTCACCGGTGACTCCTACCTTTACCTCAACCGCACGCTGCGGCTGGCCCCCTCGCCGAGCAAGACGATGGGCTATCCCTTTCTGCTGAAGCTGCTGCAGCCGTTTCACAGCCTGACCCTGGTGGCGGCGGTGCAGCATCTGATGGGGCTCGCCATCGCGGTGATGATCTATGCCCTGCTCCGCAGGGCGCGGCTGCCACGCTGGGGTGCCGCGACGCTGACCGTCCCGGTGCTGTACGACGCGTACCAGATCGAGCTCGAGCAGCTGCTGATGGCCGAGACCCTGTTCACGTTCCTCATCGTCACCGCTGTGACGATGACGCTCTGGACCGGCCGCCGACCGGCGCGGTCCGCGCTCGCAGCCGGGCTCACCGCCGGGCTGCTGCTCGGCTGGGCGGTGCTGGTGCGCTCGGCGGGCGCCGCGGCGCTGCCGATCTTCCTGGGATGCCTGATGATCCGGCGGGTGGGCTGGCGGACCTGCGCCGCGGCCACCGTGGGATGCGTACTCCCGTTGGCCGGATACGCGATGTGGTTCCACGCCTACCAGGGCACCTACGGTCTCACCAGCGCCGATGGCCTCTACCTGTGGGGACGCACCTCCTCGTTCGCCCGGTGCGACAAACTCCACCTTCCGCCGGAGGAGCGCGGTCTGTGCCTGAACGGTCCGACGCGTGGCAGGGCCGCCCCCGGCACGATCATCTGGCGGAAGGACGTTCCCCCGCGGCAACTGCCGGGCGGGCCCATCACCCCGGACAACAACCGACTGCTCCGGTCCTTCTCGATTCACGCGATCGAATCCCAGCCCGCCGACTATCTCCACTCGGTGGTCAAGGGGATCGGGATGGCCATCGGGCCGCACCGGTTGCGGTATCCGAACTCCTCCACCGAGGCGCTCTACCACTTCCCCAGCCGGCCGCAAGGCTTCCCGCCGCGCCGGTTCGCGGGCCAGTTGCCCGGCGAAGCCGCCCGGGCGTACGGACGGCAGAACCCCTCGCGGCTGGTGGAGCCATGGGCCGGATTCCTGCGGGGCTACCAGTCGTGGGTGTTCCTGCCCGGCCCGGTGCTCGGCCTGCTCTGGCTCGTCGGCGTGGCCGGCGCGCTCCGGCGGGGCGACAAGACCCGCCGGTGGGCGGTGCTGACGGCCTGGTCGATCTCGGTGGCCCTGCTGCTGTTCCCCCTTGCCGTCGCGGACTTCGACTACCGCTACGTTCTGCCGGCGGTCCCGTTCGCCTGCCTCGCCGCCGGGCTGGCGCTGAGCCCGCGTGGCCGTACGGCGCCGCCGGAGCCGGCGGACCCCGGGAACGAGGCGGCGCCCCCGGACGCCGGGAACGAGGCGGCCGCACCGGACGCGAGGGACGCGGCGGTGTCAGCGGACACGGGGAACGGAACGGCCCCGCCGGACCAGGTCCGGCGGGGCCGTGAGGTGGTGCGGTCGATCAGTCTGCGAGCGGCCCGCCTGCGGTCGATCAGCCGTTCGTGGGGAAGCCGAGGTTCACTCCGCCATGGCTCGGATCGAGCCAGCGCGCCGTGACGGCCTTGGTGCGCGTGTAGAAGTGCACGCCCTCCATGCCGTGGGCGTGGCTGTCACCGAACAGCGAGGCCTTCCAGCCACCGAACGAGTAGTAGGCCATCGGCACCGGGATCGGCACGTTGATGCCGACCATGCCGACCTCGACCTCGTTCTGGAAGCGCCGGGCGGCGCCGCCGTCGTTGGTGAAGATGGCGGTCCCGTTGCCGTAGGGGTTGGCGTCGAGCAGCGCCATCGCCTCGTCGTAGGAACCGACCCGGACCACCGACAGGACCGGGCCGAAGATCTCGTCCCGGTAGCAGTCCATCTCCGCCGTCACATGGTCGAGGACGGTCGGGCCCAGCCAGAAGCCGTCATCGGTCTCCGGCGCGCCGAGGACGGGGGTCTCCCGGCCGTCGACGGCCAGGGTGGCACCCTGCGCGACCCCGCTGTCGAGGTAGGACACGACCTTGTCGCGGTGTGCCCGGGTCACCAGCGGACCCATCTCAGACCGCTCGTCGTGGCCCGGGCCGATCGTCAGCCCGGCGACCCGCTCCTTGATCTTCGCCAGTAGCTCGTCGGCGACCGGCTCGACGGCGACCAGCACGGAGATGGCCATGCAGCGTTCGCCCGCGGAGCCGAAGCCCGCGTTCACGGCGGCGTCTGCGGCCAGGTCCAGATCGGCGTCGGGGAGCACGACCATGTGGTTCTTCGCGCCGCCGAGGGCCTGCACGCGCTTGCCGTTGCGGGCCGCGGTCTCGTAGATGTAGCGGGCGATCGGCGTCGAGCCGACGAAGCTGACAGCCTTGACGTCCGGGTGCTCGAGCAGCCCGTCGACGGCGACCTTGTCTCCCTGGAGGACGTTGAAGGCGCCGTCGGGGAGCCCCGCCTCCGCCCACAGCTCGGCGATCCGGATCGACGCCGACGGGTCCTTCTCGGACGGCTTGAGCACGAAGGTGTTGCCGCAGGCGATCGCCACCGGGAACATCCACATCGGCACCATGGCCGGGAAGTTGAACGGGGTGATGCCGGCGACGACGCCGAGCGGCTGCAGGATCGAGTAGGCGTCGACCTTGGAGGAGACGTTCTCGGAGAAACCGCCCTTGAGCAGGTGCGGGATGCCGCAGGCGAACTCGGCGACCTCCAGCCCGCGGGCCACCTCCCCGGCGGCGTCCGATTCGACCTTGCCGTGCTCCGCGCTGATGAGCTTGGCGATCTCGCCCTTGTGGGTGTTCAGCAGCTCCCTGAACCGGAACAGGATGCCGGCCCGCTTGGAGAGCGAGGTGTCCCGCCAGCCCGGGAACGCGGCCTTGGCGGCCGCTACCGCGGCGTCCACCTCGGCGGGCGCCGCGAAGTCCACCCGGCCGGCGATCTGACCGGTCGAGGGATCGTAGATGTCGCCCTGCTGCTCCGCCGGGCCGTCATGCGGCTTGCCGTTGATCCAGTGGGTGACGTGCTTGCCGGCGCTCATGCGTGTGCCTCCCCCGCGGCGGCCTCGCGGATCGCCTCAAGGGCGTCGACCAGGATGTCGAGTCCTTCCTTGGCCTCCGCCTCGGTCAGGGTGAGTGGCGGGGCCATCCGCATGACGTTGCCGTACAGGCCGCCCTTGCCGCCGAGCAGACCGCGCTTCTTGGTCTCCTCCATCATGCGGGTGGCGAGTGCGGGGCTCGGCGCGCCGGTGGCCGGGTCGACCAGTTCGACGGCGAACATCAGGCCCTTGCCGCGTACGTCGCCCACGAACGGCAACCGGCCCGCGGCCTCGCGCAGGCCGTTGATGATCAGCGAACCCGTCTTGGCGGCGTTGGCCTGCAGGTCGTGGTCGAGGACGTAGTCCAGGGTGGCGTTGGCGGCCGCCATGGAGATCGGGTTGCCGCCGAAGGTGGCGAGGCCGACCGCATGCAGGCCGTCCATCAGGTCGCCCCGGGCGACGACGCCGCCGACCGCGAAGCCGTTGCCCAGGCCCTTGGCGAAGGTCATCATGTCCGGCGTCATGCCGTGGTTCTGGATTCCGAAGAAGCTCTGTCCGGTACGGCCCCAACCGGTCTGCACCTCGTCGGAGATGAACAGGATGCCGTGCTCGTCGAGGACGTCCTTGTATGCGGCGAACAGCCCATCGGGCGCCATCGTGAAGCCGCCGACGCCCTGGATCGGCTCGGCGATCAGGGCCGCCACGTCGCCTCCGGTGACGGTGGCCAGCGCGTGCCGCAGATCCTCGACGCAGACCTTGATGTAGTCGGAGTCCGACAGCCGCGCGAACTGCGGCAGATGGCGGTCGGCACCGTGCAGGAAGTGCACGTTGAGCGGCGACAGCGAGCTGTTCTTCCAGCTGCGGTTGCTCGTCACCGAGATGGCGCCGAAGGACCGGCCGTGGTAACTCTGCCGCATGGCGAGCACCTGGTCGGTCTTGCGCGCGTAGGTGGCGAGCAGCAGGGCCGTCTCGTTGGCCTCGGTGCCGGAGTTGGTGAAGAAGACCTTGGCGTCCTTGATCCCGGACAGCTTCGCGATCTTCTCGGCCAGCTCGATCTGGCCACGCAGGAGATACACCGTGGAGGTGTGCACGACTCCGGTGGCGAGCTGCCGTTCGACGGCCTCCCGCACCTCGGGGACGTCATACCCGATCATGTTGGTGAGGATGCCCGCGAAGAAGTCGAGGTAGGTGTTGCCCTTGGCGTCCGTTACGCGGTTGCCCTTGCCGCTCACGATCTCGATGGGCTCGTCATAGTAGAGGGCCACCCAGTTGGGGATGACTGCGTGGTGGCGTGCAAGAAGATCCGACATAGGGCAAGTCTTCCCGTCTCGGCCCTACTACGCCAGCTACACCATGTCGGTTCCAACTCCGTATCCATGACACAGTGCCGACCCATGACACAGTGCCGATCCATGACACAGTGCCGGAGCGTCCACAATGCATGGTGCCGGACGGCCCATGCCACGGTTGAGGCCCCGTGGACCAGCCACGACGCTCCGGGAGGACGTGGAACGTTCCGGCTGGAGTCCGGTCGTCGAAGTGCTGGAGACCGGGCCCCCGGGCACCATCCCCGGCAACGCGGCCACGGTTGTCGTCTCGGTGGGGCGCGCCGGAGAACGGCCGGGGCTGCCCGGCCGCCGCTCCGGCCGGTCAGAGCGTGTTGATCCGCCGGGCCAGGTCGAAATCCTTCTGGGTCAGGCCACCGGCGGAGTGGGTCGACAGGGTCAGGATGATTTTGTTCCACTGGATGGTGATGTCGGGGTGATGGTCGGCGGCTTCGGCCAGCTCCGCGAGCCGGTTGACGAAGGCCATCGCACCCTTGAAGTCCGCGCGCGTGACCGTGGCCACGATGGAGTCCTCGGCCCGTTCCCAGCCCGGGGTCTCGGCGAGCTCCCGGGTGATCGTCTCCTCGTCGAGCAATGCCATGAGCCTCTCCTTCGGGAGGGTCCTTCCTGCCTGTCTTTCCTGCCTGTCTTTCCTGCCTGTCTTTCCTGCCTGTCTTTCCTGCCTGTCTTTCCAGCTGCCTTCCAGCCTGCCCCGCCCGAAGGCACCCGTCGAGACGCCGCACCGCTGAGCACAATGTAAACGATCAACGCTCCGGCCCTGACAGTGTGATGGCATAGGATTGGTTCAAATGCTTCCCACACTCGCGGACGTGCTCCAACTGGACCCGGTGCGGCGTGGCCAGCCACGCGTGGTCGCCGGTGCGGACCGCCTTGACGCCCGGGTCCGCTGGGTGCACGTCGCGGAGGTGGCCGACATCGCGCACCTGCTGCGCGGCGGCGAACTGGTCCTCACCACGGGCATCGCGCTGCCCGAGGAGCCCGCCCGGCTGCGCGCCTATGTCGAGGACCTCGCCCACGTCGGGATCAGCGGGCTGGTGATCGAGATGGGCCGCCGTTACGTCGGGGAGCTGCCGTCCGCGCTGATCACGGCCGCCGAGGCTCATGGGCTGCCGGTGATCGTGCTGGCCCGCGAGACGGTCTTCGTGGACGTCACCGAGTCGGTGCACGCCCGGATCCTCGAGGAGCAGATGGTCGAGCTCCGGGCCTCCGAGGAACTGCACGAGATCTTCACTCAACTCTCGGTGGAAGGCGCCCCGCCCGGCGAGGTGGTCCGTCAGGTGGCGACGATCGCCGCCCGGCCGGTCGTGCTGGAGAACCTCTCCCACCAGGTGCTCGCCGCCGACTCGTCCGGGACCAGCCCCGCCGAGCTGCTGTCCATGTGGGAGACCCGGTCCCGGGCCGTGCGGCCGGAGCAGCGCACCGCGTACGACGAGGCCTCCGGCTGGCTGGTCACCACCGTCGGTGCCCGGGGCGAGGACTGGGGACGGCTCATCATCACAGGGCTGACGGAGCCCACGTCGCGCGAGATCGTACTGATCGAACGCGCGGCCACCACGCTGGCGCTGGGGCGGCTGCTGGACCGGCACGCGGAGAGCCTGGAACGCCAGGCCCACGGCACGATCATCAGTGGCATCCTCGCCCACGCCTACTCGGACCCGCAGGAGGCGGCGGCCAGGGCCCGCGCGCTCGGGGTGCCGCTGTCCGGCCGACGGCTCGTCGGGGTGGTGGTGCGCCCGCGCAGCCATTTCCAGCCCCGTGGCTACGCGCCACCGGCCGCGGGCCCGCTGCCGGAAGGGCTCGCCGAGCTCGCGGAGGCGACCTCCACGGCGTGCAAGGAGGCCAATCTGGCCGCGCTGGTCGGCCTGCTAGACGAGGGCACGCCGCAGGCCCGGGTCGGGGTGCTGGCCTCGCTTCCCGCGCGGGCGGACGCCGAGAACTGCCTCACCGAGGTGGCCAAGCGGCTGCGCAAGCAGTGCGACGACAGTTCGGTCGTGGCCGCGGGATCGGTGGTCGAGTCGATCCGTGATGTGCGCCGGTCCTTTCTCGAAGCCGAGCAGGTCGCCGACGTCGCCGCCCGCGGTGGCGGGGACCGCCTGTTCTACCGGCTCCCCGACCTGCGGCTACGGGGCCTGCTGCACCTGCTCCGCGACGACGCGCGCCTGCAGACCTTCGTCGAGCGCGAACTCGGCCCACTGCTCGAGCACGACGCCCAGCGCGCCGGTGACCTCACCCGGATCTTGTCGCTGTATCTCGAGACCGGCCGGAACAAGGCCGTGGCCGCCCAGCAGGCGCATCTGTCCCGGCCCGCATTCTACGAGCGGCTGCGCCGGATCGAGCGGGTCCTCGACGCCGACCTCGATGACGTCGAGTCCTGCGCCTCCCTGCACGTCGCTCTGCTCGCCCTGGACTCCGTCCGGAGCGAGGGCCCGTGAGCGGGGATCAGTTCTCGGTCCGCCGGGCCGCCTCCAGCCGGTGAACAGGCCGCCTCCAGCCGGTGAAGCGGCCGGCCTCGGCGTACGCGTCGCGACCGGCGGGACCGGTCGCGACGCGCCTGGTCATGCACGCGCCGCCGAGGCCGACGGCTCGGCCGCCCCGACGCGGGCGGCATGATCGCCGGGTCGGGGCCCGGCCGCCAGCGATCAGTTGCCCCTGCCGTAGGCGAGGCCGTAGCCGGTGCCGGACGAGCGGTAGGAGGCGCCGTGGCCGAACGACAGCACCTGGAACTGGGCATGGACGGTGTTGGACCGGATGCCCGTGAAGGACTGCATCATCTCCTCGGACAGGTCGAGGATGGCGGGGATGTCGTGCTGTGCGACGGCCCACTCGGCCGGCCCGAAGTCGTCGACGACGCCGATGGCGCTCTTGCCCTGGTAGGTGATCTTCACCCTGGTGCCCAGCGGCCAGTAGGGGCTGGCGATCGTCCGGAAGGACATGGGGTTGCCGGAAGCGGTGCTCGCGTCCCAGAACGAGGTGGCCGTGGCGGTCCCGGACGGCAGGGGAATCTTCGCCGGGACCTTCTTCTTCGCCGGGACCTTCTTTACCGGGACCTGCTGCTTCTCGGTCTTCTGCTGGTTCTGCGCGTCCTGTAGCTGGGCGACGCCATTCGCGGCGCTGTCCGCGTGCTGCGGGGCGGTGCGGGCGCCCGAGGCGGTGGGGGCCGCCTGGTTCTGCCGCTCGGAGACGTTCCGCGCGGAGGTGAGCGAGGCGTCGTCCTGATAGGCGCCGATGACAGCCGAAACACTAGTGGTCACGGCGATCGCCGCCACACCTGCCAGGATTACCTTGGTCGCTCGGTTATCCATGGAATTCCCATCTGTTGGCGGGCATGACACAGCTGCTTCGCACCCGGGTTGCACAATGGGTCGGAGCTGCCTCATGAGAGGACATGGGAGACTGCCTGAGCGCGGCGTCCGTACCGCTTGTCGAATATCCCGAAAAGAGAGTTGGCACGGTCTTTCGTGCAGCCGAAAGCTGGGGTCCATGACCCCCTTCGCGGGACATCTGGCTCGCTGACCTGGTCGTCGCTGCCCGGAGCGTCCGAGCTTCGCCGGCGAGGTCAGACCTCTCCACCACGTCGGTGGAGAGCGACAGTCTTGCGAAAGCAATGGAGTTGAGGGGTTTGTGATGTGCTGGTTGAGTATAGGCACAAAAACCGCAAACTAACCAAAACCGGACTTGACAAAGGTAGATCTTTTTGGGTCAGAGAGTCGATCATCGGCGCGCGTGGCCAGCGGAGTACGGCGCAATCCCTTACGCAGAAAGGGTTTTGACCGATGACAAGATGCTTGTCAGGAAGCGGTTCAGAGAGTGTCCGAGACCCGTGATTCGGCGCACAGACCGGGCTGTGGAGGCGATCAGCAGGGCCAGCGCGGCGCGTCGAGGGCGAGGCGCTTGCGCATGGAGCTGAACCCGTGGGCCTTCGTCTCGGCGCAGAAGCCGGCGTTGGGCAGGGCGTACTCGACGTGCAGCACGGCCTTCCCGGCCCGGACGAAGGGCAGCAGGTCCCGGCACTCGTGATACTGGGCGCACTCTTCGACGACCGCGAAGTCGAAGTCCTTCACCAGGTCACCGACCTGGCCGAGATCGTTCTTCAGCCCCACCGACAGCACCCGGTCATGGGCCAGCCGGGCGATGTGGCGGTTGTAGCGGAGCTGGTCGGCGGCGGTCAGCGGGAAACCGGTCCGCTCCGGGTAGGCCTCCACCAGATCCGGTTCGACGGCGTCAAAGCGCTTGGCCCGGCACATGTCGAACCGTTTGGCCATGATCGGGCCGAGCACGTCGATCCGCCGGATGTCCAGCCAGCGCTCCCCCGGCCAGCCGTCCGCCCCACCCAGCACCGCCGCCGGGAAGGAGCCGTGATCGGGGCGGAAGCTCTCGGCGGCACCGACGTTGACGTAACAGATGGCCCGGCGCGCGCGGCGGTGCAGTTCCGCGACCACCGACGCGCTGTTCTCGGACCCGTCGATGTCGTAGACGGGCACATCGGCCCGCAGATCGACCGGAGTGGTGAGCTGCCACTGCCAGGCCGTGCCCGGCCGTAAGCTCTCCGGCATGAACTTTGGACTAAGCGGACGGCGAGCCGCCGTGGCGGCTGCGAGCTCCGGACTCGGATTCGCCTCGGCGCAGGCACTCATCGCGGAGGGCGTTCAGGTCGCCATCTGCGGTCGGGATCGCGGCCGGCTGGACGAGGCCGTGGCCGCCCTCGGCGACGGCGCACACGCCGTCATCGCCGATGTCGGCACCCCGGAAGGGGCCACCGCCTTCGTCCGGGAGGCCGAGGGTCTGCTGGGCGGCATCGACATCCTGGTCACCAACGCGGGCGGGCCACCGCCGGGCACCTTCGCCTCCACCCCGCTGGAGGCCTATCTGCCCGCCCTGGAGCTCAACCTGCTGTCCGTGGTGGCCATGTGCAAGGCCGCCGTCCCGCAGATGCAGAGCCGGGGCTGGGGCCGGGTGGTGGCGGTCACCTCCCTGTCGGTGCGGCAGCCCATCGCGACGCTGATCCTGTCCAACACCGCGCGGACGGGGGCCACCGGCTTCCTCAAGACCCTCGCGCGTGAGGTCGCCGCGGACGGCGTCACGGTCAACTCCCTGCTGCCCGGATCGCACGCCACCGGCCGGCTGCGCTCGTTGTACGGCGGCGACCTCTCCCCCGCCGCCAGGGAGGTCCCGATGGGCAAGGTGGGAGACCCCGGAGACTTCGGAGCTTTCGTGGCCTTCCTGTGCTCGGGGCAGGCCGGCTTCGTCACCGGCACCGCCACGCCGGTGGACGGCGGCGCCTACGCGGGCCTGCTTTGAGCTCAGGGATCCCCCGCCGGAGCGCCGGAGGATCCCTCTCCCACGTCAGGCGGCGCGGCGCTGGAACGGGAGGAAGCGGCCGGCCGGATGCGGCCGGGCGGGCGCTCCCGTCGGCTCCACCGCCCGCAGCCGATCGAACCGGAAGGCCCGGATGCCGTGACGCAGCCGGCACCACGCCACGAGATACCAGTGGTCACGGTGGACCAGGCAGGTGACCGGCTCGACGTCCCGGGTGGTGAGAGTGCCTGATTCGTCGACGTAGTGCAGCCGCACCACGAGCCGTTCGCTGATCGCCGAGGCGATCACCTTGGCCCGTCCCGCGGTGGCACCGTCGAGCGGGGCGGTGAGCGTGCTCAGGGTGGTGGCGACGATGGCGTCGTCGACGGCGTCGTCGAGGAGATGCCGGAGCGCCCTGCGGGCGGTCGCGGCCTGCGGGCCCGTGCCCAGGTGGGCGAGGGACAGTGCCAGCGCGGCGATCTCGGCGGCGGTGAGCGGGCTGGTCGGGCTGGAGGGCATCACGACGTTGACCATGGTTCGATTATACGTTCGAACGACGACATTTTCCGGGAAGCACCGGCACTCTTCTCCGGGGTCTCCGGCGGTCTCCGCCGATGTGCCCGCCAACATGCCCGCCAACATGCCCGCCAACGTAAGTGCACAGCTAACCCGGCGCTGGGCGGGAGATCACCCACGACTTCCTAGCGTGACCCCTACGCACGGCCGGATGGCCGTGTTTTCGGATGTTGGGGGCTCAGTGGGACTGACCAGCGGGTCTTTCATTGTCACGCTGTTCCTGGCGGCGATAGCGGCCGCGGCGCTCACGGTCAGACTCTGGCCTCGGTACGCGGGACGCGGCACGCGGCAGGTGCTGTCGCGGATCGGCCTGCTGGCGCTGACCCAGGTGGTCGCACTGCTGGCGATGCTCACCTACGTCAACGGTTACTTCGACTTCTACTCCGGCTGGGACGACCTGTTCGGCACCAACGCCGGGGCGGCCGCGATCAAGAGCGGCCGGCTCGGCGGCACCGCCCGGCCCGCGCCGCCCGTCTCCCCGCTGACCATCGCCACCCTCGGGCCGCGCAAGGACCAGCAGACTCTCACCCGCGATGGCCTGATCGAGAAATTCCGGTTCCAGGGGCAGAGCACGGGCCTGACGGGGGAGGCGTTCGTGATGCTGCCGCCCGAGTACTTCCAGCCCGCCTACGCCACCCGCAAATTCCCGGTCTCATTGGTCCTCACCGGTTATCCGGGCAACCCCTACAGCCTCATCCGGGTCATGCACTTCCCCGCCCTGGTCCGTCAGGGCGAGCTCGCGGGCAAGGTGCAGCCGACGGTCTACCTACTGATGCGGCCCACGCTGGTGCCGCCTCGTGACACCGAGTGCACCGACGTGCCGGGCGGCCCGCAGGTGGAGAGCTTCTTCTCCATCGACGTGCCGGCGCAGGTCGGCGCACACTACCGGGTGGCCACCACCCGCGCCGGCTGGGGCATCATGGGCGACTCGACCGGCGGCTACTGCGCGGCGAAGGTCGCCATGCGGCACTCGGACCGCTTCGCCGCCGCGGTCTCGCTCTCGGGTTACTTCCGCTCCCTCCAGGACCTCACCACCGGCGACCTCTACGGTGGCAGCCGGTCGGTCCGGGACGAGAACGACCTGTTGTGGCGCCAGACCCATCTGCCGGCACCGCCCATCGCCCTGCTGGTGACCTCGTGCAGGATCGGGGAGAAGACCTTTCCCCAGGCGCAGCGCTTCCTCGGCCAGGTCCGCGCTCCGATGCAGGTCGACAGCCTGATCCTCGACTCCGGCGGGCACAATTTCCGTACGTTCCGCCGCATGATGCCCGCCAGCCTGGAATGGATGAGCGCCCATTTGAAGGCCGGCTGACGCCGGGCACGGAACACGCCCGCACGGAACACTCCCGCACAGAACACTCCCGCACACAACACTCCCGCACAGAACACTCCCGCACAGAACACTCCGGCAGGGAACTTCGCGTTCGTAGGCTGCGTCTGATCACGGAAGCTTACGAAAGCCACCAAGGCGAAACTATGCTCATCCACGCCAGTTCTCGGCGTACAGGTGCACAGTGGCCTCAGTGGACGAACCGGGGGTGAGGCGGTGAGGGACGCGAGTGCCGGTCGGCCGCCGATGAGCCGCGAGGGCATCGACCACGCGCTGCGGCGGCTGCACGAGGAGAAGGACCGCATCGCCAACGCGTTGCTCGACCTGGACACCCACCAGGGCTACCAGTTCCTCAAGGGCGCCAAGCTGACCGGTGCGACCGTACGGCGCTGGATCGACATCCAGACGAGCGTGGCCTGGTTGTGGCGGCTGTTCGACGCCTACCAGCGGGCCCTGGCCAGCGCCGAGGAACTCCGGGCCCGGCACTCGCGGCCCAACGCCGAACAGCTCGCCGAGCTGAACCGGCTGCTCACCGGCCCGTCGGTCGAGCCCGCGGGCGCGGAGATCCCCCTGGAGAAACGGACACTGCTCGGACCGGCGAGCGAACGGCTCACGCTGGACGACGTGGTGGCCCGGATGACCGCGCTGTACGAGGAGACCACCGACGCGGTGGCCGCCACGGACGCGGTCTGGTCAGCACTGCTGTCCCGGCTGGCCGAGGCTGAGGAGGACTGGCGGGCGACCGAGGGGCTCGCCCGGTCGCTCGAGGTGTCAGACCCGGAGCTGGATGGGATCGGCCGTCGGCTGGCCGAGGTGCGCGCGCTGGTGGTGACGGACCCGCTCTCGCTGGCGCGCGATGGCCGGGCCGACACCCGGCGGATCGACGAGGTGCGGGCCGGCCTCGCACCGTTCCGGAGGGGACTCGAGGAGGCCGCGACGATCCGGGACGAGCACGGCGAGCGCCTGCGCCGGATCGAGGTGTCCACCGGTCTGGTCGAGGCGGCCGAGGCCGAGGCCCGGCAGGTACGGGACCTCGTACTGGTGAAGATCGCGTCTCCGGTACTGCCCGACGTCCCCGCACTGGCCCCCGTACTCGCCGACCGGGTGACCGCCCTGGGCGGGCTACGGGAGCAGGGCCGCTGGCCGGAGCTGGCGGTCGCGCTGAACGAACTGGACCGTGCCGCCGCCGAGGCCCTGGACCACGCCCGCGCGGTGCACGGCACCATCGCCGGGCTGCTCGACCGGCGCAACGAACTGCGCGGCCGGCTGGAGGCCTACCGCGCCAAGGCCGGCCGGCTGGGGCTGGTCGAGGAACCTGAGCCGGCCCGGCTCTACGAACAGGCCCAGGAACTGCTGTGGACCTCCCCGTGCGATCTGCGGCAGGCCACCGTCGCGGTGGCCGCCTACCAGCGCGCCGTCGCATCACCGGCGAAAAGAGCAAAGCGATGAACGCGAGCGGCCGCGCGGTGGCCGGACAGTCCTGCACCTATGCCGGTTGCTCGGGCACCGTCGAGGACGGGTACTGCGACCTGTGCGGCATGGCGCCCCCGGCAGGGGCGGCCGCCGCCTCTCCCGGCGAGGGCCGGGTGTCCTCCGCGGAGAGTTCGGCGACGAGCGGCATACTGTCCGGCCGCACGATGCCCACCAACAGCAGCACGCGAACGGGTTCCGCCTCCTCGGCGGCGCGCGGGATGCTCGGCGCGGGGCTGGTGGAGGTGCCGGCGGTCCCCTACCGGGACCCGGCCTCGGCGGTCCTGGACCACCCGGAGGTCGCCGAGCACAAGCGGTTCTGCAGCAGTTGCGGTGAGCCGGTCGGGCGCGGCCGGGATGACCGCCCGGGCCGGACCGAGGGGTTCTGCGCCAACTGCGGCAGCGGCTTCTCCTTCACCCCGAAGCTCGGCACGGGCGATCTGGTCGGCGGCCAGTACGAAGTGCTCGGCTGCCTGGCGCACGGCGGGCTCGGCTGGATCTACCTGGCCCGGGATCGCAACGTCAGCGACCGCTGGGTGGTCCTCAAGGGCCTGCTGGACACCGGGGATGCCGAGGCACTGGCCGCCGCGGCGGCGGAGCGCTCGTTCCTCGCCGAGGTCGAGCACCCCAACATCGTCAAGATCTACAACTTCGTCCAGCATCCGGAGCCCAGGACGGGCGTGCTGGTCGGCTACATCGTCATGGAATACGTCGGCGGGCAGTCCCTCAGGGACATCCTGCTGCAGCGGCGGGAGCAGTTCGGCACGGACGCCTCGCTGCCGCTCGGCCAGGTCATCGCCTACGCCCTCGAGGTGCTGCGGGCGCTCGGTTATCTGCACGGGCTGGGCCTGATCTACTGCGACTTCAAGCCGGACAACGCCATCCAGGCGGAGGAGCAGCTCAAGCTCCTCGACCTGGGCGGGGTCCGCCGGGCCACCGACGTCGACAGCCCGATCTACGGCACGGTCGGCTACCAGGCTCCCGAGATCGCGACCCTGGGCCCGTCGATCAGCTCGGACCTCTACACGGTGGGCCGTACGCTCGCCGTGCTGAGCTTCCCGTTCAGGGGCTACAGCGGCATCCACGCCACCTCGCTGCCCGACCGCGCGGACGTGCCGCTGCTCAGCCGGTACGAGTCGTACGACCGGTTGCTGCGCCGGGCGACTCACTCGGAGCCGGCGGAGCGGTTCCAGAGCGCCGCCGAGATGGCCGAGCAGCTCACCGGTGTGCTGCGGGAGGTGCTGTCCGCCGAGGACGGCAGGCCGCGCCCGGCGCCGTCGACCCTGTTCGGTCCCGAGCGCTACACCGCCGGCGCCGAGATCACCGCACTTGAACACGGCATCGGTCCCGCGCTGGGTTCGCTCGTCCCGGCCACCGCCACGACCGCGCTCCCGGTTCCCCTGGTGTACGGATCGGATCCGGCCGCGGGCTTCCTGGCGGGTCTGACCATCCGGGAACCCGACGCCCTGGCCACCGCCCTGGTGTCGGCACCGGTGACCTCCCCCGAGGTCGGCTTCATGCTGGCGCGGGTCAAGATCGAGCTCGGTGGCTACCGCGAGGCCGAAGCGCAGCTCGACGAGATCGAGGCCCAGGTCGCCGGCGACTGGCGACTCGACTGGTACCGCGGGCTGGCCGCACTGGCCGACGGGCGCTTCGACCTGGCCCGGCGGCTCTTCAACGGTCTCTACAGCTGGATGCCCGGAGAGGCCGCGCCCAAGCTGGCGCTGGCGTTCAGCCTGGAACTGGCCGGCGAGCGGGCCCCGCAGCCCGGGCAGAACCGTGCCCCCGGGCACGCCGCGCTCCATCCGAGTGCACCCGGCCCGCATGCACCCGGCCCGCATGCACCTGGCCCGCATGCGTCCGGCCCGAATGCGGCCGCCCGGCTGTACGAAGCGGTCTGGCGCACCGATCACGGTCATGTCAGCGCGGCCTTCGGGCTGGCCCGCGTACGGCTGGCGGCAGGCGACCGGGCCCGCGCGGTGGCGGCCCTGGACGCGGTCCCCGAGATCTCCAGCCAGTACGTCGCCGCCCAGGTGGCGGCGGTCGCGGCGGCCGTCCGTGGCCGGGATCCCGGCGAGCTCACCGAGCAGGAGCTCCTCGCCACCGGTCACCGGCTGGCCGGCCTCCGGCTGGAGGGCACCAGGGGCGAGGAGCTCACCGCGGAGGTGGTGGAGGCGGCGCTGGGCTGGGTACTGGCCGGACACTCCGCCACCGGGGGCACCAGCCTGCTGGGCGCTCCGCTGACCGAGGCCGCGCTCCGCCGCAGGCTCGAGCGGGCCTACCGTGAACTGGCCCGTCTCGCTCAGGGCTCGGAGCAGCGGCACACGCTGGTGAATCGGGCCAACACCATCCGGCCGAGGACGTTGTTCTGATGGACGATCAAGACCCGGGTGACGCCCGGAAACCGGGGGCGACCTGCCCCGTGTGCCACGCCCCGGTCTTCGCTGAGAACAACTACTGCGAGGCCTGCGGGCACCGCATCTCCGCGGCTCCCGCCGACGAGATCCCGGCCGGGGGACCACGCCCTCCGGAAATCCCCGACACGCAGAACCCCGACACGCAGAACCCCGACACGCAGAACCCCGTCGCCGAGAACCCTCAGGTCGACCCCTGCACCGGGTGCGGGGCCAGCGCGATCGACGTGGACGGCTACTGCGAACGGTGCGGGCTTCGCAGACCCGGCGGCCGCGACCACGTGGAGTCCGAGCTGACAGGCACCGGTGGCGGCGTGATCGCCGCGGGGGTGAGCGACAAGGGTCTGCGGCACAGCAAGAACGAGGACGCCATGGCGCTTGCCGCCGCCCAGGGCAGGGTCGCGGCCGTGGTCTGCGACGGAGTGTCCTCCTCCCCCCGGCCCGAGGACGCTTCGCGGGTCGCCGCGGACACCGGGGTCGCCGTGCTGATGAAGGAGCTGGAATCCGGTACGGACGCCGAGACTGCCACCCGGAAAGCGGTGCTCCAGGCCGCACAGGGTGTGGCCGCACTGGCGGCGTCCGAGTACGACGCGCCCGCCTGCACGTACGTCTCGGTCCTCATCGGAGCCGGATCGGTCACCGTGGGCTGGGTCGGCGACAGCCGCGCCTACTGGCTGCCGGTCGCCGCGGACGAGCACGCCGATCCCGACCCGGCGGCGGTCTCCGGTAGCGGGAGCAGGCTCACCGAGGACGACTCCTGGGCCGAGCAGATGGTCGCCCTCGGCGCGTTGAGCGAAGTCGAGGCACAGGCGCATCGCAACGCACATGTGCTCGTCGGCTGGCTGGGCGCCGACGCCGACGCCGTCCAGGCCCATGTGCGAACGTTCAGCCCCGAGGGGCCGGGAGTGGTGGTCGTCTGCAGCGACGGCCTATGGAACTACCTGCCCGAAGCCGCGACGATCGGCGGAGCGCTGGCCGAGGCACTTCCCGGCCCGCCCGCGGGAGTGAGCGCGGCCGCCGCAGGTCCGCTGGCCGCGGCCCGGTCGCTGGTGGACGTCGCGCTCGACTCCGGCGGACGCGACAACATCACCGTGGTGGTGATCCCGTTCCGCCCGATGGCCCCCACCGACCTCGCCGACGCCGCGGGCCTCGCCGACTCCAGCTACACCAGTGACTCTACCGACTCGACCGACTCGACCGACTCCACCGACTCGACCGACTGCACCGATCCAGCGGGTCTCGCGGGTCCGGTGGAACCCCCCGAACCACCGAGCACGGAGCCTGCCGAATGAGCGAACACCCCGACTTCTCCATCAAGGTCGATCAGAACCGTTACTTGCCCGAGGGAGGCCGGGAGGTCAACGCGATCGTGACGGTCGAGGCCACCGGGGCACCCCTGGCCGGCGCCGCCCGTGCCACCGCCGCGGCCGTGGTCGTCATCATCGACACCTCCGGTTCGATGACCACGCCGGGCAACAAGCTGGCCTCCGCCAGGAAGGCCGCCCAGGCCGCTGTGGACGGCCTCCGGGACGGCGTGGACTTCGCCGTGGTCTCCGGCTCGAGCTGGGCGAAGATGATTTATCCGGCGGGCGAGCAGCTCGTCCCCGCCAACGCCCAGACCCGCGGCGGGGCGAAGACCGCCATCAGCAGGCTGAGCGCCGCCGGCGGCACCGCGATCGGCTCCTGGCTGAGGATGGCCGACCGGCTGTTCGCCGGCGCGGCGGCCGCCCATCCGAACGGCATCCGGCACGCCATCCTGCTGACCGACGGCAAGAATCAGCACGAGACCGCGGAGGAGCTCGACGCGTCGCTGACCGCGTGCGCCGGTCACTTCGTGTGCGACTGCCGTGGCGTCGGCACCGACTGGGAGGTCGCCGAGCTGCGTAAGGTCTCCTCGGCGCTGCTGGGCAGCGTCGACATCGTGGCGCAGCCCAAGGATCTGGAGGCCGATTTCCGATCCATGACCGAGTCCGCCATGGGCAAGGCGATCGCCGACGTGGCACTGCGGGTCTGGACTCCGCAGAATGCCAGACTGCGCTTCGTCAAGCAGGTGCTGCCGGCCCTGGCCGATCTGACGGGCAAACGGGCCGAGGCCGGCCCCCAGGCCGGTGACTATCCGACCGGGGCCTGGGGCGAGGAGAGCCGCGACTACCACATCTGCGTCGAGGTCCCCGTCGGCGAGGTGGGCCGGGAGATGCGGGCCGGCTGGGTCAAGCTCGTGGTGCCCGGGGCCACCCGCGAACATGATCAGGTGCTGGCCACCGGAAACATCTTGGCCGAGTGGACCGACGATGAGGCGCTGTCCACCCGGATCAATCCCCGGGTGGCCCACTACACCGGGCAGGCCGAGCTCGCCGACGCCATCCAAGAGGGCCTGCAAGCCCGTAAGGACGGTGACCTCGACACCGCGACGGCCCGGCTCGGCCGGGCGGTTGTGCTGGCCGGAGAGTCCGGCAACGAGGCGATCGCCGCACTGCTCGGCAAGGTCGTGGACGTCATCGATCCGGCGACCGGGACCGTACGGCTGAAGAAGCAGGTCGACAAGGCCGACGAGATGTCCCTGGACACTCGGTCATCCAAGACCGTACGCACCCGGGTGGCCCCCGGGGAGCCGGCCGCCGGCACCCACGCTCCGCGAGCCGAGGACTGAGCATGGCGACCTGTCCCGCGGGGCATTCCTCGGCCGACGACGAATACTGCGACGTCTGCGGTGCTCGCATGGCCGGGGCCCCGGCGCCGCCGCCCCGATCGGCTCCCTCTGGATCGCCGACGCTCTCGGCGCCCTCGGCCACCGGGGGTGACGGCGGCGGCGAGCCGTGCCCGGACTGCGGCACGCCCCGCGGCGGCCGTTTCTGCGAGGAATGCGGATACGACTTCACCACCGGCGGCGGCCGCCCGTCACCCCGGCCTCCCGCCGCCACCGCCACCGCCACCGCCGCGGCCACGGCCGGTACCGGATCGCATGATCACGAAGCAGAGGGCATGGCCGGCAACGCGGTGAGCTCCGGGCACGCGGGCCAGACCGGACAGGCGGGCCACGCGGGCCAGACCGGACAGACAGGCCACACCGGACAGTCGCAGCAGGCGGGACGGCCTGCCGGTGATTCCGCCGGGAGCGGGCACGGCCCGGTGCCGGCCACCGGCTGGACCGCCGTGATCAACGCGGACGCCGTCTACTACGAGGCGGTGCGCGCCCAGGAAGGGCCCGATGTGTCCGTCCTCGCGTTCCCCCCGTACTGCCCGGAACGGCGGGTGGCGCTGAAGGGACGGCACGTCCGGATCGGGCGGCGCAGCCTGTCCCAGGGCACCGTGCCGGAGATCGATCTGAGCGCGCCACCGGAGGATCCGGGGGTCTCGCACACCCACGCGGTGCTGATCGCCCGGCCGGACGGCGGCTGGTCGCTGGTCGATCCGGGCTCAACCAACGGCACCACCGTCAACGGAGCCACCGGCCCCATCGCGGTGAACACCGAGATACCACTTGCGGACGGCGACCGGATCCACGTAGGCGCCTGGACCACGATCACGGTGCGGAGACTGCCATGACCCCGACCGCGCGTTTCGCCACCTCGGTGATCACCTCGATGACCGCCTCGCCGACGTCCCAGACGACGACCTCGACGACATCCCAGGCGACGACCTCGACGACGACTGCGACGACGGCTTCGACGACGGCTTCCACGACGGCCCCGGAGCGGGGAAGTACGCCGCAGCGCCCGGACTCCGCGCTGGGCAGGCTGGCCCGGCCGCTCCGGCCGCGGAGCCTGCCGGGTCGCATCCGCGCGGCGGCACTGGCCGCGGTGCTGGCGGTCGCCGCCTTGTTCGCCGTCACCGGCTCCGCGATCGGCGACGCCCGCGACGGCCTGCGCGTCATCGGGCACGGCGCGGGTCCGCAGGTGGTCGCGACCGGTGACCTGTACTTCTCCCTCAGCGACATGGACGCCCAGCTGGCCAACGTGCTGCTGATCGGCAGGGAGCAGGATCTGGGCGTCGGCCGGGCCCGGGCGCTGGCCGTCTACGAGCAGCGCCGGGCCCAGGCCGACCGGGCGACGCTGCAGGCCTCCGAGCTGGCCGGCCGGGATCCGTCCGGGCAGCGCACGGTGCAGGCGGTGCTCGACGGACTGGGCCGTTACGAGCGGCTGGCCTCCCAGGCCCTGCTGCTCGACGAACAGGCCGGCCATGCCGCCGGACCGCCCCCGCGGCAGGTCATCGACCTGCACCGCCGGGCGACCGATCTGATGAAGCTGGACCTGCTGCCGAAGGCGTACAACCTGACCCTGGACAACGGGACGATCGTGCGCCGCACCTACGAGGCGAAACGCTCATCGGTGCTGGACGGACGGCTGTGGGTGGTCGCCACCGGGCTGGTCCTGCTCGCCCTGCTCGTCGGTCTGCAGCTCTTCCTCAGCCGGCGGTTCCGCCGGCTGATCAACCCCGCGCTCGTGCTGGCCACGCTGGTCACCCTGGTCCTGGTCGCGGTGAGCGTGGGACTGCTCTCGGCGGAGGCTGGGCAGCTGCGCAAGGCCAAGCAGGACGGGTTCGACTCGATCCTCGCGCTGTCCCGGGCGCGGGCGATCAGCAACAGCCTCAACGCGGACGAGAGCCGATACCTGCTCGACCCCGGCCGGGCCGACACCTACGAGCAGGTGTATCTCGACAAGTCCCAGTCCATCCTGTACGTCCCCGCCAACAACCTCGACGCCTACCACGCCGGGGTGGACACTGATCTGGCGGCCTACCGCGCCCGCCGCGACGTGCGTTTCCTCGGTTTCTACGGGGAGGAGGCGCGGCACCTCACGGTCGGTCGTCAGGGGGACGCGGTCGGCGCCGTGCTCACCGCCTACCAGCGCTTCCAGCAGGACGATCTCCGGTTGCGAGGGCTCGTCGGCGCCGGTCGGCAGCGTGAGGCGATCGGGGTCCGGATGGGACGCACGCAGGGCTCCTCGATCCATGACTTCGATGACTACGACCGGGCTCTGGTCTCTCTCATCGGCATCCACCAGAACACCTTCGACACGGCCATCCGGGCCGGCGACGGCGCGCTGAACGGATGGAACTGGCTGCTTCCGGGCGCGGCTCTCGTGATCGCCGCGCTCATCCTCGCGGGGGTCCGTCCGCGTCTGTCGGAGTTCCGGTGAGGAAGTGTCGGTGTGGAGTGTCGGTGTGGAGTGTCGGTGCGAAATCTTGGTGTGGCATGTCGGTGCGGCAGTGTCGGTGCGGCAGTGTCGGTGCGGAATCTCGGTGTGGCATCTCGGTGTGGCATCTCGGTGTGGAACTTCGGTGAGGGCGTTTCGGTGAGGGAGCTGATGATGCGAGCACGTTGGGCGCCCGTGCTGGCGCTGGCGCTGTCCGTGACCGCCTGCGGGGTCGGTGGCGGATCGGCGTCGGTCGCCGGCAAGGACGCCCTGGTGATCGGGGTCAAGGCAGACCAGCCGGGGCTGGGGCTGAAGAAGCCCGGCGGCACGTTCGAGGGCTTCGACGTGGACGTCGCGAAGTACGTCGCCAAGCGGCTCGGTGCCAAGAAGGTCACCTTCGAGGCCATCACGTCGGCGCAGCGCGAGTCGTTTCTGCAGCAGGGCAAGGTCGACCTGGTATTCGCGACCTATTCGATCACCCCGGAGCGCAAGACCAAGGTCGCCTTCGGCGGGCCGTACTACGTCGCCCACCAGGACACCCTGGTCCGTACCGCGGACACCGCCATCAAGAACGTGCGTGACCTGAAGGGCCGCAAGCTCTGCCAGGTGGCCGGCTCCAACTCCTGGAAGCGCGTCACCCAGGAGCGGAAGGTAGCCGCCGGCCTGGTCGCCGCAGCGTCGTACAGCCAGTGCGTCGGCGACCTCGTCTCCGGCACCGTCGACGCGGTCTCCACCGACGACCTGATCCTGGCCGGGTTCGCCGGCCAGCGCGGTCAGGCCGTCAAGCTGGTCAACGCCCCGATCTCCGACGAAAGGTACGGCGTCGGCATCAGGCAGGGCGACGTGCGGGGCTGCGAGGAGATCAACAAGGCCGTCACCGAGCTGTACCTCGACGGCACCGCCTCGTCCCTGCTCCACAAGTGGTTCGGATCCACCGGTCTCGCCGTCACCACCACCGTCCCGCAGTTCGAGGGCTGCGGCTGAGTCCCCGGACGGGCGGTGTCCCGCCCGTCAGTGCGCGCCCACCACGGAGCGGACCTGCATAGCGTGCTGCACAAGGGTGATCAGGACGTTCTTGCAGGACTCCTTGTCGCGCGCGTCGCAGAGCATGACCGGAACCCTCGTGCCCAGGTTGAGGGCTAGCTGCACCTCGTCCAGGTCGTATGACGGGGCCCCCTCGAAGCAGTTCACCGCGACGATGAACGGCGTGCCGTTGCGCTCGAAGTAGTCCACCGACGGGAAGCAGTCGGCCAGCCGGCGGGTGTCGGCGAGCACCACCGCGCCCAGTGAACCGAGGGCCACCTCGTCCCACATGAACCAGAACCGTTCCTGCCCCGGCGTACCGAACAGGTAGAGCACGAACTCGTCCCGGATGGTGATCCGGCCGAAGTCCATGGCCACCGTGGTGGTCCGTTTCGCCTCCACTCCGGAGACGTCGTCGACGCCCACGCCCTGGTCGGTGAGGATCTCCTCGGTGCGCAGCGGCGCGGTCTCCGAGACCGAGCCGACCAGCGTGGTCTTACCGGCTCCGAAGCCGCCGGCGATCAGAATCTTGATCGCGGTCGGCAGTCTCCTAGAGCGCACGTAGTCCATCAATGACCGCCTCGTACATCCGCAGATCCTGCATATTGATCTCTGGCTCGGGTTCCTGCACCATGACGAAGCCCTTGTCCCGCACGTCACCGATCAGCACCCGGATGGTCCCGGCCGGCAGGTCGAGGTACCCGGCGATCTCCGCCACCGACAGCGGCTCCTGGCAGAGCCGGACGATGGCGAGATGTTCGGGACCGAGCCCGATCTGCGCCTGCGGGGCTGGGCCGGTGGCGACCACGATCGTGATGAGGTCGAACTTGCCGCGTACCGGCTGGGCCCGGCCGCTCGTCATCACGTACGGCCGTACGACCGGTCCGGCGCTCTCGTCGAGCCAGCGCTCGTCGTCGGTGCTCATGAGGCCGACGGTTCGGCTGTGCGGGACGGCGAGCTGAGGTGCCGGCCGACGCTGGCGACGAGCATCGCCATCTCGTACGCGACGAGGCCGACGTCGGCCTCTTCCGTGCTGAGCACCGCCAGGCAGGCACCCTTTCCGGCGACGGTCACCAGCAGGAACGCCGACTTCATCTCGATGATGGTCTGCCGTACGCCGCCGCCGCCGAAGCGGTCGCCTGCGCCACGAGCGAGACTCTGGATACCGGCGGCGATGGCGGACAGGTGCTCGGCGTCGTCTTGGCCGAACCCTTTGGACGCGGCCATGAGCAGGCCGTCCGCGGAGAGGACGATCGCGTGCTCGGCCTCTTTCACCCGCTCAACCAGGTCGTCCAGCAGCCAGGTCAGGTCAACGGAATTCGGTGCCACGCGTTGTCCTTCCTCTGCGTCGTTTGTCCGGTCATGCCGACGGCTCGTCATCGTTCGCGGAGTCGCCGGGCAGTGCGTCCCCATGGCCCGCCTCGAATCTGCCCCGCAGGGTTCCGCGCTGGTACGACCCGACGATCCTGCGGATCTCCTCGGGCGAGCGGCCCGGGTCATCATCATCGGTACGGCTCTCGGCCGCGGGCGTACCGTTGCGCAGCGGCGGGGCGAGGCTCGCCTGCGGTACCCGGAACGGCAGGCCGGACGGGGTGTGTGACAGCTCGGGCACGGGCCGGGGGTCCTCCGGCTGGGGCAGCACGTTCTCGGCGATGGCAGGCTCCGGTTCGGTCCGCGGTGCGGGTGCGGGTGCGAGTGCGGGCGCGGCTGCGACGGGCGGGGCGGCCACCGCCTCGGCCGGTGCGCCGAGGGCACCGACTGCGGCCGGAACGGGGGCTTCGGCCTCGTCGAGCACCAGCTCGCGGGGGATCAGGACGACGGCGGTGGTGCCACCGTAGGCGGAGCGCTTCAGCTCCACCCGGATTCCGTACCGTTCGGCCAGCCGGCCCACCACGAACAGGCCCAGGTGGACCGAGCTCGACGGGCTGAACTCGGGCGGATTAGAGGCCCGCTGGTTGGTGGCGGCCAGATCCTCGTCGGTCATGCCGAGACCGCGGTCCTCGACCTCGATGGCGTAACCGCTGGCGGCCATGTGCCCGCCGACCTGGACCTCGGTGTACGGCGGCGAGAAGGAGACGGCGTTCTCGATGAGCTCGGCCAGCAGGTGGGTGACGTCACCGACGGCCCGCCCGGTCAGCGCGACCGGGCCGAAGGGCAGCACGGTGACCCGGGTGTAGTCCTCGACCTCGGCCACCGCGGCCCGTACCACGTCGACCATCGCCACCGAGCGCCGCCAGCCACGGGCCGGGGTCGATCCGGACAGCACGATGAGGTTCTCCGCGTTGCGCCGCATCCGGGTGGCCAGGTGGTCGACCCGGAACAGGTCCTCCAGCTCGCTGGCGTCGATCTCGCGCCGCTCCATCGTGTCGAGCATGGTCAGCTGCCGGTGCACGAGTCCCTGCGTACGGCGGGCGAGGCTGAGCAGCGTGTCTCGGAAGCCTCGCCGCAGTTCGGCCTGCTCGACCGCGACCCGGATGGCCGTCTCCTGGACCGCGTTGAACGCCTGTCCCACCTGTCCGATCGCGTCGGAGCCGAAGGACAGCGGAGGCGCCTCGGCCGCGACGTCCACGCTCTCCCCGTGCCCGAGCCGCTCGACCACGCTGGGCAGCCGTTGGTTGGCCAGCTCCCAGGCCGCGACCCGGAGTTTCTCCAGCTGCCGGATCAGTGCCCGTGCCGTGGTGATGGAGACGACGATCGACGCGATGACGGCGATGAGACCGAGACCGGCTGCCAGCACCAGGCGGATGATGACACCGATGGCGATCGGGGTGGCACGTTTGACGAGCCGGCCGCCCGCGCCGAACACCCCTTCCTTCATGTCGGCCAGCGAGGCGTCCGCCATAGACCGCCACTGCTCGGCGGTGACGGGGGGAGCCGCGCCCTTTCGGCCTCGCTGCATCACCCTGTCTTCCATGGTGCGCAGTCCGGCCAGCGACTGGCTGTTCGATATCAGGTCGTAGGCGATGCTGTCGGTGGACTGCAGCTCTGCCACGGCCTCGTCGGTGTAATACCGTCGGGTGCCCACGTTCTGCACGAACCGCAGGTACTCGTCGCCGCCGAATCGTCTGGCCGCCAGCACCCCCGAGAGCAGCGCGTCCTCCTGGGAGAGGAGCTCATAGGACCGGTTGAGATGAATGGTGGTCCGGGTGTCCTGGGCGAACTGCTTGTCGTCCAAGGTGGCCAGTGAATCGTAGACTCGGTAGATCTTGTCGATGGCGTCGGTGAACGAGGCGGCGGCCCGGCTCTGGTCCGTCAGGCGGGCATCGATCGTGCTCCGCTCGGAGTCGAGGGTCTTGAACCGTGAGATCGCCTCATCGATGTTGTGCTTGAGCAGTGAACTCTGGGCGAACTTCACGGCGCCGCCGCGAGCCAGCTTCTCGAACTTGACCACCCACTGATCGGTCTGCATCCGCTGGGCGTCCAGTTCGGTCCGCTGCTGCGAGCCGGGGCTGCCCAGCCAAACCAGCGAGAGCCGGCGTTCCTTCTGGAGTTCGGGTAGCAACGAGTCGATCGGCTGGGCGACGCCGCTGTTGAGCGAGCTGACTCCCAGCAGGTTGACGCCCTCTCGGAGGGTTACCCAGGCCGCGAACGCCCAGAGCGCGGCGAGCGACAGTAGCAAGGCTGTGATCTTCGTCCGCAGACGCGAGTTGCGGAAGCGCATTGCACCAGACCCAACAATATGTAGAGCGGCTCGCAACGTATTCCAGGGGGATTGGAGGTCGCGGAGGCACGCGAGACCGTGGTATGCGACGCGGCATCAGTGCACCGCTCCACACAGCGCAGAACCTTATCAACGCGGAGATACCGACTCAAGGTGAATGAACTACATCGGACATTTCGGGCCATATTTCTACATTTAGCCGATATCTCCGAATTTACCGCTCAGAAACGAATCGGCCCGCTCCTCGAGGTGCGGCGCCGAGGTGCAGCGCCGCCAGCACCGCCGCCCGGACGACGGCGGCGGGCAGATAAAGGTCCTTGTCGTGCCAGAGCGGCGGACCGTCCAGTTCGTCGGCGCCCGACAGCAGGTGGGCGTGGCCTCGCTTGACGGCCTGCCCGCATTCGTCCGACGCCGGCCCGGTGAGTGACCCGGTGAGTGAAAGGATCTGTACGGCGTAGGCGGTCTCCTCAGCGGTACCGCCCCAACGGCCCCAGGAGCCGTCCGCCCGTTGCGTCCTGAGTACCCAGCGGACTGCCCTGTCCACTGCCCTGTCCACGGCCGTGTCGCCGGCCGTGTCCACTGCCGTGTCGTCGGCCCTGTCCACGGCCCTGTCGCCGAAGTCGTGCAGGGCGAGTGCGGCACAGGCGGTGGCGTAGTAGGGGGAGGCGTGCCAGCGGTCGAACCAGCTCCCAGCGGGCCGCTGCTGCCGGCACAGCCAGACAGAGAGTTTGCCGATGGTCGTCCGGTAGCGAGCCGCGGCGTCGGGACGGACGGCCGCGTACTGGCCGAAGGCCTCGAGCACATGTGCGTTGGTGCTCACCGACAACCCGTCCTCCCCCGGCCACGTACAGAAATGCGTCTCGGTCTCGTACGCCCGCAGCAGGTCCGGTGGATGCGGAGCGCCGAGCAACGCCAGGGCGAACAGCGCACCGGAGGTCGTGTCGGCGTCCGCGGGAAGGCCGGCCGCCGCCGGAGCCCCGCGTGGGCCGAGCGGCGCGGTGAGGCTCAGCACCAGTTCCGCAGGCACGGTGACGGGGATTCCCGCGCGGACCAGCCCGCTCAGTACCCACGCCCGCTCGAACACGGTGATGGGGATGCCGCACGGCACGGGTCCGCCAAGCAGGTCCACGACCGTCTCGAGATGCCATCGCGCCACGTTGCTGGGATCGGGTGGCTCGGTGCCACCGAGCCACGCCGCGGTGGCCGCCGGTGAGGCACCGATGGTCCCCGTCGGTTCGGGGCGGATGGTATCGAGGCCGACGGCCACGTCACCGGCGATCTCCAGGGCGTGCTTCAGTTTCTCCGGGACCTCGATGCCCGACCCGAGTGCCGCACGGATGAGTCCGAGCTTCGTGTCGTCCAGGCCGGGGGGCAGGCTCAGCCGCCGGTCCCGCCAGTCCTCGAGACTCGCGGGCGGAGCCTCCAGATGCCGGTTGATCAAGCCGACCAGGGACGCCGCGATCAACTCGATGGCGGGCATGTCCGGCAGGCCGGCGCCGGTCAGTCCGCCGTCGCCGGCCAGCCGGCGGAACAGGAAGCGCAACCCCCGCCCGGCCCGCTCGGCCAAGGCCGCCTCATCCGTCCCGCGGCACAGGGTCGCCAGGATGGCCTCCGTCGCGCTCAAGGTCGGGACCAGCGCGTAGCCGTCGTCCGGGGCACCCCAGCCGCCGTCCGGCCGCTGTGTCTCCAGCAGATAGCGCAGCCGCGGAACATGCCCGGTCAGCCATGGGGTAAGGCTCACCACCCGCCCGGTCTCGTAGACCGAGGGAGACACCTGGCCCCACGGCGCGGAGACCAGCCCGTACACCAGTCGCTGGGCCGCGCTGGTCACGTCCATGTCCGGCGCGGATGTAGAGCCGATCAGATCGTCGACGCTCACAGGCTTCCCCAGTAGTCGGTGACCCCGTAGAAGCCGGCGCAGAAGTCCATCTGGCGTTCCATGTATCCGGCCAGCCGTGGCCTGGTCGCCTGTAGCGGGTGGAGGAGTTCCCGGCTGCGTGCGGTGAGTTCGGCGATGCGCCGTTCCACGTCCGCACGGCCGACGCCGAGCATCAGGCCGTTGAGATCGCCCCATTTCAGGTCGCGCTCGTAGGTGCCCAGGTCGTTGAGCAGCCGCAGGACCCGCTGTACCGCCCGGCCGGCCGCACGCACCTCTTCCGCCGGCGTTTCGTCGAGGTCGCCGGTGGAGATCCAGTGCGCGGTGAAGACGAACGAAAAACCGAGGTTGTCGGCGTTGGCGAGGTAGTCCTCGAACGACGGCCTCGTTCCCGTCTTCCACTCCCATTCGAGCACCATCGCGTCCAGCATCCGCTGGAGTTCGTCACGCCAGATGTCGCGGAGCGCCGGGAAGGCCGCCGCCTGCTTCAGCTCGTCCAGGATGGCGGCCAGGAACAGGGTGAGGTCGTCGCCGGGAACGGGGGGGCCGTCGTCCGCGACGGCCTGTACTCGCTGCGCGATGTCCCTGACCTCGGCCGGTGACGTGGCCACATAGTCGATGAGCCAGTCGAGGCCGAAACACCACAGGCACACGCGATTGGCCATGCGGAGTTGCTCGCTGGTGAACCACGGGCCACTGAACGCGGTGGCGAGGGCGAGCGTGCTGAACAGCGCCGGGTCGAACACCTTCACGTCGTACAAACCCGGGTAGGCGGCGGCCCACTCGCGCATCTCCCGCTGGGCCTGCCCCGCGACGGCGCAGATCCGGCCGGATTCGACAGCGGTGACAGCGGTTTCGAGAGCGGTCACGCGACGGGCCGCAGCGTGATCTGAAGGTTCTCGCGGGGACGCAGGGTCGCCCCGATCTTCGGCCGCTCGGATATGGACGTGGTGTACACCGGCCGGAATCGGCTGAGAATGCTGGCGATCATGAGCTCCGCCTCGGCGTTGAACACGTGTTCTCCGATGCACTTGTGCGGACCGCCGCCGAACGGGAAGTACGAGTATCGGTGCCGCCTCTCACCGGCCTTGTGGCCCCCCGCGAAGCGGTCGGGGTCGAACTCCAGCGGCCGGTCCCAGAATTCCGTCAGCCGATGCGTGAGATAGGGGCTGACCAGCACGGTCTCGCCACCCTTGATCTTCACACCGCCGATCGTCAGGGGTGCCACGAGCTGCCTCGGGAACAGCCAGCCGACCGGATACAGGCGCAGCACCTCCTGGATGACCTGCCTCGTATAGGTCAGGTCCCTCCCATGCGTGGCGTTGACCGGTCCACGGCCGACGACGCGGTCGATCTCCTCGTAAAGGCGTTCGGCCACCTCCAGATGCGTGTCGAGGAGCGGCCACAGCCAGGTCAGGGCACCCGCGGTCGTCTCTGTGGCCGTGGCGAACATGGACACGAGGTTGTCCCGGATCCACTGGTCACCGACCGCACTCCCGTCGATTTCGGTCGCCCCGCACAGCACCCCGAAGAAGTCGAGGTCGTCGGCGGGTCGCCCGCGGTTCTCGCGGATCAGCGGGAAGAGCACCTCGTCGATCGTCCGAACGGCTTCGTGGAAGGCGCGGTCCCCGGGCACTGGAACCGCATGGGGCAGGAAGGGCATGAGGAACCTGAGCCCGATCGCGACCGCGATCTTCTCGAAGGCGGGCGCGAGCAGGATGTTCTGCTCCATGGAGATCTTGTTGCCGAAGAAGGTCCGGAGCACGGTCGTGTTGACCAGAGAATCCAGCTCGGCCCTGACATCGATCGGTCGTCCGCTCCGCGCAGGCTCGGCCAGGGCTTCGACCGCGTCGTTGACGATCGCGGCCATCTGGTCGGCCATCGAGGCGATGTGCCTCCGGGTGAGGGTGGGCTGCAGGACCTTGCGGCTGAGCGCCCATCTCTCGCCCTGGGACATGATGCCCTCGCCGAACAGGCGATGCAGCGGCCGCCAGAACGTTCCATCGCGCAGGAAGCCTTCGGGGTTGTCCTTGAGGACGTACTGCACGTCGTCCGGATGGGTCACCACGTAGGGCCGGAATACCCCGAAGTCCAACCGGAAGATTTGGCCGCCCGCGACCGTCGCGATCCGCTCGATCTCTTGCAACGGATCCCGTACAAGCCTGGGAAGGCTGCGATACAACGGGAAATTCTTGGCCTTCTGCGCCGGGCTTTTCTCCATACCGACGGACATTGTCGTCGATCCCTCTCTCCGGGTTCGGCAACGCAAGAACAAGCAGCCCGACAGAAAATCGAAACGATTCTCTGCGCCTCACCCAGGTACAGACGGATGACGATGTCCGGGCCAGACGACGGGTCCCCGTACCGGGGAGAAACACGAGAAGTGGATGGACGTTTCGTGGCACTTTCGCATGCTTTTGACCGGCTTGTACTGAACTGGAGTATTACATGATCATCCGTACGTATCAAGGCCGCTCGGGCGGACTGTCGCCCGCTCGGCAAGTGATGTTCGCCACTCGGGGAGAACGACATGCGAAGATCACATAGGAAGGTGCTCGGATGATTCCGCTGGTCAAGGTCGGGGTAGCTACACGAAGGACATCCGGAAACCTTGCCAGATGGAACGTCGGCCGACCGAAAGTTTCCTGCGGACCGTCACACAAGGTAAGAGGCGACACTCCCTGTAGACATTACGGAGCGTGCACACTCGAACACGGTCGATCCGGGGCGGGCATCGGTTATAAATCTGTGTAACTTCTGAGTAGTCAGGGTTTCAACTGCTTTAAAATCCGGTAACCCTGATCTCGAAGGTTTCGGGTTTTCGCTGTAGGAGTGAACCGTCATGACGCTCGACGCCCCCCGCCTTGAGAGCGCCGAAAAAGACGTGGCCGAGACTCTCTCCCGATGCTGGGAATTGGTCAATCCGGTACTGCGGAATACGGTCGCCCAATTGCGGCCATCGACTGGCCGCATGGCATTGTTCAGCTTCGGCTGGGTGGAGTCGGACGGCACCCCCCGGGACACGCAAGGGGGCACGCAGGGAGGCACGCAGGGAGGCAAAGGGCTTCGCCCGGCCCTCGCCGTGCTCTGTGCCGAGGGGGTCGGCGGATCGGCGGCGGACGCGATCCCCGGGGCGGTCGCGGTGGAGCTCGTGCACGCCTTCTCGCTCGTGCACGACGACATCATGGACGGTGACGAGCAGCGCCGGCACCGTCAGACCGTATGGAAGGCCTACGGAGTCGGCCCGGCGATCCTCACCGGCGACGCGCTGCTTGCACTTGCGATGGACACGCTCGTCCGTTCTACGGCGGAGCACGCCGGAGCCGCGGTCCGGCGGTTCTCCGCCACCCTGATCGAGCTGGTGCGCGGCCAGTCCGAGGATGTGGCCTTCGAGAGCCGCCCATGGACCGGTCCCGGAGCCGTCACCGTCGAGGAGTACTGCGCCATGGCGGCCGGCAAGACCGGAGCGCTGCTGGGGTGTGCCGCCGCCGTCGGCGCCTTGCTCGGGGGCGGGCCAACGGTCGTGGCAGAGCAGATGATGCGGCTCGGCCGTCATCTGGGCCTGGCGTTCCAGGCGGTCGACGACCTGCTCGGCATCTGGGGCGACCCCGAGGTCACCGGTAAGCCGGTCTTCAGTGATCTGCGCCGGGGCAAGAAGACCCTCCCGGTCGTTGCCGCGCTCGCCCAGGGCGCCGATCCGGCACTGCTGTCCGCACGGCCGGATGATGAGGGGGCACTGCGACGGTCGGCCCGCGTGATCGAAGAGGCCGGCGGATACAACTTCGCCCGCGAGTACGCCGAGGGCCGGCTCGACCAGGCCATGACCATCATCGGCACCGCCGGACTCACCGGCCCGGCGGCCGGGCGGCTGGCCGCTCTTTCACGGTTCCTCGTCGATCGTGCGCGCTGACAGCCCTCCGGCACTGCGACTTCTGTACCGCGACTTCTGCACTACGGCCTTCCGCACTGCGACTTCTGCACTACGGCCTTCCGCACTACGGCCTTCCGCACTACGGCCTTCCGCACTGCGACCTTGCGCACTGCGACCTTCTGCACTGCAACCTTCGCTCTGTGACTTCTGGCACTGGGCATCCCCGCGCCGTGGGATTCTTCGATGCGCCCTTGCACGTGCATCGGAACATGCAAAGGCCCTTGCATCTCCTTGAGGCGAGGTGCAACATGTCTGCTTTGGGGGGTCGGTGTGACGGGACAGACTGCACCGCACGGATTCTCGGCGCGGTGTCCGGGACGACCGGCGACGTGATCGCTGCGATCATCACAAGGAGCTTGATCTCGTGCTTCCCGAGTGGACCCGCCGCGCCTCGGCGAACGACGACGGCGAGGGCTCTCGCAAGCCGCCCAGAACGCGCTCCGTCCGGATGCGGATCACCGCGCTGCTCGTCATCCCGCTACTGTCCCTCATCGGGCTCTGGGGCTTCGCGGCGAGCATCACCACCGGCGCTGCTATCAGCAGGTATACCATCTCCACGACGTACAACAAGGTCGGGACTCCGGGCGCCTTCCTGTCGATGCAGCTGCAACAGGAACGGACACTGACCGCCCTGTATCTGGGCTCGCACGGACGCCAGGGCCTCGCACAGTTGCAGGAGCAACGGCCGCGCACGGACGCGGCGGAGGCGTACTTCCGCAAGAACGCGCTCCCGTTCGATCCGCGGAACGCCACGATCAAGCAGCGGGTGGTCCAGGTCACCCGGCAGCTGGACCAGCTGGGCGCCCTGCGCGACTGGATCAACTCCAACCCCACGGACGTCGTCCGGGCGATCAACGGCTACAGCGCCATGATCGACACCACCATCCAGCTCTTCTCCAGCATGGTGATCGTCAACGACCTCGACATCATCCAGCAGGGCCGGGCGCTCGTCTCCGCCGGCTGGGCACGCGACTACATGCTGCGCGAAGACGCGCTGGTCTCGGCCGTTCAGGCATCCGGGGGCCGGATGACCGTGGCCGAGCACACCGCCTTCGTGCAATGGTCGGCCACCCAGCGACTGACATTCGACACCGCCCTGGCGGACCTGAACGGCACCCTGCGCGACGCGGTGCAGCGGGTCGCCGACTCCCCGGAGTTCCTGCGCTTCCGGGCGATGGAGAGCGCCATCGTCAACGCCAACCTCACCGCCAAGACGAAGGGCCGGCTCCCGGCGTCGGTCGCGGAATGGCAGTCGACCACCACCCCGCTGTCACTGACGTTCGGGCAGGCGGTCAGCCAGGCGGGCGATTCCCTCAGCAAACGCGCACAGCCGATCGCCGACCAGATCGTGGTCAGGCTGGCCGTGGCGGGCGGGCTGGGTCTGATCGCCGTGGTGGCCTCCATCATCCTGTCGATCCTGTTCGCCCGGAGCCTGTCGCGCGAGCTGGTCGGCCTGCAGGCGGCGGCCCGGGACCTGGCCGAAGAACGGCTCCCCAGGGTCGTGGCACGACTGCGCCGTGGCGAGGAGGTGGACGTGAACGCGGAGGTCCCGCCACTCAAGGTCGGCAAGACCACGGAGATCTCCCGGGTCGCCGACGCCTTCACCCGGGTGCAGCGCACCGCGATCGACACCGCAGTCGGAGAGGCATACCTGCGCAAGGGCGTCAGCCGGGTCTTCCTGAACCTGGCCTGGCGGAGCCAGTCCCTCCTGCACCGCCAGCTGCGCATGCTCGACGCCATGGAGCGCCGTGCCTCCGAGCCCGAAGAGCTCGAGGACCTCTTCCGGCTGGACCATCTCACCACTCGAATGCGCCGTCACGCGGAGGGCTTGGTCATCCTCTCCGGGGCTCCCGCCGGGCGAGGATGGAGCAGGCCTGTGCGCATCGTCGACGTACTGCGCGGCGCCCTCGGAGAAGTCGAGGACTACACCCGCGTCGACGTGGTGTGCTCCTCCCCCGCCTCACTGGCCGCCGCCGCGGTCGCCGACGTCATCCACCTGCTGGCCGAGCTCATCGAGAACGCCACCGCCTTCTCACCGCCGCCGACCGAGGTCTTGGTCCGCGGTGAGACGGTGGCCAACGGATTCGCGGTGGAGATCATCGACCGTGGCATCGGCCTGAGCCCCGCCGAACTGGACGAGCTCAACCAGCGCCTGGCGCGCCCGCCCGAGTTCGACCTGGCCGACAGCGACCGGCTCGGGCTGTTCGTCGTCTCCAGGCTGGCCGCCCGGCACGGCATCCGCGTGACCCTGCAGCAGTCGGCCTACGGCGGCACCACCGCAGTGGTCCTCATCCCGCACGAGCTGGTCGTCCAGCGGGACGAACCGGAGCTGGAATCACCGGCCGATCAGTCCGGCGCATGGCGCCAGCAGCCGGGGGGCGCCACCGCGATGTCAGTCGCGTCCGGTCCATCGGGGTGGTTCGAGCCCAGGCAGATCACGGGCTCGTCGGTCGTCGACTCGTCAGTCGTGGACTCCCCCGCCGATTCGTGGAACAACTCCAGTTCGTGGAACAACTCCAGGATCAACCCCGGAGCGGTCAACCCCGGAGCGGTCAACCCCGGAGCGGTCAACCCAAGAGTGGTCAACCCCGGAGGGGTCAACCCCGGAGTGGTGGACGCAGGAGTGGTGGACTCGGCCGCAGACGACGAGGGGCTGCCCAGGCGCATCCGGCAGGCCAATCTGGTCCCGCAACTGCGCAACGAGACCGCGGCACCGCCCGGCGCCGCCGAGTCCGAACGCCGTCCCGAAGAGACCCGTGACCTCATGGCGTCGCTGCAGACGGGCTGGTTGCGCGGCCGCGGCGACGACGAGGAAGACTTGTTCCCGTCCGAACAGGGGAAAGAAGGGGGTGACTCGTGACGCAATCTCATGTGACCGGTGAACTGGGTTGGCTGCTGGACGATCTGGTCGACCGGGTCGGTGAGGTGCGCAGGGCCGTGGTCCTGTCGCGTGACGGGCTGGTGATGGCGGCTTCCCGTGGCCTGTCCAGGGACGACTCCGAGTACTTCGCCGCGCTGGCGGCCGGCTTCTACAGCCTGGCCAACGGAGCGCGCCAGCACTTCGAGGCCGGTGAGGTACGGCAGACCGTCATCGAGATGGAGGATGCGCTCTTCTTCGTGACCTCCGCCGGGACCGGCAGCTGCCTGGCGGTGCTGAGTGACGCGGGCGCCAACGCCGGTCTCGTCGCCTACGAAATGGCGATGCTGGTCAAGCGGGTGCGCAGGCACCTCAGCGCGGCCCCGAGATCGGCGGAGCCGGCGCCCGGCGCCGGGTGACACCATGGATTCCCCGAGAGAGAGATGGATCGACGAGGCCGCCGGCCCGATCGTCCGGCCGTACGCCATGACACGCGGCCGGACCAGGCCGTCGGGCGAACGCCTCGACCTGGTCACGCTCCTCGTCGCCACCGGGCGTACGACATCGGAGCACGTCCGGCTCTCTCCCGAGCAGCAACGACTGCTGGAGCTCTGCCAGCGGCAGAACACCGTCGCCGACCTCGCCTCGGAACTCGACCTCGCGCTCGGCGTGGTCCGGGTACTCCTGGGAGATCTGCATTCCCAGGGATTGATCGAGGTACGGCAAGCGGCGACGCCGGCCGAGCAGCCCGACCGGCTTCTCCTCAGGAAAGTGCTCAATGACCTCCGTGCCCTATGACTCCGTGCCCTATGACTCCGTGCCCTACGACTCCTCGAACGGCCCGGTGGCCGCACTCAAGATTCTGGTAGCCGGCGGGTTCGGCGTCGGCAAGACCACCATGGTGGCGTCGGTAAGCGAGATCCGCCCACTGCGCACCGAGGAGGTGCTCACCGACGCGAGCACCGGCGTCGACGACATCCAGGGCATCGAGAGCAAGTCCACCACCACCGTCGCCATGGATTTCGGCCGCATCACCTTTCCGGACGGCATCGCGCTCTATCTGTTCGGCACACCTGGCCAGCAGCGATTCTGGTTCATGTGGGACGAACTCTCCTACGGCGCGATCGGGGCGATCGTCCTGGCCGACACCCGCCGGCTCACGGCCAGCTTCGCGTCCATCGACTACTTCGAGCGACGCAACACCCCGTTCGTGGTCGCCGTCAACTGCTTCGAGGGGGCCCGCCGGCACAGCGTGGAGGCCATCCGCACCGCGCTGGACGTGGACCCCGACGTGCCGGTCATCCTGTGCGACGTACGGCAGCGCGACTCCGCCAAGCAAGTGCTGATCTCCCTCGTCGAGCACGCCCTCCGTGGCGACCTCGTCACGGGCACCCGCCCCTAGTGTCCTGCGCCTGAAGTGGTTCAGGTCGGGCATGGGGGGCGCGACCTGGGCAGGGCCGCCGGTCCGCGCGGCGGGTGCGGCGTGGCGGTGACCATGCACGGGCCAGCCGGTCGCCGATCCACTCGGCGGCCTCACCGACCGGGATGCCCGAGTAGCTGTGCCCGACCAGGATGACGTCGCGCAGATCGTGGCGTTCGACCTCGTCGACGATGTCCTGGACGTGGGTCTGCTGCCCGGCCGGCACGCCCTGCTTGTCGGCGAGGCCAGCCATACCTACATGGCCGCCCGTACCCGCGTACCCGCCCACCCGCGTGGCGGCGGGGGGAGGTGGCAGGGGAAGGATGGGGGCATGTACACAGACGCACTGACCGTGACCAGAAGAGCGCTGCACGGGGTGGCCGAACTGCTGCTGGCGGGACCGCAGTACCGGCTCAGCGGCACCATCCGGCTCCGCGCGTTCCCCGGCGGGTTCGCCACCGTCGAGGAACCCTCCCTGCGGGTGGACGGAGATCATCTGGTTACGGCACACCGGCGGCTCAGCCTCGGCGGCGTCACGGTGCGCGAACTCGCCGCAGCGGCCGGGGTGACGGCCGGCGCCCCCGAGAACCTGTACTCCGACGGCTCCGGTGTGGGCCTCGACGATCAGCTGCAGGTGGAGGAGGCTGCCGCCAGGATGATCGCCAAGGGGTTCGGCGACGGTGCCGAGGCACTGCGTACGCTCGCCCCGGAGGTGATCCCGGTTCTGTGGCCGGAGCACTTCGACATCGGGATGACCCTGGACGAGGTCAATTACGGTGTCTCCACGGGCGACTCGCAGCTACCGGAGCCGTACGCCTACGTCGGGCCCTGGCAGCCGCGTACGGGGCCCTTCTGGAACGTCTCCTTCGGCGCCGCCCGCCCGCTCACCGAGCTGACGGACGCCGCCGCCATCCACACCTTCTTCGCAGAGGCCCATGAACTCGCCCAACGGGACTAATCCTCGAGGGCCGGTCCGGAACGGCTCAGTCCGGACGCCTGTCGTCATCGCCGCGGCCACCCCAACTCGCTGCCCGGCGGCCCCTCTCACCGTCCGGAGACCGCCCTCGCCCCCAGGGGCCCACGAACGGGACGCGTGCCGGGGCTACGGGACGCGCCCTCAGGAGCGGACGAGACGCAGAACCTGCTCGGCGTCGGCGCAGTCAAGCGCGGCCCAGGCCATCGCCCGGCACTCGTCTTGGCGCAACCGCCGGATCCGGTAACGGATCTCATCCAGAGCGGCGGGGGCGACCGACAGCACTTCGCAGCCCAGGCCCACCAAGAGCGGCATCACCGCCGGATGCGCGGCGGCGTCACCGCAGACCGACACCTGCCTGCCGTGGCGGCGGCCGGCCTCAACGACGCGGGCGATCGCGGTCAGCACCTTTGGATGGGCGGTCATCATCGGGGTCGCGGCGGGGTCGCGCCGGTCGAGACCGAGAAGCCGGCCGGTCAGGTCGTTGCTGCCAATGGACAGGAACGCGGCTTCGGCGGCGAGTTCGTCGATCCGCTCGACGGCCTCCGCTAGCTCGATCATTACGCCCAGCGGCGGCGCCGCGACGCCGAGCGCGGTGGCGGCCTCCGCGAGCAGCCGCGCGCAGGCCCGGAACTCGCCGATGTCCGCGACCATGGGGATCATGATGCGCAGACCGTCGCCCGCCGGTGCGGCGGAGAGCACGGCCCTGAACTGAGCGGTGAACGCCGAGGGCTCCGCGAGCATCAGTGGCAGCCCCCGGCCGAGCCCCCCTTCACGACCGGCAACCAGGAAGGGGGGCAGCTTGTCGTCGGCGAAGTCCAGGGTCCGTACGATGACGGGCCGGCCGGTGAGCTCCCGCAGCAGGGGGATCAGGGCCGAGGCGTGCTGCGCCTCGGTGGGCCAGCGGGCCGCCTCCAGGAAGGGCAGTTCGGTGCGGAGCAGCCCGACTCCGTCAGCACCGGCGGCCAGGCCTGCGCGGACGTCCGCGGGTGTACCGACGTTGGCGCGCAGCGTGACCTCCTGGCCGTCCAGGGTGCGGCAGGCCAGGTCCCGTTCCGCCTCGTGGGCGGCTCGCCGACGGCGGCTCTCGCTCATCCCGGCCAGTGCCGCCTCGCGTTCACCGGCGGGCGGATCCGGTCGTACGATTCCGTGCTCGCCGTCGACCAGGACCTCGGCGCCGTCGGCCAGTTCCAGCAGCGCGGGATCGACACCGGTCAGCAGCGGGATGCTCAGCGAACGGGCGACGATGGCGGCGTGCGAGTTGGGGCCCCCTGTCACCGAGATGGCCGCCACCACCGGGACCGGGGCCTCCAGGAGATCGGCGGCGCCGATCTCCTCGGCGATCAGCACGAGCGGCCCGTCCGGACGCCCGCCGCCTCTGGCTCCGTCTTTTCCGGCGCCACCTCCGCCTTCTCCCCCGCCGCCTTCTCCGCTGGCTCCGCCTTCTCCTCCCCCGCCTTCTCCGCTGGCTCCGGTTCCGCCGCCTCCGCCCTCTCCCCGGCCGTCTCCGTCTTCGTACAGCCACGCGACCGCGCGCTTGCCGACCTGCCGGACGTCGGCCGCCCGTTCGGCCAGGACGGGGTCGCCCAGCGACGCGATCATCTCCGCGTAGTGGGTGGCGGCCTCGTGGATCGCCGCGGCCACGGGGACGCCCTTTTCGGTCCGTCTGATCGCCTCGGCGCGCAGATCGGCGTCCCAGGCGATGTGCCCGCCGACCTCCATGATGTCGGCCTCCTCGGACCGGCCGGCCAGTCGCAGGTCGGCCGCGAGGCCGGTGAGGCCTTCGGCGACGGCATCGAAGGCCGCCCGTACGTCGTCGGCGCCGCCCGTACGGGCCTTCGGGAGCGGCGGCGGGCGATCGGTGCGGTAAGCGAAGCCAAGCGCGGTGCCGGGCGCCGCGACCCGGGCGGTGAACACCGTCACGCCGAGACCACCTCGGCGAGTGCCCGGAAGACCAGCGCCGTGGACGTCGCGCCGGGGTCCTGGTGCCCCTCGCTGCGCGCGCCGAGGTAGGAAGCCCGGCCCTTCCGCGCGATCATCGGAATGGTGGCCCGCATTCCCGCCTCGGCGGCGGCGGCGGCCTTGCCGGTGGCCGTCTTGAGGTCGGCTCCGTGGTTCAGTGCCTCCCCGAAGGCGTCGAGTGCCGGACCGTAGGCGTCGATCATGGTCTTGTCTCCGGGTGTGGCCGCCCCCAGCTTCTGTACGGCCTCCAGCCCCGCGGTCAGTGCCACCCGCAGCTGATCAGCGGTGGCGGCCGGTTCGGTGAGCTGCTTGCCGGTGGCGCGGAACGCCGACCCGTACAGCGGTCCGGACGCGCCTCCCACGGTCGAGATGAGGGTGGTGCCGGTCTTGACGAGCACCTCTCCCGGCGTGGCGAAGTCGCGGCCGTCCAGTGCCGTCAGCACGGCCGTGAAGCCGCGCTGCAGGTTGGTGCCGTGATCGGCGTCCCCGATGGCCGAGTCGAGCTGGGTGAGCAGGTCGACGTTGTCGTGTACGGCCGCGGCGATGGCCCGTACCCACGCGAGGGCGGTGGCGGTGTCCACAGGGCTGTGCTCCTTGGGATGGTCGGCTGGGTGGGGAACGGACCCGGGTGCGGAAGGGCCACCGCCGCATCCGCATCCGGGTGGCCGTCAGGTGCCCCAGCGCAGCGCCGGGGTGTTCACCGGGGCGTCCCACAGCTCGAGCAGCTGTGCGTCGGCGTGGCAGACGGTAAGCGACGCCCCGGCCATGTCCAGGCTGGTGACGTAATTGCCGACCAGGCTACGGGCGATGGACACACCACGTTCGGCGAGGCGGGACGCCACCTCGCCGAACAGGACGTACAACTCGATCAGCGGGGTGCCGCCGAGCCCGTTGAGCATCACGATGGTCTCGTCGCCCGCCGACAGCGGCAGATCGGCGAGGATCGTCTCCAGCATGGTGGTGGCCAGCTCGTTCGCGGGACGGATCTTCTCCCGGCTACGGCCCGGTTCGCCGTGGATGCCGACTCCGACCTCGATCTCGTCCTCGGGCAGGTCGAACCCGGGGCGGCCCGCGGCGGGGGGGGTGCACGCGGTGAGCGCGATCGCGAACGACCGGGATGCGGCGTTGACGCGGCGGCCGATCTCAGCGATGGCCTTGAGATCACCGCCCTGTTCCGCCAGGGCACCGGCGATCTTCTCGACGAACAGGGTGGCGCCCGTGCCGCGCCGCCCCGCCGTCCAGGTCGAGTCCTGTACGGCGACGTCGTCGTCCACCAGGACGGTCTCCACCTGGATGTCGTCGTCGGACGCGAGTTCGGCGGCCAACTGGAAGTTCATCACGTCGCCGGTGTAGTTCTTCACGATGAAGACGACACCGGAGCCGGTGTCGACCGTCGTTGCCGCCGAGTGCATCTGGTCGGGAACCGGCGAGGTGAAGATCTCCCCGGGGCAGGCGGCGTCCAGCATGCCCGTCCCGACGAACCCGCCGTGCAGCGGTTCGTGGCCGGACCCGCCGCCGGAGACCAGTGCCACCTTGGTGGCGCGCTCCGCACGGGTGATGACCTTGTTCTCGATGTCGACGTGCAGGGAATGGTGGGCGGCGGCGATGCCGGCCAGCGCGTCCTGCAGGACCGTGTCGGGGGTGTTGATGAACTTCTTCATGCCATGACTTCCTCAGCGGTGATCGGCTCGGTGGCCCGCGCCGTGACCCTGGTGAGAACGAACGTGTAGAGCAGACCCGCCAGTACGGCTCCGGCCGCCTCGGCCAGGACGTACACCGGGAGCTGTCCCCACTCCACGTGCGTACCCGCGATCTGGCCGACCAACATCGGCCCGAACGCGCGGGCCGGGTTGATCGCGGCACTGGTGGCGGGAGCGACCGGGATGATGATGGCGAACACCGCCAGCCCGATGGCGAGCCCGGCGAACCCGCCGGGGGCCTGGCGGTCGATCGCGCCGAAGACGACCAGCGCCAGCAGGAACGTGCCGATCGCCTCGGCGGTGAACGCCTGCGCGGCACCCACCCCGGCCCCGTAGTGAGCAATGCCGAGGCCCACGTCGACCGCCTTGTGACCGAGGACCCCGATGATGGCCGCGCTGCCCAGCACCGCGCCTGCCGCCTGTGCCGCGAGATAGCCCGGGACCTCACGCCAGGGCATCTTCCCGGTCGCCGCCAGGGCGAGTGTGATCGCCGGGTTGATCTGGCACCCGGAAATGTGACCGATCATGTAGACCGCCGCCACCACGGCGGTGGCGAACGACAGGGAGATCATTCCCAGTTCGGCCATGGTGAACGGCGCCGTTCCGCCGACGATGAGGGTGGCCGGCACCGAGCCGACCCCGATGAAAACCAGCATCCCCGTGCCGAGCACCTCGGCGAACAGCTTCTGAGCGAGCGTGTTCTCTGTCATGGGCCCCATCTGGCGGAAGTCCGCCAGAGGTCTCACCTCCTCGAGTGAGATCGGAACACTGTTCATCATTGATGAACTTTGGTCGGAACTTAAGCGCCCCCGAGGGGTGTGTCAAGGGTCACATCGCAGATAGTTTCCGCTCAGCCGGCCACGCGCCGGACCTGGCCGCGAGCCGCCCCGAGGTCACGGGAGAGGTTGCGCGCCGTCTCCCGCACGGCGACCGCGAGGGCCTCGCGCCGGGTCTCCGCCAGCAGTCGTTCCACCGGCCCCACCACGCCGAGCGCGCCGGCGACCTCGCCGGATCTGTCGAACACGGGAGCCGCGATGCCCGCGTCGCCGAGCGTGGACTCCTGGTCCTCCATCGCGTACCCGCTGTCCCGTACGCCCGCGAGCTGCCCCGCCAGGACGGCCGGATCGGCGATGCTCCGCCCGGTCAGCACGGCGGGCTCCGCCGCCAGCAGATCCACCTCTGCCGTCTCCGGCCGAAACGCCACGATCGCCTTGCCCAACGCGCAGGTGCTCCACGGAATGCTCGCACCGACCTCCAGGATCTGCACCGCGCCCTCGGGCCTGAAGGCGTGGTGGATGACGAGCACGTGGTCGCCGGTGAGCACCCCCACCCAGACCGCCTCATTGACCTGAGTGGCCAGTCCGTCTGCCCAGCTCATCGAACGGGTACGCAGCTCGTGACCGTCCAGGAAAGCGTTGCCCAGCAGGAGCAGGCCCGGGCCGAGCGCGTACTTGCTGGACTCGTGGTCCTGGACGACCAGCCCCTCGGTCTCCAGGGTGCGCAACATCGCGTGCACCGTCGGCTTGGCCACCCCGACCCGCTCCGCAAGCTCGGTGACGCCCAGCTTCCGGCCCGCGGAGGCCAGCTCCCGCAAGATCTGAACCGCGCGCTGTACCGACTGGATCATCTTTGCCTACCTGTTCGGTATTGCTGAACAACGTTCCAGAATCTATCGTCTGTGTTCATGGACGAACCTGTCGGCATCGTACTCGTGTCCCACAGCGCCGCACTCGCCTCCGGTCTGGCCGATCTGGTCGGCGAGCTCAGCGGTGGGGCGGTCCCCGTGCTCGTCGCCGCGGGCACGGACGAGGGGCGGATCGGAACCAGCTACGACCGCGTCCGGCAGGCGATCTCCGATGCCTCCCAAGGCGGCGGCGTCCTGATCCTCCCCGATCTGGGCAGTTCCGTACTCATCAGCCGAACTGTTCTGGAGGATCATCCCGATCCCTCGGTGGTCGTCGTCGACGCGCCCTTCGTGGAGGGAGCGGTCGCCGCCACCCTCACCGCGTCGACCGGCGCCGACCTGACCGCCGTCGTCACCGCCGCCGAGGAGGCCCGCCATGTCCGCAAGTTCTGAGATCGCCGTGATCCTGCCCGCCAACCTGCACGCCCGCCCCGCCGGCCGTCTCGCGCAGGCCGCCGCGGGCTTCCAGTCGGCGATCGAGCTGGAGTACGGAGGCCGGACCGTCAACCCCTCGGGGATCCTCACCGTCCTGGGCCTGGGCGCCACCGCCGGTTGCACCGTGACCATCCGCGCGCAGGGCCCGGACGCCGAGCCCGCAACCCGCGCCCTCGCCCTGATCCTCGCCGAGGCGGAATGACCCCCGCCGGAGCCGCCGCACCTGTACGAGCGGCCGTCCCGCGACCAGGGGAAGCACCGCGAACGGAGTCCCCGCACCCTTTCGCCGATGATGTTGTTCCAGTCCCCTTCTGAGGGCACCGGACCATGCCTTGCCACGCGTGGGTCAGGGAGCACCTGGCCGACGGGTACCGACGTTGGCTTTCTGCCTGGGTCGAGCGGAGTCCTCCCTCTGACGACTCCAGGGAGGGAGGATCTTCAGGACTGTCCGTCCTTGGACGTCGCGGCTCTGGACGACTTGGTGCTGGTGGGTCTCGATCCACCGGTTGTGCCAGCCGCAGAGCATGGTGAGCTGGTCGATGTCGGTGGGAGTGCCGATTTTCCAGCCGCCGCCGAGGTGATGGACCTCTGACAGGTGGGCGGGGATCTGGCAGCCGTGGACACAGCAGGTGTCGTAGAGCGCCAGCAGTACTTTGCGCTGTGCGGGCGTGGCGAATCGAACGCTTCGCCCCAGGTAGAGGGGCGTCCCGGTACGGCCGAGGATGAGAGTGCTCATCCCGGCGTTGAGTGCGATCCGGCGTGCGTCCTCGAGCGCGACCGGGGTACCGTCCAGCAGCCGAGCGGCCATCCGTCGCCCGGTCGCAGCGCGCTCACCGGTTTCATCCTCGATCGCCGACCAAGGGTCGGCTCGTTCCGGTGGTGACTCACCCGGTGCGATCCGGGCTGGTGCCGACTCACGGGGTGCCGATTTGTCCGGCACCGATTCACCCCGTGCCAACTCGTCCCGCGCCAACTCACCCAGTGCGGACTCGTCCCACGCCGACTCGCCCGGTCCCGACTCGTCCCACGCCGACTCACCCGGTCCCGACTCAGCCGGTCCCGACTCACCCGGTGCCAACTCCTCCCGCGCCGACTCAGCCGGTGCGGACTCAGCCGGCGCAACGAAGCCGTCCGCGGTGAACCCGCCGGTCTCATTTTGAAAGGTCTCAAAGGCGGTTGCCGTCTCGCTGACCGCACCCGCCTCTACGTCGGAGTCGCCACCGGCGCCGCCGGGGGCCTCCTGCACGTGTTCTCCCGCGGCCGCTTGCGTGCCGAGGCAGGCAGCATGAGCAGGTCCTCCAGCAGGACCCGCACCACCGGTGCCGGGACCATGAGCGGATCCGCCAGCAGTTCCCATATCCGCGACGCAGCCGTGAGCGGATCTCCCAGCAGCTTCCGTGCCGGGACCGGGACCATGTGCTTGTTTCCGGGCCGCCTCCGGATCACGACCGGGACTATCACCAGGTCCAGCCGCCACTCCCGTGCCGGGACCGGGACCATGAACGGATCTCCCAGCAGCGTCCGTACCGGGATCGGGACCGGGACCATGTGCTTGTTTCCGGGCCGCCTCCGGATCGTGACCGGGACTATCGGCGGGGCCATCAGTCGGTCCCGTGCCGGCACGAGAGTCGTAGGCGAAGCACTCGCCTTCGCCAGTGGCCGCAGCGTACGCGGCGAGATCGATGATGAGCGTGACGCCGGCGCCTTTGTTGCCTTCGGTAAGGACGGCGAACAGGGCATCGGCGGTGCGCTGTGGAAGATCCCGGTCGTCCCACTGAGCCTTCGGCTTTGCCAGCGGCCCGATGATCTGGTCGAAGGCGGCGCAGTGCTCGGGATTGAACCATCCCTTGATCCACAACCCGCCGTCGAGCGACTTCACCTTCTGCAGCCAGGAGCGGACGAAACCACGCCTGGAATCGGCCGGCTCAGGGTCTCGACCCTGGCGCTCGGCGATGAGGTCGGTGATCCGATCCGCCGCCTTGGCCACCTGGCCGACACCGCATCCTTCCTCGACCATGCCCAGCAGGATGTCCTGCGCCGCCCCGGTGTCGGCCTCGTCCAGGCGCCGAACCGCGGCGCAGATCGCCAAGGCGAACCCCACCGACAGACGACCACCGGTCAGGAGCTTTCCCACCAGGCCGATCCTGGGAAGCTGCTTGGCCAAGGTGACCCGCTCAGCGGCACGCCCGTGACGCATCCCCAGCCGCTCCCGCAACCAGGAAACCGCTGACGGAAACCCGAGTTGACCGTGCGCGCCGGTGGCATCGACCCGCCCCACCAGAGCGGCCAAGGCGGCCTCGACCAGATCGACAGTGTGGCCCAGCGTCTCGGAGATCTCCATCGCCGCGACCCCCGATTCGGGAGCCGAGCGGACTGCCAGCTCCGATGCGATCGCGTGCGCGGCCTCGGCCAGCTCCCCGAAGGAAGCCTCGTGAAGTCGCAACCCAATCGATCGCATGTTCTAAAACTATGTCCTCGAGCACTCTGCGGCAACGATTACTCACAGGTAGTTAGTATCGAATGAATGATCGACTCAGTTGGCCGGGTAAAAGCGGGTTGGATCCCTGCCCTGATCGCGCCAGCGGTCAGGGCAGTTCTTTAACCTCCGGCCGTTGTGATCCGGCTGTAGGTCCACATCTCGGCCATACGGCCGTCTTCCAGTCGGACGAGCCATATGAGCTGGGTGGGTGTGTTGTCGGATTCTGGAATAGACCTAGCCGACGGCAGCGATCAGGTCTCCGTCGCCGAGGACGGCGTCAAGGTGGAACTGCAGGTCCGGTCGGGCCCCGTGAATGCTCTTAACGGCTTGTTCTACGGCGCGTGGACCAACGACCTCGGGGTGGGCATGGCGACACGGCCGCCCACCAGCCGGGTCACGCGGCCCCGAAACGGTCACACACTCGGGACGGTCACAGGGCAGCACGGTCACAGGGCAGCACCGTCACAGGGCAGCACCGTCACAGGGCAGCACGGTCACACACTGGCACGGTCACACACAGGGCAGGACGGTCACGCACAGGCACGATCAACACGGCATGGCAGCACCGTCACACACGGCAGGACGGCCATGGATTCGTTCCGAAGACGGCTTCACTTACCGCTGGGCGGTCAGGGCGGTGTGGGTTACCTTTAACGCGACTGGATCTTGTTTCCAGCGCCAGGACAGCGCCGTGACAGCGCCAGGACAAGGCGGTTGCATTGACTTCGCTCCGGACCTGCTGACCCATGAACCTGAACCTCAACGACTACGTGGTCTTCCGCAATACGGGCACCCGGACCGTCGACAGGTACCTCATGGCACACGAGGGCCAGACCATCGCCGTTCGGCGGCATCCCGCCGTCCTCCTGCGTTACGTTCTGGAGGTGGTCGCCGGTCTGCTGGTGTGCGCCTACATCAGCACCAGCACGGGCCTGACCCTCATCTGGTGGTTGTGGCTCATCGTGCTGCTCCGGCTGATGTGGAAGGTCTTCGAGTGGTCGGACGAGTACTTCCTCGTCACCGAGCACCGGGTCATGCTCATCACCGGGATACTCAACAGGCGGGTGGCGATGATACCGCTCGCCAAGGTGACCGACATCGCGCTGGAGCGGTCGGCGCTGGGCCGGATGCTCGGGTACGGCGAGTTCGTGATGGAGTCGGCGGGCCAGGACCAGGCCATGCGCAACATCAAGTACATGCCGTACCCGGAACAGCTCTACTTCGAGGTCTCCTCGCTGGTCTTCCCCGCGGTCGACGACTCCCCCGACTGACGGCCGGTCCCGGTGGTCCCGATCGTCCGGGACACAGGTCCCCAACCCTGACCGGCCTATCGCTTTCGCGGGCAAACCCGATCTACGGTTCGAGCATCCAACGCGATAGGTGTCGGTCAAGAATGTAGGGAACGATCGCTGTGACCAGAGCCCCCATGCGTGGTGACCTCTCCCCCCGGCTTCTCAGCACGTCCGAGTGGACCGACGAGATGGTGGCAGCGGCGGGCATACCGATCAATGACGTCCCGTTCGTCACGGTCGGCGGCGGGATCGGCTCCTTCGTGACCGTGGACTACCTCCGGATCTACGGCGTCCCGGCCGGGCACCTGCGGGTGCTGTCCAACATCGACAGGCCCTGGGACACCTATCAGTACCTCACCAAGGTGTCGCAGATCCCCGAGCCCGAGCGGATCCGGTCGGACTCCTCGTCCCGGCCGGACAATATCTGGGGCTTCCCGTCGTACGCCCTCGAGGAGGCCTGGCGGGAGAAGTCGCTCAAGCATCTGTTCCAGGTGGCCACCGAGCCGGTGTTCGCCGACTACTGGACCCCGCGGGCCGGCACGGTCTTCCGGAACCTGGAGCGCGAGCACGACCGTATCGGCTGGCCGCAGATGCTGGTCAAGGGCCAGATACGCATGGTGCGACGGCGGGCGGGCGGCGGTTACTTCACTATCCTCACCCCTCCCGAAGGCGCTTCGGCGACCAAGCGGGTGGCGTTCCGATCCAGGTTCGTGCATCTCGCGATCGGCTACCCGGGGTTGAAGTTCCTGCCCGATCTGCAGGAGTTCCGGGAGCGGCACGGCGACTTCCACCATGTCGTCAACGCCTACGAGCCGCACGAGCACGTCTACGAGTTCCTCAAGTCCCGGCCGGGCGTGGTGGTCGTCCGCGGGGGCGGAATCGTCGCCTCCCGGGTGCTGCAGCGGCTGATGGACGACCGGGAGAAGCACGGGCTGCAGACCCAGATCGTGCACATCTTCCGTACCTTCGTGACCGGCTCACATGGCCCGGGCATCTGGATGCGCCGTCGAGGCGGTGACGGCTGGGCCTACCAGGGCTTCAACTATCCCAAGTCGGTGTGGGGCGGCCAGCTCAAGGCCGAGATGCGCAAGCTCGAGGGCGCGGACCGCGCGAAGAAGTACAAGGACATGGGCGGCACCAACACCCCCAAGCGGCGGCGCTGGCAGCGGCAGATGCGCGAGGGCCGGCAGCACAACTGGTACCACCCGATGCAGGGTCTGGTGGACAAGGTGCTGCCCAGCGAGGACGGCCGTCTGGTCACCCATCTGCACAGCAACGATGGCCGGCAGGCGCAGTACACCTCCGACTACATCATCGACTGCACCGGCCTGGAGGCCGACATCGCCGAGCACCGGATCTACGCCGATCTGCTCGAGCACACCGGCGCCTACCGCAATCCTGTCGGCCGCCTGGAGGTCGAGCGGCACTTCGAGGTGAAGGGCACCGCGAGCGGCGACGGCGCCCTGTACGCCTCCGGAGCGGCCACGCTGGGCGGCTACTTCCCCGGGGTGGACACCTTCCTGGGACTGCAGATCGCGGCGCAGGAGATCGCCGACGACCTCGCCAGACGCGGGTTCTGCAGGAGGCTCGGCCCCATGCGGTCGACGTCGCAGTGGTTCAAGTGGGCGCTCAACAAGGGGGTATGACATGGTTCCCACGCTGTTCGGGCGCATCCAGACCAGGGTCGTCCTGCTGGCCACCGTAGGCGCCGTGATCACCGCTCTGATCGTGCCGGTACTGCCCGGTGCGGGCGGGACCGCGCTGGCCGGGCGCTACCAGACCGCGTTCGTGGTGCTCGCCGCGGTGGCGATCCTCGGCGTCGGCTGGGAGCTGATCTATCACTTCCTCATGCAGTTCCGCTGGGAGAAGGATTGGCCTTCGCTGTTCGGGCTGGTCACCCTGGTCCCGGAAGGCCTGCTGCTGTGGGGTCTGCTGACGGCAGACGTGATGCCGGGTACCGCCCGGACACCTCCGGCGGCGGCCTTCTGGACACAGTTCACGGCCGTCTGGATCTGTGTGTGGCTGGTCGCCAACGGCCCGATGCGGGTCCCGTTCATCCGATGGCGTTTCCGTGGCGGGAGGCTGGCGTGACGACCGTCGTACGGCCCCTGCCGGGTGACGGCGTGGTCGCCCATCAGGGCGGGCTGCTCCTGGTGTGCGGACCGGCCTCCGGTGACACCCTCGGCCGGCTCCTGGAGGCGGTACAGGAGGTCGCGGCCGGCGGCGGAAACGGCCGGGTACTGGCCCGGCGGGTCGCCAGGGTGCTGGCCGAGGCCACGTCAGCCGAGCCGGTGCCCTGCGCGGTCGCGGGCCCGGCGGACGGCGGCATCGCCGTACTGGTCAGCGGCACGGCGACCGCGGTGGTGACAGGCCCCGGCGGTGAGGTCACGCTGACCGGCAGGTCCGCGCTCACCTGGACCGACCGGCTCATCGGCGGCCCGGTAGTCCGGATGGAGTTGCGGCTGAGCGGTCCGGACGCGGACACCTCCGCCGCCGACCCACGATGGCGGTTGGACGGCGGTGTGGTGCCCGGCGGCGGCGTCGAATGCCTGTGGACCCAGACCGCTCCAGGCGCACGGGCAGGTGCACGGACGGCTCCCGATGCACGGACGGCTCCGGATGCACGACCCGCTCCAAGTGCACGAACCGCTCCGGAGGCACGGACGGTCCCGGAGGCACGCACTGCTCCTGGTGCATGGTCCGCTCAGGCGGACGAGGTCGCTCCGGCTCGCCTTCGGGCAGATCAGCGAGTACGGGAGGCGGCGTCCGCTCTGGGGGAGGACGACGCGACGGCGGTGAGCGTCTCGGCCTTCCAGGGACGAAAGCCGTCCCCGGTCGCCCACGACGACCGGCCGCGGCCCGCGCAGCTCGAGGAGATCCGCTCCCAGCCCTTCGAGTCCGTACTGCTGGGGCCTGCCGCCGAGCCGGAGGCGGGTCCGGGCCCCGGCCCCACCCCGGAGCCGGAGGCCTCCACTCTCCCGCGCCAGCCGGATCCGCCGCAGCCGGATCCGCCGCAGCCGGACCCGCGCCCGCTGGTCTGGGGCGGCGACTGCAAGAACGGCCACTTCAACGATCCCCGGGCTCCGTACTGCGGGGTGTGCGGCATCGGCATGGCACAGCTCACCCTGATCCCCCGGCAGCGGCCCCGCCCCCCGCTGGGAGTCCTGCTCATCGACGACGGCATGGCACTGCGGCTGGACGCCGACTACCTGCTCGGCCGTGACCCGGAGCACGCCAAGGAGGTCAGGTCCGGCGAGGCCCGCCCCTCCCGGCTGACCGACGACGAGGGCTCGGTGTCGCGCCGGCATGTGCGGATCACGCTCGAGCAGTGGGACGTGCGGGTGGTCGATCTGGGCTCGGTGAACGGCACCTACGTGATGCCCCCGGGCGAGGAGACATTCGTACAGATCCCACCGTACGAGCCGGTCACCATGGTGCCCGGCACGAAGGTGCGCGTCGGCGGGCTCCGTACCTTCCGCTACGAATCCCACCGGAGGTAGCGCGATGCTGCGCATCGATCTCCTGCTGCTCGACCTCGTCGTGGTGCTCGCCCTGGCCCGGCTGCTCGGCGCCGGGGCGAAGCTGCTGGGCCAGCCGCCGGTCATCGGTGAGATTCTGGCCGGCATCCTGCTCGGCCCGTCGCTGCTGGGGTCCTCCTGGCTCGGCTCCTCGTGGCTCGGGTTCTCGCCGGGCGGCGAGCTGTTCCCCGCCGACGTCCGTCCCGCCCTCAAGGCCCTGGCCGACGTGGGCCTGGTGCTGTTCATGTTCGTGGTGGGCATGGAGCTGGACCAGAAGCTGGTGCGGGGCAAGGGCCGGGTGGCGGCCGGGGTCTCGCTGGGCTCGACGCTGCTGCCGTTCGCCCTGGGCTGCGGTGTGGCGCTGTGGCTGGCCGACCGGCACGCCCCGCACGGCAAGACCCTCGCGTTCGTGCTGTTCTTCGGCGCGGCCATGTCGGCAACGGCCTTCCCGGTGCTGGCCCGTATCCTCACCGACCGCGGGATGCAGCGAACCGAGCTGGGCGGGCTGGCGCTCGCCTCCGCCGCCGTCATCGACGTGCTCGCCTGGACCGCGCTGGCCGTGGTGGTCGCGCTCGCCGGCACGGCGGGGAACGAGCAGTGGCACGTAGCCCTGGCGGTGCCGTACGCGCTGGTCATGCTGTTTGCGGTCCGCCCCCTGCTGCGGCGGCTCCTCCCCTCCTACCAGCGGTCGGGACGGCTGACGCCGGGGCTGCTCGCCCTGGTACTCATCGGGCTGTTCACCTCCGCCTGGGCCACCGAGTGGATGCAGATCCACTTCATCTTCGGCGCCTTCCTCTTCGGCGCGGTCATGCCGCGTGAGGGGGCGGAGAGGCTCGGCCACGAGATCCTTGAGCGGCTGGAGCAGCTGGCGGTCCTGTTGCTGCTGCCGATGTTCTTCGTGGTGTCCGGACTGGCGGTGGACCTGACGAAACTGGACCTCGGCGCGGTGGGCGTGCTCGCCGTCATCCTGGTCGTGGCGGTGGCCGGCAAGCTCGCCGGCGCCTATGCCGGAGCGCGGCTGACCGGGGTGCCGCACCGCAGATCCGCGGCGCTTGCCACGCTCATCAACACCCGAGGGCTGACCGAGATCGTCATCCTGACGGTGGGCCTGCAGAAGGGAGTACTCGACAACGAGCTGTTCTCCCTGATGGTCGTCATGGCTCTGGTGACCACGGCGATGACCGGTCCGCTGCTGCGCTGGATCTATCCGGACCGCCGGATCGCCCGCGACATCGCCGAGGCAGAGCGGGTGGCACTCGGTGAACCCACCGTCCACCGCGTGGTGGCCGTACTGCCCTCCGTGCCGTCGGGGCGCCCCCTGGCCGCGCTGGCGGCCGCCCTCGCCACCGCACACCGGCCGGCCGAGGTGGTGCTCGGCCATCTGCATCCCTATCCGGCGGGCCGGCTAGAGATGGGGCTCGGGCTGTCTTCCGAGCTGGCCGAGATGGCGGGCTCACTGGGCACGCTGGAGTCCTACGCGGCGGAGTTCGGCACCGCGGACCTCCCGGTCCGGGTGGTCAGCAGGTTCGCCGCCGACCTGAGCGCCGAGCTGCCCGAACTGGTCGTCGCCGCGCAGGCGGACCTGGTGGTGACTCCGGCCGGCGCACCGGGTTACCAGCGGCTGCGCGACGGCACGACCGGGCGCCTGGTGACCGTGCTCAGCGACGACGAGCCCGGCCTCACCGTCCGGGTCATCGCGGTCCCCTACGACGGCGGTGCCGACGCGACCGCGGCCGTCCAGGTGGCACTGGCGCTGGCGAGAGTCCGGCGCGGCTCGCTGGTCCTCGTGGGAGGGAAGCGGGCGGCCGCCCTGACCGCCAAGCTCACCGAGGCGGGTGCCGACGTACGGGTCGCCGCGGACGTCCCGGACGGGTCCTTGGTGGTCGCACCCGATGCCGCGGGTCCCCCCGGCAAGACTGCCGGCATGGGGTCCGGTAACACCCCCGGCACGGCGCCGGGCACGGCGCCGGGCATGGCGCCGGGTGTGGGGCCCGGCACGGCACCCGGTGTGGGGCCCGCGTCGGCCGACGTGCTGGTGCGGGCAGAGCAGGACATCGCCGACGAGGTCGACTGGGCGGCCTTCCTCCAGTCCATGACCCTGTCCACGACGCCGTCCACGCCCTTGTTCCCGACACCGTCCACGACATCGACTCCCACGACGGAGTCCTCCCCCGCCTAGGGGTTCCAGAAAGGATCGACGGCCCATGCAGGGGATCGCCGACTACGACTTCATCGAATCGCTGGGGCAGGGCAATCACGGCGAGTTCTTTCTCGCCCGCAGACCCCAGCGGTTGCCGGTGGACGCCGAGTTCGTCGCCGTCAAGGTGGTCGGCGGCACCGGGCAGGACGCCTTCCGGCGAGCCACCCGGGAGCTGCAGATGTTCGCCGCGGTGCGCTCTCCCTACCTCGTCACGCTGTACGACGCGGGCCAGCAGGGCGGGATCTTCTACTACTCGATGGAGTACCTGCCGGCAGGTTCACTTGCGGCGCCGGCCACCCCGCTGGACCGCCGGGAGGTCTACACAGCGCTGTCCCACGCGGCCGAGGCGACGCGGGCGCTGCACGACGCGAACATCGTGCACCGCGACATCAAACCGGGCAACGTCCTCCTCACCAGCACGAGCACGCCGGTGCCCGCCGGGACGGGCTCGGGCATCGGCGGGCGGGAGATGGGCGGCAAGCTGTCGGACCTGGGGCTGTCCCAGGTGCTCACACCGGGCGTCACGGTGACCGGGATGGGCGGTCTCACCTCGGTCGAGTTCACCGACATCGCCCTGCTGCGCGGTGAGGCGCCCTCGCCGGCCGGTGACGTGTGGTCGCTGGGCGCCACCCTGCACTGGGCGGTGAGCGGCCTGGGACTGTACGGCGGGTTGCCCACCCACGACCCCCTGCTGACCCTGCGCAAAGTGCTGTCCACCCCACCTCAGCTCGCCGCCGGGCTTGCCGAGGACGTGGCCGATCTGGTCCGGGCCTGCATCGGGGATGTCGCCAAACGTCCCTCCCCCGCGCAGGTGGCCGCACATCTGGGGGCACTGGCCGCACCATAATGTCCGGATGAAGCGCATCGATGCACCCAACGCCACCGACGAGCGGACCATGCTCAACGCATGGCTGGACTGGCACCGCTCGACGGTCCTGCTCAAATGTGAGGACCTGTCCGACGAACTCGCCCAGCGGCCGCTCCTCCCCTCCTCGCCGCTCATGACGGTCGCCGGGCTGGTGAGCCATCTACGCTGGGTCGAGCAGTCGTGGTTCGAACAGGTCATGCTCGGCGAGCCGGACATCGGGCCCTGGACCGACGACGACCCCGACAAGGACTTCAAGGTCCCCGGAGTACCGCTCACCCGGATCCTGGAGGACTACGAACGCCAGTGCGTCCGCTCCCGTGAGATCGCCGCCGCACTGGACCTGGACACCGAGGCCGTGGTCGAACGCGAGCGCGGCCGGGTCACCCTGCGCTGGCTGCTGCTGCACATGATCGAGGAGACCGCCCGGCACAACGGTCATCTCGACCTTCTCCGGGAGATGCTCGACGGCGTCACCGGCGACTGAGCGACTGAGCGACTTCGAGCCCGCGGGTTACATCCGTCCAAGACATGGCCGGGGTCGGTGCCTAGCCTCGATGTAACGGACACCGATGGAGGACAGTCATGAGCGAGAACCTGCGGCCCAACATCTTCCCGGCGATGCGGTACCGAGACGCCGACGCCGCCGTCACGTGGCTGGCGGAGGTCTTCGGCTTCGAGGAGAAGGCCGTCCACCGGGACGAGGACGGCGTCGTGGCGCACGCGGAGATGCGGCTCGGCGCGGGTCTGATCATGTTCGGCCAGCATCGCCCGGACAACTGGTTCGGCTCCGGGAAGCCGGATCCGCTCACCTCGACCATCGGCCTCTACGTCGTGGTCCCCGACCCGGACGCGCACCACGCCCGGGCCGTGGCGGCGGGCGCCGAGATCGTCCGCGGGCTGAAGGACCAGGACTATGGCTCACGCGAGTACAGCGCCCGTGACCTGGAAGGCAACCTCTGGTCCTTCGGCACCTATGACCCGTACACCCAGGACTGACCCGGCCGCGGGGAGTGGCTCCGGGTCAGGAGTCGAAGCCGAGACCGAACTTGTCGAGGGTGCGCAGCCAGAGGTTGCGGTGACCGTCGTGCCGGTCGGCCTGGGCGATGGACCACCGGGTGAGCTGGATCGCCCCATACCGCAGCGGCTCGGGCGGGAAGGGCGCCGGCCTGGTGCATACCATCTTCAGCCGGGTCCGCTCGGTCTCCCGCTCCCCCGCCGGGCCGACGCCGTGCAGGTCGAGCATCACGTCGGCGCCGAATCGGGTGGCGCCCACGCCGAGCCCGGTGTAACCCATCGCGTACGACAGTTTGCCGCCGAAGCCGGTGCCGTAGAAGGCGCAGAACCGGCTGCAGGTGTCGATGACCCCGCCCCAGGCGTGGCTGAACCGTACGCCCTCGAGCTGCGGGAAGGTGTCGAAGAAGTGCCGGGCGAGCAGGGAGTACGTCTCCGGGCGCCGTTCCAGCTCCGCTCGCATGCCATTGCCGTAGTGGTAGACGGCGTCGTAGCCGCCCCACAGGATCCGGTTGTCGGCGGTCAGCCGGTAGTAGTGGAACTGGTTGGCGCCGTCCCCGATGCCCTGCCGGTGCCGCCAGCCGATGCTGTCCAGCCGGGACTCCGACAGCGGTTCGGTCATGAGTGCGTAGTCGTACACCGGAACGAGGAAGTGCTTGAGCCGTTTGAGCAGCGGCGGGAACACCCCGGTGCCCAGGGCGACCTTGGGCGCGGAGACGGTCCCGTAGGGGGTGTGCAACCGCAGCCGGCCCCCCTCGTCCCGGAGCGAGGTCACGGGCGTGCGCTCGTGGATGCGCACGCCCAGCGACTCGCAGGCGGCCTGCAGACCCCAGGCCAGCTTGGCCGGATGGACCATGGCCGCGCCGTCCTTGTCCCAGAGCGCACCGAGATAGGTGGGTGAGGCGACCTGCCGGCGTACGGCGTCGGCATCGAGGAGGGCGGGCTCCTGGCCCAGTGCCGCAGCGGCGTCCGCCTCCTGACGCAGGCCGTCGAGCTGCCACTGCTCGGTGGCGACGCGCATCTCACCGGTGCGCTCGAAGTCGCAGCCGATGCCGTACCGGGCGACGGTCTTCTCGATGCCGTCGAGGTTCTGGTGACCGAGCCGCTCCAGTACCGCGATCTCTTCGGGCCAGCGCTCGAGGCCGTTGCCGAGCCCGTGGGTGATGCTGGCGGCGCAGAAGCCGCCGTTACGGCCGGAGGCGGCGCCGCCGATCCGGTCCGCCTCGATCAGTACGACGTCCAGCGACGGGTCGCGCTCCTTGGCCATGAGCGCGGTCCACAGCCCGCTGTAGCCGCCTCCGATCACTGCGAGGTCACACGTGATCGACCCGACTAGCGATGCTGTGGGCCCGGGACGGCCCCCGTTGGCGGGGACCGAGGTATCGAGCCAGTATGGAGTCGGCTCCGCCTCGGCGAGAGCCTTGAGAACGTTCACGGTTTCGACCCCGAACCCAATGTGATCTTGGAGATGCGCATCGCCGAACGAGGCACATCTCCAAGACCACGTGATTCACTTCCAAGATCACGCGCCGGACACATGTGGACTGGATCAGTTGCGGCGCCGAGCGGACAAGGCGTGGACAACGACCAGCGCGAAGGCGAGCACTCACGCTCCCTTGTCGAATCGGTCCGGGGTGAACGCCTTGGCCACCGCTGGCAGCTCGCCACCCGCCAGCACCTCGGCCATCACGTCACCGGTCACCGGGGTCAGCAGCACCCCGTCGCGAAAGTGCCCGGCGGCGAGGAACAAACCGGGCAGCGCAGCCGGGCCGAGGATCGGGGCGTCGTCCGGGGACCCCGGGCGAAGACTAGCGTTCACCTCGGTGAACTCCAGCTCGGTGATGCCCGGCAGCACCTCGCGGGCGTCGCGCAGCAACTCCCAAATCCCACCCGCCGTGATCGTGGTGTCGTAACCCACTTCCTCCTGGGTCGCCCCCACGACGATCTCGCCGTTGGCGCGCGGCACCAGGTAGATCGACGCGCCCCTCACCAGACCCCAGGTCGCCCGGGTCAGGAAGGGCACCGTGGTCTTGAGGCGCAGCACCTGGCCCTTCACCGGCCGGACCGGCGGCACGATGTCCGGGGGCAGCCCGCCCAGGTCGCCGATCCACGGCCCTGCCGCCAGGACCACCCGGCCAGCCCGGATCTCGCTGCCGTCGGCCAGCCGTACTCCCACGGCGGTGTCCCGCTCCACGATCACGTCGGCGGCGCGCAGCCGTACGAGCTCGCCACCGGCACGATCGACCGCGGTCAGCAGCGCGGCGGTCAGCCGTCGCGGGTCAATCGAGCCGTCGTCGGGGGTGAGCAGCCCGCCGCGCACCGACGGGGCCAGCATCGGCTCCAGCTTGCGGCACTCACGGCCCGTCAACGCCTCGGCGCGGACGCCCAGGGACTCCTGGAAACGCCGCAGGTCGTCGAGGGAGGCGAGATCACCGCCGTCGAAGGCGACCTGAAGGAGCCCGTCGGCCCGGTACCCGGTGTCCTGCCCGGTGACATCCTCGAGCTCGGCCACGAATGCCGGGTAGCGATCCAGGGAGGCAAGGCCGAGCCGCAGCATCGGCTCCTCGCCGTAGGTGACCTCGCTGACCGGGGCGAGCATCCCCGCCGCCACATGCGACGCTTTGCTCCCCGGCTCGGGATCCACCAGCGTGACGGTCAGTCCGCGCTGGAGGGCCCGCCACGCGGTCACCAGCCCGATGACCCCCGCACCGACGATCACCACGTCGCGTCGGCCATAGGCGGCCAGCGGCTCTGGAACAGGCACCTTTCCGCTCCCTTCGTTCATCTGGGATCTTTCCCAAAACCCCTCCGTGATCAGGCGATGCAGTTACATGATCACGGAGGGTGGGAGGATGTAGGTGTGGGGGTCAGGCGTTACGGCGGCGAGCCACCAGTGCGTTGCCCACGGCGAGCAGCAGCCCCCCGCCGAAGATCAGCGTTCCCATCACATTGACCTGCGGCGGGATACCCACCTTGGTGGCCCCCCAGATCCACAGCGGGAACGTCGTGGTCCCTCCGCTCACAAAATTGGTGATGACGAAGTCATCGACGGACAGCGCGAAGGCGAGCAGCGCGCCGGCCATAACGCCAGGGAAGATCATCGGCAGGGTGACCAACCGGAAGGTGGTCCAGGTGCCGGCGCCGAGGTCGCGTGCGGCCTCCTCCATTGCGGGATCGAGGGTCATGACCCGCGCCCGGACGGTCACCGCGACGAACGAGACTGAGAACATCACGTGCGCGACCAGGATCCACACGAATCCCGGGTTCTGACCGATCGACACGATCATCGACAGCAGCGACGCGCCCATCACGATCTCCGGAGAGGAGATCGCCGCGAACATCACCAAGTTGGTGGTGGCCTGCCCGCGGAAGCGGTACTTGCCGAGCGCCATCCCGATCATGGTACCGATCGTGCCCGCGATCAGCATCGTGAGAAGCGCGATGACCAGCGAGGTCACCAGCGCGTTTGTCAGATCGGGGATGTCGAACACCCTGCCGTACCACTTGAGCGTGAAGCCCTGCCAGGTGTTGTTGTAGCGACCGCGGGGATTGTTGAACCCGAACAGGATCATCACGCCGATCGGCATGAAGAGCCAGATGATGACCAGCCAGGTGTAGAC
>JAOPYK010000036.1 GCA_025964695.1 Streptosporangiaceae bacterium | reverse complement strand
ACAGCGCGCAGATCATGGCGAAGGTGTCCCGGGACGGTCAGGGCTGGTCCATGACCGCGATCGGTGCCCCCGCGACCGGGCGCACCTTTCAGCACCTGCTGCCCGCGGTAGCGGCGTTCCTGTAGCCGGGTGTCCCCATGCGTCATTTCGCCCGGCTGGCGCCGGCACGGCACCGGCGGCTGTTCCACCGCGAGCCCCAGGCGTTCACCCGTGACGACGAGCCGGAGGTGCTCGCCGTCGCCCTCGGCGCCACGCTGTACGCCCCGGCGACCCGGCCCGCGCTCGCCGCCGACATCAGCAGGAGCGCCGGCCGTGGTGTGACCAGCATGGTGATCTGCCTGGAGGACGCCATCCCGGACGACCAGGTGTCGGCGGCGGAGGCCAACCTGGTCGGGCAACTGCGCGCCGTCCACGGCGGCGAGGGCTCGCGGCCGTTGCTGTTCGTCCGGGTCCGGGCCCCCGAGCAGATCCCCGACCTCATCGCGAGGCTCGGCCCGGCGGCGGAGGACGTCAGCGGCTTCGTGCTGCCCAAGTTCACCGGCTCCTCCGGTGCGGCGTTCCTGGACGCCCTGGCCGGCACGGCGGACGCGACCGGGCTGCGGCTCTACGGCATGCCGGTGATCGAGAGCCCGGAGGCGATCTACCTGGAGTCCCGCGCGGAGACCCTGCAGGACATCTCGCTGCTGCTGGCCAAGCACCGTCCGCGGGTGCTGGCGGTACGGCTCGGCGCCACCGACCTGTGCTCGGCGTACGGGCTGCGGCGCCCCCGCGAGCTGACCATCTACGACATCCAGCCGGTCGCCGGCCTGATCTCGGATGTGGTGAACATCCTGGGCCGGGCCGGCAGCGGTTTCGTGATCACCGGCCCGGTGTGGGAGTACTTCGGCGGCGGCCGGCCGGCCAGGTCGCAGTTCTTCGCCCGGAACGACCGGCGGCGCGGCCTCGAGCTGGACGGGCTGATGCGCGAGGTCCACCTGGACAAGGCCAACGGGCTCACCGGCAAGACCGTGATCCACCCCACCCATGTGGCCGCGGTGCACGCCCTGTCGGTGGTGACGCACGAGGAGTACTGCGACGCCGCCGACATCCTGGCCTCCTTCAGCGACGCGGGCGCGGGCGGCGTGCTGGCGAGCCGCTACTCCAACAAGATGAACGAGGCCAAGCCGCACCGGGCCTGGGCCGAACGGCTTCAGCTGCGGGCGCGGGTGTTCGGCGTCGCCGCCGAGGGCATCACCGTGGCCGATCTGCTCGACGCCGCGGCGACCGCCGCGTGACCGTCCCCGGGCCCGCCTGGCCGGGCGAATGGGTGGCGGCGCGGCTCGGGGTGCGGGTGTCTGGCACCGGCCGGGGCGGTGCCGGGATGCGGGAGCTGGTCGGGGTGGCCGTGCGCCGCAATCCCCGCCGCGCCCATCTGCTGGTCTCCACCGTGCTGGGCAAGCACGTGCCCGCCGACCCCCGGCTGGTGTACGGCGCAGGGCTGCTGCTCGGCGCCCTCGTCCGGAACGTCCTCAGCCGTGCCGAGGCACCTCCGCCCTCGGGTCTCCTGGCGCAGGCGCTGTCGGGCTCGCCGGGAGCGGCAGCCGCGTTCCGGACCGAGCTGCGCGCGGCAGCCGGGCCCGCGGTGGAGGCGGTGGTCCTGGGATACGCCGAGACCGCCACGGGGCTCGGGCACTCGGTCGCCGACGCCCTGGGCGGTGCCTGCTACCTGCACTCGACCCGACGCCCCATCGACGGGGTCGCCGCGTACGGCGGGTTCGAGGAGGAGCACAGCCACGCCACCGGTCACCTGCTGCTGCCGGTCCCCGCGCATCCGCTGGAGAGGGAACTGCCGCTGGTGCTGGTCGATGACGAGCTGTCCACCGGCACCACCGTGCTCAATACCCTCCGGGCCCTGCACGCCGTACGCCCGCGCCGCCACTACGTCGTGGCGTCCCTGGTGGATCTGCGCGGCCCGGGCGACCGGGCCGCGATGGCCGACCTGGCCGCCGAGCTGGACACCCGGGTGGACACGCTCGCCCTGGCCACCGGCCGGGTGCTGCTGCCGCCCGGCCTCCTGCAGGCCGCCGACCGCCTGCTCACCTCCCTGGACGGGGATGACCGGCCGCCCGGCCGTGACCTCACGACCAGCATCGGCACCCGCACCGACACCCGCACCGACACCCGCACCGGTACCGGCGTCGGCACCCGCCCCGGTACCGGCACCCACACCCGCACGCGCACCGGGACGGGCATCCACACCGGGGCCGGCCCCGGCCAGGAGCTCAGGGCGGGGGTGCGGCGGGTCGATCTCGAGTGGCCGGCAGAGTTGCCGGACGGCGGCCGCCATGGGTTCACCCCGGAGCACCGGCTGCAGCTGGAGGCCGCCCTGCCCTCGATGGCGGGGCGGATCGCCGGCGCGCTGCCCCCGCCGATCCGCGGTGGTCGTGCCGCACCGTACCGGCTCGGGCAGCCCGCTCCGCACGACCCGGCGAGGGTGCTGGTGCTGGGCTGCGAGGAGCTGATGTACCTGCCGCTGCGGCTGGCGGAGGAGCTCGCCGACTCGCTGGACCGGGCCGAGGTGCGTTTCTCGACGACCACCCGCTCCCCGGTGCTGGCGGTCGATGATCCGGGCTACGCCATCCGTACCCGGCTGGCCTTCCCGGCCCATGACGCCCCCGCCGACGGGCCTGGGGAGCGCTACGCCTACAACATCGCCCCCGGCTCGGACCCAGGCCGTAGGTTCGACGCGATCGTGCTGGTCGTCGATCACACCGCCGACACCCCGGAACTGCACGCCCCGGGCGGGCTCCTCGATCAGCTGACGGCCCTGGACGCCCCGGTGCTGCTGGCCACGATCCCCGCCTACCGGCCGGCCCGGACCCCGCAGGCCCCGCGCACGCCGCACGCCTCACGGCCCCCGCACGCCTCACGGCCCCTGCTGGCCTCACGGACCCTCCCGGTCGCGGCGGAGCGGAAGCCGCTGCCGCGGCCGTTGCGCGGGCCGGAGTTCGGCAGCTACCGCCCGCAGGACGTCGCCTGGCTCCTCACGGACCTGTCCGCGGTACGGCTGGAGGCGCCGGCGGAGGAGCGTGAGGAGGCCATCCAGGCGGGGACCGCGCACTACGCCGAGTCCCTGCCGGTGGAGTACCAGCCGAGCCCGGAATACCAGCGGCTGTTCCACGATGCCCTGCACGCCTCCGCCACCCGGCTGGCGTACGCGGTGGGGGTCATCACCGAGCTGATCCTGGCCGAGCGGGGGCCGGACCCGGTCCTGGTGTCGCTGGCCCGGGCCGGTACGCCGGTGGGCATCCTGGTGCGGCGCTGGGCGGCGTACGCGCACGGCCTCGACCTGCCGCACTACGCGATCAGCATCGTCCGGGGCCGGGGGATCGACGAGGTCGCGCTCGGCTATCTGGCCGCCCACCACGACCCAGCGCGGGTCGTGTTCGTGGACGGCTGGACGGGCAAGGGCGCGATCGCCACCGAACTCACCGAGGCCCTGGCCGAGCACGAGAAGACGACCGGACGGCGCTTCCCCGACGATCTCGCCGTGCTGGCCGACCCCGGCCGGTGCGCTTCGACCTTCGGCACCCGCGAGGACTTCCTCATCCCCTCCGCCTGCCTGAACTCCACGGTGTCCGGGCTGGTCAGCCGTACGGTCCTCAACCCCGGGCTGATCGGGCCCGGCGACTTCCACGGCGCCAAGTTCTATTCCGCCCTGACCGGGGCCGACGTCTCCGCGACGTTCCTTGACACCGTCTGCGCCCGCTTCGGGGCGGTGGCCGGGCGGGTGGCCGCGGACCGGGCCGCCCTCGTCGCCGCCGACCGCACGCCCGACTGGTCCGGCTGGGCGGCCGTACGGCGGATCGGCGAGAGGTACGGCATCGGCGACACCAATCTGATCAAGCCGGGGGTCGGGGAGACCACCCGGGTGCTGCTGCGCCGCGTGCCGTGGCGGATCCTGGCCCGGGCCGACGCCGGTGACGAACTCGCCCACATCAGGCTGCTGGCGGCCGAGCGCGGCGCGCCGGTCATCGAAGTGGACCCGGCCGGGCTGCCGTACGCCTGTGTCGGCCTGATCAGGCCCATCTCTTGACCAGTGCCATGACGACCGTCATGCCGACGCTGGTCTGCGCGGACCTGGACCGCACCCTGATCTACTCCAGGGCGGCGCTCCGCGGCGGTGCCCCCGCACGGGAGGAGGCACCGCTCCTGTGCGTCGAGCTGTACCAGGACCGTCCGCTGTCGTATGTCACGCGGATCGCCGCGGGGCGGCTCGAACGGCTGGGCGGCACGGCGCTGCTGGTGCCGACGACGACCCGGACCCCCGAGCAGTACGCCCGGGTACGGCTGCCCGGCGGGCCGTCCCGCTACGCCATCTGCGCCAACGGCGGCCGGCTGCTGGTGGACGGCGTGGAGGACGCGGACTGGTCGGCGCGGGTACGGGCCCGTACGGCGGAGTGCGCTTCACCGGACGAGGTCTTCGGCCATCTGGTGGCCGTGAGCGGAGACTTCGGGATCAGGCCGCGGATCGCCTCGGAGCTGTTCTGCTATCTGGTCGCCGACCGGGCCGTGCCGCCCGCCGGCTGGATCACCGAGCTGACCGGCTGGTGCGCCGAGCGCGGCTGGACGACCTCGGTGCAGGGCCGCAAGGTCTACTGCCTGCCCCGGGCGCTGACCAAGTCGGCGGCGGCCGTGGAGGTGGCCCGCCGGACCGGCGCGCGGGCCCTGCTGGCCGCCGGTGATTCGCTGCTCGACGGTGAACTGCTCGAGACGGCCGACGCGGCGATCCGCCCGGCGCACGGTGAGCTCGCCGAGGCGGGCCGGGTCTCCTCCCGGATCCGGGTCACCGCGGCGCGGGGTGTGACGGCAGGGGAGGAGATCGCCGGATGGCTGCTGGACCGCGCCCTCGACCCCGCGCTGATCCCCGCCACCGGCCTCTGGCGGACCCTCCCTCTCGGGACTCCCTCCTCGTCACCGTGAGCGGAATTTATCCGGCTCGCCGGGGGTGGTCAGGAAGCTACCAACCGGTCACTCTAAGAAGATGAGCCCCCGTCTGACCGGCGACGAGTCTGTCCTGTGGCAGGCCGCCGCGCGTGTTCTCGACGCGAACTGGACCGGCGACGCCACGATCCCCTCACCTGGCCTCTACCCCCATCAGTGGGGCTGGGACTCGGCGTTCGTCTGCGTGGGGCTCGCCCGGTATCGCCGCGACCGGGCGGAGCAGGAGCTGCTGTCGCTGTTCCGCGGTCAGTGGGCGAACGGCCTGGTACCGCACATCGTCTTCAACTCGGCGCTCGTCCGGCACGCCTACTTTCCCGGGCCCGATCTGTGGCGCAGCCGTAAGCAGGCCGCCGCACCCAGGGACACCGAGACCTCGGGGATCACACAGCCGCCGTTGCACGCTCTGGCGGCACTGCGGGGGTACCAGTGCTCCGGCGACGCGGAGGCCGGCCGGGACTTCCTCGCCCGCATATATCCGCTGCTGGTGGCCCAGCACCGCTATCTCGCGGAGGTCCGGGACATCGGCGGGGGCGGGCTGATGTCGATCTGTCATCCCTGGGAGTCGGGGCTGGACAACAGCCCCGTCTGGGACCGGCCGCTGGCCGCCCTGCAGCTTCCCCCGTCCACCTACGCGTCCGGCCACACCCCCCGTGGCCTGCCCTCCGGGACCGACTACGACCGCTACGTCTGGCTGGTGACGACGCTGCGGGACGCCGGATACCGCGACGAGCACCTGCGCGACGTCCACCCCTTCGTCGTGGAGGATCCGCTGGTCAACGCCGTCTACCTGGCCTCCACCCACGCCCTGGTCGAGATCGCCGGCATTGTGGGCGCCGACCCGGGACCACATCGGGAGGCGTCGCGGCGGATCCACGACGCCCTGCTCGCCCGGCTGTGGGACGCCGAGGCCGGCTGCTTCCGGGCGCGGGACCTGCGGACGGACCAGCGCCTCCCGGTCGCCACGATCGCCGCCTTCGGCCCGCTGCTCGACCCCGAGCTGCCCGCCGCGCCGCTGCGGGCGCTGGTCGACCTCCTGCTGTCGGCCCGGTTCGCCGGGGCGGCGGGTTATCCGGTGCCCACCTGTGACATCCAGTCGCCGATGTTCGACCGGTCCTCGTACGGGCGCGGCCCCACCTGGCTCACCTTCAACTGGCTCATCTGGCTGGGGGCGTCCACCCACGGCCTGCCCGTGATCGCCGATCTGATGTACGGCTCGTCGCTGCGGCTGGTCCGGCAGTCGGGCTTCCGCGAGTTCTTCGACCCCTTCGACGGCACCGGCCGGGGCAGCAACGACTTCAGCGGGTCGGCGGCCCTGATCCTCGATCTGCTCGCCGCCCGCCGGGCTCCACGGGCGGCGTGACCCACCGCCCTCGGTAGCGTGGACCCATGAAACCCCGGTGGTCACTCAAGGTCGGCCGGCTGCCCGCAGCCGTGCGCGTCGAGCTGTCGCTACAGCGGGGGGAGCGCGTGCTCGCCCATGCCGCCACCCGCGGGGGGTCGTACACCGTGGTCACCGGGGACGCCCTCTATCTGCCGACCGCCGACGCCGGGTTCCTCAGGCTGCCGTGGGAGCGGATCGAGCACGCCCAATGGAAGGACGGCTGGCTGCACATCCGCGAGGTCGGCGGGGACGGCCTGCATCACGTCGGGCTGGCCGAACCGGGAGCGGTGCCCGGGGCCGTCCAGGAACGCGTGACCGCGACCATCGTCGTCAGCCAGTACGGCGCGCTGCCCGGCGGGGGCGGGGTGCGCATCGTCGGGCGCCGTGGCCACGACGGTGGTGAGCCGCGCTGGACGTTCGTGTTCGACGCCGGACTCGACCCCGCCGACCCCGGCCTGCGGGCCCAGGCGGAGCAGCTGCTGGAGGACCTCCGCCGCCAAACAGGTCTGTGATCACTCCCGCCGACCGCTGTCCGCTGATCGCTCCCCACCGCCGTGATCGTGTCCTTCGTGTCGCCACGAGGGCCCGATCACGGCGGAGATGGGGGCGGTCAAGGGCGGGTCGGCGCAGCCGGAGACGGCTTCTGGTGGGGGAGCTCGTCGCCGGTCTCCCGGTGCAGGCCCGGGATCTTGTCGACCTTGTCGCCGAACCTGTCATGCAGGGTGCCACTGACCTTGTCGCGAGCCGTACCGACCTTGTCGCCGGCCTGAGCGCGCAGCACCTCGGCGGTCTCCTGCAGCTGGAGGTTCTCGGCGACCCGGTTGGAGGCCCGCTTGATCTGCTCATAACGTTCCTTGCCGGCCCGGGTGCCCAGCACGTACCCGATCGCTGCTCCTACGATGAATGTCGCGCGGTACTTCATGCTTCATCTCCCCTGTCGTTCGATCGCGCGTAGACGTACCCAGCAAAAACCGGTGCAGTCCGACCCGCAGCTCCAGGGGGGCGTGACCTGCGGGGTGGCGCGGAGCGAACAGCTCCCCGAATGCGCTAATCTAGTGCAGCCGGTGTGCGGAGGAACATCACCGGCATCGACGATCCCGCGTAGCTCAATTGGCAGAGCAGCCGGCTGTTAACCGGCAGGTTAGTGGTTCGAGTCCACTCGCGGGAGCCCTGCCCGACAAGGCGCGAACCGCTCCGGTTCGCGCCTTTCTCGTCGTGGGCCCGCCGTCGATGGCCGGCTCTTCCAGGCCGGCCGTGCGGAGAGCCAGGCGGCCGCCTTCCGGCCTTCCTGAAGGCCGGGCCCAGTGGCCCACGTACGGCGCGGTCACGGCGTTGTTAGATTGATTGTCTAATTACTGCTCTCGACGACTACGCCTACTCCAGCCACTGACCGGCCCGCGCGGGCCGGATCCCGCCGTCGTAGTGTTGAGGTGAAGGACCAGGTGGGAGTGCTTGCGAATCCGCTACGGGAGGATCAGCGTGAGCGAATGGACTGCCCAGGAGATTCCGACCGCACCGAGCCCCGGCTCCGTCACCCTCGTTGAGGGCACGGCCTTCTGCGTCTGCGGACCCTCCGGTGACATCGTCTCCGGGGGCACGGAAGGGATCTTCTTCCGCGACACCCGCCTGCTGTCGCACTGGGAACTCCAGATCGACGGCGCACCCGCCGAACCGATGGCGGTGATGCCGGCCGACCCCTTCTCGGCGACCTTTGTGGGGCGGGCCCGGCCGCGTCCGGGCCAGGCCGAGAGCACCCTTCTGGTCACCCGGTCCAGATATGTGGGCGGTGGCATGCGCGAGGACATCGTGGTGCACAACCTGTCCAGGGAGCCCGCGGGGTTGCACCTGGTCCTGAGGGCCGAGTCCGATCTCGCTGATCTCTTCGACGTCAAGGCGGGCCGCATCATCGAGCGTGGCACGCGTGCTGTGGAGCCGGTCGAGGACGGCCTGATGATCACGTCCCAGTTCCGGGATCGGCAGCGGGGGGTACGGGTGAGCGCCACGGGAGCCGCCGTGAGCTGCGGTGAGCTGGCCTACCAGGTGGCCGTCCCGCCCCGTGGCACCTGGCAGACGACCGTGCTGGTACAGCCGCTGATCGACGGCACGGAGCTGGAGCCGCACTTCCCTCCGCATCGTCCGATCGAACATGCCGCCCCGGCACAGCGACAGTGCGCCTGGGAACGCGGCAGCCCGACCGTCTCGACCCCGCACGCGGGCCTGCGCACGGCCCTGCTTCGCAGCCGTGCCGATCTCGGTTCGCTGCGCATCTTCGACCTCGAGCGCCCTGACCGGCCGCCGGCCATCGCCGCCGGAGCCCCCTGGTTCATGACCATCTTCGGCCGCGACTCGCTCATCTCCTCCTGGATGACACTGCCACTGGACCAGTCGCTGGCACTCGGCACCGTGCAGGTCCTGGCGGATCTGCAGGGGGAACGGGTCGACCCGCTGAGCGAGGAGGAGCCGGGCAAGATCATGCATGAGCTCCGCCACGGCGTGGAGGTCGGTCTGCTGCACGGTAAGCCGCGCGGCGCGGCCTACTACGGGTCGGTCGACGCCACTCCGCTGTTCGTCATGCTGCTCGGCGAGCTACGGCGCTGGGGCCTGTACGACGAGATCTTCGACGAGATGCTCCCGCACGCCGACCGGGCCCTGCGGTGGATCGAGGAGTACGGCGACCTGGACGGCGACGGCTTCGTGGAGTACCAGCGAAAGACCGATCGCGGCCTGATCAACCAGGGCTGGAAGGACTCCTTCGACGCGATCAACTTCGCCGACGGCACCCTCGCTCAGCCGCCGATCGCCCTCGCCGAGGTGCAGGGGTACGTCTACGCGGCCTACCTCGCCCGGGCGCACTTCGCGGACGAACAGGGCGACGAGGTCACCGCCGCCCTCTACACCCAGCGGGCCGCCACCCTGAAGCGCAGGTTCAACGACGCGTTCTGGCTGCCGGACAAAGGCTGGTACGCCGTCGGCCTGGACCGTGACAAGAGACCCATCGACGCGCTCGCCTCGAACATGGGCCACTGCCTGCTGACGGGGATCCTCGACTGCGACAAGGCGGCCTCCGTCGCCGACCGGCTGATGAGCCCGGAGATGTTCGCCGGGTGGGGGGTTCGCACGCTCGCCTCGTCGATGGGCGCCTACAACCCGATGAGTTATCACAACGGGTCGATCTGGCCGCACGACAACGCGGTGATCGCCGCGGGTCTCATGCGATACCGATTCGTCGAGCAGGCCCAGCGCATCGCCATGAGCCTCCTCGACGCGGCCGCGGCCTTCGGCGGACGCCTGCCGGAGCTCTTCTGCGGCTTCGACCGGGCCGAGTATCCGCAGCCGGTGCCGTACCCCACGTCCTGCTCTCCCCAGGCGTGGGCCTCGGCGACCCCGGTGCATCTGCTCCGGGTGCTGCTGCGTTTCGACCCCTGTATCCCGCACGGCAAGGTCTGGCTCGCACCCGCGCTGCCGCCCGAGCTGGGAGATCTGCGGATCGACCGGTTCTCGCTCGCCGGGAGCCCGGTCTCGATCCACGTGTCCGACGGGCGGCTGGAGGTGACCGGGCTGCCACCGGGCGTCGAGCTGGTGCGGGAGCCGCGAGCGCCGCTGACCGCCGAGCTGCCCCCGGGCGAGGCGGCATGAGCGCCACCGGCCGGTTACGTCCGGCGTCCGGGGTCCCCCGGCTCGCCGACCGGTCGGTTATCCCGCCCCTCACCGGGCTTCGCATCGCGCTGGCCCTACCCCCCTGGTTCGCGGTGCCGCCCCGTGCCTACGGAGGCATAGAGACGCTGGTCGCCGACCTCGCCGATGCCCTCGTCGAGCGGGGCCACGACGTCGTCATGGTGGCGGCCGGCGACAACGGCACCCGCGCCCGATTCCTGCGTACCTACGAGGTGCCGCCCTCCGAACGGCTGGGGGAGTCCATGCCGGAGGTGCTGCAGGCGGCGTGGATCAGCCACTATCTGGACGATCTCGACGTCGACATCGTGCACGACCATTCCCTCGCCGGTCCGCTCACCGCGGGGGGCCGCCGGGTACCCACGGTGGTGACCGCCCATGGGCCCTGTGCCGATGAGATGGCCGACTACTACCGCCACCTGTCCTCGAGGGTTCATCTGGTCGCCATATCGCACGCGCAGCGGCGGCTCGGGCCGGGCGTGGACTGGGCGGGGACGGTGTACAACGCGCTGCGGGTCGCGGACTTCCCCTTCCGCAGGCGCAAGGAGGACTATGTCCTGTTCCTGGGCCGGTTCAGCCCCGACAAAGGAGCTCATCTCGCCATCGAGGCGGCCCGGCGCGCGGGCCGGCCGATCGTCCTGGCGGGCAAACTGCTGGAGCCGGGGGAGCGCGCCTACTTCGACGCCGAGATACGGCCGCGGCTGGGCGGCGACGCCGAGTTCGTCGGTGAGGTGGACATGCCGACGAAGCAGCTCCTCTACGCGGCGGCGCACTGCGTGCTGTTCCCGATCACCTGGGACGAGCCGTTCGGCATGGTGATGATCGAGGCGATGGCCTGCGGCACCCCGGTCGTCGCACTGCGCCGCGGATCGGTACCCGAGATCGTCATCGACGGGGTGACCGGATTCGTCCGGGACCGTGCGTCGGAGCTGCCGGCGGCGATCGACGGCGCCGGTGGCCTGTCCCCGGCGGCCTGCCGGCGGCACGTCGAACGCCACTTCGACGTCTCTATCATGGCCGCCGGATACGAACGGGTGTACGCGCGGATCGCCGCCGCCGCCCGCGCCGCCGCGCCCAGGCCGGCTATCCGGCTCGGCGGATCCGAGCCCAGAACCCGTCCGGCCCGATGAGGGCCTGACGGGCACGGGGTCCCGGGCGATCGGTGACTCGTCGAGCAGTCCCATACCTCGATCGTCGGCACGGCTCCGGCGAGGCGGGCGCGCACGACGATGTACTGATCCGCGGCGGAGACCCGGAGCGCATTGGTGACCAGCCCGCCGGTCTGCGGCCGGGACCTGGACGGGGATGCCGCCGCGTCAGCCGACGCTCTCGACGGTCGCGGGCCGGACGGCGGGCCGCGTCGTCAGGACGGTCCGGGCGCCATCGTGATCGGGCGTCACCGCCCTCACACCACCAGAGCGACGTCCAGCACCGTTCGGGACGGCCGCACCGAGCAGGACACACTCCCGCTCAGTGAAAAGGAACGGTCAGCTCGCCGAGCGCAGGTGGTGCGCGGTGGTGGCCATCAGCAGTGAGGCGTGCACGTCCGGGTCGGTCACCGAGTAGCCGAGCAGGGTCTCGATCCGCTGGAGCCGCTGGTAGAACGACTGGCGGCCCAGGTGAAGGGCGCCCGCCGCGCGGGTGGCGCTGCTGCCGTGCAGCAGGAAGACCTCCAGGGTGCGCACCAGGTCGGAGCGGTGCGCGGCGTCCCAGGCGACCAGCGGCGCGATCGTACGGCGGACCAGCTGGTCCAGGTGCCCGGTGTCGCCGCTGCGCGTCAGCTCCAGGTCGAGGGCCAGGGACCGGGCGGTCGACAGCCGGGCCGCGGGGCGCAGGCCGAGGACCGCCCGGGCGTCGCGCAGTGAGCCGCCCAGATCCCCGAGCTCGGTGGCGGAATGGCCGATCGCGACCCGTACATGGGGGGCGCCGAGCCGACGCAGCGCCTCGTCCACGGCCTGGTGCGCCGCCCCCGCCGCGTCCACCACCCCGCGTGGGACGGTGAGCACGCCCAGGACCAGCCGGGACACCCGGCCGCGCAGCGCCTGGGTGTGCAGGATCACCGCGGCCCGGTCCAGCACGGCGAGTGCCGCCGAGATCTCCAGGGCATCGGCCGCGACCCCGACGAGCTGATGGTCCGCGCCTGGCTGGAAGCCGGCCAGCGCCGCCCGTACGGCGCCTTCGGCACGGCCCGCGACGTTGTCCTCGATCAGGTCGGTCAGCAGCGCCGACGCCTGCCGGTCCCGGGCGCTGGGCGGGCTGCCGGTGCGCAGCATGCCCAGCGCCAGCGCGATCGCCGTGCGGTCCAGGGCGTCGGCCAGGTCCTCCGTGGGCAGGGCCGAGCCGGCGCCCGCGACGAGCCGCCCCCAGACCGCGCCGTGCAGGGTGACCGGGGCTTGCGCGGCGGCCTCCCCGGCCACCTGCCAGGCCTGCCGGTCCCCGGCCACGCCGTGCGCGGCCACCAGCGCGCCGTTCTCGGCGACCAGGACCAGCGGGGCGCCGAGCGCCTCGCCCGCGGTCGCGAGCAGGCCGGGGACGCCCGCCCCGGCGATCAGGGACTCGTTCAGCGCCCGGCTGATCGAGTCGCCCAGCCGCAACCGCTGTCCGGACCGGTCCACGATCAGCGTGTTGGCCGCCTCGGTGATCCGGATGAACGGCACCACGGACCGCAGGAGGATGAACGGCAGCTCCTGCCGCCGGGCCTCGTCCACCAGCTCGCGGGGCACCTCGGGGAAGGTGCGGCCCACCTCCAGCGCCACCCCGGCGACCCCGCGGGTGGCGAGCTCGCGCAGGTAGTGCCGGCGGGCGCCGGCGTCCGTGCCGGCCAGACCCAGGCCGGTGGTGAGCAGCAACTCGCCACCGGTGAGCAGCGGCCCGATCTCGAAGATCTCACTGGAGTGCACCCAGCGCACGACCCGGTCCAGGGATCCTTCCCCGGCCAGGACCTCCGGGCGCGCGTCGCGGAGCGCCTCCAGGGACAGCACGTCGCGCAACCTCAGCGGCATCCGGTCATCCCCTTATGAATCGTCCTCTTACGGATCGTCAGAGCCCCCCGCCCATAGTACGGACGTTCTGTCCGTTCCCCAGGGGCCGGTGATTGTTCATAGTGGGCGAGTGGCCGCAGACACCAACGAATTCATCCTCAAGCCGGCCGAGCTGCTGCGAGTCGCCATCGAGGAGGCGCGCACCGGCCTGGCGGAGGGCGGCATCCCGATCGGGGCGGCGTTGTTCGCCGCCGACGGCCGGCTGCTCGGCCGCGGCCACAACCGCCGGGTGCAGGACGACGACCCCGCCGTGCACGGGGAGACCGCGGCCTTCCGCGCCGCCGGCCGGCAACGCACCTATCGGGGCACGACCATGGTGACGACCCTTTCACCGTGCTGGTACTGCAGCGGGCTGATCCGCCAGTTCGGCATCTCCCGGGTGATCGTCGGCGAGGCGCGGACCTTCTCGGGCCAGCACGACTGGCTCGCCCGGCACGGCGTCGAGGTGCTGCTGCTCGACGACCCCGAGTGTGCCGCCCTCATGATGGATTTCATCAACGATCACCCTGACCTGTGGTTCGAGGACATCGGAGAGGAGCCCACCCCATGAGCGCCGTGCCCATCATCGACCTCACACCCTGGTTCCACGGCGACGAGGCCGGCCGCCGGAAGGTCGCGGAACAGGTCGACACGGCCCTGCGCGAGATAGGTTTCCTGCTCATCACCGGCCACGGGGTCCCGGCCGGGCTGCGCGACCAGGTCCGTACCGCGGTCAAGCGCTTCTTCGCGCTGCCGGACGAGGTGAAGAGGCGGTACGCCGCCACCGTCGGCGAGCGCGGCTGGCTGCCGCCCGGGGTCGAGGCCAACGGCTACGCCGAGGGCACCGAGACCCCGCCGGACCTCAAGGAGACCTTCGCCGTCGGGGCGGACCAGCCGATCGGTGATCCGGCGATCGACGCGGACTGGTTCCTCACCAACGTCTACCCGGCCGAGGTGCCCGAGCTCGAGGGCCTGATCGTCGACTATCTCGGCCGGATGCGCGTCCTCGCCGGCCGGCTGCTGGAGCTGTGCGCCGCCGCGCTCGGGCTGCCCCCCGACTTCTTCACCTCGCGGGCCGACCATCCCTCCTACACGATGAACATCAACCGCTACCCGCCGCTGTCCCAGCTGGGGGAGCCCGAGCCGGGCCAGTTCCGGATCGGCCCGCACACCGACTTCGGCACCGTCACCATCCTCGACCGCCAGCACGGGGTGGGTGGTCTGCAGGTCTACACCCGGGACGAAGATTGGGAGACCGCCCCGTACGTCGAGGACTCCTTCACCATCAACATCGGGGACCTGCTCGCCCGCTGGACCGGCGACCGCTGGAAGTCCAACCGGCACCGGGTCCTGCCGCCAGACCCCAGCGCCCCCGACGAGGAACTGGTCTCGCTCATCTACTTCTACGAGGTCAACCCCGGCGCCCGGATCGAGTCCCTCGGGGCACCCGTCGGCACGGTCGCGTACGAGCCCGTACGGGCGGCCGACTACCTCATGGACAAGCTCAGCGCCATCACCGTGGGCTGACCGCCGCACCCCCCGAAAGGCACGACATGACGGTGATCAAGGACCCGGTTCCCCCCGGTGTCGAGGTACGAGAAGGCACGTACGGCGAGCGGGTCACGACCGTGGAGCCCGGCGGGGTGGAGTTCATCTCCCTGTCGGAGCGGCACGGCCGGCCGTTGCAGCTGTTCTGGATGTGGACGTCCCCCAACCTGGAGTTCGCGACCGTCTTCGTCGGGGTCCTGTCCATCGCCGTCTTCGGTCTGAGCTTCTGGCAGGCCGTGCTGGCGATAACGGTGGGCACGGCACTGGGCTCGACGTCGCACGGACTGCTCTCGGCGCGGGGCCCGGCGTACGGCGTCCCCCAGATGGTGTTGAGCCGGCTGTCGTTCGGCTACTGGGGCAACGTGCTGCCGGCCGGGCTGAACGCGGTGACCGCCGGGATCGGCTGGTTCGCCGTCAACAGCGTCAGCGGTGCGCTGGCGCTGAACTCGCTCACCCATATGTCCAAGCCTCTCTGCCTGGTCATCGTGGTGGTGATCATGGTGCTCATCGGGTTCTTCGGCCACAATCTCGTACAGGCCTTCGAGAGGTACGCCTTCCCCGTACTCGCCGTGGTCTTCGCGCTGGCGGCGGTGATCATCCTGTCGAAGGCACACCCGGGGGCGGCCGGTCACGGTGGTGGCCTCGGCGGCTTCCTGCTCACTGTCGGAGCCGCGTTCGGCTACGCGGCCGGCTGGAACCCCTACGCCGCCGACTACACCCGCTACCTGCCGGCCGAGACCAGCAAGCGGGCGGTCGGCCTCTGGGCCGGCCTGGGCGTCTTCGTCTCCTGCGTGGTCCTGGAGATCGTCGGCGCGGCCTCGGTGACCATCGGCGGGGACGCACTGGGCCAGCCGACCGGGGCCTTCACCGGTCATCTGCCCAGTGTGATCGCCAAGCTCACCCTGCTGGCGATCGCCCTCGGCGCGATCTCCGCGAACGCTCTCAACGTGTACTCCGGTGCCATCTCCTTCGTGGCGCTGGGCCTGCGGTTGCCGCTGGCGCTGCGCCGGGCGATCGTGGCGGCGGCCTTCGGGCTGATCGGCTTCCTGGTGGCTCTGACGGGGCTGCACGACGCCGGGACCAAGTACGAGAACTTCCTGTTGATCATCGCCTACTGGATCGGGCCCTGGCTGGCGATCGCCCTGCTCGACCAGTACCTCCTGCGGAGCACTCCGGTCAACGACGTGGAAGGCCTGCTGTTCGACAGCAAGTACCGCAACTGGGCCGGGCCGATCGCCATGGCCGTCGGGATGGTCCTGTCGATCTGGCTGTTCTCCAATCAGACCAAGTACGTGGGCGTGGTGCCCAAGCATGTCAAGTCCGTCGGTGACATCGCCTTCGAGGTGGGGTTCCTGATCTCCGCCGTGGTCTATCTGGTGCTCCGCCCCCTGCTCGGCAGGACCCGGGCGCCCGTCGGCTGACGCCCTCTGCCCCGCCGCCGTGCGTTGCCCCGCCGCCGTGCGTTCAGGTGGCGGGGCGGCGGGGGAAGGCGGGCGGGTTGGCGGCACGCTCGATCACCTGGCCGAGCTCGTCGTCGGTGAGGACGCGTGGTTCACCGATCATCTTGGCCCGAACGTAGACGCCGCACAGCCACTCCAGCAGCTGGGCGCCCTCGTACGCGTCCTCCAGGTCGTGGCCGATGGCCACCCCGCCGTGGTTGGCCAGCAGCACGGCCCGCTTGCCGCCGGCCATGGCGGTACGGACGTTCGCGGCGAGCTCGGGCGTCCCGTACGTGGCGTACTCGGCCACCCTGACCACGCCGCCGAGCAGCAGCGCGTTGTAGTGGATCGGCGGCAGCTCGGTCATGGTGGTGGCGACCACCGCGCCGTAGGTCGAGTGCGTGTGCACGATCGCGGTGGCATCGGTCTCGGCGTAGATGGCCAGATGCATGGGGGTCTCCGAGGACGGCTGCCGCTCGGGCCGGCCGCGCGGCGCCCAGTTCACGCCCACCGGATCGCCCAGCCCGCGCGGCTCCCGGCTCGCGCCCCGGTCGTGGCCGCCGCCCGGCGATCCACCGCTCTCTACCAGGTGGCCCTCGATGTCGATCACGGGGCAGTCCCCGGGGGTCATCCGGTCCAGCATCAGCCCGCCGGGTGTGACCGCCACCAGGTCTCCGGAGCGGACGCTGATGTTGCCGGCGGTCCCGCCGACCAGGCCGGTCTCGGCCATCCGCAGCCCGATCGCGCAGAGTTCTCGCCGTTCGTCCGCCAACAGCATATGAATCCTTCTCACGTTGGATGATCTCCCGTACGCTACGCCCGTACCGCCGTGGCGGCGAACCGCCCCGAGCCGCGTCGGCCGTGACGTTGGGAGTGCACCTTGACCGTCGTGACCCTGGGGGTGCACATCGTCGATGTGCTCACCCGCCCGGTGGAGGCCATTCCGCCCGGCCAGGACACCGTGCTGGTCGACCAGATCCGGCTCACCGCCGCCGGCTCGGCCGCCGGAACCGCGGTGGACCTTGCAAAGCTCGGCGTCGACGTCGTGTCGGTGGGCGCCATCGGCGACGACGAACTGGGCGACTTCCTGGTGGCCGTCATGACCCGGCACGGCGTCGACGTCAGCCGCCTGGTCCGCCGTGACACCGACCAGACCAGCGCTTCGATCCTGCCCATCCGGCCGGACGGGGGACGGCCGTCCTTCCACGTGCCGGGCGCCAACCTGACCGTCTCCCCGGCCGATGTCGACCCGGCCCTCTTGGCCGCCGCCGACGTTCTGCATCTCGGCGGCCCTGACGTGACCTTCGCCCTCAACGATCCGGCCTTCTTCGAGGTGCTGGCGGCGGCCCGGGCGGCCGGCACCGTCGTCACCATGGACCTGCTGTCCAACATGACGGATCTGGTGCAGGCCACCGCCGCCTTCCTTCCGCACGTCGACTTCTTCCTTCCCAACGAGGAACAGGCCCTCGCCATGACGGGCGCGGCCGATCCCGAGACCGCCGCCCGGCACCTGCTCGACCGCGGCCCGCGCGGAGTGCTCGTCACGCTCGGTGGCGAAGGCAGCCTCATCGCCACGCCGGACGGCACCACCCGGCTGCCCGCCCTCAAGGTCGACGTCGTTGACACCACGGGATGCGGTGACGCCTACTGCGCGGGCTTCATCACCGGCCTCGTGCACGGCAGGGACGTGCTGGAATCGGCCCGCTGGGGCACCGCCACAGCCGCGACGGTCGCCCAGGGACTCGGCTCCGATGCCTGCCTCACCGACCTAGACTCCGCCCTCGCCCTCCTGCCCTAATCCTTGCCCGGCTAGGGTGCCCGTTCTGGCGGGTTGGAGGGGTTGCCCGATCCGGTGAGGGTGCCCGGTCTGGGTGGGGTGGGCGTGGGTCAGGTGGGGTGGGCGGCTAGTTCGAGGAGTTCGTCGAAGCCGGCGCGGATGCCCTTGGCCAGGATCTCCAGGTCGGGCACGCCGTCGAAGTCTCCGGAGATGCCGAAGTTGAGCTTGCCGAGGTAGGAGAAGATCGCGGTGGCGATACGGATGCCACCGGTCAGCGGCACGTACGGATGCATCTCCAGGACCTGGCGGCCCAGGCAGTAGAGCGGGAACGGCGGCCCCGGCACGTTGGTGGTGACGGTCTGCACGATCGGGTTGTGCAGCCGTACCGGGGTGCGGGCGCCCAGCGCAAGGAGCGCGGGGGCCACCGCCGTGTCGATGAGCCGGGTGATCCCCTTGGCGCTCATCTCCTGCCTGGTCCGTTTGAGATCGTCCATCTGCGCGCGGAGCAGCGCCAGCCGCCGGAGGGGATCCTCCTCGCCGCAGGGCAGGTTGACGAAGACCGCGGACACCTTGTTGTTCAGGTGCCCCTTCTCGTCCGTGGTCCGGATCGACACCGGCACGGCGCTGCGCACGACCGTGTCGGGGGACAGAGCCCCGCGGCCGTTCAAGTGGTCGCGGAAGCCGCTGGTCACCGCGGCGAGGATGACGTCGTTCACGGTCCCGCCGAACGCCTTGCGGATGGTCCGGACCTCGTCCAGATCTCCCTGCACCCAGCACCAGCGCCGGTGCGGGCCGATCGGCCCGTTGAGCGAGGCCGCCGAGGGGCTGAGAAATCTGCCCAGAGCGCGGGACAGTCCGGCGGCGAAGCCACCGAGCTGGCGGGTGTTGCCGGCATTCTGGGCCAGCCAGAGTACGTCGTTGACCACGCTCTGTGGCTGCTCCATCGAGTGCCGGACGGTGTTGAGCAGCAGCGCGGTCCCGGACGGTTCGGGCTCGGGCTTCCAAGGCTCCGCTTCGGGCAGCGGTGCTGGGTCCGGGGTCATTTCGAACATCACGGTCATCAGGTCCATGCCCGCGACCCCGTCGACCATGCAGTGGTGGACCTTGGCGATGAGCGCCCAGCGTCCCTCGTCGAGGCCCTCGACCAGCCAGATCTCCCACAGCGGCTTGCTGGGGTCGAGCCGCTGGCCGAGCACCCGGCCGGCCAGGTTGCGCAGCTGCTCGTCGCTGCCGGGAGACGGCAGCGCCGTGTGGCGGATGTGGTAGAGGATCTGGAAGTACGGATCGTCGATCCAGACGGGCCGGCCGAGATGAAGCGGGATGGACCGGACGCGCTGCCGGTACCGGGGCACCTGCGGCAGTTTGGACATGATCAACCGGACCAGATCCCCGTACGAGGGGACGGGTCCGTCAAAGACGATCACCGACGCCACGTGCAGCGGGGTGTTCTCGTCCTCCAGGAGGTAGAAACTCGCGTCCAGGCCGCTCATCTGATGCACGGATCACCGAACTCTCCGCCGCCCGGCTCAGGGTGGATAAGGACGCCTGCAGGCACGGGTGGCGCTTGGGACCGAGCATGGGGCGAACGGTCGCGACATCGGCACTGGCTGATCCTTATGAGCTCCTTCAGGGGCGGCTCTTATAGGGGGGATGGTCAGAACGTGCCCGTTCGGTGACGGACCAATCACCGAATCCGGGTGAGCTCCGGAGGAACGAAGATCCCTTGCTCACCCAAGCAGCTCATCGTCGTCCAGATGGCCTGAATCGGTCAGGTCGATGCGGACGCCTCCGCGGAGTGCTTGGTGAGTTCGTCGAAGCCCGCGCGGATCCCGTGTCCGAGTACTTCGAGGTCGGGCATCCCGTCGAAGTCCCCGGTCAGCCCGAAGGTGAGCGCCCCCTCGTAGGAGAAGATCGCGATGGCGGCCCGCACGCCCATGCCGAGGGGGACATAGGGGTAGAGCTCCACCATCCGCCGCCCCAGCACGTACAGCGGGAACGGCGGCCCGGGCACGTTGGTGACCACCGTCTGGACCACCGGCTGGCTGCGCTTCAGCGCCGCCCGCGAGCCCAGCGCCAGCAGCGTCGGAGCGAAGCCGGCCAGCCTGGCGATGGCGTCGCCGCTGTTGGCCTGGTGGGTACGTTTGAGGTCGTCCATCTGGCTGCGGATCAGGAACAGCCGCCGCCGGGCCGACTCCTCCCCGCAGGGCAGATTCACCAGCACCCCCGAGACCCGGTTGCTGACCTTCCCGGACTCGTCCTCCCCGCGCACCGACACCGGCACCAGCGTCCGGACGAGCGTCGAGCCCGTGAGCTCTCTGCGCGACTCGAGCAGATCACGGAAACCCCGGGTGACGGCGGCGAGGATCACATCGTTGACCGTGCCGCCGTAGGCCTTGCGGATCTTCTTGATCTCGTCGAGCGTCGCGTACTCCCAGAGCCAGCGCCGGTGCGGTCCGACGGATCCGGTGAGCGAACTCGTCGTCGCCCGGGTCAGCCGTCCTATCGTGCGCGGCACTCCCGAGGCGAAGCTCCGCAGTGCCCGTGCGTCGCCGAGATGGCGAGCAGCGCCGGGCAGCGCGGAGAGGTGGCGCAGCGGTTCGGTGACGCTGCCCCGTACGCCGTCCAGCAGCAGTGACAGCTGCGACGGCTCCGGCGGTACCGCCTTCAACGAATCAGCCCGCTCGGTCTCCCGCTCGGGGGGAGCGGTGTCCGGGCTGAGGTCGAACAAGGCCGTCATGAGATCGATGCCCCCGACCCCGTCGACCACACAGTGATGGACCTTGGTGATCGCCGCCCACCGGCCGTCCTCGAGTCCCTCGACCAGCCAGATCTCCCACAGCGGCTTGTCCGGATCGAGCCGCTGGGACAGCACCCTGCCCGCCAGGTTGCGCAGCTGCTCGGGGCTGCCCGGAGCGGGCACCGCGCTATGCCGGACGTGGTAGAGGATCTGGAAGTGCGGGTCCTCGACCCAGACGGGCCGGCCGAGGTTCAGCGGGACCGTACGGACGCGCTGCCGGTATCGCGGGACCTGGGGCAGTTTCGACGCGATCAGCCGGACCAGGTCGCCATAGGACGGTGCCGGCCCCTCGAACACCGTCACCGAGGCGATGTGCAGAGGATTCTCCGGCGCATCGGCGAAGTAGAACCCGGCGTCCAGGCCGCTCATCCGTTCCATGGCAGTACCTCCTTCGGCCGCAGTCCTCGCAGATCAGCAGATCAGCAGATCAGTCGGGCGCGGCGTCTCCCACACTCCTACCGGCCGAGGGCCGAAGCAATCCTCCTGGCCGCAGGTCGGGACTCCGAATACCCCGGCACTCCGCACAGGAGGATCCGAGCAGCGGCCACCGACGTTCACCCCGCGCGGTCCACCGCGGACCCGCCCGGACGGGCCGGTGTAGGCCTGCGCGGATGGCGGGGCCTCATCGCGCCGGGGCGCCGCCGGTGGACCACCCCTGGGCCGCGCCCTCGTCGATGAGGCGTTGTGCGGCCTCCCACAGCGGGGCGGAGGCGTCCCCGATCACCGCCTTGCGCGCCCGTACGTCCTCGGTGGTGACGCCCGGAGTCTTCCAGGTGCCGCCTTGTGCCATCCAGTTCAGCAGCAGGGGCTGAAGGCGGTCCATCGCCTTGGCGAAGCGCGCCTCGGCGCTACGCCGTTCCTCGAACTCGTCCCACAGGGCCCGCAGGCGCCGCTCCTGGTCGGCGGGGAGCAGAGCGAAGAGCGCGTCGGCCGCGAACTCCTCCCGCTCGCGCTGATCGAGGCCTGCGGCGTCGTCGTAGAGCGGGGTGTCGCCGGCGTAGATCTCCACCAGGTCGTGCACCAGGACAAGTTGCACCGTGTGCCCGATGTCGATGGGCTGATCGGAGTACTCGGCCAGCAGGACGACCATCATCGCCAGATGCCAGGAGTGTTCGGCGTCGTTCTCCCGTCGGTCCGCCGCGGCCAGCGGTGACTGCCGCAGGACGGTCTTGAGCCGATCGATCTCCACCAGGAAGGCGAACTGCTCGCGCAGCCTGTCGTCCAGCCCGGCGGGGAGGGGACTGTCCTCTATCAGCAATCTACGAGGGTCGGCGGCCATGTGGTCATGATGGCATGAGGTTCAGCCGGCCCGGCGGCCGCTGACCTCCACTGGCCGATGCCGGGCAGACCGGGGGATCAGCCCCGCGTCGCAGACGACTCCTTGCTGAGGAAGGGGCCGGCGGCCGCGCCGTCGGCGGCCCCGGGCTTCGGGCGGCCGTCCAGCATCAGCGCGGTGAGGGCCCCCAGGACGCACAGCACGGCCACGATGAGGAAGATCTCCCGATACTCGGTGTGGAGAGCCTGGTCGACCGCCGCCAGATACGTTTTCAGCTGCCGTCTGGCCTCGTCCTTGGGAATCCCGAAGGGCAGCGGCATGACCAGATTCTTGGTCAGCGACTGGAAACGGTGGAAGCCCCAGGCGGAAAGCCCGGCCAGACCGAGCAGCATCCCCATCATCCGGGCAACCACCACGGCCGCGGACGCCACGCCATGCTGGGCCGCGGGCACCACCCGCAGCACCGACGAGGACACCGGCGCGATGACCAGCCCGAGACCCAGCCCCGCGACGAGCAGGTCCACGCCCATCCGGGGGAGCGGGCCGTAGTGCGCGGACGACGGATCGACCGGCCAGCCCGCGATCAGCAGATAACCGGCTGCCGCGACGGCCATCCCCGCCACGGCGATCCAGCGTTCCCCGAACCGCCGGGCCAGCAACCCGCCCAGTACGGCGGCGACCGTCAGCGCCAGCAGGAACCAGACCAGCACCAGCGCACCGCCGACCGCGTCCTTGCGCAGCAGGGTCTGGGCGGTCAGCTGGACGGCCCACAGGGTCACCATCAGGGCCGCGCCCGAAAGCAGGCTCACCCCGAGAGTGGCCAACAGCGGTCGCCTGCGCACACCGGTGAGGTCCAGCAGCTTCACCGGGGATCTGGCCTCCCAGATCACGAACGCCACGATCACCGCCAGCCCGCCCCCCAGCACGGGCAGGCCCCACGACGGCAGTGCTCCCTTGTCGGGCTCCGGGTTGTAGGAGCCGGCCACCAGCAGCCCCAGCGCCGTCGCGAGCAGCAGGCCTCCGACCACGTCGATTCGCGGTCGTACCGTCTGATGCTTCGCGCGTCCGCCGGGAACCGTGAACTGTACGGCCGCCATCGCCAGCACCGTAAGCGGGAGGTTGATCCAGAAGATTCCGCGCCAGCCCAGGGCGGCGGCCACTCCGGCGCCGTACAGCGGTCCGAGCACGCTGCCCAGCTCCTGCGCGGCGCCGACCGCGCCCAGGACCACCGGGCGCTGCCGCTCCTCCCACAGGTCACCGGCGAGCGCCATGGTGATCGGCAGCAGCGCACCGCCCGCGATGCCCTGAAGCATCCGGCCGGCGACCAGCAGCGGGACGCCGCCGGCGAGGGCGGTCACCAGCGAACCCGCGGCGAACCCGGCCAGGCACAGGTGCAGCACGGGGCGGCGGCCGAACCGGTCCGACAGCTGGCCCAGCAGCGGCATCGCGGCGACGTAGCCGAACAGGAACCCGGTCACCACCGGGGTCACCCGCTCCAGGTGGTTCACCGGGATGGACAGGTCCTTGACGATGTCGAACAGGACCGTCGTGATCACGTAGGCGTCCAGCGCGGCCAGCAGTACGACGGCGCCGCCGACCCCGATCGCGACTCTGCGGGAGCTCATCACGCCGGTGCTGTGATCTTGAAGTTGCCGTTGAAGTCGGTGAAGGTGACGGTCACCGTGCCCTTGCCGCCGTCCGCCGCCGGGGGCAGATCCGCCTTCACCTTGAGGAGCCGGTGGTCGCTCACCCCGAGCCATACCTGACCGGTCAGGTCCTGGGTGATACCGGGCACCAGCGCCGCCGCCGAGTCCTTCGGGAGAGTCGCCTTGACCCGGTAGGCCTCCTGGCCGCCGATCTTCTCCTTCGCCTCCACCTTGGGGCCGGACGCCTTGGCCAGCAGCGGGGCGATACCGCGCTGCGGATCGAGGATCGCGGACGGGTCGTACAACGCCGTCGCCAGGGCCTTGGGCACCTTGCGGTAGCCGCCGGTCACACCCTTGAGGTAGACGCTGTTGCCGAGAACGGTGAAGCCCATCTCCACGGTCGCCCCGGACTGCACGACCTGGAGGGTGCCCGTGGCGTCACCGCTCTTGAGCAGCTTGCCGTCCGCGCTCTTGACCAGAAGGGACGGCTTGCCGTCCGTGCGGATCGTGAATCCCATGCTCTTCACGTCGCCCATCGCGGTGGACGACTGTTTCATCAGATCCGCTCCGGCCGGCAGCTTCTCACCCGAGCCGCCGCCGGAACAGGCCGTGGCGGCGGTGAGTGCGAGGGCGGCGGTGGCGACTACGGCACGGATTGACGGCATGCACGGACCCTACCGACGGGTCATCTGGTACGTCATCCTCCTGGAGGGGTACGGGGAGTCGCGCTCCGGGATGGGCTACGTGGTGGCACGCCGTGAGCGCCCGCCGCTATCATGGCCGCGCCGGGCGGTCTCGGGACGGGAACGAGAGCGCGGTGCTGTACGGGGCGGTAGCTCAGCTGGTCAGAGCAGTGGACTCATAATCCATCGGTCGCGGGTTCGAGTCCCGCCCGCCCCACCTAGGTTGACCTGGGAGTATCTAATTTTTGTCTGATATGCCCGTGTCGGATTTCGGGCGATTTGTTTTCCGTGTTTGCTCCATGTTTGCTCGCGGGCCGGATCGGGGTTGATCACGAGCCCGTGGGCGGTCCGGGCCGCCGTGTTCATCGGGTGCGGCCCCTGAGGCAGCCCGCGACGGCTCGTTGACCGGCCGCACGGCCGGTAGGGGTGCCGTGCGAACGGGCAGGGCGGGTGAGCGGCAGCCCCGTGCTCGGCGATTCGGGGCCGCCCCAGGGGCTGTGACGGCTCGTTACGTCGGGCGGAACCGGGTGTCGGTCCTGCCCCGGCGGGGCCTCTAGGGCCTGTCTCGAAGTGAGATGAGCGGTGTGTCCTGCGCCGGAAGCAATGAGGTCGCGGGCCGCCGCCTCGTCCGCCCCGATCTCGCCCCACCGCCGCCACGGCGACCTGGAGGGTTCCGGGTCGACGGCGTACGTCCCCGGCTCCATGTACGGTGACGAGAGCCGCGTGAGGGGCCAGGGCGAGGTGTGCGTGCGCGGCAGGGGGAGGGAACGTCGATGGCCTGCCGTATCACTGAGCTGGTGTTGGACTGCTGTGAGCCGGAGAAGCTCGCCAGTTTCTGGTGCGAGGTGTTGGGCTTCGTCGTGCTGGGGCGAGAGGGCGACGATATCGAGATCGGTCCCCGGGAGGGGTTCGGCGGCCTTCAGCCCACTCTTTTGCTCAGCCGGACCGAAGAGCCCAAGAACGGCAAGCTGCGCCTGCACTTCGACCTCAACGGCACCGACCGGGATCAGGCGGCCGAACTCGAACGCCTCCTTGCCGCAGGAGCGCAGCTCGTCGACATCGGCCAGAGCGGCGAGGAATCTTGGCACGTCCTCACCGACCCCGAGGGCAACGAATTCTGCCTGCTCCGGGCACGCGTCTCCTAGGGCCTCTAGGGCCTCTAGGGCGCTTGGTCGCGGAGAACGTCCGACCTGAGCGCTATCGTGCGTCTTCATGAACACAGACCGCGCCTGCCCTGATGAGATGACCCGGGTGTGAGCCGCTACCGGGGACCCGCCACCTTGATCAGCGGCGACGGAGCCGAGGTCGAGGTCCACGTCGACCTGCGCGCCAAGCAGCGGGAGTGGTCCGGGACCGCGACCATCGGCGACTTCGACGCCACCGCCTGTCAACGGCGGCTGAAAATTGAGCGGGTTGCGACGGGTGGAAACTGAGCACCTGGTGGGGGCGGTGTCATACGGTCGAAGCAACACCCTCGGTTGGCGGGGGCGGCGTGAGGAGCGTTGGTGGGGCAGCGGCAGGGCTTGTCGTTCTCGGATCGGGTGGAGATCGCGACGGGGTTGAAGGCCCGTCTGGGGATCAGGCAGATCGCCCGTTCGATCGGTCGGGATCCCTCGGTCGTGTCGCGTGAGGTCCGTCGCAATCGTGGGGCCTCG
>JAOPYK010000026.1 GCA_025964695.1 Streptosporangiaceae bacterium | reverse complement strand
TCGCTTCCCTTAGGCGGACGACCCCGGTATCCGCACTGGGATGCCGGAGCCGTGCGCTCACTTCAGGAAACTGACCAGCATCGGCCCAAGTGCCACCAGACCGGCCGCCACGCCGATCACACTCGCGGCCAGCCATACCAGGGCCGATATCCGGCTCATGGCGAATCCTCCGGCTGCGGGAGCTTGAGGCGCTTAGGCGCGCCACCGGGGTTTGGCGGTGCCCCGCCGAACTGACCACCGCCCATGCCGAACTGGTTACCGCCCATGCCGAATCGGCCACCCTCCATGCCGGACTGACCACCCTCCATGCCGGACCGACCACCGCCCATGCCGGGGAACTGAGCCCACACCGTGGGCTGCGCGGCAGCGGTCAACGACGGCTGCGGCCGGCCGCCCCGCCGCAGCCAACCCGCGGCTGACACGATCACCGGGATCAGGCCACCCGCCGCCATCAGCCAGAACGTCACTCCACTGAACAGCCAGCCACCGGCGCCGTTCATCCCCGCGGGCGGGTGGAGCCCCAGGTCGATGAAGTTCCACCCCAGCGTGCCGAACAGGGCCGCCCATACCAGGAGGCCGGCCGTCCCCGTCCAGCCGCCGAGCATGCGCGTGCCGGCGAGGTAGCAGCCCGCGCTGACCAGTATCCCCAGGATGCTGACCATGAGCAGCCGCATGTCCGCGCCCGTACACTGATGGGCGATGACGTACGGCCCGCCACTGGCGCAGAAGCCCCCGTCGGTGACCATGACGTCCCGCATGCCGGTGAAGGCACTGAAGAGGCACGCGGCGACGCCGGCCGCGCCGAGGGCTGTCAGCGGCGGCGCGATGAGGTGCCGGGCAGTCACCTGATGCTGGTCGGGTCGAGCCAGACGGCCGACGGGTTGTTGGGGTCGACCTTGACGCGGACACTCGCGCCTGGGCGGAACTGCACCATCTGCATCTGGCTGATGGTCTGCCGGACGGTCGCCGGATACGGGGGCAGCCCACTGGGCATCACGGTGAGCTCGAACTCCATCATGAGGTCGAAGTTCACCGTGCCGACCTGACGCATCCCGGTGATGGTGGCTGTCATGTCCACGCCCGAGGCGCCGGCCGCCATGGCGGCGTTAGCCTGCTGTGTCTGCGCGGCCATCATCTCGCTAAGGCCCGCCATCTTGGCCTGTGCCTCCGCGAGCCGTTGCCCGGGCGGAGGCATGGTCTTCTCCATCTCCTTACCGATTTGCTTCAGGTCGCGCATGCTCTTGAAGAAGCCCATGGTCAGCCTGCCCGGTAGAGCGCGTTGAACCGCTGGGCGACGGCCTGATTGGCGGTAATGCGCTGGTTCCAGCCGGCGAGCGCCTGCGCCCAGGCGTCGGCGGATACGCCCTTGGCTGCGGCCACCTCCACCGCCTTGGACTGGTCATAGCCATAAGCGGCCAAGCCCTTGGAGATTTCGGCGTACAGTTCGATCGAAACCCCCGCGATCGGTTCGAAGTCCGACCCTGTCGCCGGCACGGCGGCCTGCTGGCTCTGCATCATCTGGTTCATCTGCATCTGCGCGGCAGCCTGCTGGGCAGCGGCGAATTGCTGTGCCTGGGCCCCCAGTTGCTGCGCCTGCTGCACCGTTCCGGGAGCAGCTTCGACCATGTCCTTCATGTCCTTTATCCGCTTGAACATTCCCACCGTTGGGCTCCCCTCGTATGCCACCGTTGCAGGTTGTTGGACACAACCGGGCCAACACTGCAGGTTGCTGGACACAACCGGGCCAACACTGCAGGATGCGGACACGAGCCGCAATATCACTTGAGTCTCGGATTGGTGCGCTCCGCGCGACGCAGCAGGGAGTATTGGTGACCAGAGGAAGCGTCCGCCGCGACCGCCACGAAGTCATGAGGCCGGGGGATCCTGCACCGCCGCCGCACCGGCTGTCATCGCCGGTGCCGCGGACCGGTGGTCGGACCCTCGCCGCGCTGGTCAGTGACCGCGACCGGCATAGGTTCACCGGTCGGGTGAGCGAACTGGCGTTCCTGGAAAGCTGCCTGGGTGATGACCCGCCAGCCAGCATTGTGCTGGTCTGCGGGCCGGGGGGTATCGGCAAGAGCGCGCTGCTGCGCGAATTGGCCCGCCGCGCCGACGCCCGCGGCTGGGACGTCTTCCGCGTCGACGGCCGCGAACTGGCCCCGCAGTCCGGTGCCCTGGAAACCGCGCTGGCCACCGTCCGCCACAGCGACCGGCCACTGCTGCTGATCGACTCCTTCGAGCGCATGACCGCACTGGGCGGGTATCTGCGGGGCGAACTGCTGCCCGCGCTGCCTAGCAGTTCGCTAGTGGTGATCTCCGGCCGAGGGGCTCCCGACCCAGCCTGGTTTGCGGACGGCTGGGAAGGCGCGGCCAGGTTGCTCGATCTCGGCGAGTTGCCGCGGCGTGATGCGCTGCGGCTGCTCCAGGCCCATGGGGTTACCGATGAGTACGCGCCTGCGATCGCCGGATGGGCCGGCGGGTCACCCCTCGCACTCGCGCTCGCGGCCGACGCGGTGAGATCCGGCGCCGACTGGGATCCGGCCGCCGGGATGGACCAGCCGGAGATCCTTCGGTCGCTGATCCACCGCCTGGTAGACGACTGCGACACCGACGGCGTACGCATGTCAGCGCTGGGGGTGGCCGCGATCGTTCGGGTGACGACACCCGGGCTGCTCGCCGCCGTCCTGCCGGACAGCGATGCCGAGGCCGCGTACGAGCGGCTCTGCTCGTTCACGTTCACCGAGCCGCTCGGCGACGGGCTTGCCCTGCATGAGCTCGTACGGAAGGCGCTGCACGCCGATCTTGCCCGCCGGGACCGGGAACGGGAGCGGGAGTTGCGGCGCCGCATCATCGATCATCTCTACGAACGCACCCGCCACGGCGATCTGCTGCTCCTCATCGACATGGCGCACTTGGTCGAGGCCCCCGCCATCCGATGGGGATTCGGTTGGGAGGGCAGCATCAGCTACCGGATCGACAACCTTCGGCCGGGTGATGCGGAGCGGGTCGTCCAACTGCTCCACGAGCGGCGTTTCGGGGAGTGGTGGGAGCTGACCGGGCGGTTCTTCGCGCAGGCCCCGGAGCGGGTCGCGGTAGTCCGCGACCTGGGCGAGCAGCTCCAGGGCTACCTGGTGTGCATGACCCCCGCTACCGCGCCCGCCTGGGCCGACGAGGACCCGCTTACCGGACCCTGGCTGGCGCATGCCCGGCAGCATGCCCGGCTGGGGGATTCCGTGCTGTGGCACGACTCGGTCGATTTCACCGGCTCCGCCCGAAACGGGTTGCAGGCCATGCTGGGCATGGCGGGAGTGCTGCGTTCAGGCACACGTAACCCACGCTTCGCCTATTTGCCGATCGATCCCAGCAATCTGGAGGCGCTTGCGTTCGCGCACGCGGTGGGGGCCCAGCACCTGCCCGACCTGGACCTTGAGATCGCAGGCCGCCGCATCGAATGCCACCGGATCGACTATGGCCCCGGCGGGCTCTTCGCCGCGATCCGGCGCGTTGTGTACGCCGAACTCGGTCTGCCCGCCCCCGATGAGCCAGAGTCCGGCCCGGCCGGCCGGGACCCGGCGGAGGTGCGGGCGGAGGTGCGGGAGGCACTGCGCAACTTCGCGGTCCCGCACGAACTCGCGCGCAGCCCGCTTGCCCGAGGCACAGGCCCGCAGGAACGCGCCGAATCCGTCCGGCGCCTGCTGCGCGAGGCGGCGGAACATGCCTTCGGTGACAGTGCCAACGAGAAACTGCTCCGCGATGTGCTGATCAAGGGCTATCTCGATCCCGGCCCCAGCCATGAGCATGCGGCGATGCGCCTGTCCCTCAGCCGGGCAGCCTACTTCCGGCGCCTACGTACCGCGGTCGGACGGGTCGCCGAGCATGTGGCCGGCTCCCGGTTGGTTGACGAGGGATGACCGGATGCCGATCATCTGACTACCGCTGGGTCACGCCCGGACGGCTGACCGCAAGGCTGCTTTTACCCTGGAAAGTCTCGGCGTCGGCAGCGCGATCAATGGTGCAGTATCGACTGTCGGTGGCGTAGTGCCCGCCAGTATTCCGTCCGCCGGACTCAAGGCAGGACTCCAGGCAGGAAGTGTGGTCGTAGGCAGTCAGGTATCTGACACTCTCAGTCAGATCGCCCTCAAGAACATCTGCCTCGGCGTCACCGTCCCCACTGCGGGCCTCGATACCACGCTGAGTAGGGCTGCCGGCCTGATTACCGCCCAGTTCGTACAGGCCTTCCAGGGCTCGTACTACAGCGACATCAAGCTGTGGTTCGAGCCGTGCTCATCACCGGCTCAAGCCGACACCGTCGTCCCCGTGTATCTGCGGAAGCGCTCGGCAAGAACCCATCCGTGGAGCTGATCCGCCGGATCGCTGACGAGATGGGCTGAAGCTCGCAACACATCGAAAGGAGCCAGGTGCCGGGCATCCGGCCCGTCCGCAACGACGTCCGCAGCGACGTGACAGCCGCCCGATCGCTATCTCCTTGAGTAGCGAGCCGTGATGGGGTTACGCGGCGTTGAGCCGGGTGGTGATGAGGGTCAGCACCCGGGCAGCGGTCGCCAGGTCGTCGACCGGGATGTCTCCGTAAACTCGGGCGATGACCTCCTCGATGGCGCCGTTGATCTGCTGGTAGAGGGCCTGGCCGGCGTCGGTGAACCCCACACGGGACCCCTCGCCGGGTACATCCTTCAGAAGCTCGGCGGTGATCAGCTCGGCGATGACAGCCAGCACCGCCGCGTCGTCGATCCTCAACGCGCCGCCGATCCTGTTGATGAGCTGATCGCGGTCGGCGGCGCCGCCGCTGACTGCGGTGAACTTGAGCGCCACCCACTGGCTCATGGTGGTACCGGTCGGGGCCAGGATGCGGTCCAGGAACGGCTTGTGGGCCTTCTCGGCCTGGCCGACGATCTGCGGGTTGAGGGTCGGGGCTGCGGCGGAGGCGGTGCTGGTCATGGCTACTCCTTGATCGATAGATCCGATAGTCATCCAAACGTTTATGAGACTAACGTTTATGACACTACCGAACGTACAACGTTAGGGCGTCTAACGCAACCGGGTAGGATCACCAGCATGAGCAGCACCACCACCGCTGACACGACCGACAGCATGGATGACAGCACGGACGACCGGGCGACACCCGCCCGGCTGCGGAGCCTGCCGAGCCGGCTGCTGTCGCATACCGCGATGCACGCAGAGCGGCTGGTGAACGAAGGGCTGGCCGGTGCGGACGCCCGCAAATGGCACTACGCAGTGCTGCTCGCGCTGCAGGAGTCCGGCCCGGCGAGCCAGGCCACGCTGAGCCGCCGCGCGGGCATCTACCGCAGCGACCTGGTCGCCGTCATCAACGAACTCGCCGATCGCGGCCACGTCGAACGCGCATCCGATCCCGCCGACCGCCGCCGCAACGTCATTACCATCACCCAGCAGGGCCGTCAGCACCTCCGCCGACTCGACGAACTACTCGCCGGCATCCAGGACGACCTGCTCGCGCCACTGACTCAACCCGAACGCGACCAGCTCACCCGCATCCTGACGCGCCTCCTGGACCACCACGCGAACCGACCGGCTCTGCGGTGAGGATGACCGACGGTACTACTCGGGAAAGCACCACCGGCACGGGGTGAACATCCAGTTCCTGACCGACCCGCACGGCCGGCTGATCTGGGCCTGACCTGTGCTGCCCGGATCGACCGCGACCTGACCGCCGCCCGCGCCCACGGCATCATCGCCGCGCTGACCTGCGGGGCGATCGCCTGCTTCACCGACAAGCGCTACCTCGGCGCCGGCGGAGCGATCGGCACCCCGCACCGCAAACCCAAAGGCCGCAAGCTCGACAACGAAAGAAGCTGCACAACCGGCACCACGCCAAGATCCGCGCTCTCGGCGAACGCGGCGCCGCGACCCCCAAAAGCTGGTACATCCTGTGCAAGGCCCGCTGCTCACCAAGCCGTCTGACCAGCATCGTCCAGACCGTCCTCACCCTGCACCACCAGGCCGAATGACGATGGAAAAGGCTCACTGTCGTCATCTTGGCCTTGAAGCCATCCGCCCACATTGTCAGGGTCGCCTGGTTCCCGGTGAAGTCCAGTTGGGCGCGAGGATCCAACAAGAAACGGATTGCCGAGCACGGAATCCTCAAAGATCCGTTGCGGAGGGGTGGCGGAATCCATCACCAGGATGGGGCACGTGGCCACCAACTTCGAGAACGCGGCGACGGCGTTGGACCGACCGCGAGGTCCGGCGTCGTCGTCAAGGTGGGCTCGGGGGAGTTCGAGTAGGCCTGGATGCTCGTCGAGGTGGTTACTAGTGGTCGTTCGACGATGACGCTGTGCCCAGGGTGAAAGCGGCGATGGCCACGGCACCCCGGAGTCGTACCGCATCTGGCACGCTGAAGACTGAGCAGCAATCCCGTCCGCGGCTGCGGCGACCGGCCGGTCGCCGCAGCCCGGTAGCAGGACACAAGTCCGGCAGTAGGAGAAACCGCGTGCAACCCGTCATGCTCCCGGCCAACATGCCGCGTTCGTTCTACCGCGGCGCGGGCCGCATCAACCGATTCCGCGGCACGGCCGTGCCCACTGATCCGTATTATCCCGAAGACTGGATCGGGTCGGCCACGGCACGCCATGGCGCGGAGCCCGACGGGCTGACGACGCTTCCCGACGGAAGCCTGCTCGCCACCGCCATCGCCGACGAGCCGGAGCGTTGGCTCGGGCCCGAGCACGTCGCCAGGCACGGAGCGGATCCCGCGATCCTCGTCAAGCTGCTCGACGCCGGCGAGCGGCTTCCGCTCCATGTCCATCCCGACCGGCGCTTCGCGCGGTCGCACCTGGCGTCGCCGTACGGCAAGACCGAGGCATGGGTCATCGTCGACGCCGCGCCCGACGCCGTCGTCCACCTGGGGTTCCAGCGGGACGTCGACGCCAGCGAGCTGGCCCGCTGGGTCACCGGACAGCAGATCGCGGACATGCTGGCCGCGACGAACCGGATACCCGTGCGTCCGGGCGACGCGATCGTCTGTCCGGCGGGCCTTCCCCATGCCATCGGCCGGGACATCCTGCTCGTGGAGATCCAGGAGCCGACGGACTTCTCCGTGCTGCTCGAGTGGGACGGATACGACATCGACAGTGCAGCCGGTCACCTCGGGCTCGGGTTCGACCAGGCCCTGCGATGCGTCGACCGGGAAACCTGGGACGAACGGCGGATCGGTGACCTGCGCCGAGCCCGCCGCCACGCGCAGGGAATCCGGCCGGGCATCGACAGGCTCTTCCCCGAGGTCGCGGACGCCTTCTTCGCCGCCGAACGCATCCGGCCTGCCCCGGCCGCCGCCCTGGACCCCGCGTTCTCGATCGTCGTGGTCGTCACCGGGGCCGGAGTACTGGACACCGAGCACGGCGACACGATCGATGTCCGCCGCGGCCAGACGATCCTCATTCCTTACGCCGCCGGGCACTGCACGCTGCGCGGTGATCTCATGGCGATCCGCTGTCGGCCGCCGTACGACCTTCCCGGCGCCGGGACTCTCTGAGCTGAGCCTGCCATTTGTATACGCCATGGGCGCGGGCGCTGCGAACAGCGTGTGACGAAGGACGTCGTCGATGATCAGCGGAGTCCATCGGAGCATCTCGAGCGCCGGCCGCGCGGGGATCGGGCGGTCCCGTCCCCGGGCCTGGCAGATGTCCCACCCGTGCACCGCGATCTCGACCGCGCCGATGATCGCCACCATGTCACAGGCGATGGGGTGGCCCGCCACCTCCAGCGCGCCACCCGCGACCTCCAGCCGCGGCCAGTTGTCCAGCATCGACTGTGCGCCCTCGCGAAAGGCCGCGACGAGGTCCTCGATGCGCTCGCTAGGGGGATGGTCCCCTGCGGAGGGCGGGGACAGGTCGATGCGCCCGCCGTCGACGCCCTGGTGAAGAGTGGCCAGCGACTCGTTGACGTGGCACAGCAGCTCTTTCAGATCCCAGCCGGCACAGGGTGTCGGGCGAGACAGAGCACTCTGC
>JAOPYK010000318.1 GCA_025964695.1 Streptosporangiaceae bacterium | reverse complement strand
AATAATTGCGACGACGATTGCGCCGTCCGCGTGCAGCCGGGGACAAATCGGAGGCGTTTCATGCCCGCCAGTGATGATCACCATGCCGCGATCGATCGACACACAGGGCCCTTCGACACACTGACCGGGGCGCTCGGGGGCCTGTTTGTCGGGTACTGTCTGGCCTCCGTGGCCAGGTTCAGCGTCGCCGACGCGCTCGACGACACGCCGCGGACGGCCGAGGAGCTGGCCGAAGTTACCGGGGCGAATCCCGAGGCCCTCGGTCGTGTGCTTCGCCTCCTCGCTGCCCATGGCGTCTTCGCGGCCAGCGAAGACCGCTTCACCCACACCGGCGCGTCGCGAATGCTCCGTTCCGACCATCCCCAGTCTTGGCGTGACTTCGTGGCAACATTCGGAACCGAACGTACCGCAAAGCAACTGGGTAACTTCGACTACTCACTCCAGACTGGACTCCCGGCCGCGAACAAGGTAAATCCGGACGGGTTCTTCGCCATCCTTCAGAGTGATCCCGAGGTGGGCCGGGTCTTCGACGCCGCGATGGTCTCAAAGGCGCGTATCCAGGTCGCGAGTGTCCTGGCCGCCTACGACTTCTCGGACTGCGGAACGATCGCCGACATCGGCGGCGGCCGAGGACACCTACTGCAGGCGGTGGTGGACGCGGCCGAGCGAACCACGGGCATCCTTTTCGACCTGCCCCCGGTGATCGAGCATGCCGCGGAGATCGCCTCCGATCGGCTCACGCTGCAAGCTGGCGACTTCTTCCAGGACCCGCTGCCGGTCTGCGACACCTACATGCTCATGGACGTGATCCACGACTGGGACGTCGAGCGGGCCACGGCGATCCTGGCCGCCGTACGGAAGGCCGCTCCGCCGCATGCGCGGCTGTTGTTGGTGGAGAGCGTCATCCCCGACGACCCTGGGCCCGACTGGTCTAAGGCCATGGACATCATGATGCTCATCCTCACCGGGGGCAGGCAACGCACCCGCAGCGAACACGAGTCGCTGTTGCAGACCTGCGGTTTCCGGCTCGAGCGGGTCGTTGCGACGGCATCAGATATGTCGATCCTCGAGGCGGTGTGTGCCTGACCGGGCACTGATTTCGGGTCCGCGTCGAGCGGCTGACCGCCAACCCCAGCCCGACCGCCATCCGCTGGTCCATGTGGCGCCGACACCACCAAGCCACCGCCCGACACAGCCACCACCGCCGCCGCTCCGACCCGGCCACCAGCACATAGATCACAAGTGCCGCTGCCGTACTAGCTTCCAGCTGTACAGGCTCAGTTCGGGAATGTCGGTGTTACCGTCCGGGGCGGCGTGAGTGTCCGGGGCTCGGCGCAGGAGACGATTGCCGTTGCCCGGCGGCGGCCTGCTGCATCTGTAGGGACGCCGTGATGTCCATCGGGAAGTCGGCCGTGGCCAGCCGCATAAACCCGGCGGCTTCTTCGGACGGGCAGGCCGGCGACGGACTGTTGGGGAAGTGCCGGCTCGCCTGGGCGGCCGCAGAGGCCTGGGCGTCACGGTGTTGCAGCGCGCGAAGGCCCACAACCGCGTCCATCAACGCCGTGAGCTGGATGAGGAACTGGAGCAGGGTACGGCTCGTCCGGTCCTCGATGAGCCCGACCAGCACGAAGACCCGCGCGATGGTACGCAGCGCGTTCCCGGCCGGGGTCGGCGACGGGATCTTCGCGTACGGCTCGCGGGCGGCGCGGTCGTAGGCGTCCGCTGCCGCGCGCAGATGTGGATTGCCGAGGGCCTTCGCGGCGGTATGCAGGACGTCGGAGGCGGCCCAGGCGGCATCGGCCGCCCGGGCCGGGTCGAATCGGCCGAACCGGCGGATTTGGTCGGTGGCGAAGCCGGCAGCGCGGGCCGCGTCGTCGTACAGCGCCTGGCGCTCCTCGAACGTGAACCGCTCCGCCGAACCCCGGTCGTGCCCGCTGCCCCAACGTTCCCGCAGCTTCTGGAGGGACAGGCGGTCGGCGAGGTGGCTGCCTGGGCACCAGTCCGGTTGACCGTCCGGCGGCCGGGTACGGCCGGGGAGCGCGACCGCGTACCCGGTCACCTCGCCGGGGTTGACCTCGCTGTAGCGCATACGCAGCAGCAACCCGCGGTCGGCCAGCCGGCCGAAGAACTCCGCTTCGCCGGCCGACCGGTCCGCGGCGCCGGAGACCGTCGTCCGCAGCACGGCGCGGGCCGTCCGCGCGGACAACCGCTCCCCGTCCACTGGTCCGGGCATTGTCCGGTCGGCCGGACGGCCACCCGGGAGACGCGGACGAGATCCCGGCCATCGACTCCGTAGCTTCGGCAACGACAGGTCCGCGGCGAGCCGGTACCCGCCGTACCAGATCGGCTCCCCGGAGGCGTCCGTGTGGCCGGGGAGCGCGACCGCGTACCCCTCCGCCCTGCCCGCACCGCCGCCACGACTGTGCCGCCGCCGGACCAGCAGACCGCTCTCCGCGAGGCGTTCGAAGAAGTCGGCCTCGCTGCGTGCTCCCGCCGCCGCGGTGGTCACCGACCGCCTGATCACGTCCTTGGGCGGGTCGGTACGGCCCAGCCGGATCGCCTTCTCCACCTCGGCTCGACCTGCCGTTTTCGCCGCCGTACGATCCCCGGCCGGGGCGACCCGCAACCCGTGACGCGCTTCGATCGTCCGGCACACACTCATCACCCGGTCGTAGTCGCCCCAGATGGCAGGCGGGGTGCCGTCCTCGCGGGCGAGGGTGGTCACAATGTGGATGTGGTCATCGGCGTGCCGGACCGCGACCCAGCGGACGGCGCCATGGTCGCCGTAGGGGGCCAGGCCCATCCCGTGCATGAACTCGCCCGCGATCTGGGTCCACCGGCCATCGGAGAGGATCGGATCCTCCGGGGCCGCCCGTAGCGAGCAGTGCCACACCGGCTGAGCATGGTTGTAGGGGCCGAGCGCGGTCACGGTCTGATCCAGCAGAGAGCACAGGTACCGGTAGTCACGTCGGCCGTTCGGACGGATCGGTGGTTCCAGGTCGGCCGGGTCACGCCACCCCGCGACCAGATGCGGATCGCGATGCTCGTTCTTTCGTCCCGGCCCGTACAAGTAGTAGAGGATCCCGGCGACCTTTGTGCCTCGGGTGACCTTGCCGATCAATTCGCATCACCGGCGATGGATGCGGCGATTGTGGTCGCGATCGCTTCGAGGTTGCGCAGGATCCGGACGATCTCCACTGAATACGCGGTGATATCCGGGGTGAGCCGATCGGTGGCATGGAGCTTGGCGACGACCTGATTGAAGTTCACTCCGATCCGGTAGGCCTCGCCCGACCCGCGGTTCAACGCCACCAGAACGTCATGCGAAACCAGGGATCCCGGTAACGGCCGGTCCCTCAACGCCGCGATCAGCGTCTCCGCAGCGAACGCTCCCGTCGCCATCCGGCACTCGGCCGCGCTGCTCACCACCAGTCCGTACTCGTCGCCGCCCAGCCAGATCTGCACCGCGAAGGTACGGCGCTCGGCCCGCCTCTTCCGCCTGCGCGCCGGTACCTTCGCCCGGCCGCCCATCTCGCCGACAGGGTCTTCCATCGCCGTTCATCCCCCATTTCCTGGACCGCGCCCGGTCCATTAGATCTTCGGACCCCGCTGGGTCCGGAGATATCTAAGGGATGACTATTGCTCGCTGCCGCAGGCCCCGCAAGAACACCGTCACGCAGAAGGCATTGACCTAGCGACACCTGAAGGCAGCTGAATTGATGGAGGGAGACAGAATGGCATTGTCGACCACGGACCGGCAGAAAGAATCAGTGGGCAAATTCTTGGAGGCGAGGTTGAGGGTGTCGTCGTACGCTGACCCCATGAGCGCGCCGCGTGACGAACTCCACCATCTTGTGGATCAACTGCCCGAGGACAGAGTGGCTCCGGTCCTGGCAGTGGTACGGGAGAACGCGGCCCCCCACCGGCGTTCGAGGGCCGTGGCGATGCTGGAGCGGATCCGCGAGCGTATGCACGGCGTAACCGGGGTCGATGAAGAACTCGACCTGCTACGGGACGGATCGCGTGGCTGAGGCCTACCTGGTCGACACCGCAGTCCTCCTCCGCTGGCTCTAGCCAGCTTGGACACCAACTTCTCCAACTCGAGAACACACCCCGCGCCACGCCGTCACCGTGTGTAGTTCCCTGTTCACTCGCATGCCATCATTTACGGAGCGCAAGCAGCGCCATCGAGATAGATCTGAATCTTTCGATGGCCTTGTGAGCGCATAGGCAACACGCCGCAGATCGCCGCATCACATGAGAGGACGCCACCATGAGCGGGATGCCGGGGAGAGACTCCGACGTGCTCACCACCCAGGAACTGGCCGCCAAGCTCGGGCTCTCACCACAGACGGTCCGCAGGATGGCCAACGCGGGACAGATCCCCGCGCTCAAGACCGGCAAAGACTTCCGGTACTCCTGGGAAGCGGTCCGCGACGTGCTGCGCCAACCACACCGACCCCAGGAGCACAGCAGCCATGACCAACACCAACAACTCGATCCCCAGCGCCGCCACGGAGCCGGCTACCGCGCACAGCGTCAGGCCCGGATCGGCGCCCAGCCCGTTACCGACACCTAACAGCCCACCAGCCCGCACCTGGACCCACGCCGCGAAAGGCACCCGGTGACGCGGTGGTGGGAAGAGCCTGGCATGACCCTGCCCTTCCGACGTCGTCGAGGCCGCCAAGCGAGCAGAGGTCTTCCTCGACCTCTACGACGACGGCCACGTCGAAGACGGCACAGGGCACGGGGTCGAGGACGTCCCGATGGTCGTCGTGCGAGCGCACGGCGGCCCATGGATCATCTATCCCGATCCGGTGACGATCCTCGGCTGGGTCGCCGAACAGGTCGAACGTCACGGCAACGGCGAGATCACCGTCCTTGGCGGCACCCTGGGCTGGCTCGGCTGCGGTGACCTGGACCCAGACCAGATCATCGCTAACCTCACCGAGTCCAGTGAACTGCCGACCGACGCGTCGATGAACGATCCACCGGTCTCCACCAGGCACCTGAAACCCGATCGCCCGGTCGAACCGCCCGCCCCTCAGGCCGAGGCATCTCACCTCACCCGAGCGCGTACACCCGCTGAACTAGCAGCCGAGAGCTTCCCGATCAGCCTGAGCGACATGCTCACCGCCCAACGCTCCTTACCGCCCTTGCCAGCCACACGCAGCAACCTTCGGAGGCCCGACCATGGAACCACTCACCACTGACCAGCTCCGCGCCATGCCCTGCGTCATCGGCATCGAGACCGCCGCTCAGGCCCTCGGCATCAGCCGCACGCTCGCGTACAGGCTCGCCAAAGAAAACAGATTCCCCTGCCGCGTGATCAGAATCGCCAGCACCTACCGCGTTCCCCGAGCCGACCTTGAGAGGGTCCTCGGCATGGCCGACCACGATCCACCCCCAGGAGATCCTGCTGAGCCGTGACCCATCGCTCGTGGAAGCATGACCACTTTCAAGCCACCTGAGAGATGAGCTGCAGACCTTCAGGACTCTGGCCACCTGCCTGTTCGGTGGCCAGAGCCCTGAATCACTCACGTGCGCTCTTCAGCGACCTCACATCTTCGTGTCGCCCGCTCGATGCATCTGCGCTCGGGCCTCGGCCGAGCTGGTCAGCTCGCTCCGCGGACGGATGGGAGCTGGACGCTCAACCGCAGTCCCAGCGCCTCGGCAAGACGCTCCAGCATGGGGATCGTCGGCATCGTCCCACCCGCCTCGAACCGGGCCACGGCCGGCTGCTTCAGACCCGCACGCTCAGCGAGCTGCGCCTGGGTCAGACCGAGCTCCTCCCGGCGCAGCCGCACGGCCTCACCCAGCTCGAACCGGACCCGCGCAGCCTCGTAGGACGCCCCGGCACCGGGACGGCCCATGACCTCGGCCCGCTTGGCCGTCCAGGACGTGGACGTGCGCTCGCCCATGTCACTCACTCCTCGTCCACCGTGTGCATCTCAGCGATACACCGCCGCATGGCCCGCCATGCCCGCTCGACCTCACCGGCCTCGCGCATCCGCTGCTTGCAGAACACGAACCCCGCCGCGACACCGACGGCCACACCCCCCGCTACTGGTTCCGCCACACCATCTGGGGATCCCGCCCGCCGAGATCGGTGACGCTCAGGTGAGCAAGGGTGGCCTCGATCTAGTTAAGCTAGCCCTACATGGGTAGTATAGTCGCTACATGCCAGGCAAGCACACGCGAGCGGCTATCAAGGAACTTGAGGATGCCGGGTGGCAGGTCACCTACACCAACGGACGAGCGCACGCCTACGCAAGGGCGTCCTGCCCTGGTGGCCCCGGGTGCTGCACCCCTCCGTTCTCGATCAACGGGACCCCTGACGTGGACGAACACGAGGCACACAAGATCCGGAGGAAGATGCGACAGCACGCCACCAAAGCCGCCGCGCGACAGGAAGAGGAAGACCAATGAGCATCTACTGGTTCGAGCTTGAGATCGGGCCGGTCAGCGACCTGGAGGACAGCGCCGAGCGGCTGTACTCCCGCTGCGGTGATGGTCAGCTGTCCGGCGACGAGCATGGGGGCACCATCCTGTTCTCACGCGAGGCGCGCAACGCGATCGAGGCGATCCTGTCGGCCATCGACGACAGCGAGCACAGCGGACTGTCGGTCACCGGTGTCATGGAAGACCTGGTCACCATCGATGACATCGCCGAGAAGACCGGCAGGTCCGCGCAAGCCGTCGGGCACTGGACGACCGGCCAGCGCGGACCCGGCGCCTTTCCCGCCCCGGTCATTCATCGCAGCAGCCGCATCAAGCTGTACTCCTGGGCACAGGTCTCCCGCTGGCTGTCCGATGCCGGACTCGGGCGAGTCGACTCGATCGCCGCAGAAGTCGCCACCGCCGCCGTAGAGGTGGATGCCCTACTTCGCGCCCGGCAAGTCCTGCGTGACGCCCCTTCAGGGCAACGGGACAAACTCGCCAAGCTCATCAGCGCAGCTTGATCCCGGCAGGACACAAGGCTGCGCCGTCCCACCGACCCCCGTCGGCGGCCGCCGCCCTTGACCCGTCTCACGGACGCCTCCGCCGTTGCAGACCGATGCCCGTCCGAGCAATGCCGACGGAACCGATGTCGGCCCATCGAGCGTGTTCAGCACCAGCTCTTCGGAGGTCCCACCACGTCCCAGACGTGTCACCTGTTGAACGGTGATCACGCTCAGTTCGGGTGACAAACGGGTGACAAACGATCACAGCCCTGATCATCTAGCAGATGATCAGGGCTGTGACCTGGCAAAACTTGTCGGGGTGGCGGGATTCGAACCCACGGCCTCGTGCACCCAAAGCACGCGCGCTACCAAGCTGCGCCACACCCCGCATACCGCTTCGCGAAGGACCCCTGGAAACCGGTACGCTACGCGAGTGGCACTGGGCAAGTGTAGGGGAAACCCGCACCGGCTCGGGGCATGCGGGCGTAGCTCAATGGTAGAGCCCCAGTCTTCCAAACTGGCTACGCGGGTTCGATTCCCGTCGCCCGCTCCA
>JAOPYK010000315.1 GCA_025964695.1 Streptosporangiaceae bacterium | reverse complement strand
GCCGGCGGACCAGCGTCGGCAGCGCCACGTTGACGATCGTGGTGTCCAGATTGATGACGAAGGCCGCCAGCGAGAGGGCGACCAGGATCAAACCCCGGCGTTTCATAGACAAGAAATTAAAGTACTCGAACTAATTATTCAAGTACTTTATCGAGTCCGAACAGTGCCAGGAAGCGCGCCGCCGCCCCCGCGGCACCCTGGATCTCGATCCGTGACGCCACGTCCTCGGCGGCACCGACCCGGCGTTCGACCAGGTCCCGGGCCCGGCCGCGGATCTCCACCACGGGCTCGCCGCGCGCCGCGCGCAGGCCTCCCGGGTGCACGCCGAAATCGAAGGAACGTCCATCGATCACGACCCGGTAGTCCTCATCGACCCGGCCCGTCCGGCGGCCGTCGAAGCCGAGCAGCACCCCGATCAGGAAACCGCTCAGCGCAGGGATCTCGGCCGGCGCGGGCGGCAACCGGTCCAGCCCGAACCTTGCGAGCCCTTGGACCACCGGCGGTACCTGTTGCCACCCCGCGTCGGTCAGCCGGTACATGGTGCGGGCCACCGGCGGCGGCACGTCGACCTGCTCCACCAGCCCCTCGGCCACGAGCCGGCGGAGCCGGTCGGACAGCAGGTTCGTCGCCACGCCCGGCAGGGCATCACGCAGGTCGCCGTAGCGGCGCGGGCCGCCGAGGAGCTCACGCAGGATCAACAGGGTCCAGCGCTCACCCAGAAGGTCAAGCGCCCGGGCCAGCGGGCAGTACTGGTCGTAGGAACGAGTCGACATGTAGTTATTCTAGTAACTTGATTTTTCTTATCGGCAGCCGTCTACGGTGCGGGCCATGAGAATCTTCCGTGGCACCCTGTCCCGCTCAAAAACGACTGCGCCGGCAGAAAGTGCGGTTCACCCAGTCTGACCGCGGGATGAAGTTTTCGGCAGGTGCAACTCCAGGGCGCCGATCAGGTCATTGCGCTGTCCTGTGGCCTTCCTCTCAATAGATTGCCCAAGGCAACTATATTGCCTAGGGTCAGAGTGCTCAGCGTTGGGTGAAGGGACCGTAACCATGTCAATGCCTCTGCTCGGCACCCGGTCGCGGCCGTGGCTCTGGGGCGAGCTGCTGCTCATCGGCGTCGGATATTGGGTCTACTCCTTGATCCGTAACGCGGTTCCCGGCCGTGCCGACGTGGCGTTCGCCAATGCGCACACGGTGCTGCGGATCGAGGGTGACTTGGGTATCGGCGTCGAGCTGCACGTCAACCACGCGGCCGACGGTGTGTCGTGGCTGATCGTCGGCATGGACTACTTCTACTCAGTGCTGTGGGTCATTGTCACGATCGGCGTGCTGGTGTGGCTGTACGTACGGCATGCCGAGTACTACCGGGCCGTACGCTGGACACTGTTCGCGACCACGATGCTGGCGCTTGTCGGGTTCTACTTTCTTCCGCTGGCTCCGCCGCGGTTGATGCCCGGGTTCGTCGACACCGTCGTGGCCCACCACACGTGGGGCTCGCTGGCCTCGGCGAACGTGGCGTCGCTGGCCAACCAGTACGCTGCGATGCCGTCCATGCACATCGGCTGGTCCCTGTGGTCTGGGATCGCGGTCTTGCTGTACGCCCAGCGGCGCTGGGCACGGGTGCTCGGGCTGCTCTACCCGCTCGCCACCCTCGTTGCCGTCGTGTCGACCGGCAATCACTACCTGCTCGACGCCGCCGGCGGCGCGCTCACCCTCGCCTGCGGCTACGCGCTCCAGCATTTCCTGACCGCAAGGATGCGCGTGCGGCACCCGGCAAGGAGACCCATCATGGCGTTCGAACTCGGTACCGACGGCCCCCGCGCCGTCGGTCACTCCCGGAGGGCCGGAGGTCGCAGAAAAGGCCCACGACGAATGCCTCCGAGAGGTCACCGAGTTCATCACCCGGCGCGCGGACGAAATGGGTGTCACTCTCCGGCTCGTCGAGGCGCGCGGAGACGTCGCGCGTGAGCTGACCCGCGCGGCCGATGAGGTCCACGCGGACGCGGTCATCGTCGGCGCTTCTGAGTCGCTGGGGCACCGGCTGGCGGGATCGCCCGCGGTCCGTCTGACGCGGTCCGCTCGCCGGCCGGTGACGGTGGTCCCGTGAAACTCCTCTCCGAAGTGCTCCTGGCCGAGCCGTACGCGGCCTGGGCTACCGTCCTGGCGCGAGTGCCGCGGTGATGGCGGCCTCGGCGTGCAAGCGGGTGGTGGCGAAGACAGGAACAGGGCTGTGCTCAGGGCCGACGAGGAGTTCGATCTCGGTGCAACCGAGGATGATTCCCTCCGCTCCGGAGGCCACCAGCCTGCCGATCACCTCGCCGTAGGCCGAACGGGACTCCTCCTGGATGATGCCGAGGCACAGCTCCTCGTAGATCACCCGATGGACGACGGCCCGGTCGTCCGCGTCGGGAACGAGGACCTCCAAGCCGTGCCCGGCCAGGCGGTCGCGGTAGAAGTCCTGCTCCATGGTGAACGCGGTGCCCAGCAACCCCACGCGGCGCAGACCCGCGGTCCGTACCGTCGTCGCCGTCGCGTCGGCCAGATGCATCAGCGGAATGTCGACCGCAGCCGCCACCTGGTCGGCGACCTTGTGCATGGTGTTGGTGCAGATCAGCAACAGGTCCGCGCCGGCAGCCTGCAGGGACAGGGCGGCGTCGGCGAGTACGTCGCCCGCCTCATCCCAGTGCCCGGCCACCTGCAGCCGCTCGATCTCGGCAAAGTCGACCGAGTACAGCACGCACTTGGCCGAGTGGAGGCCCCCCAGCCGCTCCCGGGTCAGCTTGTTGAGCAGCCGGTAGTACTCGGCCGTCGACTCCCAGCTCATGCCGCCGATCAGCCCGATGGTCTTCATCGCCTCACCCTCGCACACCCTTCGCCAACCGCCGTACTGTCGAGCTGAGGATCCGGGTGACAGCAAGGCTGCAGCTCGGCGGCCCGCCGGGTAACCGCCAGCTCGGTCTCGAGCTCGAGTTGTTCCTCGCGCTGGCGCACAACGCCGCCAGCCCAGCCGAATACTTCCGCCTGCCCGAGACGCGCACCGTCTACGGCCGGGTCGGCGGGCCGGTCGGTGAGGGAGCGGCGGTCGTGGCGCACCTCGCGTCGCCGGGCTCCCAGGTGGACAGCGGCTCATATTACCGGGGGTTCAGCCGGGGGCAGCCCGCTCCGATCGTCGCGGACCGCAAGTCGGTCGGGCGGCTCTGGAAGCTGAGCGCCCGCCTGACCGGCCTCGACTGAGCCGGGTGCGGCGACGTGATGGGCAGGCCGAGCCCGTGCCACGGAGAGGTCTGGAACCGCGTCGCCGCGCCCACCACAACAGCATGTCAGTCCCTTTTGGAGTGATCCGATCTGCAGGCCACGAACTGGCGGAGGACGAGGCAGGTGTCGGTCTGCTCGGCACCGAATCGGCGCGTCGCGCGTACGTGCGATATCAGTGCACTCCCTCAGCCAGGGGCCCCAGGGCGAGCGCGGGGAAGTACTCGAGCCCCACCACGATTACGGTCGTACTGACGAGCAGGGCGATGAAGACCGGGCTGTGCGTGCGCAGCGTACCGATGGTGACCACGCCGGGTCGCTGTGCGGCCAGGCTGCCGGCCAGCGCTAACACGAAGATCATGGGTAGGTAGCGGCCGATGAGCATGGCCAGGCCGAGCGCGACGTTATACCAGGTGGTGTTGCCGGTGAACCCACCGAACGCGCTGCCGTTGCTGGCCGCTGAGCTCGTGAAGGCGTACAGCACCTCCGACAGCCCGTGTGGTCCGGTGCTTGCCATCTGCTTTCGCTCGCCCGTCAACCCCATCGCGGTAGCGGTGCCGACGAGGATGGCGAGGGGCGCGACGAAGACGTACAGGCTGATGAACTTCATTTCGCGGCCGCCGAGCCGTTTCTTCAGGTACTCGGGTGTACGGCCGATCATCAGCCCGCCGACGAACACTGCCAGCATCGCCATGATCAGCAAGCCGTAGAGCCCGCTGCCCGCCCCGCCCGGACTGACCTCGCCCAGCATCATGTTGGCCAGTAGCATCCCGCCGCCGAGACTGGCGAAGCTGTCATAGGAGGAGATGGCGGCGCCGTCGGCACTTGCCGTGGCCGTCTGGCCGAACAGGGCACTGGCGGGCACGCCGAAGCGGGTCTCGGTGCCCTCGGTGGCAGAGCCGACCGCTGTGGCGACCGTGCTGTGGTGGACGGTCTCCGCCGCGCCCATGGCGAACATTCCGCCGGCGAACAGGACCGCCGCGACCACCAACAGCGCCCAGCCCTGCCGCTTGTCGTCGATTATTTTGGCGAACGTCCGGATGAAAGCCGTCGGGATCAGCAGCATCAACACGATCTCGATGATGTTGGTAAGGGGGCCGGGATTCTCGAACGGATGGGCGCTGTTGGCGTTGAAGGCGCCGCCTCCGTCGCCGGACAGGAGCTTGATCGGCTCCCATGAGGCGACCGGGCCGCCCAGGATCGTCTGGTGGCCGCCGGCGATGGTGGCGATATCCTGGCCGCCACCGAAGTTCTGCACCACACCGAGGCACACAAGCACGGCGCCGAACAGCAGCGACAGCGGAAGCAAGATTTGCAGGCAACCGCGGACGAGGTCGACCCAGAAGTTGCCGAGCCGGTCGGTCTCCCGCCGGGCCAGCCCCCGGACCAGGGCGATGGCCACACACATGCCGACCGCCGCGCTCGCGAACGCCTCGACGCCGAGTCCGGCGGCCAGGCCCAGATGCCCGAGCGACGATTCGCCCGCGTAGTTCTGCCAGCTGGTGTTGGTGGTGAAACTGACCGCGGTGTTGAAGGCGAGCGCCGGGTCCATGCCCTGGTGGCCCCACGGTCGCGGGAGGTAGGTCTGGAGCCGGAGCAGCCCGT
>JAOPYK010000309.1 GCA_025964695.1 Streptosporangiaceae bacterium | reverse complement strand
GCTGCGGAGGACTAAGGCCGAAGCGGGACGGGAAGGTAAGGCGTCGTCCCGATGTGGAGCAGGGGGCCTTAGGGCGAATCTCGATGGTGAGGGGCCGGATCGGAGCCGGCCCCACCGATCGAGGGGCCGTCCATGTACCACCACGACATCGCGTACTCGATCATGCGTCAGCGGGTCGCCGAACGTACGAGCCAGGCGGCGGCCGACCGGCTGGCAGCCGAGGCCGTCCGCGCGGCCAAGGTCCGCCGGATTCGGGAGCGAGCGGATTCGCCCTGCGGCCCGGACGCGCCCGAGTCCCGTGGCTGGTGGCTCCGCCGCCTTGGCGCACGGGCTTGACGCGAGACGCTCAGCCGGAGAGGGGCGCTCCGCCGGGGAAGAGGGGGTCGAGGGGCTTGCGTCCGCGGATCAGGTCGGCCGCCCGTTCGGCGAGCATGATGGTCGTAGCGTTGGTGCCGCCGCGCGGGGCCTCCGGCAGCACGGACGCGTCGACGACCCGCAGGCCCGCGACACCGCGCACCCGCAGTTCGGGATCGCACACCGCCGTCTCGGCGCCGCCCATCGCGCAGGTGCCGGTCGGGTGATGGGCGGTCGCGCTGCGGCTCCGGATCCAGTCACGGAGTTCGGCGTCGCCGGTCAGTTGCTCTCCCGGAGCCGACTCCCCGGCGATCAGGCGGCTCAGCGGCTGCTGGGCCGCGATCTCCCGGCTAAGGCGCACCCCGCGGATGAACAGGTCGAGGTCCGCCTGCTCGGACAGGTAAGCCGGGTTCATGGCCGGCTTCCAGCGGGGGTCCGCGGAACGCAGCGTGACCGTTCCCGTGTTCGCCACGGTGAGCGGAGTGATCAGCACGGACAATGTCCTGGTGGTCGGTTCGGCGAGTCCCTGGCGGAGGACGGGCGCGGCCACCACGTGGTACTGCAGGTCCGGGGCGGGCAGCCCGTCCTGAGTACGGACGAACCCGCCGCCTTCGACGAGGTTGGAGGCCAGCGGCCCGCGGCCCAGGGTCTGCCACAGCGCGACGTTGGCGGGGGTCCTCCGCTCCCAGAGGCCCTTGGTGCTCGGGGTGTGCCACATCATCGCCAGCGTGGGGTGGTCCCGCAGCCCGGCACCCACCGGCGCGTCGACCCGAACGTCGATCCCGTGCTCGCGTAGCTGATCGGCCGGTCCTATGCCGGAGAGCATGAGCAGGTGCGGGCTGTTGACGGCGCCGCCGGACACGACCACCTCGCGCTCGGCCGTCACCGTCTGCTCGGCACCGTCGTGCAGGTAGCGCACACCGACCGCTCGGCCGCCCTCGATGACCACCTGGGTGACCAGGGCATCGGTGCGCACCGTGACGCCGGTCGGCGGCCGCCGCCGCCCGTCCCGGGCAGCCGGCCCGGTCCGCAGATAGGCGTCGGCGGTGGACCAGCGGCGCCCGCGCCGCTGGGTCACCTGGTAGAAGCCGACCCCGTCCTGCACCGGGCCGTTGAAATCATGGTTGGCCGCCAGACCGGTGGCGCGTGCGGCATCCACCCAGGCGCGGACCAGGGGATGCTTGTAGCGCAGGTCCTCGACCCGCTGCGGGCCGCCGACCCCGTGATAGGGCGACTCCCCGCGCTGCTGATCCTCCGCCTTCAGGAAGTACGGCAGCACATCGGCGTATCCCCAGCCTTCGCAGCCGTGGACGTCACGCCAGGTGTCGAAGTCGTACGGATTGCAGCGGACGTAGGTCATCGCATTGGTCGACGAGCTGCCACCGAGCGTCCTGCCGCCCGCCCAGTAGACCGTCCGGCCGTTCGCGTGCTCCTGGGGGGTGGTCTCGAAACCCCAGTCGTAGGGGCTCTTGTACAAGCCGGTGAACGCGGCCGGCATCCGGATCTCCAGCGCGTCGTCCGGTGGCCCCGCCTCCAGGAGCAGCACTCGTACGCCCGGGTCCTCGGAGAGCCGTGCGGCGAGCACACAGCCCGCGCTGCCGGCTCCGACGATCACGTAGTCGTACGTCATGTCCACGATCCCGAGACTATCGTTGCCGTCGAGCCATGACGCGTCTCCCCATCCTGCCCCACATCCCGGGGCCGCTCCCGTGCGCGATCCGGCACGAGCCGACGAAATAGGGTGGCGGCATGGCGAAGAAGCGTGACGAGAACCCGGTCGTACTGTCCCGGATCTACACCCGGACCGGCGACGACGGCACGACCGCGCTAGGCGATACGAGCCGTACCAGCAAGACCGACCCCCGGCTCGCGGCCTACGCCGACGTGGAGGAGGCCAACGCCGCGATCGGTCTCGCCGTCACCCTGGGCGGGCTGCGCCGCGACGTGACGGCGGTGCTCGCCCGCATCCAGAACGAGTTGTTCGACGTAGGCGCCGACCTGTGCGCACCCGTGGTCGACGACCCTCAGTGGCCGCCGCTGCGCATCGACGAGCCGTACATCACGCGGCTGGAGGCGGCCTGCGACGCCTTCAACGCCGAGCTTCGGCCGCTGCGCAGTTTCATTCTGCCCGGTGGCACCCCGGGGGCGGCTCTGCTGCATGTCGCCCGCACGGTCGTACGGCGCTCCGAGCGCACGACCTGGCAGGCCATCGAGACGCATGGGGACGGGATCAACCGGCTCACCGCGCGGTATCTCAACCGGCTCTCGGACCTGCTGTTCATCCTCTGCCGGATCGCCAACGCCCGCTCGGACGGCGAGAGCGGCGACGTTCTGTGGAAGCCCGGCGGCGACCGCTGAGCGGCCGCGGCGCCCGGGGGTGGGGATAGCCCCACCCTCAAGAGGCTGGTGAGCCTGCTGGCCGTCGTATCCCCGATCGCCAATCCTGGAGGAGTACACGGCAATGACGCAGTAAAGGGGACATCGTGAAGAGCCTGGCAGGTGCGGTCCTGATGACCGGAGCGGCGGTGGCGGCACTGACCGGGTGCGGCGCGAATGTCACCTCGACGACCTACCACAGTGACAACACCTACGACGTCCCCGGTCAGATCGCGAAACTCAAGGTGAAGCTCGACTCCGACGATGTGCAGATCATCGGCGGCGACACGGCGAAGATCAGCGTGTACGAGCGCCTTTCGTACACCAAGAACCGCAAGCCCACGCCGCGTCACGCGACCGACGGCGGCACTTTGACCCTCGGCTACCACTGCCCCGACGGGCTCACGATCGGCTTCAACCGGTGCAGCGTGGCCTACACGATCCAGGTCCCCCGGGGGACTTCGGTGGAGGTCGCCAACGACTCGGGAAAGACCACGCTGAGCGGCATCGGTGGCGAGGTCAATGCCAGCGTCTCCTCGGGTGACATCATCGGCACCGACCTGCGCGGCAGCCAGGTGACCTTGGACGCAGACTCCGGGCAGATCCGGCTGAAGGGGGTCGCCGGATCGGTACGGGCCAAGGCCTCCTCAGGTGACATCGAGGGCGAGGACCTTCGCGGCACGGTCCGTGCGACCGCCGACTCCGGCAACGTGAACCTGAGGTTCACCGCCGTGCCGTCCGACGTGCAGGTGACGGCCTCGTCGGGCAACATCCTGCTCCGGCTGCCGGCCGGCCAGAGCTACGCGGTGAACGCCAGTGCCGACTCGGGCGACAAGCACATCGACGTACCGACCGATCCGGCCTCCCAGCACAAGATCAGGGCGATCGCCGACTCCGGAAACGTCATCATCAGCCCTGCGGGCCAGCCCACTCCCTGATCAGGTAATGGATCACGTGGAAGAGATGTCCACCGGAAAACCGGGTGGGGCGGCCTCCAGCCACGCCAGAAAGCCGGTCAGCGCTGCGGCGCCCATCGCGAGCTCCACGGTGAGGTCGCCGTCGTGGACCTCGATGATCCCGGCATCCGGGACCAGCGCGGGAGCCTCGGTGTCCTCGGGGAGCCGGCGATGGGAGATGACGAGACCCCGGCGGTGGATCACCTGCCGGGGTCTCGACCGGAAACCGAACACACGGTGCCAGTGCAGCTCGTCGCCTTTGTAGCGGCCGATACCGAGCCGCCACACACCCGCCTCACCGTCTTGCGGAAGGGTCCGCAGACTGCACTCCACCGTGCCGCCACCACGCTCGAACAACCACCGGCGTACCGACATCACGACGAAGACCAGGATGGCCGCCAGAAAGACGGCGGCGAGCACCCCGCCGATGTCCAATGCCAGGTGCTCGCCCAAATCCGTCCAGGCCTCTGCTAAGCCTCTACGCCGGCCGCGCGCAGCCGCGCCCGGGCGCGCCGCTCCGCCACCGCCGTGTCGTCGCCTCCGGACAGCGCCTGGCTCAGCGCCTCCCGCGCCTCCGCGACATCGATGTCCTCGCCGAGCTCGGCCCGCTCCGCGAGAACCGAGACCTCATCGCCGGCCACGGAGAAGAAGCCTCCTCCGACCACCGCCGACACCCAGTCCCGGCCGTCGGAGGGCTTGATGCGCACGACACTGCCGTCCACGAGCACACCGAGGACCGGCGCGTGACCGGGCAGGATGCCCATCGAACCCACGATGGTCTGGGCGATCACATGATCTGCCTCGCCTGCCCAGAGCTCACGCTCCGGTGAGACGAGCCCGACCTTCAGCTTTCCCACTCACTACCTCCGACCCCCTGGCGGGACAACCCCGCCACCGGCGTCCTGCGATGGAGCCGATCCGGTGAGCCGGGGCGTACGCGGCCCACCGGATCGAACTCACTTCTCGAGTTCCTTGGCCTTCTTCTCGACGTCCTCGATGCCACCGCACATGAAGAACGCCTGCTCCGGGATGTGGTCGTACTTACCCTCGCAGAGCGCCTTGAACGAGGCGATGGTCTCCTCCTTGGAAACCGTGACACCGGGCTGACCTGTGAAGGCCTCGGCCACGTACATCGGGTGCGACAGGAAACGCTCGATGCGCCGCGCCCGGTTGACCGTGACCTTGTCCTCCTCGGAGAGCTCGTCGATACCGAGGATGGCGATGATGTCCTGCAGCTCCTTGTACTTCTGCAGGATCCGGATCACCTCCTGGGCCACGCTGTAGTGCTCCTCGCCGATGACCTGCGGGTCCATGATCCGCGAGGTGGAGTCCAGCGGGTCCACCGCCGGGTAGATGCCCTTCTCGGTGATGGCCCGGGAGAGCACCGTGGTCGCGTCGAGGTGCGCGAACACCGTGTGCGGAGCAGGGTCGGTGATGTCGTCCGCGGGGACGTAGATCGCCTGCATCGAGGTGATCGAGTGACCGCGGGTCGAGGTGATCCGCTCCTGCAGCTGGCCCATCTCGTCGGCCAGGGTCGGCTGGTAGCCCACCGCGGACGGCATACGGCCGAGCAGTGTGGAGACCTCCGAACCCGCCTGGGTGAACCGGAAGATGTTGTCGATGAACAGCAGCACGTCCTGCTTCTGCACATCGCGGAAGTACTCCGCCATGGTGAGTGCGGACAGGGCGACCCGGAGCCGGGTGCCCGGCGGCTCGTCCATCTGGCCGAAGACGAGGGCCGTGTCCTTGAGGACGTTCGCCTCCTCCATCTCCACCCAGAGGTCGTTGCCCTCACGGGTGCGCTCGCCGACTCCGGCGAACACCGAGGTGCCACCGAAGTTACGGGCGACACGGGTGATCATCTCCTGGATGAGCACCGTCTTGCCCACACCGGCACCACCGAACAGGCCGATCTTCCCACCCTGGACGTAAGGGGTGAGCAGGTCGATGACCTTGATGCCGGTCTCCATCATCTCGGTCTTCGACTCGAGCTGATCGAACGGCGGCGCGCTGCGGTGGATGCCCCAGCGCTCGCTGACCTGGAGGGAGGCCGTCGGCACGTCCAGCGACTCGCCGAGGGCGTTCCACACGTGGCCCTTGGTCACGTCACCGACCGGCACCGAGATCGGCTTGCCGGTGTCGGAGACCGCGGCGCCCCGGACCAGCCCGTCGGTCGGCTGCATGGAGATGGCACGGACCATGCTGTCGCCGAGGTGCTGGGCGACCTCGAGCGTCAGTGTCCGGACCTCCTCGCCGAACTGCACATCGACGTGGAGCGCGTTGAAGATCTCGGGCATGTCGTCGGCGGGGAACTCCGCGTCGACGACCGGCCCGATGACCCGGGCGACGCGACCGGTCGCGGTCGTGGTCTCTACCTGAGCTGTCATGGCTTTTTTACTCACTCCCCGCGCTTGACTCGGCAAGCGCGTTGGCGCCACCGACGATCTCACTGATTTCCTGGGTGATCTCGGCCTGCCGCGCCTGGTTGGCCTGGCGCGAATAGAGCCCGATCAGGTCGTTCGCGTTGTCGGTCGCCGACTTCATCGCGCGCCGCCGCGAGGCGTGCTCGGAGGCCGCCGCCTGGAGCAGCATGTGATAGATGCGGCTCTCGATGTAGTTCGGCAGCAGCAGGTCCAGCGCCGCCTCGGCCGACGGCTCGAAGTCGTAGGTGGGCAGTACGCCCTCGGCCGGTGGCTTCTCCTCGTCGGTGACCGCCAGCGGCATCAGGCGCCGCACCTGGACCTGCTGGGTCAGCATGGAGACGAACTCGGTGTAGACCACGTGGATCTCACCGACCGCGCCGTCCTCCTCGGCCTTCTTGAGGAAGTCGGCCGCCAGCCGCCGTCCGATCCGCTCGGCATCGGCGAAGGCCGGCCGGTCGCTGAAGCCGTTCCACTCCTCGGCGATCTCACGACCGCGGAAGCGATACCAGATCGCCCCCTTGGTGCCCACGATGTACGGAACCGGTGCCTTGCCCTCGTCCCGCAGCTTGCGGACGAGTGACTCAGCCTCACGGATCACGTTGGCGTTGTAGCCACCGCAGAACCCGCGGTCACTGGTGATCACCAGGACCGCGGTCCGCTCGACGTCGGCGCGCTCCTTGAGCAGCGGATGGTCGATGCCGGAGTTGGAACTGACCAGCGCCGACAACGCACGCGTGATCTGGATGGCATACGGACGGGACGTCTTGACCCGCTCCTGCGCCTTCACGATGCGCGAAGTGGCGATGAGTTCCTGGGCGCGTGTGATCTTCGCGGTCGACTTGACCGATCGGATCTGGCGCCGGAGGGACCGAAGCTGTGCACCCATCGCCGATCAGCTCTTCTTGACTCGAGTGATCGTCTCCTGCTCGACGTCCTCGTCCTCGAGCGCCTCGACGGCCTCGTCCTCACCGAGGAAGGTGCCGGCCGAGGTCTGGAACCCCTTCTTGAACTCCGTGACGGCGTCCTTGAGGGAGGTCAGAGCGTCGTCGGAGAGCTCACCGGTCTCGCGGATCCCCTGCAGGATCCCTGACCGGTTGTGCTCGAGGTAGTCCAGGAACTCGGACTCGAATCGCCTGATGTCCTCGACGGGTACGTCGTCGAGCTCACCAGAGGTGCCCGCCCAGACCGAGACGACCTGCTTCTCGACCGGGAACGGATGGTACTGCGGCTGCTTGAGCAGCTCGACCAGCCGGGCACCGCGCTCGAGCTGGGCCCGCGACGCGGCATCGAGGTCGGACGCGAAGGCGGCGAACGCCTCCAGGTCTCGGTACTGCGACAGCGACAGCCGGAGGGTACCGGCCACCTTGCGCATCGCCTTGACCTGCGCGGAACCACCCACCCGGGAGACCGAGACACCGACGTTGATGGCCGGCCGGACGCCCTGGTTGAACAGGTCGGTCTCCAGGAAGCACTGACCGTCGGTGATGGAGATGACGTTGGTCGGGATGTACGCCGACACGTCGTTGCCCTTGGTCTCGATGATCGGGAGACCCGTCATCGAGCCGGCGCCGAGGTCGTCGGACAGCTTCGCGCACCGCTCCAGCAGACGGGAGTGCAGGTAGAACACGTCACCGGGGTAGGCCTCACGGCCCGGCGGACGACGCAGCAGCAGCGATACGGCGCGGTAAGCCTCGGCCTGCTTCGACAGGTCGTCGAAGATGATCAGGACGTGCTTGCCCTGGTACATCCAGTGCTGGCCGATCGCGGAACCGGTGTACGGGGCGATGTACTTGTACCCCGCGGGGTCGGAGGCGGGAGCGGCCACGATCGTGGTGTACTCCAGCGCGCCGGCCTCTTCTAGGGTGCCGCGCACCGCCGCGATCGTGGAGCCCTTCTGGCCGATCGCGACGTAGATGCAGCGCACCTGCTTCGCCGGGTCGCCCGACTCCCAGTTCTGCTTCTGGTTGATGATCGTGTCGACCGCGATGGTGGTCTTACCGGTCTGCCGGTCACCGATGATCAGCTGCCGCTGGCCCCGGCCGATCGGCGTCATCGCGTCGATCGCCTTGATGCCGGTCTGCAGCGGCTCCTTGACCGACTGCCGCTGCACCACGGTTGGCGCCTGCAGCTCGAGTACGCGGCGCCCCTCAGCCTCGATGGGGCCCTTACCGTCCAGCGGGTTGCCCAGTGAGTCCACAACACGACCGAGGAAGCCGTCGCCGACGGGCGCGGACAGGACCTCGCCCGTCCGGCGGACCCGCTGGCCCTCCTCGATCTTGCTGAAGTCACCCAGGACAACCGCGCCGATCTCACGTACGTCCAGGTTCAGAGCCAGGCCACGCGTGCCGTCCTCGAATTCGAGGAGCTCGTTCGCCATCGCCGAGGGCAGGCCCTCGACGTGGGCGATCCCGTCGCCGGAATCGACAACGGTGCCGACCTCCTCGCGCGCGGCCGCTTCGGGCTCGTACGACTGGACGAAGCGCTCCAGCGCGGTCCGGATCTCATCCGGACGGATCGTCAGCTCCGCCATGATTCCTCTCTTCGGCTTTTCAGCTCGCGAGTCGCCGGCGGGCGTCATCCAGCCGCCCGGCGATCGTGCCGTCGATTGCCTCGTCCCGGATCTGGATGGACAAGCCACCCATGACCGCGGGATCGAGTTCTACATTCAGATGTACGTCATGTCCGTAAGTCGCGGACAGTGCCGCGGCCAGCCGGGTGCGCTGCTCCTCGGAGAGGACGACAGCGGTCCGCACCAGAGCGACGAGGCGGCTGCGCCGCTCCGCCACGAGCCGTCCGTATTCGGCCAGTCCACGCTCCAGGCTACGTCCCCGCGGGTCGATGACGACCTCGGTGACCAGCCGGAGTGCGGACGGTGTCACTTTGCCCTCGAGGAGGGTGGCGACCAGACCGCTCTTACGTTCGGCCGGAATGCCGGGGCCGGCCAGGGCGCCGCGCAGCTGCGGCTCCCGCTCGATGATCCTGGAGAACCGGAACAGCTCGTCCTCCAGGTCGTCCAGCTTGCCTTCGGCCTCCGCCCGGGCGGCCTCGGCGGCCACCGCGAGCCTCTCGATCGCGTCGGTCAGCTCGCTCGGCCGCGTCCAGCGCAGCCGTACGACGTGTGCGACCAGCTCGATCGCCGGCTCGGAGATCTTGCCCTCGAGCAGGATCCGGATGAGCTGTGCCTTGTCCTCGCCCGACCGGGAGGGGTCGGTCAGTGCGCGACGCAGCCCATGCTCGCGACCGATCAGGTGCAGCACCGCGAACAGGTCGGCGCCCAGCGTGGTCAGATCCGCCGAGGGCAGGACGGCGTCGAGACGCTCCTGCGCCTCGGCCATCGAGGCCCTGCTGATCGCACCGCTCATGGTGCGACCTGCTCCGTGCGGGCACGGTCCTCGAGTTCCTCGAGGAAGCGGTCGACGGTACGGCGGCGCCGGGCCTCGTCCTCAAGGGACTCGCCCACGACACGGCCGGCCAGCTCGACCGCCAGCGTGCCGATCTCAGCGCGGAGCTGGTTGAGCGCCTGCTGGCGCTCGCCCTCGATCTGCGCGTGCGCCGACTCGACGATGCGACGGGCGTTGGCCTCGGCCTGCTCACGCATCTCGGCGATGATCTGGGCACCCTGCTCGCGAGCCTCCTCCCGCATCCGGGACGCCTCGTGCCGCGCCTCGGCCAGCTTGGCCCGGTACTGCTCGAGCGCCTTCTTGGCCTCGGCCTGTGCCTCCTCGGCGTGCCGCAGCCCGCCTTCGATGGCTTCGGTGCGCTCTTCGAGCTGCTGCTGGATGCGGGGCACCAGAATCTTGCCCAGCACGAACAGAACGACGAGGAAGGCGAAGGTGCCGAAGATCAGTTCGGCGGGGTCGGGGAATAGCGGGTTCGGGTTCTTCTGGGCTCCCGAGGCCAGCAACCCCACAGCGTGTGCGGCCAGGCTCATGGCGTGGACACCCTTCTGTCAGATGGGGTCATTGATCAGGTGTAGACGAACGGCATGACCAGACCGATGAGCGCCAGCGCCTCGCTGAAGGCGAAGCCCAGGATCATGTTCTGGCGGATCACGTTCGTCATCTCCGGCTGGCGGGCCATGGCGTTCACGCCCTGACCGAAGACGATGCCGACGCCGATGCCGGGGCCGATCGCGGCGAGGCCGTAAGCGATCGACCGGAGGCCGGGGTTGATGTCGGTGGCGGCGGCGAGGATCTGCGGGATCTGCGACATTCCTGTTCCTTACGGTCGGCCGATGGAATTCCCACCGGTCAGGTCGTGGTGGTACTCGGTCGGGGTCTCAGTGCTCGGCGTGCAGGCCGCTGCTGATGTAGAAGGCGGCCAGCAGGGTGAAGACGTAGGCCTGCACGGCCTGCACGAAGAGCTCGAATGCGGTCATGATGATGGTGAAGACCACCCCGAGGATGCCGACGGGCACACCGAGGGGGGTCACCTTCTCCCACAGGAAGTGGAAGGCCACCAGCGAGAACAGCGCGACCAGCAGGTGGCCGGCGAACATGTTCGCGAAGAGCCGGACCGCGTGGGTGAACGGCCGCACCAGCACGGTCGAGACCAGCTCGATCGGGGCCAGCAGGATGTAGATCCACTTCGGCAGCCCGGGCGGGAACATCATGTTCTTGAAATATCCGATGGGGCCCTGGTGCTTGATGCCGAGGATCAGCATGGTCAGCCAGATCCCGCCCGCGAGCACCGCGGGGAAGGCGATCCGCGAGTTCACCGGGAACTGCGCGACCGGGACCACCGACATCAGGTTGCCGACCCACACGAAGAAGAAGAGCGGTACGAGCAGCGGCATCCACCGGTCGCCGTCCTTGCCGAGCATCGGCCGGGCGATCTGGTCGCGGACGAACAGCAGGGCGACCTCGCCGACGTTCTGGACGCCCCGGGGCACCAGCTTCGGTTTGGCGAAGGCGGACCAGAAGAAACCGATGACGACGGCCATCACCACGAGGACCAGGACGATCGGCTTGGCCACGGCGAACGGCCCGATGTGGAACATGGGCTTCCACTCGAACAGCCCGAGTCCGGGACCCTCGAAATTCTTGGCGAGGACGTGCGGCGCACTCACGCGGCGATCCTTTCGCAGTCGTAGCTCATCAAGGCGGCAACCTTGCTGTCGTCTCGGTGGGCTACGGCCCCGCTCGGCGCGCTCAGCGGCCGTAGCGGACGTAGACCAGGTAGAAGCCGAAGACGAGGCCTAGCACCAGCCCGACCGGAAGGAGCGCCGGGATGTGCAGCCAACGACTGAGCAGCCAGCCCGCACCGCCGTACACCAGCATCCCCGCCAGAATGGTGGCCGGGGCCGCCGACGCGGCGTTGCTGAAGGCGCGGTTCTCTGCTTCGTCGGGCCAACGCCCGTCCTCGTACTTCGTTGACCGGACCATAGCAGGCCACCTCCCGCGTGGTCATATTGGAGTAGTCCACTGCCATCACGAATCCGAATCGACCGGACGACCTGCGGACTTTGCGGGCTCTTTACCCGGCGCCAGCTCGATTACTCTGACCTGGAGGGACGCCCTGGTCTCGCCCATGATCCACACAAGTGTCAGCGCGACGACGGTCCAGGCGAACGCCTTGGGACTCCAGAAAGTGACGTCGCGGAGAGCGATGACCATGCTCAGCACGACGATGAACTTCACGGCATAGCTCAGCAGGGCGGCCATCATCATCGTCTGCGGCGAGATCTTTGCCGTATAGGTCACCACGACCACGCTGATGGTGAAGAATAGGATCACCACTGCGGCGCCGATCGCGGCTCCCAGGGCACCCTTGGACCCTGCCGTCAGCAGGCTGATCACGACAGCCGCCACGCCGACCAGGCCAGTGGGGATCGCGGCGCCGCGGAGAATCCGGGCGTCGGAGGACTCCATGTGGGCTCCGTTTGGTCACTATTGGTGTTCGGGGCTTGTTCGTGAAACGTATCACAAGCACTTAGAGGGCTTGCAATTACTTGTCACGTAGCCGGACGTTGCCCCAGTTCACGTTCGGGATACGGCCTTCGCCCGGCGCTCGGAGGGCGCTCGGAGGCCGCCGGGAGGGCGTTAGGAGACTGCTTCGCGGGGCCGTTCGGCGGGGGTCGCGGGCGGCACGGGCGGCGGACGGCGCAGCCTCGGAATCGCGATCATCGCGACCACCCCGGTGACCCCGACCAGGACGGTCGCGGCGACCGACACCGTGAGGGTCATCGCCGTGGTCACGTGCAGCGCCTTGGCGATCGGCTTGGCCAGGGCGAGCTCGATCACGCAGGAGGCGAGCAGCCCGACCCAGAAGTACATGATCAGCACGGCCCGGCGGTGGGAGTGCCCGAGCTCGAGCAGCCGATGGTGCAGGTGCAGCTTGTCCGGGGCGAACGGGGACTTGCCCTGGTTGGTGCGGCGCCAGACCGCGAGCAGCATGTCCATGAACGGGATGGCGACCACCGCGGGGACCAGCAGCAACGGCACGAAGACCGGGAACAGCTTGTAGGACCCGACGAGCGAGGAGTCGAACTGCCCGGTCAGCATGATCGTGGAGGCGGAGAGCATCAGGCCGATGAGCATCGACCCGGTGTCGCCCATGAAGATCCGCGCCGGGTTGAAGTTGTGCGGCAGGAAACCCACGCACATCCCCACCAGGATCGCCGTGATGAGCGTGGGCCAGGTCAGCAGGTCCACGCCGACGGAGTCGGACAGCAGGTAGGCGTAGCTGAACAGGGCCACCGCGGCGATGCCAACGGTGCCGGCGGCGAGCCCGTCCAGTCCGTCGATGAAGTTCACTGCGTTGATCGTGGCCACGATGATGATCACGGTGAGCGGAACTCCGAGCTCCGGCGGCAGGATCAGGATCCCACTCGGCAGCGGGATCCAGAAGAGCTGCACACCGTTCATGATCAGCAGACCCGCGGCGGCGACCTGACCGGCGAACTTGGTGAGCGCGTCGATCTCCCACTTGTCGTCGGCGATGCCGATCAGCGTGATCAGCCCGCCGGCCAGCAGCAGCCCGATCCCGACCCCGCTGGAGCTGCGGGAAGTGAAGATCTCGCTCATCCTGGGCAGCCGGGCGGCGACCACCAGCGCGCCGACCATCCCGAAGAACATGGCCAGGCCGCCCAGCCTGGGGGTAGGGATCGCGTGCACGTCCCGGGCGCGTACCTCGGTCATCGCGCCGAACCAGATGGCGAACCTGCGCACGGCCGGGGTCATCAGATAGGTGATGACGGCGGCGGCGAGGATGGTGAGCAGATATTCGCGCACGCTCTCCCCACCTTCCTTTCGGATGCCCTCCCGGTAGTAGGGAGAGCCCCTACTACTAGAGATGACCGCCGGGCCGGTTCGGTTCACCGGCAGGGCGGTCCAAGCCCAACTCTATGCCGATCGCCCGGAAAGTTCCGGAAATCCGGTCACTGCAGTCCCTGTGCCGACCAGGGTCGCGCCGCCCAGATCAGCGCGGCCCCCACAACCGCGGCCGCTACTCCGATCATGGCAGCGTCCCCGACCGAGGCCTCCCAGAGCCCTCCTCGCAGGATGTCGTCGGCCAGGTCCCACGACACCGCGACAACACCTGCGGCCAGCAGAAACGTTCCACCCATCAGGACCAGACCGCGGCCGGCCAGCACTCGGCGGCACAGCCAGACCAGCGCCGCAAGCAGCAATCCGGCGATCAGCGCCCATGATCCCGCCACCGAGCCGCGGAAGTGCGCCGGGGCGTAGCGCGGCGGCGGCACCCGGATGATCCCCTCGGGCAGCGCGATCCGGATCATCATTCCCTCGTGTGGCTGCAGTCCGGACTGGGTGAACTCGACCGAGTGCCTGCGTCCCCTGGTCGCCCCGCAGCGGCCCGTGTCGCCGGGTCGCCCCGCCGCGCAGTCGGCGCCGGCCAGCGGCACCGGAGACACCACCCGGACCGCCGCGTCGTCGATGGGCACGCCCCAGCCGGTGCCCAGAGCGTCCCAGGCGAGCTCGTCGCGGCCACGGTAAGGGGTGAGCGCACCGGTGACGTCGTAGTCGAGGACGTACGCCTGAAGGCCGCCGACCGGCTTTCCCTCATCGCCGACGCTGATTCGCAGTTCGTGCAGGAACTTGGCGGTCCGGACCTTGGCGGAGGCGCCCGTGGAACTGCTGGCGCGCACGCCTCCGATGCCGTACAGCCGGTTCTTGATCCGGTACGGGACCGTGCGCACGATGCCGTAGCCCCTCGAGTCGCCGAAGTCGTAGGTGATGGTCTCGTGGACGTGCAGGACCCCGTCGGTCCGGACGGTGAGCACCGCGTCGTAGGTGGGGATGTTCTCGCTCCGCGGCCCGGCGGGCGGCCGGGCGGCGGGATCCGTGGCGGGGTCCACGGGCTCGGACGGGGCGGAGGCCGCCGAGGGCAGAGTCGGGATCGCCATCGCGGTCGCCAGGACCAGAGCGATGACGCCGACCCGGACGTGACCCGGCAGTCGCATCACAGCGCTCCACATTAAGCGGACATTTTCCGGCTCAACCAGCACCGAGGCGTAATGATATCGTCACTCCCAGAGACTTCCCGCAGGCCAGAAACTCATCCTCGCTAGTGTCCGCCCCGTGAAGACCTCCGGGGAGAGGCGTTCGGCCGCCAGGTCCCTCGCCCTCGGCACGCTGCTCTTTCTGCCCTCGGGGGCGCTGCTCGGCGGCTGTCACCACGGTCCCGAGCTGTCCGAATCCGCCGACCAGCTGCGGGCCGACACCCGGGCGATGCTCTCCTCCGGGGCGGCCCGTCTCGGACCACCCGGCGCCCGGCCCCGCGTCCTGCTCGACGCCCTCCGGCCCTGCGCCGGCGGCAGAGCCCGGCGCCTGTTCCGCGCGGAGGTGCCGTTGCGGCCCAGCGCCGACCGCGAGGTGCTGCTCGACCAGGCCACCGATCTGTCCCTGAGCACGATCACCGCCCGCGGCTACCGGCTCGAGGCGCCCCCGCGCGGCCGGTCCCGCCGGGTGTTCACGATGACCCATGACGTCCCCGCGGTCACCGTCACCGTACGCCTGCGGAGCGGCCGGCGACCGGCCATGCGGCTCGACGCCAGCACCCCGTGCCTTGCCACGAGCTGAGCGTCCGACCGCTCCGGAGCTCGAGGTACGCCCAAAACGCCCAAAAGGACAACTCATCCCGAAAATGTAACGAGCATCACATGCAACCGTGCCCTTAGCCAACCGTTCCGCATTGATCCAGGTCAGCCGAGTTTCGGGAAGTCCGCTCAGACAAGACGCGCCATATTCGAGTGGGGAAGACCTCATTTGGTTCCCGTAACGGGCCGGTTTCGGCCATCCAGTGCACGACGTATGCGGACCGTGAAAATGATCTTGCTCTCGCTGTTACGGTTACGCCCGCATACCCGGAAGAACCGATACAGGAGGTACTAATGAGGCGTATCGCAACCGTGGCGCTGGCCACCGGTGTGGCGATGGCCGGTCTCGGTGCGGTGGCCACCACCGCCGACGCGGCCACCCACTCGTGGACCACCAAAGACGGCTGGACGAGCATCAAGGCGGGTGGCACCTACAGCCGCACCGGGAGCTACGTCTCCACCAGCGGCTGGCTGCAGGACACCACCAACAACGGCTGGTCCCCCGCCGTGCAGTTCAAAACCACCGAAGGCAGCAAGACCCAGTGGTCGAACGTGTTCTTCCTGACCTATAAGGGCAAGCCGGCCGACTTCAGCTTCAAGCACAGCTACGGCCACTTCTTCACCTCCAGCTACACCACGCACCTGTACGTCCGCGAGGCCGGCATCAAGGAGTCGAACCGGAACGTCGTCCGGTACGGCCCCTGGAAGAAGCTCTACTAACCCTCATGAACCAGCGATGGTCCCCGTCGATGAGGCGGGCCGACCTATGAATCTGGAGATCCCCCCAATGCGACGTTTCGCCGCTGTAGCGCTTGCCGCGGGCGCGCTACTCACCACCACCGCCCTCGCCGCTCCCGCCGAGGCGACGCCGGCCGGAACCCACTACTGGAAGTACCCCGGCGGTCTGTCCGGTACCCAGGCCTGGGGCTCGTTCCAGCGCAGCCACTGGGGCAGCAAGGCGACCGTGCTGTTCCGCTTCAACGTCAAGGACGCCGCAAGCGACAAGCGTGACGCATGCATCCAGGCCAAGTTCTGGTCCGGTAGCTCTTGGGAGCAGTACACCTTCATCAACTACCACGGGGCCGGCACCACGGCCTCGGGTGGCCAGCATTCCTACTACCGGGGTCATCTCGATATCCGGGAGTGCGTGGGCTACTACTACAAGAGCGGTAGCAAGAAGAAGTTCAAGGTGACCAAGGTCTCCAGCTTCCGCCGCTACTACTGATATCCGCCTGCCGATCGCCCGGGGGGTTCCCAGATCCGGGGAACCCCTCGGGCATCATGGCAGAAGGCGCCAAATTCGCGTATCGCCCGTTGCCGCGTCGGCAGAACGGATATTCTCCACCAGACACGTTGAACCAAGGTCCAGAGCGATTACTAGGACAATTTTGAACCCTGGCAGCGAACCCCCGTTCTCCTCCGACCGAGTCAAGCACCTTGAGTTCATACAGGCCGTCGTCACGAGACTCGGGAATAATTCTTTCCTGGTCAAGGGATGGGGCATGACGCTGGCCGGCGCGTTCATCGCCTTTTCCGTGAACAAGCTAAGTTGGAAGATAGCACTCGCCGGTCTGATCCCCGTAACGGGATTCTGGCTGCTGGACAGCTACTTCCTGCGACAGGAGAGGCTTTTCAGGAAGCTGTACAACGATGTGCGCAAGCGGGATACCACAGTAGAGGTCTTCGATATGAATCACACGATTCACAAAGAAGTTACCTCATGGGCGAGCACGGCCTTGTCGCACACCATGCTTCTTTTCTATGGCCCACTGGTGGTCATCCTGCTGTCCTTGGTCGTGTGGGGTTCACTCGGCTAGCCCTCAGCCCGCGACTCGATCCACTTCTGATTCTGATATCGGCCCAGGCCGAAGAACCTCGATGGCTTCACCCACCACTCGCACCAGCGTCGATGGGCTGTCGTAAACAATAGCCTCGTCGTCCTCCACAACGTAGACGATTTCGTCTGAGGACCAATTCAGCAACTCGAGATCGAATTCTTCGATCGGCGCCGTGGCTGAACCCGCGGCATTCAAGCTTGTGGCGGTCAGCGGAACCCCGACCTCTCCGATCACCTGAAGCGTGGCAGGGTGGTCCGGTATCCGGATTCCCACCGTTCCATCGAGTGTGACCAGGCGATCGGGTAGCAGAGGTGTTTTATTCACTATCACGGTGACCGGGCCGGGCGTCAGCTCCTCCAGGACCCGAACCGCGCGCTTGGTAATTCTTCCGATGGACTCTGCCATCTCAAGGGAGGCGCAAGCGACGTGCATGACATTGGCGGTATCGCGACCCTTCACCGCAAAGGCATGCTCGATCGCCGTTGTCGACGTCGCCATGGCCGCCAGCATGTACCCGGTTTCAGTGGGCAAGACCGCCAACGATCCACGCTTCAAACTATCAGCGACCTGTTTGACTTCGGACAGCTTCATCAACCGACTGCGAGAGCGAGGCCGTACGTATTTGAACTGCGTCACTTCCTGGCCCTTCCTCATTCCCATGCGGCCAGCGCATATGCGGCCGCAACCCTATGGAAGACACGAACCGGTCGTCCAGCAATTCTACCTGCATGTGGGCCGGGAGGCCTGCTTATCGGCGTGCTCTCGTATTGAAGTGGTCACATACCGCATAGTTTTTTCATCGTAGCCTCGACCTCCAGGAATCTCGGTGGATTGAGCTCTACTCGGCAGCCTTGTCCTTCGACGCGTCACCGTTCTCGTCCGCGACCTTCGGGACCACGGGATCCTGCCCGGTCTTGCCGAGGTCCACCTTCGCGTCCGGCTCGTCCAAGGCCGCCGCCTGGGGCTGGTCCGATGTCGCCGCTTCGCCCGCGTCCTCCTCGTCGTCCTCGTCGTCTTCCACACTGAGGAGTACGCCGCAGACAGTGCGGATCTTCTCCTCCGAGATCGCACCGGCGCGCAGCAGCCTGGGGACGGGCCCGGTGAGGTCGACGATCGACGAGGGCTCGAGGACTCCGGACGGGCCGCCGTCCAGATAGACCGACACCGCCTCGCCGAGCATCTTCTCGGCCTCGTCGACCGTACGCGTCGCGGCAACACCGCTGAGGTTGGCGCCGCTGACCGCGAGCGGGCCAGTCTCCTTCAGCAGCTCCAGGGCGAGAGCGTGCAGCGGCATGCGGACCGCCACGGTGCCCTTGGTCTCGCCCAGATCCCAGGTGAGGTTGGGGTTGGCCCGGCACACGAGGGTCAGCGCGCCCGGCCAGAACTCGTCGATCAGGTCCTGGCCGTAGGTCCCCAGGTCCTCCAGCAGCGCCTGTGCGGCCCGTACCGAGCCGACGAGCACCGGGGCGGGCACGTCCCTGTCCCTGCCCTTGGCGTCCAGCAGGGAAGACACGGCGGCCGGATTGAAGGCGTCCGCGGCGAGGCCGTACACCGTGTCGGTCGGCAGCACCACGAGCTCGCCGCGCCGGAGGGTCGAGATGGCCTCCGCTACCCCCCGGGTCCGCTCCATGGGCTCCGAGCAGTCATAACGTCGGCTCACGTTCACTCCTCGTTGAGGCGGGCCGTGACGAAACGGTCCCGGTTGGTCAGGTCGCGCCGGTTGCGCACGTCGCGCCAGCCGTTTTCCTCGGCGAAAACCCAGTAGACGGCGTTTCCCTGCAGGTCACTGTGCTCGACCGCCACGTAGCCGCCGGGCCGCAGCAACCGGCGGGCCGACCGCTCCACCACCCGGATCGCGTTGAGCCCGTCGTCACCGCCGCCCCACAGCGCGTCCGGGGGATCATGGTCGCGGACGTCGGACGGGACATACTCCCACTCGCTCATCGGGATGTACGGAGGGTTACTGACGACCAGGTCGACGGTGCCGTCGAGATCGGTGAGCGCGTCGGCGAAATCACCCAGGTGCAGGCGCACCCGCCCGCGCTCGTCGACCGACTCGATGTTACGGGTGGCGTGGACGTACGCCTTGGGGTCCTTCTCCACCGCGTGCACCCGGGCGCGTGGCGCCTCCTGCGCGATGGACAGCGCGATCGCCCCGGACCCGGTGCCCAGATCCACCACCAGCGGCTCGCTGACGTCCATGTCCCGCAGGGTATCGAGCGCCCAGCCGGTCATCACCTCGGTCTCTGGCCGGGGTACGAAGACACCGGGTCCGACCTTGAGCTCCAGGTAGCGGAAGAACGCGCGGCCGGTGATGTACTGCAGCGGCTCGCCGGCCTCACGCCGGGCGATGCCCTCCCAGAAACGGGCGTCGAACGCTCCGTCGGGGACGCTGTGCAGTTCGGCCCGCTTCACTCCGTGCACGGAGGCCGCCAGCTCCTCGGCGTCGGCGCGAGGTGAGGCGACACCGGCGTCGGCCAGCCGTGCCGTCGCCCGGGCGATCTCGTCGAGGAGGAGGTTCATGACTGGGCTTCGGCGAGCCTGCGTTCGATGTCGGCGTCGACCAGGGCCTGGATGACGTTGTGCATATCACCGTCGAGCACCTGGTCGAGGTTATACGCCTTGTAACCGACGCGGTGGTCGGAGATGCGATTCTCCGGGAAGTTGTAGGTTCGGACCCGCTCGGAACGGTCGACCGTGCGGACCTGGCTCTTGCGGTCGGCGGAGGCGGCCGCGTCGGCCTGCTCCTGCGCGATGGCCAGCAGCCGGGACCGCAGGATGCGCATCGCCTGCTCCTTGTTCTGGAGCTGGCTCTTCTCGTTCTGACAGGAGGCCACCACCCCGGTCGGCACATGCGTGATCCGGACCGCGGAGTCGGTGGTGTTCACGCTCTGGCCGCCGGGCCCGCTGGACCGGTAGACGTCGACGCGAAGATCATTGGGGTCGATGTGCACGTCGACGTCCTCGGCCTCCGGCGAGACCATGACCCCGGCCGCGCTGGTGTGAATCCGGCCCTGGGACTCGGTGACGGGCACCCGCTGGACGCGATGCACCCCGCCCTCGAACTTGAGCTGCGACCAGGCCCCGTCCTTGCTCTTCACCACGAGGGTGACGTCCTTGTAGCCACCGAGATCAGAGTGCTGCGCATCGATGATCTCGGTCTTCCAGCCGACCCGCTCGGCGTATCTGGTGTACATCCGGAGCAGGTCACCGGCGAACAGGGCGGACTCCTCGCCGCCCTCCCCCGCCTTGATCTCCAGGATGACGTCCTTGTCGTCGCTGGGATCGCGTGGGATCAGCAGCTTCTGCAGCTTGGCCTCGAGCTCGGCCTTGTGCTGCTCGAGCTCGACCGCCTCCTTGGCGAAGGCCTCGTCCTCCGGCGCGAGTTCGAGCGCGGCGCTGAGGTCGGCCTCTGTGCAGCCGATCTCACGGTAGGTCTCGACGATCGGCCGCAGGTGGGCATACCGCTTACCCAGCGTGCGCGCCAGATTCTGGTCGGCGTGCACCGCCGGGTCGGCGAGCTGCTGCTCGATGTCGCCGTATTCTCTGGTGAAGTCGTCGAGATTCACGTTGTGATCCTGGCCCCGCATCCCACGGGCTCTGCGGTGAGCTGTGCGGTGGACAGACCGGCCGGACCGAAGGCGTGTGCCTCCGGTCGGCCTGAGTCCGCGGGACTACTTGCTTTCGGCCTTCTTGCTCTCGGCCTTCTTGCCGAACCGCTTCTCGAACCGGGCCACACGGCCACCGGTGTCGAGGATCTTCTGCTTGCCCGTGTAGAACGGGTGGCAGGCGGAACAGACGTCGGCGTGCATGCTGCCGCTCGACGCCGTGCTCCGGGTCTGGAAGGTGTTACCGCACGTGCACGTCACGGTGGTGACGACATAGTCCGGGTGGATGTCAGGCTTCACGGTTTCTCCTCGCTGGTGGCGGTCGCCGGGTCGCCGCTTTGCCGTACGAGACGGTCGCAGTCATGCGGGCGTGAACCGGTACCGCAGCGGTTGCACTCCAAGTGTGCCAGATGGTTGAACGTACCGAGGTCACGGGGCATTCCTGCCGGCTCGGCCTATTCCGCGGCCCGGCCCAGGTAGACCAGGACCGCCATGACCCGGCGGTGGTTCTCCTCGGCGAGCTGGAGGCCGAGCTTGAGAAAGATGTTGGAGATGTGCTTCTCCACCGCTCCCTCGGTGACGGTGAGCTTTCGGGCCACCGCCGCGTTGGACAGGCCCTCGGCCATCAGGCCGAGCACCTCCCGTTCCCGGGGGGTCAGGGTCTCCAGCCGGTCCCCGCCGCGCCGGCGTCCCAGCAGCTGCCCGATCACCTCAGGGTCGATGACCGTGCCCCCGCAGGCGATCCTGCGCACGGTGTCGATGAACTCCCGGACATCGGCGACTCGCTCTTTCAGCAGGTAACCGACGCCCTCCGCCCCGCCGCCGATCAGCTCGGTGGCGTAGCGCTCCTCCACGTACTGCGACAGCACCAGGATCGGGGTGCCGGGCACCCGGCGTCTGGCCTCCAGCGCCGCTCGCAGCCCTTCGTCGGTGAACGACGGTGGCATTCGTACGTCCACGATCGCCAGGTCCGGAGTGTGCTCGGCCACGATCTCGACCAGGCCCGGCCCGTCCCCGACGGCCGCCACCGTCTCGATCCCCTCGTCTGCCAGCAGCCGGACGAGACCCTCCCGCAAGAGCACCGAATCTTCCGCAATCACGACCCGCATGGGGCTCACCCTAGGCTGTCGCGGCCCTCCGCCCTACCGGGCAGACGGCCCTACCAGACGCAGGGCAGGTCGGCGCGGATCACGGTGGGACCCCCGACGGGGCTGTTGACGGTCAGGATGCCGTCGATGCCGGCGGCCCGGTCCGCCAGCCCGGCCAGTCCGCCGCCGGGGGCGGCGGCCGCTCCGCCGACCCCATTGTCGCTGATCTCGACGACCACCCACTGGTCTTCCCTGTTCACCCGCACTCCCGCACGGGTGGCGCGGGCGTATTTGGCGACGTTGGCGAGCGACTCGGCCACGATGAAGTAGGCGATGCTCTCGACCGCGGCGGGCGGCCGGGTGGGCAGTTGCACCTCCACCGTCACCGGGACGGGGGCCCGGCCGGCCAGTGAGGACAGCGCGGAGTCCAACCCCCGATCGGTGAGGATCGCGGGATAGATCCCACGGGCGAGGTCGCGCAGCTCTCCGATGGCCTCCCGGGTTCCGGCATGCGCCTGCTCGATGAGCGCGCGGGCACCTTCGGGGTCGCTGTCGAGCTTGGTCCTGGCCCGGCCGATGTCCATGGCGACGGCGAGCAGCCGCTGCTGGGCTCCATCGTGCAGGTCCCGCTCGATGCGGCGCCGCTCCGCCTCGGCGGCGTCCACTCCGCGGGCCCTGCTGGCCTGCAGGTGCTCCGTTCGGGCCTGAAGCCGCTCGGTCTGGGCCCGCAGCCGCTGGTTCTCGCTGGGCCCCAGTAGCACCCGGGCGAAGGAGGCGTGTGCCACAGCCACGGTACGGGTCACGTACAGCGAGATCACCAGCAGCACCATCCCCACCAGGGACGCCGGCAGGGCGGCCACCGGCTGGGTGATGATGAAGTTCAGGTCGTTCCCGAGATCGACGTAGACGGGCACGTCGCTGAACAGCACGATGAGCGGGAGGAACAGGAACAGCCCGGTGGCGGCCCACATCGTCACCGAGATGACGAACTCGACCAACGTGATCGGGAAGAGCACCGCGAGATAGGCGAGGTCCTTCCAGGTGGCGGGGTCGGAGGCCATCGTCCGGAACTTCCGGAAGGGGCCACCCTCGGGAAGGCGCCGGTAGGGGCTCGGGATGCTGAGGCCGAAAGCGGCCCTGACCAGAAGCCGCTCGAGCATCGCTCCGGCGCGCCAGGCGATCATTAGGAGCGCGAAGAGCGGCACCCCGACCCAGATGATCAGCAGGCCGGCCGACAGCGAGACGCCGGTGACCAGGATGACGAACCAGGCCAGCCCGAACCCCATGCTCACCAGCAGGTACAACGCGGCACGCCAGCTCAGCGGATCCCGGATGACCCGGAGTGGCGCCCATGAGCGCCCGTCAAGGATGCCGATCGCAGGCCCGTCGCCGCCGTACGCCATCGCGTTCACCGCTCCTCCTCATGGTGTCTCCAACCGTACGGCTCCAGCGTGACCGCCGGCCGTCCCGATCGCCATGGAGCGATCCGCCCTTGTCCGGGTGGGGCTAGCCCCACCCCGAGGTCATCCCGCACGACGAACGGCGCCCCGAGCACACGCGGGTGTGCTCGGGGCGCCGTTCGTCCGACGGTAGTGGTCCCGGCTCCGATGCGTGGGCCGCAGGAGGAGCAGGGTTCGCGTCGTACGGAAGTTGCGCAGGTGCCGCTCGCTCAGCGGTCCTCGGAGATCGTGGTCTTCTGGACCTGGAGCATGAACTCCGCGTTGGACTTGGTCTCCCGCATCTTCTCCAGGAGCAGTTCCAGCGCCTGCTGGGTGTCGAGCGCGTGCAGTACCCGACGCAGTTGCCACACGACCCGCAGCTCGTCCGGCGGCAGGAGGATCTCTTCCTTACGGGTGCTGGACGGGTCCACGTCCACCGCGGGGAAGATCCGCTTGTCGGCGAGCTGCCGGCTGAGCTTGAGCTCCATGTTGCCGGTGCCCTTGAACTCCTCGAAGATGACCTCGTCCATCCGGGAGCCGGTCTCCACCAGCGCCGTGGCGAGGATCGTCAGCGAGCCGCCGTTCTCGATGTTGCGCGCCGCGCCGAAGAACCGCTTCGGCGGGTAGAGCGCGGTCGAGTCGACACCACCGGAGAGGATCCGGCCGGACGCCGGAGCCGCCAGGTTGTAGGCCCGGCCCAGACGGGTGATGGAGTCGAGCAGCACCACCACGTCGTGGCCCAGTTCGACCAGCCGCTTGGCCCGCTCGATCGCCAGCTCCGCGACCGTGGTGTGATCCTCGGCAGGGCGGTCGAAGGTCGAGTGGATGACCTCGCCCTTCACCGACCGTTGCATGTCGGTGACCTCTTCTGGCCGCTCGTCGACGAGCACGACCATCAGGTGGCACTCGGGGTTGTTCTTGGTGACCGCGTTGGCGATCGCCTGCAGGACCATCGTCTTACCGGCCTTGGGCGGTGAGACGATCAGGCCACGCTGGCCCTTGCCGATCGGGCTGACCAGATCGATCACGCGAGTGGTCAGGATGCCGGGATCGGTCTCCAGCCGCAGCCGCTCCTGCGGGTACAGCGGGGTCAGCTTGCTGAAGTCGACCCGGCCACGGGCCTGCTCGGGCTCCATGCCGTTGACGGTGTCGAGCCGAACCAGCGCGTTGAACTTCTCGCGCCGCTCGCTGTCACCGCTCGGCTGCTTCACGGCACCGGTGATGACGTCGCCCTTGCGCAGGCCGTTCTTGCGGACCTGGGCCAGCGAGACGTACACGTCGTTGGGGCCCGGCAGGTAGCCGGTGGTCCGCACGAACGCGTAGTTGTCGAGGATGTCGAGGATGCCGGCGACCGGGATCAGGACGTCGTCCTCGCTGACCACCGGGTCGGCCTCGTACCGCTCGCGGCCGCCGCTACGGCCACCGCCGCTGCGGTTGCGCTCACGGAAGCGGCGCCCGCGACGGTTCCGGCCGCCGCCGTCGTCGTCGGATTCGGAGCCCCCGCCGCCCTGGCTCTGGCTCTGGCTCTGGCCGCGACGCTGGTCGTTGCTGCGGTTGTCACCCCGGTCGCTGTTGCGGTTGTCCCCGCGGTTCTCGCCCCGGTCCCGCCCGCTGCGCTGCCGCTGACGGCCGCCCTCGCGGCTGTTCTCACGGCCGCCGTCGCGGTTGCCCGCGCCGTCGCCGCCGTCCTCGGCAGAGCCGGAGGTGCGCCCCGCGGGCGCGGTGGCCGGCTGGCCGGACTGCGCGGCCTGCACCGACTCGCGTGCGGCCTGCTTGCCGTCCTCGGCGATGGTGAGCTGCTCTTCGCCGCCCTCTTCACGCCTGGCCGCGTTGGCGCGGCGGGAACGCGTGGCGCGCTCGGGTCGCTCGGCCCGCTCGACGGGTGCCACGGTGGCCTCCGCGAGGTTCGAGGCGGAGGCACTCTCGGCCTGCACCGTGACAGCGGCCTTCGGAGCGGCGCCGGCGTCACCGGATGCGACGCCACCGCCCTGCTTCTCCTGGATGGCCGCGATGAGCTGGCTCTTGCGCATCGCACCCGTTCCGCTGATGCCAAGGCCGGACGCGAGCGTCTTGAGCTCGGGCAGCACCATGGCCGACAGGCCGGTGCCCGTGCGGCGACGCCTCGGCGCGACGGCCTCGGCACCGCCGTCCGCGGCGACCGGCGCTGTGCCAGAAGCGTCCGTAAGAAGTTCGCTGGATTCGCTCACTAAGGGTCCTTCCCAGGGAGCGGGTAGAGGCCTACGTCGGCCCGTCAACCCGGTAGTGCGATACGGCGGGGGCGCCGAATCGTGCTCGGCCGATCACGATGGGGTCGTCACCGGCAATGTCTGGGCGCAACCAGATGGTCGGGACGGATTGCTCGCTTGGTTCCCCTATCCCGCCACTTCCGAGACTTTGCTGGAATGCCAGACAGCGGAAAGTCGCGGTGTCGGGGAGCCACGTGCGCGGGGCGGACACGACCAGTAGGCCGGCCCGGCGGTGCGTGGCTGACGAGCACAAGGCCCCGAGTGGGGCATCTGGTGCGTCACTCAGCCTAACATCACCAGGGCACACTGCTATTCCTTGGAGGTTAAAGTCGCGTGTCACGCGGCCTCGGCAGCTGAACGTCCGCACCCCGGAGGTCCACGTTCAGCGGGTGTTTGTGCCACGCACTACCCACTTCCACATGCATTGAATCGATCTGGGACGCTGTTGTGAAGGCCAGGACGGTCGGGCCCGCCCCGGAGATAACAGCAGGCACTCCCGCCTCGCGCAGCCGGCCGACCAGCGCCGCCGAGCCCGGCATGGCCGGTGCGCGGTAGGACTGGTGCAACCGGTCGTCGGTGGCGTCCAGCAGGACGTCGGAACCTAGATCACGCCCGGCGGTCCCCGAGGTCAATGCCGCGATCAGCAATGCCGCCCGGGCCGTGTTGGCCGCCGCATCCGCATGGGACACGAACTCGGGCAGCAGCCCGCGCGCCTGCTCGGTGACCAGCCGCTGGTCCGGTACGAAGGCCACGACCTCGATCTCCAGGTCGAGCCGTACCAGCCGGGGCCCGTCGGGACGGTTCCACGCGATCGTGAGCCCGCCCACCAGGCAGGGCGCCACGTTGTCCGGGTGCCCCTCGATCTCGGTGGCCAGTGTCAGGGCCGCCTGATCGTGCAGTACGGAGCCGCACGGGTGCAGCGCGCGAGCGGCGGTCAGGCCGGCCACGATCGCCGCGGACGACGACCCCAGGCCCCGGCTGTGCGGGATCCGGTTGACGCAGCTCAGCCGCAACCCGGGCTGTTCCAGCGTGACCCCCGCCGCGGCGTTGATCGCCTCGAATGCCCGCCTGATCGTCTTGATGATCAGGTGGCTCTCGCCGCGGCCCGCCAGTTCGGTGCCCTCGCCGGAGATCTCGATGGCCACCCCCCGCGGCGTGACGGCGACCTCGACGTCGTCGTAGAGGGTAAGTGCCAACCCCAGCGAGTCGAAGCCCGGTCCCAGATTCGCACTGGTCGCGGGCACCCTCACCCGTACGGGATCACTCCCCCAGCTCATGCTCTCCTTCAATGTTTCCCGATATACGGCGTTCCGGTATGCGGCGTGGAATCCCCTGTGAAGCCCCCGGGCCGCGGGCCGGACCCGTCGACCCTCAGCACCGGCCGCGAACGGCCGCGCGTCGTCCCGCCGAAAGGCGGGTAGCGAGGTGATCGTGCACCGAAGCGAGACCGCACGTCAAGGGCCGGACCCTGGCCGCGACGCAGTCACCGGGATGTCATGCCAGTCCGAGGGCGGATGCCGCGGCATGGGCGTCGACCTGGACCGTCGTGGGAGCGGGCGCACCGGAGATCGCCCAGTCGGGGTCCTTCAGGCCGTTACCGGTCACCGTGCAGACCACCCGCGAGCCGGGCTGGATCAGGCCCTCCTCGTGCGCCTGCAGGAGACCGGCGACGCTCGCCGCGGACGCGGGCTCGACGAACACGGCCTCCTCCCGGGCGAGCAGCCGGTAGGCGGCCAGGATCTGCCGGTCGGTGACCGCCTCGATGGCGCCACCGGACTCGTCGCGGGCGGCCACGGCCAGGTCCCAGGAGGCGGGATTGCCGATCCGGATGGCGGTGGCGATGGTCTGCGGCTTGAGCACGGGCCTGCCGCGGACGAAGGGCGCGGCCCCGCTGGCCTGGAAGCCGAGCATCCGGGGGCGCTGGGCGGCGACGCCGTCCGTGGCGTACTCCCGGTAGCCCATCCAGTAGGCGGAGATGTTGCCGGCGTTGCCGACCGGCAGGCAGTGCACGTCGGGGGCGTCGCCCAGGGCGTCGACGATCTCGAACGCGGCGGTCTTCTGCCCCTGCAGCCGGTATGGGTTGACCGAGTTGACCAGCGCCACCGGGTAGTCGATGGCGAGCTTGCGGGCCAGTTCCAGGCAGTCGTCGAAGTTGCCGTCGACCTGGAGCAGCCGGGCACCGTGCACCAGGGCCTGCGCCAGCTTGCCCATGGCGATCTTGCCTCGCGGCACGAGCACCGCGCAGGTCATCCCGGCCCGGACGGCGTAGGCGGCCGCGGAGGCGCTGGTGTTGCCGGTCGAGGCGCAGATGACCGCCTTGGCGCCGTCCTCGGCCGCCTTGCTGATGGCCATGGTCATGCCACGGTCCTTGAACGAGCCCGTGGGGTTCGCGCCCTCGACCTTGAGGTGGACCTCACAGCCGGTCAGCTGGGAGAGGCGCTGGGCGGGCAGAAGCGGCGTACCGCCCTCGAGCAGCGTGATGACCGGCGTTTTCGCGGTGACCGGCAACCGATCGCGATACTCCTCGATGAGCCCACGCCATACCCTGGTCATGGCTTCCCCCATGCTCGGGACCTGCGGTTCGTCCGCAGAGTCTATGACCTGCCGATCAGTGCGTGTCGCCCTCGACGCGCATCACGCTGACGACCTCTCGCACGATGTCGAGCCTGCTCAGTCCCTCGACGGTCGCCGCCAGCGCCGCGTCGGTGGCCCGGTGGGTGACGATCACCAGCTGGGCCTCGTTGCCGTGGCCCTCCTGCCGTACGGTCTGGATCGACACGTCGTGCCGGGCGAACTCCTCCGCGACCTGGGCCAGAACGCCCGAGCGGTCGGCGACGTCGAGCTGCACGTGATAGCGGGTGATGGTCTCGCCCATGGGCAGCACGGGCAGCGCCGCATACGTCGACTCGACCGGTCCCCTGGTGCCGTTGGCCTTGTTGCGGGAGACCGCGACCAGGTCACCGAGCACCGCCGAGGCCGTCGGGGCCCCGCCGGCCCCGGCACCGTAGAACATCAGTGAGCCGGCCGACTCGGCTTCGACGAACACCGCGTTGTAGGCCTCGCGCACGTTGGCCAGCGGGTGCGACAACGGGATCATCGCGGGATAGACCCGCACCGATACCCCCCGGCCGTTGCGCCCGTCCGTGGAGGGCACCCGCTCGCAGATCGCCAGCAGCTTGACCACGCAGCCCATGCGCTTGGCGCTCGCGACGTCGTTGGCGGTGACCTCGGTGATGCCCTCGCGGTGGACGTCCGCCGCGGTCACCACGGTGTGGAAGGCCAGCTGGGCGAGGATGGCCGCCTTGGCCGCCGCGTCGAAGCCCTCCACGTCGGCGGTGGGGTCGGCCTCCGCGTAGCCCAGGGACTGCGCCTCCTCCAGCGCCTCCGCGAACCCGGCGCCGTGGCCGTCCATCTGGTCGAGGATGTAGTTCGTGGTGCCGTTGACGATGCCCAGCACCCGCTGCACATGGTCACCGACGAGCGACTCGCGCAGCGGCCGGAGCAGTGGGATCGCCCCGGCCACCGAGGCCTCGTAGTACAGGTCGACGCCGTACTCGCGGGCCGCTCCGAAGACCGTCTCGCCATCCTCGGCGAGCAGCGCCTTGTTGGCGGAGACGACCGCCTTGCCGTTCTTCATGGCGGCCAGGATGAGCGAGCGGGCGGGTTCGATCCCGCCGATCACCTCGATGACGATGTCGACGTCCTCCCTGGTCACCAGGCCTATCGCATCGGTGGTGAGCAGCTCGGGATCGATGCCCGGCCGGGGCCGGTCCAGCCGCCGTACGGCGATGCCCGCCAGCTCCAGCGGGGTGCCGATCCGGGCCGTCAGGTCGGCGGCCTGCTCACGCAGCAGCCGGACGACCTCGCTGCCGACCGTGCCGCAGCCGAGCAGGGCAATACGCAGGGGTTTCAAGGTGTTATCTCCGCATCCAGCCGCAACAGGTCATCGTCGGTCTCCCGGCGCACGATGACCCGCGCGGCACCCTCTCGGACCGCCACGACCGCAGGGCGCGGGACATGGTTGTAGTTGCTCGCCATCGATCGACAGTACGCACCGGTGGCCGCGACCGCCACCAGGTCACCGGGCGCAAGATCTTGCGGGAACCAGAGGTCTCGCACGACGATGTCGCCGCTCTCGCAGTGCTTGCCGACCAATCTACTGAGCATCGGCGCGGCGTCGGACACCCGGCTCGCGAGCACGCTGGTGTATTCGGCGTCGTACAGCGCGGTCCGCAGGTTGTCGCTCATCCCGCCGTCGACCGAGACGTACGTCCGCAGCCCCTCGACGTCCTTGATCGTGCCGACCTCGTACAGGGTGATGCCACCCGGGCCGACGATCGCGCGCCCCGGCTCCACCGTCAGGCGGGGCATCGGCAGCTCGTAGGACCGGCACTCCCGGGCCACGATCCGGCGCAGGTTGTCGGCGATCAGCTTGGGGTCGAGCGGCTCGTCGCCGGGCAGGTAGGCGATGCCCAGCCCGCCGCCGAGATCCAGCTCCGGCAGCACCAGGCCGTGCTCATCGCGGATCGCGGCCAGCAGCTCGACCAGCCGGTGCGCCGCCACCTCGAATCCGTCGGTCTGGAAGATCTGCGAACCGATGTGCGAGTGCAGGCCGACGAGCTCGATCTGCTTGAGCTCCAGCACCCGCCGTACGGCTTCCAATGCGGCCCCGGTGTTGCGGGACAGCCCGAACTTCTGGTCGTCATGGGCAGTGGCGATGAACTCGTGGGTGTGCGCCTCGACGCCGGTGGTCACCCGGATGAGGACCTTCGGCCTGCGGGCCTGCGACTGGGCCAGATAGCCGACCCTGGCGATCTCCTCGAACGAGTCGACCACGATCCGGCCGACCCCGCTCTCCAGCGCCCTGATGATCTCCGCGCCGGACTTGTTGTTGCCGTGCATGGTGATCTTCTCGGGGTCCACGCCCGCGGCCAACGCCACGGTGAGCTCACCGCCACTGCAGACGTCCAGGCCGAGACCCTCTTCACTGACCCAGCGGGCGACCGCCCCGCACAGGAAGGCCTTGCCGGCGTAATAGACGTCCTCGTCGGCGAAGGCGGCCTTGAACTCCCTGGCCCGCGCGCGGAAGTCGCTTTCGTCCAGCACGTACAGCGGGGTGCCGTACTGGGCGGCCAGGTCCCGTACGTCCATCCCGCCGACCGTGACGGCACCATCGACCCGCTCCGCGCTGCGCGGCCAGACGGCCGGCGCCAGCTCGTTCAGATCGTCGGCCGGCGGCAGGGGATAGGCCTCGGGAAGGACGTCCGCGTGACGCCCTCCGGCCGGGTGAGCGGCTCTACTCATAGCAACTCTCTTGGGGTCTCTCCGAGCATGTGCAGCCCGTTGTCCAAACTGATGCGTACGGCCTCCGCGAGGGTGAGGCGGGCCCCGTGTTCCGGGGTCGGTTCCTCATCACCCACCGGCAGCGCCGGGCACCGCTCGTAGACGTCGTGGTAGACGTCGGCGATCCGCTCCAGGTGGCGCCTGAGCGGATCGGGGTGTGCTTCGCGTTCCGCCTGCCCGGCGCGCGAGGGCAGTTCCGCCAGCAGGCCGAGCAGCCCGAGCTCCGGCGGTTCGTTCAGGGCTCCCGGGTCCGCGCGCTCGATCCGCAGGTCACGGGCCCGCCGCCCGATGGCGGCCGCCCGAGCGTACGCGAACCGTACGGAGAAGCCGGGATTGCCGAAGGTCCTGGGCAGGTCCGGCCAGCAGGTGCCCGGCGCGGGCAGCTCGGCGTGAGCGTACCGTTTCCCCGCGGCGATGATGGCCGCCGCCAGCGCGCCGGGGGCCCGCTCGGTGATCGTCAGGAATCCGGGACCGGTGATGTGCACCCGGCGGACGCCGGGGGCCATGACCAGCCGCTCCGCGATCACTTCGGCCACCTCGTGCGCCGGACGGCCGGCGCCGGCGGCCAGCCGCAAGGCCAGCGGCGAGCTGCAGGCCCCGTCCGTCCAGGTCAACGGCACCTCATCGGGAATGCGTACACTGAGCTCACCTGCGGCGACGGCGTCTCGCGCCGCGGCCGCGAGGGCACTGCTCAGCTCGGCTCCGGTCACCCTGGTGAGACTATCCGACCACTATGCGGACAGCCGTCCCACGGGCATAGGGTGCGTCCGCTCAGCCGTCGGCGCGCGCTCCGGCCAGCTCCCGGACCGTGCGGATCAGCTCGTTGGGGTCGAAGGGCTTGGTGACATAGGCGTCCACGCCGATCTCATGGCCGCGCCGGATGTCGTGGTCCTGCGCCCTAGCCGTGATCATGACGACCTTGATGCCTTCGGTGGCGGGGTTCTCACGCAGTTTCACCGCCGTCACCCATCCGTCCAGCCGAGGCATCATGATGTCCAGCGTGATCACGTGCGGCCGGACAGTGTGCACCTTGTCCAGGCAGTCCTGACCGTCGACGGCGGTGGAGACCTCGAAGCCCTCCAGTTGCAGGTTCACGGCGATGAGCTGACGGATCACCTCATCGTCATCGACGACCAGTACGCGTCCCAGTAGCTCGGTCACGGGCGACAAGTTAGCCGTTCCGCCGTTGCCACGCACGGTGAACAACGAGGTGCGCGACCGCCTTGGAAGCCTGGTAATCTTCTATCGCACTGAGCCCCCGTAGCTCAGGGGATAGAGCGTCGGCCTCCGGAGCCGGATGCGTAGGTTCGAATCCTACCGGGGGCACACACCGTGGCTGATTTGACCGTTGAACTGCGAAGACTTGACCATCTGTTTTCCCAGTATTTCGCATGGCGACTACCGTGATGTTATGACAGCGGCACAGCGTGATGGCCTGTTAGAGCCCGACATGGTCCGTGATCGCATTATCCAGACCGCCACCCGACTGTTCGGCTCTCTCGGCTACGACGGAACCTCGACCCAGCTGATCGCCGACGCCGCCGGAGTCGGCGTCCACACCATCACCCGGCTCGTCGGCGGCAAGCGGGACATCTACGTCGCGGTGATGACCTGGGCCTCACTTGCCGAGAAGGCGGTCTTCGACACGGCCTTCACCGAGTTCACCCACGACCGGGCGGGCATCCACATGCTGGCGGACCGCTACCTGAACTTCTGCGTGGACAACCCCGAGGTGCCCGCGCTGTGGCTGCATCGATGGCAGTCGGACGCCACCGACATCACCGAGCTGGAAGGCCTCTACGTCCAGCCCGGGCTGGACCGGATCGCCCATGCACTGGACGGATTCGTCCCGCCCGACCTGGACATCGAGTACGCCCTGTGGACCGTCAGCTGGTGCATCCACGGCTTCTGCGTCGGCGGCGTGCTCAACAAGAACGGCCGACGTGAGGGACCGCGCAACAGCGTTTTCCTCCGGCGGTTCCGGGCGCACCTGCACCAGCTCGTGGACCGGATGCTGCAAGTCGACCAGTGATACTCCCCGGCCCGGCCCGGCGCTCCGGCCCAGATCCGAGGCCATTATCAAGTGTCGGTGAAAATTGCACAGACCATTACCATACAATGTTCTCGTATTGCATTGACTACAAATCTGACTGCACATCACGACACGCATCGTCAATAGACTCAGCGTGATCTCACGATTGCGACCTATTCGCATAACCTCTGTAGCAACCGTTCCCCGGCCGGGGTATCAAGGCAATGATGTGGAACGTTCTACAAGAGGAGCGAGAATGTCCGGCGGGTCATTTTACTTCCGGGATAACCCGGCTTTCACCGGCGGGTCGCCTCAAGCGATCTATGAGGAGCTGTGGGAGCGCGGGCGGCGCCAGCGGCTCATCCAGCGGGGCATCATCGCCGGAGTCTGCCTCGTACTGGCCGGCAAGCTGCTCTCACCTGCGTGGGGAGCGCTCGTCGCGCTGCTCGCGGCCGGCGCGGATGCCGCCTACCACTCGTGGCGGCGGGCCACGCTGAGCGTCTGGCGCCGGGGCCAGCGCGGCGAGCAGCGCACCGCCCGGGTGCTGCGCTTCACCCTGGAATGGCGCGGGTACCGCGTGCTGCACGGCCGCTCGGTTCGGGGGCAGGGGAATGCCGACCATCTGGTGATCGGCCCTACCGGGGTATGGGTCGTCGGCAATCAGGCGTGGGACCCGGAGACGGAGTTCGCCGTCTATGGCGGGAGACTGTTCATCGGCAAGGATTCGGGCTCACGAACGGCGGTGCAGCTGCAGAGAATGTCCGATGTGATCGCCGAACTGCTGTCCGGGCAACTGCAAACCGACATCCGGGTCTCCCCGCTCCTCATCGCGCACGGCGGCAGGCTCCCGCGCAGGGGGCTGACCGGAAGCGGGATCACCCTGCTGCGGGTCTACCGGCTTCCCGGCCGGATCCTGCGGCACGGCGCCGGCCAGGGCGACAAGGACGGCGCCCTGCTCACCGCGGAACAGATCGACGCGGTGACCCAGGCCGCCATTCACCAGCTTCCCATCAGGGATCACATCGTCGCGGTGCGCTGACCGGTCGCCGGGGCGACTCCCCTCACGCCTTCCGCCGGGAGCCGTCCAGCGCGATCACCTGGGCCGACGGCTCCGGCTCGGCGGCCTCCCCGGCGAGCGCGATCCAGACGTGCAGGACGATCTCGAACTCCAGCCGTGCGTCCGGGTCGTACAGCTGCTCACCGAACAGTTCCTCCAGCTGGTGCAGCCGGTACCGCACGGTCTGCGGGTGGACGTGCAGCCGGGCCGCGACCTCGGTCGCGTTGAACCCGTTCTGCAGGCAGGCCAGCAGGGTGTGCGCCAGCCGCTCTCGGTGCCGGGGCCGTACCTCCAGCAGCGGCCCGAGCCGCTTGGCGGCCACGGCGTTGACCAGTTCCTCGTCCTTGAAGATGATCAGGCTGGGCATGTGGTCGGCCGCCCGGATCAGGCCTTGATCGGGGATCACTCCGCGGCGGGCCAGTAGCAGTGCCTCGCGCGCCCAGCGGAGCGACTTGCCGGCGTCGGTGATCGCCACCGTGGGCCCGACCGCGGCCACCCAGTCCCGGAGCGCCGTCTGCAGCATCTGGCCACGGCCCGGCCCGTCGGGATCTGGCACCAGCAGGCAGGGCTCCCGCCGGTTGATGTCGGTCAGCACGTCAGGCGGCAGCGACGGGTGGGAGAAGCGATCCTGCCCCCGTTCGTAGAGCACGACCGCCGCGACGCTCCGGGGCACGCGCCACTGGGCCATCCGGGCCAGATCCGCGAGGGCCTGGGCGCCGGCGGGCGGTTCGGCGAGCAGCATGTCCAGCAGGCGTCTGCGGCGATGTTCCAGCTCGCCGGCCACCTCCTCGCGGGCCTTGGTGTAGCCCTGGGTGGCCGCCGCCGCGATCTCGTCGAGGAAGGCGAAGATGGCCTCCGCGAGCATGCCCAGAGACTGCCGGGAGACGTTGAGGCGCTCGGATTCCTCGGTGAGCCGTCGCCAGGCCACCCGGGCGCCCAGGCGCAGTGCGGTCTGCAGGGCGTCCAGGCTACGGCCCTCACGGGCCTCGAGCCGCCCGACCTCTCCGTAGACGTCGACGACGTTCTTCCAGGAGGCCATCGGATCGTCGATGAGGTCGACGAACTGCTGAAGGGCCCCCTCCACCGCCAGTCGCACCATGCGCACGTAGGCGTCGTCCAGCGGCCGGGCGTACTCCGGTACGCCCCGCTGGATCTCGCCGATCATCTCGTCTGCTACGCCGTCCAGATGCGGGCGGAACACCTCGGCGATCTCGCCGGGGACGCCGTACCAGGGTTTCCGGGACGCGTGCTGACTCATCCCGCACCTCCCGGACAGTACTTGGCTGATTACGGCGCAAACTATCGGTGTCCGGCGAATGGTTCTGCTGGTTCGAAGAAGCATTCGCCGCCGTCTTTTGTCACCTGAATGACAACAGACGGCGGCGGCCTCACCTTTCTCAGAGGTCGCAGCCGTGGCCGGGCGGCCTACGAGAGTGCTCCGGCCAGGATGAGGCGGGCGGCGGTCCGCACCATCGCGACGACCTCTTCGGTGGGACGGCGCAGCGCGGTGAGGCTGACGAGAGCGGCCAGCAGCACATGGCCCAGCACTATCTCGACCTCTTCCTGGGCGGGCGGTTCGTCGCTCATCGCGGCGGCCAGCCGGGTCCGGACGAACAGGAACAACTCGGTGCGGGCGTCCTCGATGGCGGGATCCGGCGAGGTGACCGCCTGGATGATCGTCGAGGTCAGGGTGAGGTCGGCCGCGGCGACCTCGACGATGCGCTCGAGCAGGTCGGCGAGGTGCTGGGCCGGGGTCGCGTCGCCGGGCGGCTCCCCGCCGGGAGCCAGGACGATGTCCGCGGTGACCGTCCGGGCCCAGGCGGCCGCCACCTCGGTGAGCAGATGGTCCTTGGAGGCGAAATAGCGGTACACGGTGGCCCTCGCCACGCCCGCCCGGTCGGCGACATCATGCATGGTCACGGCGGCGTAGCCGCCCTCGTCGGCGAGCCGCCGGGCCGCCTCGACCAGCCGCGCCCGGCGGGCCTGCTGTTCCTTGCTGAGTGTGCGCGTCACCGTGATCTGCACATCGTCGCCCTGCGTCACCGTGTCGCCTTTCGTCGCCGGCCCCATCCTCCCGCATCCCACGGGGGTCGGGTCTACGCCGGTCGTCGGCTCGAGACCTTACGAGACAGCCGATTCCGCCACCACCGCCCGCTGCCGCCGCCGCGCCCGGGGCGCGGGGCGTGCGGCACACACCGGTCGGCAAGCCCGACTACGCCTGGGCGAGATCGCTCTTCCCCCCGGACGCCTGAGCAACCGCGCGCTTGACAAGCCGCGCGGCTTTCCAGGCCGGACATCTTGCGAGCCGGACGCCTCGCCAGCCGTACAACTGGCAGGCCCTGCAACTGGCAAGCAGGACGGCCGGCGGCCTGGACGCCTGGCGGGGCCCTCCCCTTCCCGTCAGGCGTCCGGGTCGTCAGCGGACGAGCCACTCTCCTGTCTCGACACTGACCAGACCGCTGCGGGCGGCCTCGATGACGGCCTCCCGCTGGGAGTGCACACCGAGCTTGGTGAGCACGCTCTGGACATGGCTGCGGGCCGTGCTCCTGGTGACCCCCATCGCCTTGGCCAGCGCCGCCGTGGACTCCCCCCGGGCCAGCCGGGTCAGCACCTCGCGTTCGCGCGGAGTCAGGAATCGCGCGACACGCTGTGCCTGGTTGCGCGGCGAGGTGGGCGCGGCGCGCCCGGTGGCGTCATCGACCACGAGCTCTCCCTCGTGCACCCGGCTCAGCAGCGCGATGATCTCCCGGGCCTGCTGGCCCTTGTGCGCGAAGCCACGGACACCGGCGTCGACACCGGCGTTCAGCACCTCCCTCTCCAGGAAACCCGTCAGCATGACGAAACGGGTGTCGGGGGCGGCCGCCCGAAGTTCGGGCAACCGTTCGATGACGCTCTCGCCGGGAAAATGCAGATCGATCAGGCAGACGTCGACCGTGGTGGTGCGTAAGGCGGACAGCGCGTCGTCGGGGCTGTAGGCCACCCCGACGACGCTGTGACCCGCATCGGCGAGAACCAGCGCCAGCGAGTCCGCGAAGACCGCGTGGTCGTCACAGACGATCACCTTCACGGGCCGCCGCCCGCCGTCGGCAGCAGGATGCGCACCCGGGCTCCGCCGAGCTCGCAGTGCCTGATCTCCAAGCTGCCGCCGTAGCCGGAGATCAGGTCGTGCACGATGCCTAGACCGAGTGAGGCCAGGCCTCCCTTCTTGGCGGCGGAGCCGGACCCGAACCCGGGCCCGTCGTCATCGACCTGGATCGCGATCCAGCCCTGCTCGTGTTCGACCTTGACGTCCACCCGGCTGCCGGCCACCCGGCAGGCGTTGTCGAGGACATTGCGCAGCGCCCGCCACAGCGCCAGCGCGTCCATGTGAGCCCAGGCCGGCTGGGCGGTGAAGCCCACTCGGTGAGGGGTGGCGAGCCGCAGCCCGGCGACCACTTCGGCCGCGAGCTCGTCGACCCGGATCCGCTCCGGGCTTGGCAGCGGCTGCGCGTCGTCGTCCTCGTCCAGCTGCCGCAGCAGATGGTCGAGCCAGCGCGTCTCGCCCAGCAATTGTTCGATGAGTTCTCTGCTCTTCACCCCGATGTCGTCGGACACCGCTACCGCCGAAGCCAGCATGATGATCGTGCCGAGCTCATGACGGATGTCGTGCCGGAGACGCTGGCGCCAGAGCGCGGGATCTCCCGGCGCCGGCTCCTGCGGATATGTCAGGTCGTTTTTCTCGCCCCAGCCCCCTGGAGGCCGACCTGTCTGCTCCGGCCCGGCCACGCCCACCGCTGCGGTGATTGTGGCGGTGTATTCGGGCGTGTCCTGGATTGACCGAGACTGCCCGTTGATCATGGAAGGACCCCCGTCCGTATTACTGCACCCGCTTTGACGTTCGCCCCGCGCAAGGCCTGTGTCCAGTCAATTAACAGCAACAGATTTGGCTGTGACCGGATGTGGTCATAGCAATGTTCCCAGTAAACCGAAGACTGTTTTTGGGCGTCGTACTACAGTTATTCACTTATCAAAATCCCCTAAAAGGTAAAACCATCTCAAACAAGTTTTTCGGCGTCCTGCCGCCGGCTCCGTAACCGGTTCAGTGGCCGCCGCGAGGATCCTCGGTAGGTGTCGTCCAGCACGGCCCCGAGGAACCTCGGCGAATACCACTCGCCGAGCCGGGCCCTGGCCCGCTCCGTCATCGCGCGCGAGGCGACCGGATGGTCCAGCATCCAGGTGATCGCCCCGGCGAGTTGGGCGGGCCGGGGCTGCACCAGCAGGCCGGTCTCTCCCGGCAGCACCAGGTCGTGGTTGGAGGAGACCGCGGTCGCCACGAGCGGGATGCCCGCCCCGACCGCTTCGATGAGCACCGACGGAACCTCCTCCCAGCGGCTGGTCACCGCCATGACGTCGAAGGCGGGCAGCACCTCGGCCACGTCCTGGCGGTGCCCCAGCCACCGGACCCGGTCGGTCAGTCCCAGCTTGGCGGTGAGCCGGTCGAGCCGCTCCCGCATCGGCCCGTCGCCGACCCACAGCCCGAACACGTCGTCCGGCAACCGGGCCAGCGCCCGCACGAAAAGATCCGGGCCCTTCCGCGGGACCAGCCGGCCGACCGATCCGATCACTCTGACGCCGATCGGCAGATCGAGCCGCCGCCTGGCCTGGGCCCAGGTGGCGTCCGCCCGTTCGAACGCCGTGACGTCTACCGCCGGCCAGGACTCCCTGATCCGCTCCGGCCCGGCCAGCCCCAGCCGCACCGCTCTGAGCACGGTCTCCGAGCCGACGGCCAGGAACGCGTCGGTGTGCCGGGCCGCCAGCCGCTCCAGACCGAGGTACGCCTGGCGGCGCGGCCAGGACTGGGACTCGTGGAAGGGCAGCCCGTGCCAGGTGTGCACGATCCGGGGAACCCCCGTGCGGGCCGCGGCGAACCGGCCGAGGACCCCGCTCTTGGCACTGTGGGTGTGGACGACGTCGTACTTCCCCTCGTCCAGCACCCGGATCAGGGCACGCAACGCGGCGAGGTCACCGCGCGGCGAGCACTGCGGCACCAGCCCGGCCACCCGGATGACGTTCATTCCGGCGGCGAGCGCCCGAGGCGTGAGATCCCCTTGGTCCGCACCCGCGACGGTCCCCGCCCCCTTCAGCACCACGTCCTCCCGGCGTCCTCCACCGGTCACCACCGTCGCCTCGTAGGCGGCGGGGTCGAGGGCGAGCGCACCGGTCAGCGCCAGCGTCCCGATACCACCGCTGAAACGAGTGATCACTGTGGCGACCCGCAGGCGAGCCACGTCAGAGGGTCTCTGGATCGGTGCTGCCGGAAGAGGTGAACGTCGGCCCGGGGCGGCGTACCGGGTGGTACTCCGGCAGCAGCCGGCGCAGCAGGATGCGCACCGCGGCGTCGTCGCCCTGGTCGGCCGCCTCGTACAGCGCGCCGAGCAGCCGCGGGAGACCGGGTGGCAGCGGCTCCGGGCGGGTCCCCCAGATCTTGGGATGCGCGGTCCGGACCCGCCGCTCACCGTCGGAGAAGACCTTCTCGGCGAGCTTCTCCCCTGGCCCCAGCCCGCTGAACCGGATGGTCACCTCGGGAAGGCACAGCTGTTCCGCGTACCGGTGCACCAGGTCCACGACCGGCACCGGACCGCCCATGTCCAGGACGAACGTCTCGGCCTCCTCCGCGAGGGCGGCGGCCTCCAGCACCAGACCCGCCGCCTCCTCGACCGTCATGAAGTGCCGGGCCACCTCCGGATGCGCGAGCGTGACCGCCTCGTTGCGCGGAATCCGGCTCGCGAGCACCGACAGCAGTGAGCCCGGGGTTCCGATCAGGTTCCCGAGTCGTACGGTCGCGAAGCATGTGGGGCCGCCCGCGGCAGTCTGCGTCACCATCTCGGCGAGCCGCTTGGTGGCTCCGAACACCGAGGCCGGATCGGCCGCCTTGTCCGTGGAGACCAGGACGAACCGCTGCGCCCCGAGCCGCACCGCCGACTCGACCATGTGATGGGCGGACCGCACATTGGTCATGACGGCCTCACAGGGATCAAGCTCCAGCGGCGCAAGTTCCGACCGGCCCGCCAGATGGAAGACCAGCTCGGGCCGGATCTCATCGAACACCCGCGCCAGCCGCTGGGGGTCCCGAAGATCCGCCGCCACCTGCCGCGAGCCGGTAATCTCCCGCTGCACCAGATCCAGTCGCCCGGCGTCCTGATCGACCAGCCACAGCCCCGCCGGGCCCAGCCGGGCGATCTCCCGGGACAGGGCGGCGCCGACCGTGCCGGACGCCCCGGTGACCAGCACCCGCCTGCCGTCGATCAGGCGCCCGGCCCGGGAGCCCGCCACGCTGACCTCGTCCCGGCCGATCAGCCAGGAGAGCCGGATCTCCCGTAGGTCCTGGACCCGTACGCCCCGCCGTCCGTGCTCGGGACAGGCGGGCAGCCAGCGCAGCGCCAGACCCGCCGCCCACGCTCTGCCGACCAGTTCTGCGACGCTCTGGCGGGACATCGTGGGGAGGGCCAGCACCACGGCCCGCGCCCCGGTGCGCGCCGCGACTTCGGCGATCTCCTCGGGGCGGCCGAGGAGCGGCAGTCCGCAGACCCGGCCGTGGTCGGAGTCGGCGTCGAGGAAACCGATCGGCCGCATTCCCCGCGGGTCGTCGAGGAGCGCCTGCGCGAGAACCCGCCCTGTCGAGCCCGCCCCGATCATAAGAGTGGGGACGCCGGGCCGATCGGTCTCGGCCCCACGGCGCCGCACGAATCTCAGCACGGACCACCCCCTGGTTGCCGTTGGACAGAGCGTAGGAACGGGAAGTCAACGTCAAATCGCCCAACGAGACGATGGACGGCTACGTCATTTTGATGGGCAGGGCGGGCGTGTCCTATGGCGCCCGGCCGGCGGACGGCGGATGATCTACGGGAAGTGTCAGTGACCCCCGGGAACCCGGGTGATCCTCTGAACCCGAGGGACGCATGCCAGAGCGCATCGCGAGGGTGATGGCCTCAAGCGCCGAATGCATGTCCAGCTTGGCGAGCAGATTCTGGGTGTGCGTGCGCACGGTGTTGGCCGACAGCCCGAGCCAGCCGGCGATCTCGGCCCGGCTCAGCCCGTCGACCATGCACTGCAGCACCTCGCGCTCGCGCGGAGTGAGGTCGGCCAGCCGCTGGGAGCCGGTGAGCGGCTCAGGGTTCTCCGGCGCCAGCCGGCGCAGCACTTCCCCGAGCAGGTCCGGCGGTATCCAGCCACCGCGACGGGCCGCGCTGCGGACGACCCGGGCCACCAGGTCCGCCCCCTCGGTCTTGGAGAGCCAGCCGACCGCCCCGTGGCGGATCGCCTGCACGATGGCGTCCACACCGCTGGTGGCGGTGAGGATCACCACCCGGACGTCCGGGTATCCGTCCCTGACGTGGTCGAGCACGTCCAGGCCGTTCTCCGTGCCCAGCCGCAGATCCAGCACGACTACGGTGGGCCGCTCGGTCCTGATCAGGGCGAGCGCGCGGCGCACGTCGCCCGCGACGGGCAGGATCACCAGATCCGGCTCCCTGCTCAGCCGCGCCGCCAAAGCCTCCGCGAACAGGGCGTGGTCGTCCACGATGAGCACTCGGGTGGGCGGCTGATGAGTAGGCTGCATGTCCGCAGGATCCACGCTCCGCGCGCCGAGCGGATCCCGCAAATGAAGGATGACGAAGGCCCCGCCCGCCAGGTGATGGCCGCCGTCCGTCCGCGTTGCCCTTGTAACATACTCAGGTCCCCTCACATAGAGTGGCACCTCAGAGTCTGATAACGATTTGCCCAGTCGAACCCCACGGATCGCCCTCCGCCGAGCAACCCTTTAGGGCCCTGGGGCCTCTTATAGGAGTGACGGTTGTCCTGGCACGGGCCGGGTCGGTCAGGTTCGTCTCAGCCGGGGCGGACACCGTAGTGAAAGGTGCCCAGTGGAACTGACGAGCACAGGTCTGATCAGCCTGCTGTTCCTGGCTGCTGTCGGCGTCACGGGAGCCACGGTCTTCCTCTGGCCCCGCTTCGCCGGCCGCGGAATCCGGCCGGTGCTCTCCAGAATCGGCCTGCTCCTCGGCAGTCAGCTCACGTTGACCCTGGCGATGGTCGCCGCCATCAACTCCTACTTCCTGTTCTACGGGAGCTGGGGCGAACTCCTGGGCACACAGCAGGAGAACGCCCAGGTCAGGCACAACGACGGCGCCGGAGCGGTGAGCCCGGCGAACCCGCTGGGCAGGTCGCTGTCCGGGCTGGTCGACAGCCAGCACCGCAAGGACCCGGCGAAATACGGTCAGCTCGAGAACATCAGCATTCCCGGGGTCCGGACGGGCTTCAACCAGCACGCGTACGTCCTGCTGCCCTCGGAGTACTTCCAGCCACGGTTCCAGAAGCACCGGTTCCCCGTCGCGATCATGCTCACCGGCTACCCCGGCAGCACCAGGAGCCTGATCACCCGGCTCAAGCTGCCCGACTTCGTGCACAAGGGGGTCGCGGCGGGTCATCTCGCCCCCACCATCTATGTGATGATCACCCCCACGGTGGCGCCGCCCCGCGACACCGAGTGCACCGACGTACCGGCCGGCCCGAAGGCCGCGACCTACTTCGGGCAGGACGTGCCGGAGGCGCTGGCCGGCTCCTACCGGGTGGCCGCCAACCGGAACGGCTGGGGCATCATGGGCGACTCGACCGGCGGATACTGTGCCGCGAAGATCGCCATGATGTTCTCCGACCGCTACTCCGCCGCGGTCAACATGTCCGGCCACTTCCACGCCATCAAGGACATGACCACCGGCGACCTGTGGGGCGGCAGCCCGACCGTCCGTAACGAGAACGACCTGCTCTGGCGGATCCAGCACATGCCACCGCCGCCGATCTCCCTGCTGATCACTTCGGCCGAGAAGGGCGAGCGGTCCTATCCGCAGGCCAAGCAGTTCATCCCGCTGGTCCGCCCGCCGATGCAGCTCGACACGCTCATCCTCAAGTCGGGCGGTCACAACTACCAGACGTACGGGGAGGTCTTCCCCTCGGTGCTGGAGTGGATGAGCCAGCACCTGAGGGCCGAGTAGCCGGAAGCCCTGGCCCGCGCCCTGCCCCGCCTGCCTCCGGTCGCCCGCCCGGCCTGCAGACCGGGCGGTCGACCGGGCTAGGCGACCTGGAAGCTGTTGTAGATGGCGCTCAGGGTGGCCTGGGACAAGGCCCAGCTCTTGTCCGGGCACCGGAAGTAGATGGCGTACGGCTTACCGTTTATCTTCACGAACCGGTCCACCGCGTGGGCCGGCCGGCCGTAGGTGTCGTTGTAGGTGAACTCGAGGTCCCAGGCCTCGGCGCCCTTGTACAGGATCGGGTCCTTGATCGGCCTCTTGGTGTAGCCGGGGAAGAGGTCCGTGCGTTTGGCGAACGACCGGTTGGCGACGGCCGCCTGCTCGGACACCGTGTTCACCGTCCACGGGGTCTGACCGATCTGCAGGACGGTGGCGGTGTCGGGAGCGCGGAAGAACACCCCTTCGGTTCTCTGCTCCCGGTTCCATCCGGAAGGCACGGCGATGGAGAAGCCGGTTTCCTGCTTGGCCTCGTAACCGGCCGGCAGTGCCTGGGCCCCGCCGGAGGCCGAACCATTGCCGGAAGAGCCGGACGCCGCTGATTTGTTCTTGAGGATGACGGCGCCGGCGATCAGTGCGGCAGCCACCACGATGGCCGCGACGAGCACGATCACCACGGTCCTGGTCCGGCGGGGCGGCCGCTGCTGATATGGCTGCTGAGGCTGGTAGATCTCATACCCCGGCGGCTGGGTGGGGCCGGCGGACTGCTGCCAGGAGTCGCGCTCGGGCAGCTGCCAGGATTCGTGCTCGGGCGGCTCCCAGGATTCGTGCGCGGGCGGCTGCCGGTCCGGCTGGACCTCGGTTCGCTGCTCGTCCTCCAGCCGCCGGGCGGGCTCCTGGTGGAACGTCGCGGGACGTCCTGGCCCCTGACCGGAGCCCGCGCTGTCCCGCACGGCCCGCTGGATCGCGGCCGGGTCCAACACCGTCTCCAGCGCCGCCGACTCGTGCGTGGTGGACGGCTGGTCCAGCATCGTCGAGTTCGCCGCCGGAGTGCCGCGCGGTGGGACGGCCCGCTCGTTGGCCACATCGGTCAGCAGCGGCATCGCCGTCTCCGCCGTCATCCGCTGCGCCGGGCTGCGCGCCAGCAGGCCGTGCAGGACCCGGCGCAACGAGCCGGCGTTACGGGGCGGTGGCACTTCCTCGGTCAGCGCCGCGGCCAGTGCGGCCATCGCGTCCGAGCGCTCGTAGGGCGCCTTGCCCTCGACCGCCGCGTAGAGGGTGGCACCGAGGGCCCACAGGTCCGAGGCGGGCACGGCGCGTTCGCCCTGCACCCGCTCCGGCGGGATGTAGGCGGGCGACCCCATGACCAGGCCGGTCTGGGTCAGTGCCGCGTCCCCCTCGACCTGGGCGATGCCGAAGTCGGTCAGCACCGCCCGGCCCTCCTCGGTGATCAGGACGTTGCTCGGCTTGACGTCACGGTGCAGGATCCCGGCCTTGTGCGCATGGCTGAGCGCGGCCAGCACCTGCCGGCCGATGTCGGCGGCGACGCGCGGACCGACCGGCCCGTCCTCGTCGATCACGTCCTGAAGCGAACGGGCCCGCACCAACTCCATGACGATCCAGGGCCGGTCGTGCTCGCTGAGGACGTCGTGCACGGTCACCACACCCGGATGGTTCAGCCGCGCGGAGGCACGGGCCTCCCGGAACGTCCGCTGGTAGAGCACGTCTCGCTCCGCCGCGCCCAGCCCCGGAGGGAGCAGCACCTCCTTGATCGCGACCTCACGGTCGAGGACCTCGTCGTAGGCACGCCAGACCGTGCCCATCCCGCCCCGGCCCACCGCCGCCACGAGCCGGTACCGGTTACCGAGCAGCCGACCCTGATCCTGCGTCATGACGTTATGGTCCCCCGGACGATGGACAACTGACCAGACGAACCCCGTAGCCGTCTGCCGTGCGACTGCCTACCTGGGACGCGCGAGACCCCCCAGCGGTTCAATCATCGTCCCTACGGGCGGAATGAATCGAGGAAATTGTCCGCGTTCTGGCTTCGGGACGTCCACTGAGCCACGGGAATCGAGACGAACACCGCGTACGACCGTCCACCGACCCGCACACCACGGTCGACGGCGTGCATGGCGTTGCCGCCCTTGGTGAGGTAGGTGAACTCGAGGTCCGCCGCGTCGTACCCGGCCCCGGGCACCCGGCTCAGCCCGATCCGCTGGTAGGACCGGAGCGCCCCGTCGGCGATCGCCCGTGGCTCCCAGCTCTGCCAGTGCGCGTACGGATCTCCCGTCCAGCCCGTACGGTCCACCTGGACGAAGGCCCCGGTACGGGGATCGCGCCAGATCACGCTGCTGCCACTCGCGGTACGGAGCCAGCCGGCGGGCACCTCGAGCGTGTAACCGGGACCCGTCACCGTCTTCCGGCCCGCGGCCGGCCGGTGCACGGCCGGGCTGGGCGGGCCGGCCGTCAGGGGCGGATGGGATCCGCCGGCCGGCGTGCCCGCGGACTCCACGGCGCCACCGGTGGACGCCTTCGCACCGCCCTGGGAGCGCAACACCAGGAACCCCGCGAGGACGACCACCACCGCGACGAGCAGGGCGACGGCGACCAGCAGGCCCGAATTGATCCCCCGTCCCGGCCGGGCCGGGGGGGCCTGCGGGAATCCGGGATGCTCCCGTAGCCCGTTGTGCGCGGACACCGCCGTGTGCTGGTGCGGCGCGTACTGGCTCTGCTCGTACTGGCTCTGCGCGTACTGATGCGGCGTGGGCGGGGGCGGCGATTGCGGAACCTCCCGCCGGTCGTCGGCATGGGTCTGCGTACGCGACCCGCCGGCGGCCTCGGCCCATGTATCCGCCACCGGATCCGCCTGGGGGCCCGGCACCGGCCGGGTGCGGGCCTCCGTGGCAGCGTCGGTGAGCAGATCCATGGCGCCCTCGGCGGTCAACCGCCGCTCCGGGTCACGGTCGAGCAGCCCCAGTAGCGCCGGAGTGAGCGGCCCGGCGTTGCGGGGCGGCGGCGCGTCCAGGGTCAGCACCGCGGCCAAGGTCGCCATCGCGTCGGTGCGCTCGTGCGGCGGCCGCCCGTCGCAGGCCGCGTAGAGGGTCGCGCCGAGCGCCCACAGATCGGTGGCGGGGGTGGCCCGCTCGCCCTTGGCCCGCTCCGGGGCGATATAGGCGGGCGATCCCATGACCAGGCCGGTCTGGGTCAGCGTCGCGTCCCCTTCGACCTGCGCGATTCCGAAGTCGGTGAGCACGGCCCGGTCCTCGTGCGCTTCGCGCAGCAGCAGGACGTTGGCAGGTTTCACGTCGCGGTGCAGGATGCCGGCGGCGTGGGCGGTACGGAGCGCGCCGACGAGCTGCCGGCCGATCGCCGCCACCTGTGCGGGGGGCAACGGGCCGTCCGCGTCGACGATCTCCTGCAGCGAGCGGGCCCGGACGAACTCCATGACGATCCAGGGCCGGCCGTCCTCTTCGATGACGTCGTGCACGGTCACGATGCCGGGATGGTTCAGCCGTGCGGTGGCCCGCGCCTCCCGCTTGGTGCGCTCGTGGAGTACCGCGCGGTCTTCGTCGCTCAGCCAGCGGTCGATCAGGACCTCTTTGACCGCCACGTCCCGGTCCAGCACCTCGTCCCGGGCGCGCCAGACGGTGCCCATGCCACCCTGGCCGACATGCGACAGCAGCCGGTAACGACCGGCCAGCACCCGCCCCGCACCTTCCGCACCCTCTGACACCCGCGCGACCCTACCGACTCCAGCTAACGGATCGGAAACGCGCTACCGCGCTCGCGGCCCGCCGATCACGGCTTGGACGCGGGCACGAAATGCTCGAACACGGGCGCGAGCTGCGTACGGGTCTTGTCCCATTCGCCGTCCGGCACGGAGACGAGGATGGCGTAACCGTGACCGTTCATGATGAAGCCGCGGCTCAGCACGTGCTTGCGACCCGTGCTGGACTGCCAGGTGTACTCCCAGTCCGCGGCCTTGGCGCCGGAGGGATCGGCGACCGGGGCGCCCTGCGTCACCGGTCCGAGCCGGATCCGGTGATAGCCGGCGAACTGGCCGGACACGCTCAGCTCCTGGTCCTGCCAGTCCTTGAGCGCGTTGGGTTTCGGGTGAGAGGTCTGGTCGATCTGCACGTAGGTACTGCGGTCCGGCGAGTAGAAGAAGTCTCCGCCGTTCTTTCGTTCGGGCCCGGTCCAGCCCTTGGGGACGGCGATGGAGTAACCGGATGAGTCCTTGTAACTCCGGAAACCATCGGGAACCGCCGCCGACGTGGCCGGTGCCGTCGTCGGCGTCTTCGGGGTACCGCTCGCGGAGGCCTTCGGCGATCCGCCCGCGGAGGTCGCCGCGGAGCGGGGAGCTGAGCCGGGTTTCCCGCCACGCTGGTGCGAGGTCAGCGCGACGACGATGCCGCCGAGTGCCAGGACCCCGACCAGCGCGGCCGCCGCCCACAGCACGGGTCTGCGGCGGGGGCGCCCGGGCGAGCCCACCGTGGATTCACCCAGGTCGTACGCCGTTACGGCGTCGGACGATTTCGTGGCGTCGGCCGGGCGCAGGGGCTCGGGGTTCTCGCGGCCGGGCGGTTCCGCTGCGACGGGAACGAGGATCGGGGACCCGGCCGGGACGGCCGGATCCGCGGGGGCGGCCGACTCGGAAGCGACGGGCGGCTCGGAAGCGACGGGCGGCTCAGAAGCGACCGGGGCAGGCGGCCCGGCCAGGAGTGGCACCGGACGGGTGGCGTCGGCCTCCTGCGGGTCTGCGGTGTCTCCGAGGAGGAGCCCGTCGAGCATCTGGCCGGCCTGGTAGGCGGTCAGCCGCTGGTCGGGGTCCTTGTTCAGGAGTCCTTCGATCACCGGCCACAGCGGCCCGGCGGCCGCCGTCCAGGCCGGATCGTCCGAGATGATCGCCACCAGTGAGGCCATCGGCTCGGACCGCTCGAACGGCGACCTGCCGTCCACCATCGCGTAGAGGGTGACCCCCAGGGACCACAGGTCGGAAGCCGGCCCGGCGGGGCGGCCACGGGCCCGCTCGGGCGCGACATAGCTCGGCGAGCCCATCAGCAGCCCGGTGCTGGTCAGCGTCGCGTCGCCGGCCGAGGTGGCGATGCCGAAGTCGGTGAGCACCGCCCGGTCACCCGCGTCCAGCAGCACGTTGCTCGGCTTCACGTCACGATGCAGGATCCCGGCCTCATGCGCGGCGTGCAGCGCGCCGAGCACCTGCCGGCCCACCTCGGCGGCCCGGCGCCACGGCAGCGGGCCGTCCTTCTTGATCACCCGGTCCAGGGAACGGGCCCGGATCAGCTCCATGATGATCCACGGGCGGCCGTCCTCCTCGACCACGTCATAGACCGTCACCACACCGGGATGACTCAACCGCGCGGTGGCCCGTGCCTCCCGCTTGGTGCGTTCCTGGAGCACCTCGCGTTCGGCGTCTCCCAGACCGGGGTGGACGAGCACTTCCTTGACCGCGACATCGCGGTCGAGAACCTCGTCACGGGCGTGCCAGACCGACCCCATGCCGCCCCGGCCCACCTGGGCCAGCAACCGATACCTCCCGGCCAACAACCAACCCACGTCCTCCCACCCGTCGACTTACGCAATCCGCCTGATCCCCCCTTACGGCGCGATCATGCAGCCAATCGTCAAGCGATTGCATGATCAAGCAGAATGCGTACTCAGGGGGTGGGTTTGAAAAACTCGAAGACCGGGGCCAGCCGGGCCAGATCCTGCTGCCAGGAGCTGACCGGAAGGAGCAAGGTCAACGCGTAACCGCGCCCGTTCACCACCACCGTGCGATCGAGCACGTGCTTCTTGCCTCCGTTGGAGTTCCACTCGTACACCAGGTCCGCGGCCTTCGTCCCGGTCGGATCCGGGCCGAATTCGGTCGCCGGCCCGAGCGAGAGGATCGTGAAGCCCGCCTTGCCGGCCAGTGCCTCGGACTTCCGGGCCCTCATCGTGTCCAGTGCGCTGGTGGAGGTGCCGGGCAGCGCGCGGAGGATGAGCCGCGAGCCCGGGCCGTCGAAGAGGATCCCGGGCGTGTCGGTGTGCTGCAGAGGGCCGTCCCAGCCGGTCGGCACGACGGTGGAGAAGCCCTGGCCCGAGTAACGCGTGAACCCGGCGGGAACCGGGCTTTCAGTGGGCGAGGGGCTGGCGGTCGGGCTGTGGGAGGTTGTCACCGGGAGCTTGGCGGTGCTCCTGGGGTCGCTCGAGGTGAGGGCGTAGACGGCCCAGGCAAGCCCGATGATGGCGACCAGCACCACGACCCCCCACACCAGCCGGGTGCGGACCGGGGGACCTGACGGACGGTCCCGCACGGGCCTCGTGGGCTCGCTGACGGGCGGGGCCTCGGCGCGCGGGGCCTCGCCGCGCGGGGCCTCGGTGAGCGGAGCCTGCTCGGCCAGCGCGACGGGCTGTTCCTCCGCGCGGGAACTCCGCTTGGCGGAGAGCTTCTTCAGCCGGACAGGACGCTTCCCGGCCGTGCCTGGCCGTTCGTCCGCCGGCGGATCCGAGGCGGGCGGGACGGTCTGCTCCGGCTGAGGGGACACCGGGATCCGGAGGGTCTGGTTGTCCCGCGCCGAGTCGTTGCGGACGATGTCGTCGAGCACCAGCCCGGCCTCGTGCGCCGTCATCCGCTGGTCGGGGTCCTTGTGCAGGAGCCCTTCTATCACCGGCCACAACGGCCCGGCGGCCGCCGTCCAGGCCGGATCGTCCGAGATGATCGCCACCAGTGAAGCCATCGGCTCGGACCGCTCGAACGGCGACTTGCCGTCCACCATCGCGTAGATCGCGACGCCCAGCGACCACAGGTCGGAGGCGGGGCCGGTGGGGCGGCCACGGGCCCGCTCCGGCGCGATGTAGGCCGGTGAACCCATCACCAGGCCGGTGGTGGTGAGGGTGGTGTCGCCCACCGAGGTGGCGATGCCGAAGTCGGTGAGCACCGCCCGGTCACCCGCGGCCAGCAGCACGTTGCTCGGCTTCACGTCACGATGCAGGACTCCGGCCTCGTGCGCGGCGTGCAGCGCGCCGAGCATCTGGCGCCCGACCTCGGCGGCCCGGCGCCAGTGCAACGGGCCGTCCTTCTTGATCACCTGGTCCAGGGAACGGGCCCGGATAAGCTCCATGATGATCCACGGGCGGCCGTCCTCCTCGACCACGTCATAGACCGTCACCACACCGGGATGTCCCAGCCTGGCGGCCGTGCGAGCCTCGCGGAAGGTCCGTTTGTACTGGGTGTCCCGCTCGTCATCGGTCAGCCCGTACGGGAGGATGACCTCTTTGACGGCGACGTCACGGCCGAGGACCTCGTCGTAGGCCTGCCAGACCGTGCCCATCCCGCCCCTGCCCACTTGGGGTCCCAGGCGGTACCGTCGGGCGAGCAGTCGACCCCCGTCGTCACGCGTCATCTCGGGGCCGGATGCTGGATCATCCGGAGTCGACTCATTTGGCATATTTGTGACCGTCTCGACATTGCGTGCAACCTTGAACGTAGCCTACGGGCTCCAGGTCACTCCCCCAGTACCCGAGCGGGTCATCCTCTCGATTGACACGCACCGGTCGTGAGAGTCGGTACAAAGGTGGGAAGGACTGAACTCGACTCGGGGGCAGGATGAAGACACACAACGGACTGTCCGGCGCATGGCAGCGCCTGATCGGGGCCGTACCGACCACGTTCTTTTGGTACGTCCGACTGTCCGGGATCGTGTCGATTTTGACGTGGATGTCCTCAGAGCTCATCGAAGAGATCGAGGGTGTCTGGCTGCTTCACTGGATCAACTACCTCGGTTGGTCGGCGAGTCTTCCCTACGGCCTGTTCCTCGTGCTGCTGTCCATGGGCGTGCGGCGGCGTAAGAAGGCCGCCTGGCGCATCCTTGTCATTCTCTTCGGCTTCTATACGCTCGTCACCCTGGTCGGACTAACACAGTACGGCGGTACCGGTGAGTGGATCGCGTTCATCGGCTACGGAACCGCGCTGGCGTTGCTGATCGCCGGTCGCGGCGAGTTCTCCACCCTGCCGGACCGGGCCAACCGGCGCCTCGCACTGCTGGTCTTCACCGGGCTGTTGCTCATCAACGGGATCATCGGCACGGTCATCGTCACCCTCGGGGACCGCAATCCCAAGGGCGACTTCTGGACCCACCCGGTCTACGTGGCGCTGCAGACCCTGGTCGGCGCCGGGATCAAGGGCAAGCCGATCGACGTCTCGGTGCCGACGTGGGTGGACTTCAGCCTGGGCGTGATGGGCAGCGGGCTCCTCCTGGTCACCGTCTGGGCACTGTTCCGACCCGGTCGCGGTGAGGCGGTTCTCACCCCGGAGGAAGAGCTGCCGGCCCGCGCGCTGCTGGCGGAGTACGGCGAGAACGACTCGCTGGGCTATTTCGCGCTGCGCCGGGACAAGGACGTCATCGTGGCGCCCAACGGCAAGGCCGCGATCGCCTACCGGGTGGACGGCCCGGTCTGCCTGGCCAGCGGTGATCCACTCGGCGATCCCGAGGCCTGGGACGGCGCGATCGAGGCCTGGCTGGCCGAGTGCTACGCACACGCCTGGATCCCCGGCGTCATGAGCGTCGGCGAGCGAGGTGCCGTGGCCTATGGACGCCATGGCATGGACGCCCTGGAGCTGGGCGACGAGGCCATTCTGGAGCTGAGCGAGTTCAACCTGGACGGCCGGGACATGCGGCAGGTGCGCCAGGCCGTACGGCGGATCGAGCGGGCGGGCTACACCGTGCGGATCCGGCGGCACGGCCAGATCCCGCCCGAGGAGATGGCCGACCTGATCAAGCACGCCGACCGGTGGCGGGACGGCGCGACCGAGCGCGGTTTCTCGATGGCGCTGAGCCGGCTGGGCGACCCCGCGGACGTCCGATGCGTGATGGTGGAGGCCTTCGACGCCTCAGGCGCCCTACGCGGGATGCTGAGTTTCGTACCGTGGGGCCGGGCCGGGCTGTCGCTGGACCTGATGCGCAGAGACCGGACGGCGGAGAACGGCCTCAACGAGTTCATGGTCGCCAAGCTGGCCGAGAACGCGGCCACGGTCGGCGTCAACCGAGTGTCGCTGAACTTCGCCGTGCTGCGCTCGGTGTTCGAGCGGGGCTCGCAGATCGGCGCCGGCCCGATCCTGCGGCTGGCGTACGGCCTGCTGTCGGTCGCGTCGAAGTTCTGGCAGCTGGAGTCGCTGTATCTGGCCAACGCCAAGTACCAGCCGATGTGGATACCGCGTTTCGTGTGCTTCGCGCAGTCCCGGGACGCGATCCGGATCGCGCTGGCCGCCGCCCGCGCGGAGGGCTACCTGCCCACGCTCACCAGGCCCAAGCTGGCCGCCCGGGCCGCCCCGTCACAGCAGCTGATCGCGGCCATCGAGGCGATGGAGGAGACCGTCGACGCGGCCAGGACTCCGGCGCGGCGGCTGTCGGAGCAGGAGCGGGTGCGGCACGCCAAGCTGGACGACCTGCGCGCGGCGGGCATCGACCCCTACCCGATCGGCTTCGACCGGACCGACTACGCCCAGGACATTCGGGCGCGCTTCGGCACGCCGGCACCCGACACCCACACCGGGACCGTGGTCCGGATCGCCGGGCGTGTGGTGCTGGCCCGCGAGCACGGCCGGCTGTGCTTCGCGCAGTTGCGGGACGAGACCGGCGAGCTGCAGATCATGCTGGCCGCCGACCAGGTCGGCGCGGACGCCCTGCGGGCCTGGAAGTCGCTCATCGACTTGGGCGACCAGGTCGGGGTGGTCGGCGAGGTGATCACCTCCAGGACCGGTGAGCTGTCGGTGATGGCGACCTCGTGGACGCTGACCTCCAAGTGCCTGCGGCCGCTGCCCAACACCCGCAGCGGAATATCGGACGAGACACGGGTCCGGCAGCGATATGTCGACCTGATCGTCAACGACGGCTCCCGGCGGATGATCCGGGCGCGCGGTGACGCGGTGGCCTCGGTCCGCGAGAACCTCCGCGGGCGCGGCTACCTCGAGGTGGAGACCCCGATGCTGCAGCCGATCCACGGTGGCGCGACCGCCCGACCGTTCACCACCAAGATCAATGCGTACAACATGGATCTGTATCTCCGGATCGCGCCCGAGCTGTATCTGAAGCGGCTGCTGGTCGGCGGCGTCGGCAAGGTCTTCGAGCTCAACCGCAACTTCCGCAACGAGGGGGTCTCCCCGCGTCACAACCCCGAGTTCACGATGCTCGAGGCCTACGAGCCCTACGGCAACTACGACACGATGGCCGCGCTGACCCGCTCGCTGGTGGTGGACGCCGCGCGGGCCGCGCTGGGCACCACGGTGGTGGTGCACGACGGCGTGGAGTACGACTTCGCGCAGCCCTGGAACGAGATCACCGTCTACGGCTCGGTGTCGCGAGCCCTCGGTGAGACCGTCACTCCGGACACGCCGCTGCCGATCGTGCAGAAGCACGCCGCCAGGACCGGGCTGAAGTTCGACCCCGAGTGGGGCCAGGGCAAGCTCATCCAGGAGCTTTTCGAGGAGCTGGTCGAGGGCACGCTGATGTCCCCGACGTTCGTCCGGGACTATCCGGCCGAGACCTCGCCGCTGACCCGCCCGCACCGCAAGGACCCCCGGCTGGCCGAGAAGTGGGATCTCATCGTGTTCGGCCTGGAGCTCGGCACCGCCTACTCCGAGCTGATCGACCCGGTTCTGCAGCGCCAGCGGCTCACCGAGCAGTCCCTGCTGGCCGCGGGCGGCGACGCCGAGGCCATGGAGCTGGACGAGGACTTCCTGCGTGCCCTGGAATACGCGATGCCGCCCGCGGGCGGCATGGGCATGGGCATCGACCGCCTCCTGATCACCCTGACCGGCAAGTCCATCCGGGAGACCATCGCCTTCCCGCTGGTCCGGCCCGGCGGCTGACGTCGCCCCACGACCGTGAGCCCGCGGCCGGCGCCGGCTGCGAGCTCACGGTCGTGCGGAGCGCCGGGGGCGGCGACATCCCTCCGGCGATCAGAGTTCGAGGAGGCAGCCCTCGGTGTCGACGCGGTCGGCCTGGTCCTCGTCGAACCACAGACCACCGGTCCCGAGATAACGGAACCGGTGCACGCCGGGGGTGAAGGTCACGGAGACACTGCGCGTGCCGTTCCGCCGCTGGACCAGCTCGTGCCGGCCCGGCTCCCATCCGTTGAAGTCACCGACGACGCTGACCGCACCGGGCGGCTGATCCACTGCCATGCTGAAAGTGACCCGTGTCTTGCGACCGAACAACCGTGAACGTCTGATCATCCACATCTCCCGATAGGGGGCGAACCACCAGTTTCCCGCCGGTCCTCGTCCATCCGGCGAAAGATCATCAGCTGTAACGAAGAATTCACGTCCCAGCGCCATCGCCGGTTCCCGGCCGATCCCGGGGCTGGTCCCGGCACGGTCCCGGCACGGTCCCGGGACGGTCCGGGGACGGTCCGGGCAGACTGGGGCATGTCTCGCCGGACTGTGGGGATGTCGGAACTTGCGCGTTGTTTCCCGCGGATTTCACTATGGGACGTGGCCGCCGCGTGAGATGAATAGAGACGAAGGGGGGTTCGCTGTGCTAGCTGGCGCCGACGACGAAACGGTCTTCGGCACGACGGTGCAGCTGATCCGTTACCTCCGTGAGCTGACCCGGGCGCGCCGTGAAACGGTCCGGGACGTCGCCGCCTACGAGCAGGTGCACTGGCTGGCGGAACTGCCAGGTGAGGTCTACGTGGAGACCGACGCCGCCGCCGGCGACGTCCTGTTCAGCGTCCCGGTCATCCCGATCACCCCGCCGGCCGCGCTGGAGGAGTTCGACGGCTGGCTCGGGCTGCGCCGCTGGTATCGCACGCTCCGCTCGCTGGCCGGCCTGGCCGGCGACGAATACGAGCTCGTGCTGGCTACCGGCCTGCTGACCTGGCAGTCCGCCGACGGGGTACGGGTGCGCAACCATCTGCTGGTCACCCCCGTCGAGGTCGTCGTGGATCCGCAGACCGAACGTGCCGACGTGCTGCTGGTCGACCGGCCCACCGTCATCCAGGACCGCGAGCTGCTGGACGGCCTGGCCGGGTTCCGGCCGGCGCGCACGGACTGGGTCCGCGACGCGGTGCGGTCCGGGCAGGGCTACGGTCTGCAGGACTCGGCGGCCGACGTGCTGCGCAAGTGGTGCACGTTCGCCTTCGAGGACGGCACCGTCGGGTTCCGCGAGGACTGGACCGACGATGAGGCGGCGGGCGCCGCCTCGAGAATACGGCTCGCGCCGGCGCTGGTACTGCGTGGGCGCGACCACACCACGGCGATGGACTACTACGACGCCATGCTCACCGAGCTGATCGGCCACGGCGCCGAGGTCCCCGCCGGTCTGGCCCGCTTCGTCACGGGCCGACCGCAGCGAAATCTCGCCCAGGTGCCGGATCGCAGCCCGGAGGCCATCGCCGACCTCCTGGTGGCCCTCCTGGCCCGCGGCCACCGCGTGCTGGTGACCGGCTCGGCCGCCGCGGAGCTGACGGCGGCACTGCCGGCCGAGATCGCGCCGCTGTGCGCCACCCCCGCCACGGCCCGGCAGAGCCTGTCCACGCTGGCCGCCCGTTTCGCCGCATACGACCCCGAACGGCATCGGCAGGTACTGGCCGAGCAGGAGTCGCGGCTGGCCACCGTACGGGGCATCGAACGGGACCTGCGCGAGCAGGTCGAGTCGCTGCGCGCGCAGGTGACCCACGAGCTCGCCCCGGGATACAGCGGCACGCTGACCGAGCTCACCCAGCGTGTAGCGGAGCAGGCGGACACGTACTCCTGGCTGCCGGTCGACGAGCTGATCCCGCAGAGCCCACCGCTGACGGCCGCCGAGGCGGCCCAGCTGCTAAGACTGCTGGCAGGCCGGACCCCGCAACGCGCCGCCCGTACCGCCCAGCTGCTTCCCGAACCGGCCGCGTTGCCGGACGCCGAGCGGATCCAGGCGCTGATCGAGACCGAGCGGACCGCGCTGGAGCGGGCCGGGCGGTCGGCCTCGGAACTGTCCGGGAGGCTCATCGAGTGCGGCGCCGCCACGCTCAGCAGGCTGGACGCCTGCGCGGCAGCGGTGGACAACGCGCTGACCGAGCTGGGACTGCCGCCGGATCCGCACCAGTGGGATCCCGCGGACTGGCCGGTGCGGGCCTTGCGGGACGGCCTGGCCCGGCATACCGCGCCCTGGGAGCACGTCTCCGAACTCACCGTCCACGCGGCGACGGCCGACCGGGCACTGCGCATGATCGGCGACCACCGGCTGACACTGCCCCCGGTGGAGCCGGGCGCCGTGCTGCCCACCGTGCGGGAGCTCCGCGACTACCTCGCCGCGGGCGGCGGACTACGCCGCGGGCCGCTGCGCCCGTCGGTACAGAAGAACGCCGAGCCCCTGCTCAACGGGGCCTCCGTGGACGGCGCCGCGCCGGTCACCGCCGAGCTGCTCGACATCGTGATCGCCGGGCTCGAGTGCCTGGCCGCCTGCCAGGCGCTGTTGCGCGGATGGCAGAACGCCGGTGTCGCCTTTCCCGCCGGCCTGCCGCTGGCGCACACGGTCGGGCTGTTCGGCCAGGCCTACCGGCGGCTCAGCCAGGTCCGTACGGCGCTAGCGGCGGTGGCGGAGACGGCGGCCCTGCTGTTCGGCGCGGGCCTGCGGGTGCCGCTGAGCGGCCCGGCCGAATGGCGGGCCTATACGGCAGCGCTAAGCGGCGTACGGCTGCGGCTGGCGGCCGTCCGGGCCACCGGAGCGCTGACTGCGCTCCAGGACTCCCTCGACCTCGAGCTGCGCAAGGGGCCGCCACCTCCCGAGCTGACCGACGCGGTCTCGGCCATCGCCGCCCGGGACGCCGCAGGCTACGAACGGTCCGTCGCCGCGCTGGCCGAGGCTCATGGGGAACGGCTGGAGCAGGCCCGCTGCGAGGAACTGCTGGAGCGGGTCCGGTCGGTCCATCCCCGGCTGGCCTCGCTGCTGGCCGAACACCCGGGAGACCCCGTCTGGGCCGCCCGGCTCGAGGCCTGGGAGCAGGCCTGGAGCTGGGCGTATGCATCGATCTCACTGCGGAACCTGCCGCGTTCGGAGCTGGAACGCCAGCTCGACGACTCCCTTCAGGAGACGGCCGAACGGCAGGCCGCGATCTTCGCGGAGTACACCGCCGAACAGGCCTGGGGCTGGTGCCTGTCCCGGATGACCGGGGGGCCCGGCTCCGCGACTCTGAACGCCCTTCCAGCGCTGGCGGTGCCGCTGTGGCAGGTGCCCGAGACGGTTCCGCCCCGGGCGACCTCCTTCGACGTCGTGATCGTGGACGAGGGCGGCGGGGAACCCGTGGAGTCGCTGTTCCTGCTCTGGCTGGCCGCACGTGTGATCATCGTCGGTCCCGGCGTGGCGGCCGCCACCGCGGACCTTTCTCTCAACGGCGCCGGTCCGTCCGCGGAGAGCCTGCCGGCCGGGCTCCGCGATGCCGTACGGCCGTCGGCGACCCTGTTCGAGGCGCTCGAGGCGCGCTTCGGCCCGGTCGTCGGATCCGGCCCGTCGCCCGTGACCGCCCTCGGGACGCCCGACGGCCCGGCGGCCCCGGCGGACCCGCCCCCGACGGACCTCCCGCTCCGGCCGGGCCGGTCGATCGTCGAGTACAAACGGGCCGAGCTGATCGAGTTGATCCGGCACCTCGCGGAGAGCGGGCAGTCACTCGGCGACGAGCAGCTGATCATGTACGCCCGGACGGTCCTGGACTGCCCGGCGGACGAGGAACTGCTGACCAACGCGCGGCTCCGCTACGCCCTCGAGGCGTTCCGGACCGGCAGCCCCTGAGCAGCCGGGGCCTGCCGCACAATGACGATGCGCAGGGCGAGGAACATGGCGGTCTTCCTTTCGCGGAAGCCGGAGGGTCTGGCCTTCGCCACACCGATCCGGGTGAACGTTCACTCAGATTCGCCTGTGGTTAGACTTCATGTCAACCCACGAGAGAGGCGGCTCGGCCGTGCCCACAGACTCGATGCGCGACAAGTTGATGGAGGCCGCGGCCTCGGTCATCCGGGAGCGAGGGCTGGCGGGCACGACGATCCGCATGATCTCCAAGGCGGCCGGCGTGGCCGAGGGCAGCGTCTACAACCACTTCACCGGAAAGCACGAGCTGATCAGCGCGGTCTTCGTCGAGCGCATGCCGCGGATCCTGCTCAAGGACGCGATCGGGAAACTGCTGAGCAGCGTGGGCCAGGGCACGGTGATCGGCAATCTCGAGGCGCTCGCCCAGGACGCCGTCGTCGCCTACCGGGAACTGGACGCGATCGCCGCGATGCTCATCTCGGACCCGGAGACCGCCGCCACCCTGCGGCAGGATCTCGCCGAGCGGCGCCTGGGCCCCGCCCGGGGCCTGGAGGCGGTGGCGGCCTATGTGAAGATCGAGGAGGCGCAGGGCAGGGTGGTCCTGCCCGCGGCACCGATGATCCTGGTCGCGGCGCTGCTCGGCGGCTGCCACGAGTACGCGTTCCAGCAGCTTTTTCATGACGAGTCACCCTTCGGCGACGACCTCGGCGCGTTCGCGGGCCGACTGGTGGGCGCCCTGTTCCGGGCCCCCGGCGATCCCGCCGTCGCCCCTCGCTGATCCGCGGGCCCCGACCCCCGGGACCTTCCCACGTGGCGTGATGGCTTGACCCGGCTCTGAGCGTGTGTTCATTGTTAGATGAACAAATACTCAATCACGGCGAGGGAGCGGCCATGCGTCTGACCATCTTCGGAGCGACCGGCGGAATCGGCACGCTGCTGGTCCGGCAGTCCCTGGAGGCAGGACACCAGGTGACGGCCGTGGTCCGCGGCGACCCAGAGGTGATCGCCACCGCGCTGACCCGCCGGGCTCACGAGGGGCTCACGATCGTGCGGGCCGACGTGATGGACCCGATGGCGATAGAGCCGATCCTGGCCGGCCAGGACGCGGTGCTCTCCGCCATCGGCAGCCGGGACGGCCGGGCGCCCACGACGGTCAGTGCGGACAGCGTGTTCAGCATCACCACGGCGATGGACAAGGCGGGGGTGCGCCGGCTGGTGACGATCAGTGCCGCCGGCGCCTTCACAGAGGAGGCGGACGGGCCGCTGGTGCGGCTGGTGGCCAAGCCGCTGATGCAACGGGTGCTGCTCAGGCACAGTTTCGCCGACCTCCGTGCCGCCGAGGAGCTCATCCGCGACAGCGGCCTGGACTGGACGATCATGCGGCCGCCGAGGCTGACGGAGGGCCCGCGCACCCGGGACTACCGCATGGCCGCCGACCGCGGCCTGCGCCGGGGTTACCTGATCTCCCGGGCCGACGTGGCCGACTGCGTCCTCGGCCTCCTCGATGATCCCGACTTCCATGGCGCCACCGTCGCGGTCGCCTACTGAGCTCCGGCTGGTCCGAAGCGGGTCCGGAAACAGGTTGGGAAGCAGGTCCGGAAACAGGTCCGAAGCGGGAAAGAGGGGTCAGGGGGTGTTGTGGGCGGCCACGAGAGCGGGCAGCCGGGCGAGGTCGTCGAGGCGGAATCGGCAGCGGGCCAGCGCCTCGTCGTCCCGCTGGATATGACCCCACGGCCCCCGTCGGAGAAAGGCGACCTGCATGCCGGACGCCAGTGCCGGACGGACGTCGTTGTCGATCCGGTCTCCCACGTACAAGATCCGCTCCGGCGCGAGACCGGCCTCCTTCGCACAGCGGGCGAAGAACTCCGGGGACGGCTTGTGCAGGTCCCAGACGTCGGAGATGCCCAGGACATCCGTCTCCAGGCCGAGCGCGGCGAACTGCTCGGCGGCCTCCGCCGGCTGGTTGCCCGCCACGCCGACGAACAGGCCCTGGGCACGCAGGTCGCCGAGGCAGGCGCGGGCGTCCGGGTAGAGGTCACCGGCGGCGAAGCCGTTGGGCACCCCGGCCTCGCGGCGGCGTTTCTCCTCGGCCGCCAGGTCGAAGCCCGGCCGGAAGTACTCGAAGAGGTCGGGGTGCGTACCGCCGGTGGCGAGAACGGCACCCAGCTTGGTGAGGAACGTGTGCCGGGGCACCCCCAGCCAGTCCGCCCATCGGCCGTAGATCTCGCCCTCGTTGATGAGCGTCTCGCCGATGTCGAAGAAGACCGCCTCGATCCGCACTGCCCGGCCCTCTCCGTCGCTGCGCCCTACACTTCGATGAACTCTCCCGGCCGCAGGCGCCGGTAGTCCTTGCCGGTCCGCTCGGCCTCGCCACCGAGTGCCGAGTCGACGAGCATCAGGCCGATGTCGTTGAGCAGTCCGTCGTGGATGGAGTACGCCCGGGCCGGATCGATCTCGCGCAGGTAAGCGTACATCTCGGTGACCTTCATCCAGGGCGCGTTGGTCGGCGTCAGCAGCGTCGGCACCGGGACCGGCGGAACGGTGAAGGCGTCACCGGGGTGGAAGATCTCGCCGTCGATGAGGAACCCGACGTTGTCGACCGGTGGTAGGTCGGGATGGACGATCTCGTGCTTCTGCCCGAGGACCGCGATCTCGAAGCCGGCGACCGTCACCGAGTCCCCGTCGCCGACCGTACGGACCCGGTCGCCCAGGTCGGCGAGGTTCGCGGCGACGGCCCGGCAGGTCAGCACCTCCAGGCCCGGGTCGTCCCGGATGGCTTGGCGGAGCCGGTCGGCCTCGAAGTGGTCGAAGTGCTCATGAGTGATCAGCACGGCGTCGGCACCCTCGAACGCGTCCCCTTCGGGAGTGAGCGCACCAGGGTCGATGACCAGGGCCCGGTCGTCCTTGTGGAGCCGTACGCAGGCGTGTCCAAGTTTGGTGAGCCGCATCCTTCGATGTTCGCATGCGCCTCCGGCCACCCCTTCGCGCAGCCCCTGTGCCCGGGACCAGAGGCCCCGGTGCCTAACGAGCGCTTGATTGGCAGACCCATTGACGGCACCGACCCCCGTTGATAGAACACGTTTCAATTTCAGAGTGCACAAAGGCGCAAGGAGGCGGCGCATGCCCGTACCCGACCAGCGCGATCCCAAGGTCACTCGCACGGTTCTCACCGCATGGCTCGACCAGTACCTGCCCGGAGTGCGGATCACTCACCTGCAGACCCCCGAGACGAACGGATTCTCCAACGAGACCCTGCTCTTCGACGCCGAGCACGACGGCGGCAGCGAGGGCCTGGTGGCCCGGGTCGCCCCGTACCACTACCAGATCTTCCCGGAGTCGCGGTTCGAGGAGCAGTACCGGCTGATGCGGATACTCGCCGAGCGGACGGACATCCCGGTGCCGCCGATCCGCTGGTACGAGCCCTCGCACAAGGCACTGGGCGCCCCGTTCTTCGTGATGGGCCGGATCGACGGCAAGGTGCCGACGGACATGCCGCCCTACCACCAGGGCGGCTGGGTCACCGAGATCTCCGCGGAGGAGCGGGCCGCCATGTGGTGGAACTCGCTGGAGATCCTGGCCCGGCTGCACCGGCTGGACCCCAAGGCGCTCGGGCTGGAGTTCCTCGACCAGCCGGCGTGGGGGCCGACCGGGCTGGGCCAGCGGCTCGGCTACTACGAGCACTACCTGCACTGGGCCTACGCCGGGCCCATGGAGATCGCGCTGGAGGCACTGGCCTGGTTGAAGGCCAACCAGCCGGCCGAGCCCGAGCCGGTGGTGTTGTGGGGCGACTCCCGGATCGGCAACATCATCTTCCACGAGGGTGTACCCCGGGCGGTGCTCGACTGGGAGATCGCCGTGCTCGGACAGCCCGAGGAGGACCTGGCCTGGTTCCTGTTCCTGGACCGGCACCACTCTGAGGGCCTCTACGTGCCCCGGCTCGCCGGTTTCCCATCGGCCGAGGAGACCGTGACCAGGTACGCGGAACTGCTCGGCCGGCCGATGCGGGACATGGCCTACTACGAGGTGCTGTCCGGCTTCAAATTCACCGTGATCATGTCCAGGATCGGTCAAGCGATGATCGATTTCGGGATGATCGAACCGGACAACGACTTCCCCCACAACAACAACTGCTCACAGCTCCTGGCCAAGATCATGGAGGGCCTGCGATGACCCTGTCCCCGCTGGACGACTACCCGATCCATCAGGTGCCGGAGGTCATGCGGCACGTCGGCACCTCCGACCGGAACTTCTACGACCGGTACTACTTCAACTGCCACCCCTGCTCGGACGAGCTGATGCTGATCATCGGGGTGGGGCAGTATCCCAACCTGGGGGTCACCGACGCGTTCGCCGTGGTCCGCAGGGGCCCGGTGCACAAGGCCGTGCGGGCCTCCCGAGAGCTGGGTCTGGACCGCATGAACACCGAGGTCGGGCCCTTCCGTGTCGAGGTGATCGAGGGGCTCAAGAAGCTCCGGGTGGTGCTGGAGGACAACGAGCACGGCCTGTCCTTCGACCTGAGCTGGGAGGGCTCGATCCCCGCCCAGGTCGAACCCCAGCACTACCTCCGCTGGCAGGAGCGGGTGGTCTTCGACTCCAAGCGGATGGCGCAGACGGGCTGCTGGAGCGGCTCCATCACCGTGGACGGCGAGACGATCGAGGTCACCCCCGACCACTGGTGGGGCACCCGGGACCGGTCCTGGGGCATCCGCCCGGTCGGCGAGTCCGAGCCGCCCGGCATCCAGATCAAGAACGCCGGCACGTTCTACTGGCTCTACACCCCGATCCAGTTCGAGGATCACTCGATCCTGTGCATCGTCCAAGAGGACGAGAAAGGCCGCCGGGTCCTGGAAGAGGCGGTCCGGGTGTGGCCCGACCCGGCGCGCGAGCCGGAATATCTCGGCCGCCCGGAGTACCAGCCCGTCTACGCGGAGGGCACCCGCGACGTCGTCACCGCGACGATCTCCTTCAGCCCGCCGGGCGGGAAGCCCTTCGAGGTGCGGGCGACGCCAATCCTGCCGGTGCACCTCATGGTCGGCACCGGATATGGGCTGGAGCCCGACTGGAAGCACGGGATGTACCAGGGCCCGGAGCTCAAGGTGCAGGGCGTCACCTACGACACGACCCGGGACGAGGACGCCGCCCGGATGTGGGGCCTGGTCGACGCTGTGGGCCGGTTCGAGTACGAGGGCCGGGTCGGTTACGGCCTCTTCGAATACTGGGCGCTCGGCCCGCACCCGTCCTTTTCCGAGTGACCCGGGCCGTCGGCTCACGGCTCACGGCTCACGGCTGACTGGCTCATTCCTCGCTTGCCCCTGCACGCTTGTCCCTGCACGTTCGGGACGAACGTGCAGGGACAGGCCTCGACGGAACGGCTCAGGAGCGGCAGACTCCGGTCATGAGCGAGTGGGTGGGCAGGAGCGCGACGGAGATCGCGGCGGCGGTTCGGGCGGGCGAGGTCACTGCGCAGGAGGTCGTCCGGGGCCATCTGGGCCGGATCGCGGCAGTGGACGGTGAGCTGAGCGCCTTCGTGCGGGTACGTGGTGAGGCGGCCCTCCGCGAGGCGGGCGACATCGACGCCCGCGCCGACCGGGCGGACCTGCCGCTGGCCGGGGTACCGGTCGCGATCAAGGACAACGTTCCGGTAGCCGGGGAGCCGATGCGCATCGGATCGGCGGCCACCCCGGACGGGCCCCAGGAGAAGGACCACTCGGTGGTGGCCAGGCTGAGGGCGGCCGGAGCCGTGGTCGTGGGCCTCACCAACCTGCCCGAGCTGGCCATCTATCCCTTCAGCGACAGCGTGTACGGCATCACGCGCAACCCCTGGAACCGGGCGCGTACGGCGGGCGGCTCCTCCGGCGGATCCGCGGCGGCCGTGGCCTCCGGCATGGTCCCGATCGGGCACGGCAACGACGGCGCCGGGTCCATCCGCATCCCGGCCGCCAACTGCGGGCTGTTCGGCATCAAGCCCGGCACCGGAGTCGTACCGGCCGAGCTGGGCGGCGACGATTGGGCGGGCATGTCGGAGAACGGCCCGCTCACCACCACGGTCGCCGACGCCGCCCTGATGCTCGCGGTGATGGCAGGGGACGACTCACTCGCCGCCGTCACCGCGCCTGAGCGGCTGCGGGTGGCCATCTCGGCCAAGGCACCGGCCGCGGGCGTGGTCATCAACCGCGACTTCGCCGGGGCGGTCCGTGCCACCGGCAAGGCCCTGGCCGGGCTGGGGCACACCGTCGCCCACGACGACCCGCCCTATCCCGTGTGGGCGGCGACCGCCGTGACCGCGCGCTGGCTGGCCTGCCCGGCCGCCGACGCGGAACCGTACCTCTCCGATCCGCGGCTGGAGACCCGTACCCGCCGGCATGCCGCTGCGGGACGGCGGTTCGCGCGGGTGCGGCCGCTGCGGGACGACGACCGGGAACGGCTCTGCCGGGCTCTCGCGCCCTTCTTCGAGCGCCACGACGTCCTGGTCATGCCGACCCTGGCCCAGCCGGCCCCGCCCGCCCGCAGATGGGGCGAAGGCTCCTGGCTGCACAGCGTGGTGACCTCGCTGAGGTACGCCCCCATGACCGCGGCGTGGAACCTGGCGGGCTACCCCGCGGCGTCCGTTCCCGCCGGGGTGAGCCCACAGGGGCTGCCGATGGCCGTCCAGCTCGTGGCCACCCCCGGCAATGAGTCGTTGCTGCTCGGGCTGGCCGCCCAGCTCGAACGGGAGCGCCCCTGGCCACGGCACGCCCCTCGGGCCTGAGCCTCAGGTCGGGCCGACGAGCTGCTTGCTGATCCACTCGTAGGCCTTGGGCAGCATCTGTTGCCAGACGTGGACGTTGTGGCCGCCCTTGGGCACGATGTACTTGAAGATCTGCGTCGGCGGCCGCATCGCCTTGGTCATCACGGTGATCAGGGCGGCGGTGTTGGCGTCCTGGTCGGTCCCGGCCAGCAGCAGCGAGACCGCGGGTCTGGTGCTGAGCAACTCATTGGCGTTGTTGGCCTTGGCCAGCGCGGGATCCCTGGTGATGTCGGGCGAGGTGGGCGCGAAATAGCCGGCCAGGCTGACTCCGGCGCGGAACATCCCCGGCTGCTGCTCGGTCAGCTTGGCCGCGCAGTAACCGCCGGTCGAATAGCCCATGGCCGCCCAGGACTCCGCCCTCGGCAGGGCCCGGAAGTTCTCCGTCATCGCCTGCCGGATGTCCTTGGTCAGCCAGGTGGCCACCCGAGGGCCGTTGGGGATGTCGGTGCACTCGGTGTCCCGGCCCGGCTGGACCGTGATGGTCGGCGCCACCAGGATGTACGGCTTGGCCTGCCCGCGGCGCATGGCCTCGCGCAGCTTCTGCCCCGCTTGGAGCGCGTTGAACCAGGTCGACGGCGTACCGGGATATCCGGGGAAGAGCTCGATCACAGGGAACCTGGCGTTGGCGTACGCCGAGTGGCCGTACTCCGGCGGCAGCCAGACCCGGACCAGCGCACGCACCCCCGAGGCCTGCCCGGTGAAGGTCGCGCTGTAGGTCTGGCTGGCGTGGCTGTAGCCGAAATTGAGCTTGACGCCCGCACTGTGCGACGCCAGCCGGCCGCCCGACGTCGGGCTCCCGCCCGGACCGGTCGCCTGGACGGCACCCCCGGCCCCGTTGCCGCCGAACAGATCGTCCCAGGAGGCGTACAGCTGGAAACTGCGGTTGACCAGCAGCCCGGCCAGCAGCAGCGCGGTCACCTGGCAGACCGCGATCAGGCCGAGCCGGCCGCCGTACCGCACCGCCCTCGGTCCGCTGATCCGGTTCCACCACAGCAGACAGGCGGCCGGAGCGGCGATCGCCAGCAGAACCGACAGGGTCAGCAGCGACCCGTCCAGCAGACCCATGTCTTGCGTCGCCCCCGAAAAATCGCCCACGTTGAGAAAGCTTGGTGATGCTAGAACAGCCAAGCAGCCGCAACAGAAACGTCCGGTTAACGCAAAGTCAGGGGCGATCAGCCCGTGGTCGGCGCCAGCGCGCGTACGGCGTCGGGTATCGCCAGGCCACCACCGGGCAGCACCGCGAGGACCGGGGTGTCCAGCCCGTTCTCCCTGTACTCGCGGATCCGGCTCCGGCAGACGTCCGGGGAACCATGCACGATCAGGTCGTCGACCACCTCCTCCGGAATGACCTCCAGGGCGCCTTTGCGATCACCGGCCGCCCAGGCCTCGTGCATCGGCTGGAGCGCGTCCCCCCGGCCGAGCCAGTCGTGGAACGCCGCGTACACCGGCACGGTCATGTAGGCGGCGATCAGCCAGCGGCCCAGCTGCCTGGCCTCGTCCACGTTCTCGGTCGGGCAGACGAAGATCCGCGCGATCAGTTCCTTCTCGTCCCCCAGCTCCGCGCGCACCTTGCGCACGTCGTGCGGGGCCAGCCAGTTGGTGATGGCGCCGTCGGCCTCGCGCGCCGCCAGCCGCAGCATGCCGGGACGGAGCGCCGCGAGCACGATCTTCGGCGGGGTCTGGGGCACCAGGTCCAGCTTGAAGCCCTTCACGCCGAGCGCCTCGTCGGTGACCTTCTCCCCGGCGAGCGCGCGCCGCAGAAAGCGCAGGGTGTCCCTGACCTTCTTGTACGGCTCCACGAACGGGACGCCGTTCCAGCGCTCGACGATCGCCGGCGAGGACGTCCCGATGCCGAGCACGAACCGGCCGGGGGCCAGTTCCGCCATGGTCGCGGCGTGCTGGGCCAGCAACGCGGGGCCACGGGTGTAGACCGGCACGATCGCCGGGCCGAGCCGTAGCTCCGGCGCCCACTGCGAGGCGAGGGCCAGCGGCGTGAAGGCGTCGGCGCCATTGGTCTCCGCGGACCAGGCGTCGGTGTAGCCCAGTGCGGGCAGCTCAGAGATGATCTCGCGCTGCTCCGGCAACGCCATCCCTGTCAGCGGAATCGTCAATCCCCAGCGAGAGGTCATGCTCGTCTCCTTCTCTTCCTCCGTGATCGGCCGCCTGTCGATGTCGGCTGTCGATTGGCCGGCTCTCGAGTCGGTCACGGAGGGCGGCGGCTTCGGTCAGGCGATGGACGGGCGGATCATGGCGCCGCCGTCGATGACCAGGGTCTGCCCGGTCATCCAGGATGACGCGTCACCGGCGAGGAAGACGGCCGCGTTGGCGATGTCCGCGGGCACGCCGAGCCGGCCGAGCGGCAGGTACTTGCTGATCGCCTCTTCGTTGCCCTCCCAGAGGGCCCTGGCGAGCTGGGTCTTGACCAGGCCCGGGGCGATCGCGTTGACGCGTACGCCCGGGGCGAGTTCCATAGCGAACTGCCGGCTCAGATGGATGACCGCGGCCTTGGTGGCGTTGTAGTAACCGATACCGTGCTCGGTCACGAGACCGCCGACGCTGGCCATGTTGATGACCGAGCCGCCGTGCTCCGCCATCCACGCCTTCCAGGCGAGCTGCGTCCACTGCACCACCGCGAACTGGTTGACCTGGACGGTCTTCGCGGCGGCCGCGGCGTCGATCTCGGCCAGCGGCCCGAAGTGCACGCTGGTCCCGGCATTGTTGACCAGCACGTCCAGGCCGCCGAACTCGGCGATCGTGGCGTCGACGCACGCTCGGGCCTGATCCTCGTCACCGACATGGGCGGCCTTGGCCAGCACGCCGACATCCGGGTGGGCGGCCCGGAGCTCCGCCGCCACCTCGTCGAGGGCCTCCTGCCGACGGGAGGAGAGCACGATATTGGCCCCTTCGCCGGCCAGTCCAAAGGCGATCGCCTTTCCGATACCTCGCGAGGCGCCGGTGATCAGCGCCGTCTTCCCCTGCAGTCCAGTCCGCATGTACGCACTCCTCGTGTCGCGCCCGTACGTGGCCGAATCCCGCTCGGTCGCCACTGTAGCGAGGTGACCGACCAGTCGGTATGTGGGCCCCGGCGCTTCCGTCCAACTAGAACGCGTTATAGATTTGAGCGGTCGCTTGGTCAACAGACGGAGGTCGCTCGAGTGCCGCGGACCAAAGAACAACGCCCCGCCGTCGAAGGCTGGTTCACGACCGGCGAGGGCGACGTGCACCTGCTCGGCACACGCTGCACGAGTTGCGGCACGCCCTACTTCCCCCGTAACGAATTGGCCTGCCGCAACCCTTCGTGTCAGGGGCCGAAGGACGGGTCGGAACTCGAGGAGTACGCGCTGTCCAACCGCGGCCGGGTCTGGTCGTACGCCGACTCCCGCTACAAGCCCCCGCCGCCCTACGTCACGGCCGAGCCGTTCAAGCCGTACACGATCGCGGCCGTCGAATTGGCGGCCGAGCAGATGGTGATCCTCGGCCAGACGGTGCCCGGTGTCGGCGTGGCCGATCTTGCCGTCGGCATGGAGGTCGAGCTCACCACCGGCACCCTCTACCAGGACGAGCAGTACGAATACATCACCTGGCTGTGGCAACCCATCCCACCCGACGAAGGAAGCCGCCGCGTCCAAGCGGCCGCGAACAGCGAGCGGAGCCAGCAATGAGCCGTGAGCGGCCGCGCGGTGGCTGGACTGAGGAGCGCGCGCAGCGAGGAACGAGCGAGCACGTGACGAAGGAAGCCGCCGCGTCCAAGCGGCCGCGAACAGCGAGCGGAGCGAGCAATGAATAGGGATATCGCCGTTCTCGGTGCGGGCATGCACCCGTGGGGCAAGTGGGGCCGCAACTTCGTGGAGTACGGCCTGGCCGCCGCCCGTGCGGCGCTGGCGGATGCCGGGCTGAGCTGGCCGGACGTCCAGTACGTCGCAGGCGCCGACACCATCCGCAACGGCTATCCCGGATTCATCGCCGGCGCGACGTTCGCCCAGGCGCTCGGCTGGTCCGGTGCCCGGGTGTCCAGTTCCTATGCCGCCTGCGCCTCGGGCGCTCAGGCGATCGCCGCCGCGCGCGCGCAGATCCTGGCGGGGCTCTGCGAGGTCGCGCTCGTGGTGGGCGCGGACGCCGCCCCGAAGGGTTTCTTCAAGCCGGTCGGCGGTGACCGGCCGGACGACCCGGACTGGCTGCGGTTCCGGTTGCTCGGCGCGACCAACCCGATCTACTTCGCGCTGTACGCCCGGCGCCGGATGGCCCTGCACGGCGCGACGCTGGATGACTTCGCGGCGGTGAAGGTGAAGAACTCGCGGCATGGTCTGGGCAACCCGAATGCCCGTTACCGCAAGGAGGTGTCGGTCGAGGACGTCCGCGAGTCGGCCGTGGTGGCCGATCCGCTGCGGCTGCTCGACATCTGCGCGACCAGCGACGGCGGCGCGGCTCTGGTGATCTCCTCGATGGACTTCGCGCGCCGGCACGGGTTCGCCGATCCGGTACGGATTCCGGCATTGTCCACGGTCACGCCGACCTTTCCCAAGACCGTCCTCGACCTGCCGGACTTCGCGACCGACTCGGCGATGACCGTGCCGCCGCCGTCCCGGCCGTTCCGCTCGGCACTCGCGGACGCCGCCTACGAGGAGGCGGGGATCGGCCCCTCGGATCTGTCACTGGCCGAGGTGTACGACCTGTCCACCGCGCTGGAACTCGACTGGTACGAGGACATCGGTCTCTGCGCGCCCGGTGCGGCCGAGTCGTTGCTGCGCTCGGGGGCGACCACGCTGGGCGGGCGGATCCCGGTCAACCCGAGCGGCGGGCTGGCCTCGTTCGGCGAGGCGATCCCGGCACAGGCGATCGCCCAGGTGTGCGAGCTGACCTGGCAGTTGCGCGGCCAGGCCGAGGGTCGCCAGGTCGACGGAGCTCAGGCCGGGATCGCCGTCAACCAGGGCCTCTTCGGCCACGGCTCCGCCATCATCACCGTCCGCTGAACCATCCCGGACGAACCCCTCCGGGTTCGCATCAGATGGGAAACCATCACAAACCGGCATCGCCCCGACCCATCGGCGACCCACCGTAAGCAGACGAACCGTCCAATAGGTCTCCACGCGTGAATGGTGAGGCAGATCACCGGTCGCTATGCCGAATGTTGAAGCGCCCTGTACTAATTTCGTACTGACCAGTCAGTACAAACGGGTACATTTTGGAGCGGTAGTGAGCGGCGGGCAGGACTCTGGGACACAGGCCGGCGAGGCGCGTGATCCCGTTCCAGCCCCGCCTCTACCCCTGGATCCGGTGGCGACTCCTCTCGGGACGTCCCGGACCCGGAAGGATCCGGGGACGGATGACGCGGCTGGGGGGTCTGCGCCCGTCCCCGGACTCGACCTCCCACCCGAGGAGCGCGGTCCCGGCGGAGCCGCGGTCGAGACCACGGCGCAGGTGGTGACCGGCGCGCGGCGCACGCGAAGTTCGGGCCTATCGGCCGGGTCGTCCCCCTGGTGCTGCTGATGCTCCAGCTCACCACGGTGACCGCGCTCCAGAACCGCGTGTGGACCATGAAGCGGCTCCATTCCGTGCTGAAGCTCTGATCGCCAGTGGCCATCAGCACCCGACGCGAGGTGACCCGGCAGCGGCTGCTCGACGCCGCCGTCGGGTTGATCGCCGATCAGGGCTTCACCGCGACCACCGTCGACCAGATCGCCGAACGGGCTGGGGTGGCCAAGGGCACCGTCTACTACAACTTCCGGAGCAAGGCGGCGTTGTTCTCCACGCTGCTGGAGTACGGCATCGAGCGGATGGCCTCCCGGCTCCGCGAAGCCGCCGACCTCGACGTTCCCCAGCCGCCGGCCTCACCCGGCCCCACCGAGGCACCGTACGGCACCCGGGGCGGAACACCGGGCCCGCTCGGAGCGCTGGAGTCCGTGGTCGGGGCGGAGCTCGCCTTCATCGGCGAACACGAGGCGTTCGCCCGGCTACTGATCGCCGAGACCTGGCGGGCCGGCGGCGACTGGCAGCAGGCCGCGCGGCTCATCCGGGAACGGGCCGTCGGGGTGATCGCCGAGATCCTCCGCTCCGCAGTGGCCCGCGGAGACCTGCGCGCGGACCTGGACACCGAGATGGCCGCCTCGGCGGTCTTCGGCATGGTGCTCACCGTGGCACTCGACTGGCGTGCCCTCCAGCCCGCCCGGCCGCTCGCCGAGATTCACGCCACCCTGATGGATCTTCTGCGCGGCCGTCTCACCGGCTGACTACTCGTCCAGGAAGATCGAGGTGTCCAGGTCGAAGCCGACCGTCTGGGATGTGCAGCTTCTCCCCCATCTCACCGGGAAGGTCAATGACAGAACGCACCTTATCGGCGCCGGCTTCAGGGCAGAGCCTGGACTTGCTTGATCACATCCGGCATGGCCTCGTTGTTGCTCCGGGCGGAGTCGAGCAGGAACTCCAGCTGCTCGTCGGTATAGGTGGCGAACCGGGTCATGACCGACCGCCCGATCGGCTCGAAGTACGCGCCCAGCGCCGCCACCTTGTCCCGGACCGGCTCGATGATCACCTTGCGGCGGTCGTCGGGGTCACGGCTGCGCAGCACGAATCCGGCCTTCTCCAGCCGATCGACGACGGCGGTGATGGCGCCACCGGTGGTGAGGCCCATCGACTGGGCGAGCTGCCCCGGCGTCATCGGGCCATCCAGGGAGAGCAGGTTCAGGCACTGCAGGTCGGTGACGTTGATGCCGGCTTTGCCCGCGACGGTGTGATGCAGCAGCACCGTCCACATGGTGGTGCGCTGCATTGCCAACTGGAGCTCGATAGCCATCTGCTCACGGGTCGACACCTTCACCACACCCTCCACTTTCTCTTCAGGAGAGAGACTCTTTGCTAGAGCGAATCGCGTGAGGAGAGCTTAGCCGTCCGCGGACCGTCCGGCCAGGAACGCCGTAACGCGTCGTCAGGCCGGTCGACGAGTGACCGCACGAGGGCGGGTCCGGCCGGGTCACCGGGCGGACCTGCCGGAACGCGCGCCGAAGGGCTACGCCCGTGCCGATTCCTCGGCGATCTCCTTGGCCCAGCGGTAGTCGGCCTTACCGGCCGGCGAGCGCCGCATCTCGGCGACGAAGGCGTACGTCCGGGGCACCTTGTAGCCCGACAGATGGGTACGGCAGTGCCGGTCCAGTTCCTCGGTCGGCGTACCGTCCTCGTACAGCTGGACCACGGCGGCCACCCGGGAGCCGAACCGTTCGTCCGGGATGCCGGTCACCACCGCGTCGTACACGCCGGGATGGCCCTTGAGGACCGCCTCGATCTCCTCGGGGAAGACCTTCTCCCCGCCGGTGTTGATGGCCTGGGAGCCGCGGCCGTACACCGAGATCGTCCCGTCGGGCTCGACGGTGGCGATGTCACCGGTGAGCAGCCAGCGTCTGCCATCCACGACGGGGAACGTACGCGCGGTTTTGTCCGGGTCGTTGTAATAGCCGCGGGCGATGAACCCGCTACGCGCCACCTGGCCCATGACACCGGAGCCCGGTTCTACCAGCCGCAGGTCGTCGTCGAGCACGACGATGTTCTCCACATCGGGCGCGAACCGCAGTCCCTTCTCCGGGCTGGACCCGGGCACCGCCTCGGCCGTGGATCCGGACTCGGTCGAGCCGAACCGGTCCATGATCATGACGTTGGGCAGCAACGCCTGGATGCGTTCCCGGACCGTGCCGGTGAGGATCGCCCCCGTGGAGACGTACGCGAACAACGACGACAGGTCGTACGAGTCGCGGGCCCTGGCCAGCTCGTCGGCCATCGGCATGGCCATCGCGTCGCCGGTGATGGTCAGGGAGTTGACCTTCTCGCGTTCGATGGTCCGCCACACGCCGGCGGCGTCGAACTTGCGGACGTAGACGATGGTGGCCCCCATCCACCACGCGATGAAGGTGCCCATCTGGGCGGCGCCGTGCATCAGCGGCGCCACCGGCATCATCACCATCGGACCCGACGCCGTTGCGAAGGCGATCACGTCCTCCGGTTCGCTCGGGGTCGGCATCGCGGGATTGGCGAAGGCGAAGAACAGATCCTTCATGCCCCACATCACGCCCTTGGGCATGCCGGTCGTACCGCCGGTGTAGATGATGTAGGTGTCGTCGCCGGACCGCTCCGGGAAGCCCCGGGTGGCGGGCCGGCCCGTCAGCGCGTCCTGGTAGCCGATCGCGCCCGGGACCGTGCTGGGACCACCGACCGCGATGAACTGCTGCAGCGCCGGCGCCTTCGGCGCGGTGGCCGCCACCCGATCGTCGAACTCCACGTCGTAGACGAGGGCGACCATGTCGGAGTCCTGGTAGAGGTAGAGCAGTTCGCTCTCCACGTACCGGTAGTTCACGTTGATCGGCACGGCGCGGATCTTCAGCGCGGCGATCACGGTGGCGATGTACTCGACGCCGTTGTAGAGCTGAATGCCCACGTGCTGTCCCGGTTTCACCCCTGTATCGGCCAGATGATGGGCCAGCCGGTTGGCGTGCGCGTCCAGCTCGGCGAAGGTCAGCCGGTCGTCACCGACGACCAGCGCCACCCGCTCGGGCAGCACGTCGGCAACCCCTTCGAACAGGTCAGCGAGGTTGAACTCCATCGGGCTTCTCCTCCGGAGGGATCCCCATCCGTGATCACGCGGCTCCATGAGCTCGGAGCGGAAGGGGGTTCAGGGCTTGTCCGATCCGACGATCCACATGGCGAAGAACTGCGCTCCGCCGCCGTACGCGTGACCTAGTGCCTTGCGGGCACCGTCGACCTGGTGCTCACCGGCCATCCCCCGGACCTGCAGAGCCGCCTCGGCGAACCGGATCATGCCGGACGCGCCGATCGGATTGGACGACAGCACCCCGCCGCTGGCGTTCCACGGGATGTCGCCGTCGAGCGCGGTGGCGCCGCTCTCGGTGAGCTTCCAGCCCTCCCCCTCACCGCAGAAGCCGAGGTTCTCCAGCCACATCGGCTCGTACCAGGAGAACGGGACGTACACCTCCGCGCAGTCGAGCTCCCGGCGCGGATCGGTGACTCCGGCCTGCCGGTAGACGTCGGCCGCACAGTCCTTGCCGCCCTGGGGGCTGACCGTGTCCCGGCCCGCGAAGAAGATCGGCTCGGAGCGCATGGCGGTCCCGTGCACCCATGCCGGCCGGTTCGGGGCCTTCTTCGCGGCCTCGTCGGACGCCAGCACCATGGCGACCGCACCGTCGGACGACGGACAGGTCTCCAGATAGCGGATCGGCTCCCAGAGCATCGGGGTCATCTCCACCATCTCGCGCGAGATGCCGGGGATCTTGAGATGCGCGTACGGATTCTTCAGCGCGTTCTGCCGGTCCTTCACGGCGACCAGCGAGCCGATGTGGTCGGGGGCACCGGAACGCCGCATGTACGCCCGGATGTGCGGTGCGAAGTAGCCGCCCGCGCCGACCACGAGGGAGGTGCTGTGCGGGCCGCCGACCGTCAGCGCCCAGGTGGCGTTGGACTCCGACTGTTTCTCCCAGGCCACGGTGAGCACCCGCTGGTGCACGCCGGCCTCGATGAGACCGGCCGCGACGATCGCCGTCGAACCGCCGACGCTGCCGGCGGTGTGCACCCGCATCATCGGCTTGCCGGTGGCGCCGAGCGCGTCAGCGAGGTACGCCTCGGGCATCATGACGCCCTCGAACAGATCCGGGGCCTTACCGATCACAACCGCGTCGATGTCATTCCAGGTGAGCCCGGCGTCCTCGAGCGCCCGCTGAGCCGCCTCGCGGACGAGCCCGGCGATGGAGACGTCCAGGCGCTTGGTCTTGTACGCCGTCTGGCCGATGCCGATGATCGCGCAGGGATTACCCACGGCGGTCTCCTTCCAGGACACAGACGAGGTTCTGCTGAAGGCACGGACCGGCGGTGGCGTGACCGAGGGTCTTTCCCGCCGCGCCCGAATGAATGCGGGCCGCGGCCTCACCGATCCGGATGAGGCCGGTGGCCATCACGGGGTTGGCCGACAGCGGTCCACCGGACGGATTGACCACGACGTCGTCGGAGAGCCCCAGTGCCTCGCGCAGGATGAGCTCCTCGTGGCTGAACTGCGCGTGCAGCTCGGCCACCTCGATGCCCGTCGCGCCCGCCTTCGCTCCGGCGATCCGGGCGGACTCCGACCGGGACAGGTCTCGGACCCCCGGTGAGTGGGCGTCGCTGCGATGGTCGATGCCACGGATCCAGGCGGGACGCTCGCACAGCTCCCGCGCCGTGTCGCCGACGGCCAGCACGATCACGGCCGCTCCGTCGGCGTCCGGCGCCCGATCGTGCGCCTTGAGCGGCGCCACCTCATAGGCGGCATCGGCTACGGGATCGTCCAGATGGAGGGCGTACGGATTGTCGCGCCCGTTCTGCCGGGACCTGGCGGCGACGGCGAGAAGGTCGTCCTCCTTGGCACCGGACCGGTCAAGGTACGCCCTGGCCTGCAACGCGGCGAGGGACACCTGGTCCACGCCCAGCGGGGCCAGATAGTACGGATCGAGCTGCAGGGTCATGATCTCGCGTAGCGAGCCCTGCGAAGGCTTGCCGAACCCGTAGACCAGAGCGGTGTCGATCTCGCCGTACTGCAGTTTGACCCAGGCCTCGTACAGCGCCCAGGCGCCGTCCATCTCCACGTGGCTCTCCGAGATCGGCGGCCAGGCACCGACCGCGTCCAGGGCCGCCACGAACGAGAAGGGTGCACCGACCAGATAGTCGCAGGATCCCGAGCACGTGAAGCCGAACCGGCTCAGCCCGGTCGTGGCCTTGACCTCCTGCAGGACCGGCAGGATCAGCTCGGTCTCCGAAAGCCCCTGGTCGGTGGCACTGTGGTAGGTCTGGGAGAACGCGACGATCGCGACGTCTCTGCTCATCTGCTCGCTTCCCTGCTCATGGCCCCGCTCCGCTCGGCGGCTCGTGGCCGCCTTGACGCGACGGCTTCCCTCGTCACGTGTAGTCCTTGATGAACTCGAAGGGGGCGTCGGGTTCGCCGGACGGCTCGAACCACCGGATGTTCTGGATGGTCCGGCCCCACTCCTCGCGGGGCTTCCAGTCGGCCTTCACCCGCATGCCCATCCTGACCTGATCGGCGGGGACGCCGGCGACCAGGGTGAGCATCGCGATGTCGGCGCCGTCCAGCAGCACGTAGGCCGACACGAACGGCACCGCGGGGGCTCGCGGGTCCGGGATGTTGTTGACCGCGAAGGTGGTGATCGTGCCGGTGTCGGCTATCTCGACCTCCTCGGTGGTGGGCACGCCGTCCGTCGGGCACAGGCCCTTCATGGGGACCACGACCTTGCCGCAGACCCCGCACCTGTGGCCGAGGATGCGGCCCTGGGACATGCCGTCCAGGAACCGGTCGAGCGCCTTGCCGGGCTTGAGTTGGAACTCCAGCCGGCTCGGCGAGGTCATCATCGTCACCTCGGGCAGGAAGACCTCGATGTCGGTGATGCGCCCGCTGCGTTCGGTGGTGAAGCGCGGACGTACCCGCATGCCGGTCCTGAGCCGCCGGGGCGGCTTGGCGCCGCGGTCGAACGTTCCCATGTCCAGGACGTGCAGCAGCGCGGTGTCCGCTCCGTCTGGCCTGATCAGCGCCCACGCGAACGGCCGCTGGAGCGGATGCGAACCGAGCGGCTCGGGCACCCACGACCAGGACTCGACGGTGCCGACCGGACCGACCTCGACGTACTCCTCGGTGACGGCATCGCCGCTGTCCGGGTCGTACTCGGTGGGCGGGAACAGCACGCGACCGGCCCGGGTGCGCACCCCCACCAGGCGGCCGTCGCGCAACTCGGAGAGGAAACGGCCGATGACCGGGCCCACCGAGCGCGTGTAGCCGCCAGGGAACTCCAGCACATGGTTCGGATCAGATGGCACTCTGCCGGTCCTTCCAGTACGGGTCGCGCAGCTTCCTCTTGAACAGCTTGCCGTTGGGCTCGCGGGGCAGCGCCTCCACGAAGTCGATGCTCCGAGGCCACTTCATCTTGGCCAGCCGGCCCTCCAGGAACGTGAAGATCTCCTCGGTGAGCTCCGGGCCGGGCGTCACACCTTCGGCGGGCTCGACCACGGCCTTGATCTGCTCGCCCCACTCCTCGTCCGGGATACCGAAGACGGCCACGTCGGCGACCTTGTGAAACAAGATGATCTCGTTCTCGATCTCGGCCGGGTAGATGTTGGCCCCACCCGAGATGATCATGTCGGCCTTGCGGTCGGACAGGAAAAGGAAGCCGTCCTCGGTCAGATACCCGATGTCGCCGACGGTGAAGAAGTCACGGAGCCGGTCCTTCTCCGTCTTCTCCTTGTCGCCCTTGTACTCGAATTCGACCCCGGCCATCTTCATGTAGATGGTGCCGGACGCGCCGGTGGGCACCTCGTTGCCGTCATCGTCGACGATCAGCAGTTCGCTGATCGGCCAGCGTTTGCCCACGGTGCCGGGATGCGCGAGCCAGTCCTGCGGAGAGGCGATGGTGCCGCCGCCCTCGGTGGCCGCGTAGTACTCCCAGATGCACTCGCCCCACCACTCGAGCATCTGGTGCTTGAGCGGCACCGGGCAGGGTGCGGCGGCGTGGATGGCCCACTTCATGCTGGACACGTCGTACCTGGCGCGGGTCTCCGCCGGGAGCGACAGCAGCCGTTTGAAGTGGGTCGGCACCATGTGTGTGTTGGAGATCTTGTACTTCTCGATCACCCGGAGGGTGTCCTCGGCGTCCCATTTATCCATGTAGACCACCGTGTGGCCCATGTGCAGGGCCGAGCCGCCGAACTGGGTCACCGCGGTGTGATAGTTCGGCGAGGTGATCAGGTGCGCCTCGGGCCCGCCGCCCGCGGGCCGCCCCGGCGTGAACCCGAAGAAGCTCAGCAGGAAGGTCATCAGCTCCGCGGCGTCGTCCGGGTCGATACCGGCCAGCCGCCGCTTGACGCCCTTGGGCCGGCCGGTGGTACCCGAGGTGTAGTGCATGGTGGCGCCGTTGCTGCGATCGGCCGGCGCGGTGTCGGGCTGCCCCTCGACCAGTTCGCCGATGGACCGGAACCCCTCGACGTCGCCGAAGGCGAATCGGCGGCGCGGGTCCAGCCCGGCCTCCTCGGCGCCCTTGATGCCCTCGGCGGCGTGCCGGACGTCGACGAAAAACGCCTTGGCCTCGCTGTCGGCCACGATGTAGCCGATCTCCGGGCCGGTCAGGTGCCAGTTGATCGGCGTGTAGTACCAGCCGGCCTGCAGTGCTGCCAGGTAGAGCACGAGGCCGTCCACGCCGTTGGGCACCAGCCCGCAGACACCGTCTCCCGGCTCCAGTCCCAGCCCGCGCAACCCGTGGACCAGGCGGTTGGATCTGCTCAATAGCTCACCGGCGGTGTGTTCGGTGCCATCCGGGTCGACTGCGGCGATCCATTCCGGATCCTGCTGTGCCAATCGCCAGAAGCCCAACGACCCCATCGGCTCTCCCTGCCTTCGTCGGCGTGTCCCCGATACGGCGCGAGCCGTACGGTGTGGTCGGGCGTCTCCATGGGGTTCACGGCACGCCGCGCCCTGTTTCGGATCCAAAGTAGATCACGTTTCAGTTTTGCTCGGCAAGACCTGTCCACCGGCCCGTCCGATTACTAGAATCTGTTCTTGTTTTATGGCCGGACCCGGCTTTCCGGGCCGGCTCCCGAGCGAGGAGAGAGCATGGCCGAGCTGCTGCCGATCAGCACCCCGCACTGCACCGTCGAGCAGGACGGGCAGGTCGTCATCGTCACGATGAACCGGCCGGCGGCACGAAACGCACTGAGCTCGGACATGCTCGTCGGACTGGCCGACGCCTGGGCGTACATCTCCTCGACTCCTTCGGTGCGGGTGGGAATCCTGACCGGAGCCGATGGTGTGTTCTGTGCGGGCGCCGACCTCAAGGCGATGGGCGCCCCGTCGGAGGATCCGCGAGTCCAGCAGCGGGCACAGGAGATCCCCAACTTCCACTGGAAGGGCCTGCTCCGGGACGGCCAGCCGGCCAAGCCGCTGATCGCGGCGGTCGAGGGGTACGCCGTCGCGGGCGGCACCGAACTGCTGCTCGGCACCGACCTTCGGGTGGCGGGCGCCTCCGCCACCCTCGGGCTGTTCGAGGCCAAGCGCGGGCTGTTCCCGATGGGAGGCAGCGCGATCCGGCTGCCCCGCCAGATCCCCTATGTCCACGCGATGGACATCCTGCTCACCGGCCGCTCCGTCACCGCTCAGGAGGCCCTGACGTACGGCCTGATCAACAAGGTGGTACCGGACGGCTCGGCCCTGAAGGTCGCACGCGAACTCGCCGACGAGGTCGCCGCTTCCGCACCGCTGTCGACCCAGGCCATCCTGCGCGCCTACCGGGAGACCGTGCATCTGTCCGAGGAGGAGGCGCTCAAGGTCTCCGACGTGATCGGCTGGCCGGTGATCGGTTCCGAGGACGCCAAGGAGGGCTCCCGCGCGTTCAAGGAGAAGCGGCCCGCCGTGTACCACGGCAAGTGAGGGCAGTCGCCGGGGTACGAGCAGCGGCGTGAAGCAGCCACCCTCCATCAGCGGTCACGACCCGCGGCTTGTCCAGGGTCAGGGCAGCCGCCGCGGTACCAACAACGGCGTGAAGCGGCCACCCTCCATCAGCGGTCACGACCCGCGGCTTGTTTAGAACGTGTCTCCTGAGGGACAACGCGGGCTACATGAACCTGCCCCCGCAGGAGGAGTGAGTCAACGATGGCCGTTCAGATATGGCGCAGGCGCCGGACCTCTGATCCCGCACTGGACCCCGCGACCGGCACCCCGACCGACACCGCTGCCGACACCCGAACCCGCCCTCGGCTGTTCCCGAGGCGTACGGCCGACGAGGCCGGAACCGCCCGGCCGCGGATCTTCACCGGGCGCCGGGTCGCCGAGGCCAAGCCGCAGACCGTGCTGGTCGACAAGAAGACCGCCCGGCGCTGGCGGCGGCACCGGCGCAACCCCGTCAGCACCGGCCTCTGGATGGCGGCCGTGACCGCCGCGCTGATCCTCGCCCTGGGCATGCTGCTGACCTGGAGCAATGCCAACCAGGCCAACGAAGTCGTACACGCGATCATGCGTACGGGCGCCTGGCTAGCCACACCGTTCCACGACGTGTTCGCCAACCCCGACCCCAAGCACCAGATGTACGAGAACTGGGCCGTGGCGGCCGGGGTCTACCTGATCATCGGCCGGGCCCTCTCCTGGCTGACCCGCTGGTGACAGAGCCGGCCTCTGAGCGGCCGCTGGACGATGACCCACGCCGTCAGCCGCCACTCCGCTGGCTTATGCCGGATGCCGGATGCCGGATGCCGCAACGAAACAGACGCCGGGCCCCTGCCGATCGGCGGGGGCCCCGGCTCCACGTCATCAAGGAACCGGCGGCGAACCACGGGCTACGGCTACGGCTATCCTCGCCCCCGAAAGCCGTCTGGGCGATCGAACCAACCATTAACGATCTCAAGCCCCGGGATCGTCCAACCGGACTCGTCACTCCGGCCCCGACCCCGGCCCCACGAACAGCCTCATCGCCGAGCCGTTGGGGCTGCTCCCCATGATGTTGTTCCGTCCCCCTCCCGAGGGAGACCACACAACATCATCGGCAACCGTCGGGGTTGGTCCCCTTGATGTTGCTCCGGCCCCCTCGGGACGGGGACCACACAACATCATCGGCGAACCGCCACAGTCGCTGCCCATTCATGCAGTCTCCCGCCGGTGGACTGCATGATGACGAAGGGGACGGGGGTCAGCCTTCGGTGACGGCGTTGAGGCGCTCGATGGCGTCGATGTACTCCTCGATCATGTCCAGGATGACCTTGCTGGCCGGCCTGACGTGATTCATCGAGCCGACGATCTGGCCGACCGGGAAGGTGATCAGCTCACCGTCACCGGAGCGGGCGATCCGGCCCAGCGCGTCGGAGATGAGCATGAACTGCATCGGCATCGGAAGGTAGCCGGGAGACTTCTCGCTCTCCCACGCCTCGGTCCACGCCGTCTTGAGGAACCTGGCCGGCTTCCCGGTCCAGGCGCGGGATCGTACGGTGTCGCGCGAGCTGGCCTTGAGCAGCTTGGGCAGCGCGCCCTCAGGAGTGTCGGCCTCCTCGACGGTGAGCCAGATGGAGCCGGTCCAGACCCCCTCGGCGCCCAGTGCCAGCCCTGCCGCCATCTGACGGCCCCCGCCGATGCCACCGGCCGCCAGCACGATGGTGGCCGCGCCGACGGCGTCGACGACCTCGGGGATGAGGACCATGGTCGAGACGTCACCCGTGTGGCCCCCCGCCTCGGTGCCTTGGGCGACGATGATGTCGACCCCGACCGAGACCTGCTTTCGCGCGTGCCGGGCGTTGGAGGCCAGACCGGCCACCTTGACCCCATGCTCGTGCGCCAGCTTTACGACGTCGGCGGGGGGCGGGCCGAGCGCGTTGGCCAGCAGTGCGATCGGGTGCCTGAGCGCCACCTCCACCTGCGGCCGGGCCGTCTGGTCGGTCCAGCCCAGCAGGGCGCGGCCCGCGGTGTCGGTGGACGGCTCGACACCGTGCTCGGCCAGCAGGTCCTCCAGGAACTGCCGGTGCTCCTGGGGGATCATGCCCTGCAGCTTGCCGAGCAACTCTTCGGCGTCACCGAGGTCCGCGCCCTCGTACTTCGCCGGCATCACCACATCGACCCCGTACGGCTTGCCGCCGACGTTCTGGTCGATCCACTTGAGCTCCAGCTCGAGTTCCTCGGGGGTGAAGTACAGCGCGCCAAGGACGCCCATGCCGCCGGCGCGGCTCACTGCGGCGACGACGTCGCGGCAGTGACTGAACGCAAAGATCGGGTACTCGATACCGAATAGCTCGGTTACACGTGTCCGCACACGCCGACTGTAGGTGCCGCCCCGCAAAACTGCAACACGTTCTAGTTAGATTCGCCCAAAGAGAAGCGCCCTGTGTGATCTTCTCCGCAGGGCGCTGGAACACGTATCAGATCAGGATCGGGTCGAGTACCGATCCCGGGCGGGAGGCCCGCGTTCGGGGCGCGGCCCGGACCGGGGGGCCTGACCACGGGACCCCTTTGCACGGGCGGGACCACCCCTGGGCCGTGGCGCCGGCCGCTTGTCCCGGCCACCGCCGCTCTCGAAGAGCGGCAGGAGCGCGCCGGTGGCGAGCAGGAACAGCCCGAAGACCAGGGAGCCGACCGGGAGCCACTGCTGTACGGTGACGAACTTCCACGCGTACCCGTTGGAAAGCTTGACGAGCGCCGCCTGGGACTCCGGGACCGTCTTGAGATCGGCGGTGGACAGCGTCAGCTGCCCGGCTCCGTCCCTCGTCCGCGCGGTGGACCGGATGTTCTCCTCCTGGCTGACTGGCACCCCGGTGCGCGGATCCACCCACATCGTGGTGGTCGCCTGGAAGATCACGTCGGCCGCCAGGTTGCCCTTCTTCTTGTCGAGTCCGAGCAGGTTGGCGGGGATTCCAGGAATGGTGCTGAGCCTGGTCTCAGGTATCGTCTGGATGAATCGGTAGGTCGAGATCCCCCCGACCTTCTCTTCACCGTCGAAGGTCATGGGCCAGGCCCGGCGGGTGTTCTGATCAAAATAGGAATACGTTCGCTTCTGGACATTTCCGATCGGCCAGAGGAGCCCTAGGCCCGTCTGCTTGACCGTGGTGTCCTGATCGACCGCGGCGCCGCAGCAGTTGACCAGCTGGCCACTTCGACGGTCGAAGGCGAAACGACGGCCCTGGACTGTCACGTCCGACCCGCTGCTGGGGTCGAGCATGGAGGTGAAGGAGTCCCAGACCGCGGTCTTGCCATCGCTGGCCTGCGGGTCGCCACGGGTGGTGTTGGTCAGGACCAGGGTGACGTTCTTGCGCACCTTGGGTCCGGTCAGGTCCAGATAGGACGCCCCCTCGGCCCGGAGGGTGGTCTTCTGCCAGAAATCCGTGGGTGCCGCCATGACCTGCTGGGCCACGTAGAACTTGACCATGGGGGCGAGTGAAAGGAAGAAGGCGCCGAGACCGATCAAGATCAAACCAGCCCGTCGCCGCATCTCTACCTCCTGGGAGCTGCCGCTATATTGAACGGCCGCGGCAATCAGCGTTAGGCCTCATCGAGAGGTTTCATAACCCTACATGACCGAACAAATCGCGCATCCCGATCGCGGAGCAGCCCCCTATCCCGGTGCCACCAGGGAGTATGGCGGCCGCGTACGCTGGCTTGCCCTGTTCGTCGTGCTGCTGGCCACGTTCATGGATTTGATGGACGTCACCATCGTCGGGGTGGCACTGCCCAAGATTCAAAACGATCTGGGTGCCGCCTATTCCACAGGCCAGTGGATGGTGGCGGGTTATGCGCTGTCGTACGCCCTGACACTGGTGACCGGCGGGCGGCTGGGCGACATCGCCGGCCGCCGGAAGGTCTTCATGACCGGCGTCGCCGGGTTCACGATCGCGTCCGCGGTGGCCGGCGCGGCGCTCACCCCGAGCATGCTGATCACCGCGCGGGTGGCACAGGGCGCCTTCGGCGGCGTGATGGTCCCACAGGTGATGTCGGTCATCGCCACCCAGTTCGCGCCCGGCCGCGAGCGCACCACGGCCTTCAGCCTGTACGGGGTGCTGCTCGGGATCGCGCAGGTGAGCGGTCCCGTGCTGGGCGGGGTGCTGACGGGTTACAGCGCGTGGCGCATGATCTTCTATATCAACGTGCCGATCGGGATCTTCGCGCTCATCGGCGCCGCCCGCTGGATGAAGGAGTCCGCCTCCGATCATCCACTGCGGCTCGACATTCCCGGTGTGCTGCTCATCGGCGCCGCGTCCCTCCTGCTGTGCTTTCCCCTTGTGCAGGGGCGTGAGCAGGGCTGGCCTCCATGGAGCGTGGCCGCGATGGCGGCCGCCACCCCGATGCTGATCATCTTCGTCTGGTACGAGCGTCGCCGGGAGCGGCGGAACACCACTCCGCTGGTGCCCACTCACCTGTTCGCCAGGCGCTCCTTCAGCGCGGGGCTGATCCTGATGATCGTCCTGTTCTCCGGAGTGTCCTGCTACTTCATGCTGCTGACCTGGGCCCTGCAGTTCGGTCTCGGCTGGACTCCACTGCATCTGGCCATCACCAGCCTGGCCTGGCCGGCCGGCATCGCCTGCACCGCCCAGCTCACCAATCGGCACGGTCACCGGCACGGCAGGCGCCTGGTGGGGACCGGCACCACGCTCATGGCGATCGGCACGGCCCTGCTCGCCGGTGTAGTCGCCCGCTACGGAAACGGCCTGACCAGCGGCGAGATCGTGCCCTGCATGTTCCTCAGTGGCCTCGGCATGGGCCTGACCATCCCCATCCTGTCCAATCTGGTCCTGGGTGATGTCCCCGCCGACGACGCGGGCGCGGCCTCCGGCGTCCTCAACTCCGTGGTCCAGATCGGCGGGGCCATGGGCGTCGCCCTCGCCGGTGTCATCTTCTTCGGCGGAGCCCGCGCGCAGGCCGAGTTGGGGGCCGCCCCTCGTACGCTCGCATACTGCGTCGCGGTCTTCGTGCTCGCGGGCCTGCTGTCACCGCTGCTGCCCCGGCAGGCCGCCGCGCTGCCCGGAGGTCCCGCTGTCCAGCCCTAGCCGCCCGCTGGTGACCGTCGTGGTGCCCACCCGGGACGCCGCCCGCACCCTGGCCGCCTGCCTGACCTCGATCCGCGCCCAGACCTATACAGATCTGGAACTCCTCGTCGTCGACAACGACTCCGCCGACGGCACCCGCGACATCGCGGCCCCCCTGGCAGACCGGGTTCTGGTGCACGGCCCCGAGCGAAGCGCCCAGCGCAACCAGGGCTGGCGGATGGGTTCGGGAGACATCGTGGCCTTCATAGACGCCGACATGGTGCTGGACCGTGAGGTCATCGCCGAGGCGGTCACCGCCTTCGGCTGCGATCCCCGGCTGGGCGGGCTGGTGATCCCGGAGCTGTCCTTCGGCGAGGGCTTCCTGGCCGGGTGCAGGGCGGCTGAGAAGAGTTCCTATCTGGGCGACGAGGAGGTCGAGGCCGCGCGCATCTTCCGCCGCGAGGTGGTACGGCAGGCCGGGGGGTACGCCGAGGAGCTGACGGCGTTCGAGGACTGGGACCTCAACGACCGGGTCGCCGCGGCGGGCCACACGATCGGCAGGGTCGCCGCCCAGGTCCGGCACGACGAAGGACGGCTCACGCTGCGTTCGGCGTTCCGCAAGCGGCGTTACTACGGCCGCTGGCTGCCCGTCTACCGCGCCCGCCCCGGGGCACGCTCGTTCGGCCGGCCACGGTCGGTCCGGCAGCTGCTGCGTCACGGATCACCGCCGATGATCGCGGGCTTGATCGCGCTCAAGGGCGCGGAGGCCGCCGGCCTCGCGGTCGGCGCGATCGAGGGCAAGCGCCGGTCCCGCGGCACCTGATGACCATGAACGTTCCCCCCGGGAGGTGTCCGGTGCTAAATAGTTGACATTGACTAGTTGACCCTAGATGATTGATTCTGACTAAGAGATGAGGATGCCGTGGCGAAGCGGCGCAAAGTGGCCAACCCGCTGGCGTTGGCGGTGCTCGCCTTCCTGCTCATGGAGCCCATGCACCCCTACGAGCTGGGGCGTCGGCTGCAGGAGACCGACAAGGACCGCAGCTTCAAGTACAACCGGGGGTCGCTGTACATGGTGGTGAAGCAGCTGAGGAAGGCCGGTTTCATCATCGAGCAGGAGACCGTCCGCGACACCCAGCGGCCCGAGCGCACCGTCTACGCGCTCACCGATGAGGGCAGGCAGGAGCTCTACGACTGGCTGCGCGAGCTGGTCGCGCAGCCGCAGGAGGAGTACCCGCACTTCGGGGTCGCCCTGTCGCTGCTGAGCGTGCTCTCGCCGATCGAGGCGGTCGAGCTGCTCGGCCGGCGGCTGACGGCGCTGACCGCCGAGGCCGACGAGATCCGCGCCACCGTGCGGTCCGCCACCGAAGCCGGTGTCGCCTGGGTGTTCCTGGTCGAGGAGGAGTACCGGCTCGCGGTGCTGGACGCGGAATGCCGCTTCGTCACGGGACTCGTCGAGTCGCTCAAGCAGCCGGACTACGTCCGGGCATGGCAGGAGATCTTCGGGAGAGGGACATGACAGGAGTCAGGACAGCACTGGTCATCGGAGGCGGTGTCGCCGGCCCGGTCGCCGCGATGGCACTGCGACGGGCGGGCATCGAGCCGACCGTCTACGAGGCGTACGAAAGCACTGCGGACGGCATCGGTGGCACGCTCACGGTAGCGCCGAACGGGCTCGACGCACTGGGGATCCTCGGTGCCGACGAGGCCGTGCGCGCCATCGGCCTGCCGATGGTCCACACGGTCATGGCCGACGGCCATGGCAAGCGGATCGGTGAGTTCCCCAGCCTGCCCGACCTGCCGCCCAGCCGGGCCATGTGGCGCTCCGAGCTCTACCGCGCACTGCACGACGACGCCGTGGCGCAGGGCATCCGGATCGAGTACGGCAAGCGGCTCATCGGCGTGGAGGACACGCCGACCGGCATCACCGCGCGCTTCGCCGACGGCAGCACCGCGAACGGGGACGTGCTCATCGGCGCCGACGGTGTCCGCTCCACGGTCCGCACACTGATCGACCCGGCCGCGCCCGCACCCGACAACGTTCCCCTGCTGAATTTCGGCGCCGCGGCCGACATCGCGGTGCCGGCGGAGCCCGACGCGACGTACTTCGTCTTCGGCAGGCGAGCCTTCCTCGGCTACTGGGTGCAGCCCGACGGCCGCACCGCCTGGTTCGGCAACCTGCCGCACGACAAGCCGATGACGTCCGCTCAGGCCCGCGAGGTCCCGGCGGCCGAGTGGCTCCGCCGGCTGCGTGAGGTCTACGCCGACGACGTGCCCGGCCGTGACCTGCTCGAGCACACCAGCGCCGACGAGCTGTTCGTGCTCGGATCGATGGAGATCATGCCGAAGCTGCCGCACTGGCACCGCGGCCGGATGGTCCTGGTCGGCGACTCCGCGCACGCACCGTCCGCCAGCTCCGGTCAGGGCGCGTCGCTTGCCGCCGAAAGCGCCGTCCAGCTGGCCCGCTGCCTGCGTGACCTGCCCGACGTGCCGAGCGCCTTCGCCGCCTACGAACGACTGCGCCGCCCCCGGGTCGAGAAGGTCGCCGCACGCGCCGCGAAGACGAACAACAGCAAGGCGCTGGGGCCGGTGGCCATCACGCTGATGAGACTGATGATGCCCGTCGCGATGAAGACCTTCCTCACCCCGGAGAAGACGCTCGGTCCGGAGCAGCGCTACCGGATCGACTGGGACGAGGTCGTCACCGCCTGAGCCCGGCCGCCTGGCGGACGCGCTCAATGCCGAGGACAGGTCACCGCCTGACCCCGCCGCCTGGCGGACGCGCTCAATGCCGAGGACAGGCCACCGCCTGCGCCCGGCCGTCCCGGCAACGTTCGGGGACTTCGACCCATCCCGCCACCGGGCGACCTAAGGTATCTTTGGGCGACTTACGGCCCATGCCACCCAGGGAGAAGCAGCGGGTGTCGACCGTACAGCTCGAGCAATCCACCCAGGCCCGGAGCCTGCCGATCGTCTCCGGGCACCAGGACGCCCTCGACGGCGTGCGGGCGACGGCCGCGTTCGCCGTGCTGCTGTTCCATGTGGCCTCCGGCACCGGGTACATCTCCGACACCCGCAAGGACGCGCTGGCGTGGTTGCTGTCCCGCGGGGAGATGGGCGTACCGATCTTCTTCACCCTCTCCGGGCTGCTGCTCTACCTGCCCTGGGCCAGAACGGCACTGGACGACCGGCCCGCTCCCAGGACCGGCCGGTACCTGTGGAAGCGAGCGCTGCGGCTGCTGCCCGCCTACTGGGTGCTGGTCGCGCTCACCCAGTTCACCTACGGCCGCGCGCATGTGGGCGACCTGTGGGGCTGGGTCAAACTGCTGACGCTCACCTACAGCTATGACCCGCACAACTGGTGGCTGGGGTTTCTGGGCCCCAAGGGTCTGGGGCAGATCTGGAGCCTGACGGTCGAGGCCGCCTTCTACCTCACGCTGCCGCTGACCGCGGCGGCACTGGCCGCGTACGCGCGCCGGGGCGGGGACGATCCCGACGCGCGCGGACGGCGGTTGCTGACGGGCATCGGGTTCTACGCGGCGATCTCCCTGGCCTACACGGTCGTGATGTTCCATTCGAGCCAGGGGGCGCTGCTGGGGATGTGGCTGCCCCGCTATTTCGCCTGGTTCGCGGTCGGCATGGCGCTGGCGGTCCTGTCTGCGTGGGCCCGGGCCGTGCCGGCGGGTTCGGCGGCCCGGTTCTGCCGTACGGTCGGCCAGTCCTGGGGGGCGTGCTGGCTGATCGCGGCACTGATCTACTGCGTCGCGTCGACGCCGGTCACCGGCAAGTCCCGGCTGGTCGCGGACAGCATCTGGACCTCGCAGTTCAACATCCTGCTGTACGGGCTCGTCGCGGCCTTCTTCGTCGCTCCGGTCGCGCTGGCCGCGCAGGCCCATCCGGCGATGACGGCCATCCTCGGCAACCGGGTGATGCGCTTCCTGGGGAAGATCTCCTACGGTGTGTTCCTCTGGCAGTTCGTGGTGATGTTCACCTGGTTCGACGTCAGCGGGCATCCCCCATTCACCGGCAACCTGCTGGTCGACTTTCCCATCACCGCGCTCCTGACGGTCGGGGTCGCGACGGTGAGCTACTACCTGGTGGAGGAGCCCGTCCGCAAGCTCGGCCTACGCTGACCCCGGGCACCTGTGACCTCGCCCGTCAGCATGCCGGCCGCTCCGTCGGGGCACGGCGTCTGTCACCCCGTCCGCCATCCGTCCGCCACCCGTCCGCCACCCGTCCGCCACCCGTCCGCCACCCGTCCGCCACTATGCCGGTCACCATGTTCTTGGCAGCAGGTGCCGGCTTGTGCCCTCATCTTCTGGTCGAGCGGCGCGTTCAGCAGCTCTACCGTCCCCGCGAGGGCGGCCAGGATCCCGCCGCGGACGGACCGGGGCCGTACGGTCCGGCCTCCATTGCCCGTTGCTCGAGCGGAGTTGCCCGGCGGGTGTTCCGACAGGCGCCCCGGCGGCCGTTCCAGCGGGTGTTCCGACAGGCAACCCGGCGGGTCTTCCGACAGGCGGCCCCGCAGGTGGCCCGGCAGGCGGCCCAAGCGGCCGGCCGGCTGCGGAGATGGCCTCCCATGCCTCGGCCGGGGACACGGGAGGGGCTTCTTCGACCGCGCTCGTAGGGTCCGGACGCTCGGCCAGGGCCACTGCCAGCCGGCCCACGACGACCATCCCGAAGAGCTGGGGAACGACGTCCCCCAGGGCGTCGCTCGCCGGTCCGGAGTGACCGTGGATCTGCAGCCAGATGCTCAGCGCCAGTGCCACCGAGCCGGCCAGCATCGCCCCGGCGGTCATCCACGACGAGCGCGCCGCCTTGCCGATCCGCCCGCCCATCCAGCCGGCCAGCAAAGTGACCACCGCGGTCACCGCCAGCCCGCCGTACCCGCCGACCCAGAAGCCCACGGCGACGGCGAGCACCGAGGCCCCGGAGCGCAGGTAGAGCGAAGTCGGCCCGGCACGACGCGGGGGTGCCCCGGTGGCCCGGCGTGAGTACGGCCAGACGGCGACCAGGACCAGGGCGATGAGCAGGTTGAGACCGATCAGGAGGGCCATGCGGTAGAGCGGATCGGGCTCGTAGACGAGATGGACGGTGCCCGCCGTACCCGCCGGGACCACCCAGGCCTGCCGCCAGCCGTCCAAGCGCAGCGGCTGCAGAACCCTGCCGTCGATCTTCGCCTGCCAGCCGACGTTGTAGTTCTCGTTGACCACCAGATACGACCGGGCCTTGGCGTCGAGGTCCACCTGCCGCTCACCCGGCCCCCAGGTGCGGACGGTGACCGAGGACGTCTCCCGTTCGGCGGCCGCCGCCAGCCTGCCCCCGGGGTCGACCACCATGCTCTGGATCTGGAAATCGCTCTTGGGCGCGGCGGCGAGCCTGTTGTCGCCGGCCGCGATCCGTACCGCCTTGCATGCCTGGAAGCGAAACGGCCGACCGGCGAGCAGGTCGGCGACGGTTCCGGTGGCCGTGGTGGGGATCGCGGTGCCGTTGAGGGTGAGCGGAGGACCCGCGCCGCAGGGAAGGGTGAGGGGCGACTGTCCGGGCGATCCGAGGTTGGGGACACCGGGGATGGTGATGTCGGTGATCTGCCGCGGGACCTGTGTGGAGGTGAAACCGAGCGTCACCTTGCTCGTCTGCATCGGCGCGAACCGCAGCTTGCCCGTCCTGTCCAGCCAGCCCTCGCGATACTGACCGTTCTCGCCCTGCACCCGCACTCTCATCGCCACGCTCATCGCCGGACGGGTGACGGTGACCGAATCGATCCGGGTGCGCTGCGGCCAGGTGATCGTGTACCTCGGGTTCCGGTCTTGTCCGGCGGCGATCCAGCTGGTCGCCGGGTCCCCGTCGAAGGCGGATCGCGCCCAGCCGGCCGGGCTCTTCGACCAGGTCGAGCTGGCGGCCACGGAGACGAAGGGGTTGGTCCGGCCGTACTTCTCGATGACGCCACGGCCCGTCACCACCGCCGTACCGGTCAGCTTGGCCTGGTCCGCGGCAGGCTCGGTGAAGATCCGGGCGAAGCCGGTGCCCTCCTCGTCGCGGCGTTCCAGGGTCGGCGAGCAGACCCATCGGACGGACCCGCGCATGCAGTCGGGGGCGTCGGCGATGCTGCGCGCCATGACGACGGGATTGGCCCTGCTGCCGACGGCAGGACTCGCCGCAGCGGAACTCCCGGCAGTGGCACTTCCCGCGGCCGGGCTCCGCGGAATGGCGGGCAGGCGGTAGTAGCGCTGCACCTGGATCCCGCCGATCTGAAGTTCGGGGATCGCGATCCGGCCGCTGGTCGGGACCGGCGCCGACGAGGCGACCTGCTTGATCCGGATGCGCAGCCATCGGGTGGTGCCCCGGGGCACGTTCAGCGGCTGCGCCGTCGTGGTGAACTTCAGGTCCTGGTCGAGGGCGCCGGCCTCCGTCTCCACACTGATCTTCGCCGGTGGCGGGCCGAGGAAGCCGTTCTGGGAGAAGATCGCCTTCACGTTCGCCGGCTGGATGGGCCGCTCGAAGGCGACCTTCAGCCACTGGCCGACCGGGCCCGACCAGCCGCCGGTCTCCCACTGCGTGCCGGGGTCACCGTCCATGGCCGCGGCGGGCAGGCTGCTCTGGTCGTTGAACGCCTCGATCGAGGTGGGATCCGCGGACGATGACGAGGCGGTGATGTTCTTGATCCCGGCGTATTCCGCGACCGTCTCGTACTTGTCCCAGCCGGTCTCCACCGGGTCCCGGCCCACCACCTTGCCCACCCGGGCGTTCCTGCCGGCGGTGAGGGTGGGGCCGATCAGGGTTCGGATGGTTCCCAGGTTGCGTTCGCGCCGCCGCTCCGAGTCGGCGACCACGGGGTCGCCCGTGGCCTGCGGCGCGTCGTCGTTGAGCAGCGCCGACCGGCCCTTGAGCAGGCCGTTGTCGGCCAGGGTGACCAGCGCCTCCGGTGTTCCGTAGAGCCGGAGGGCCCGTCCGGCGTCAGCCATGCTGACCACGTCGTCGGCGTTGGCGACCTCGTACACCTCGAGGGGCTGGTATGGCTGGTCGTACTGGCCGGTGGCGTCCGGCCAGCCGCTGTCCGAAGGCCGGGCGCCGAAGCCCGCCACCCTGCGGATGCCCGGAGAGGAGTCCAGCGCCTCGTGCACCCGGGCCGGCCAGGCCCCCTGCAGTTCCGCGCGGTTCAGGTCATTGCGCACCAGGAGATAGCGCACCCCCATGCGGGCCAGCATCTCCGACAGCCCGGCGGAACCCCGGCCGGCGGACACCTGCTGATCGAGGGCGTCGAGCACCCTGGCGTAGCCGGGCGATCCCTGCGGGACGAGCTGCCGGGTCCCCCATCGGGTGCGCAGCAGCGGCTGCATCACATCGTCCATCGGACGGCCCCAGGTGTACTCCCCGAACCGTGACCCGGGAACCGCGAGCACGGCCTGCTCACCGGCCCGGCTGTTGAGCCAGTCCGCGGCGTCCGTCCAGTAGCTCGGGATCTGCGGAAAGTCACCGGGGCCGGAAAGCCCGTTGGTCAGTGCCGGGCTGACCACACCGGCCAGCGCGACCAGCGTCGCGGCGAACACCCCCAGCCGGGGGCGCGGGCGGGCCACGGACGTCAGCAGGTGCATGATGCCGAAGGCGAGCGGGAGCCGGATCAGCCCGTCGAACTTGTAGAGGTTGCGCAGCGCGGCCAGCGGCCCATCGAGCAGGTCCCGGATCGGGCCGGCGAGCGGGCTCTCCAGCCCGCTCACATGCCCGGCCGTGACGATGACGAGGCCCGCCAGCAGGGTCCACAGCAGGAACGAGCGCTCGGGCAGCCGGGCCCTGAGCAGCCCGGCCAGGCCGAGCGCCGCGAGCCCGCCGGTGATCACGATGAGCGGGACACCGACGGACAGGGAGTGCCCGACGGGCAGCGACGCCCCGTCGCTCACCAGGTAGTTGATCCACCGCTCGGCACCACGCAGCACGTTGACCACGCTGGTCGGCTGGGTCGTGGTCGAAGCCTTCTCGGTGTAGGTCAACCAGGAGAACGCGTACTTGCCGAGCAGGAAGAGCGGTACGAGCCACCACATGGTCGCGAAGCCGACGGCCACCGACCACCAGGCCAACGTCCGCAGCCGCGGGGTCCGCCGGGGCCTGGTCAGCAGATAGATGACCGGTACGGCGAGCACGGCGATGGTCGCCGTGGCGTTGATGCCGCCACAGAGCGCCACGGCGATCCCCGACCGAGCGGCGGCCTTGAGCCTGCTGCCGCCTTCCATCGCCGTGATCAGGGGCAGCACGATCCAGGGCAGCATCGCCAGCGGCAGGTACTCCCAGGAGTTCTGGCCCAGAGCCGACAGCCCGTGCGGGCCCAGCGCATAGGCCAGACCGCCGATCATCCGGGTGACCGGCCCGCCGATTCCCAGCCGGGCGGCGAGCCGGCGGGTGCCGAGGAAGGCCATGCACATGAGAGCGGACATCCACAGCCGCTGGGTGATCCACTCAGGCATGCCGACAAGGTGGCCGAGCGCGAAGAAGGGCCCCATGGGGAACAGGTAGCCGGCCGCCTGATTCTGCAGCTGGCCGAAGTGGTCGACGTCCCACAGGTGCAGGGCCCTGCCGAGGAACCCGAGCGGGTTCACCGCCATATCGATCTTCGTGTCGGCGAGGATCCTGCCCGGCCGGGTCGAGGTCGCCAGCACGACCAGGCCCAGGCAGCAGGCGAGGACGCGCAGCCTCTCCCGGAACCGGAGGTCGATCTCTGCGGAGTCCGGGCCGGTCTCCCCGTCGACGTCGGCGAGCCGCTGGGCGATGGCGTCGACGTGAGCCGTCACGGACATGACCGCGCTCGCCTCCTCCCACACTCTACGAGCGCGTGCTCACAGCCGGTCGGCACGTCCCAGCAACCGCTCCACCGGGGTGGCGGGGCGTGCCTCGATCAGTTCGGCGGAGCCGCTCAGAGCCTCGTCGCGGACCGGACCCTCGACGACCCGTGCCACCTCGTCACCGTACCTGCGGACGACCACTGCGCCACCCCCGGCCGAGTACGCCGAACCGGCCCTGATCGACGCCGCCACCAGATCACCCATGCGCTCGGCGGTCCGGTCCCAGCCGAACTCCTTCGCCCAGCGGTGGCAGGCATCGGCGACCTCCGCACGCCGGGCCGGATCTCCGAGCTCCTGGAGCGCCCGTTCAACGACCTCTTCGAGCTCCTGGTCGCCATGGACGAGCCAGCCCGTGACCCCGTCGCGCACGGCGTCCCTCAGCCCATCGACGTCGTAGGCCACGGTCGGCACGCCCAGCGCGGCGGCCTCCGCAACGCACAGTCCCCAGCCTTCGCCCCGGGAGGCGCTCAGATGCAGGCCGGCACCCGCGACCAGGGCCGTCTTCTCCGCCTCGGACACGAATCCGTGCAGGGTGACGACATCCCCCAGACCCCGCTCGGCGATCTCCTTGGCCAGTCCCTCCGTCGAAGGACCGTCACCCACGATCTGGACCCGCAGTCCCGGCAGGCGTTCGCGGAGCCGGTCCGCGAGCGCCAGGATCCGTTCCACCCGCTTGTGCGGGACGAGCCTGCTGACGCACACCAGCTCGGGATCGCCGACGGGTCTGTCCGGCACCGGGCGCTCGGGGATCGTCACGCCCACCGGGACCACGTAGACCGGTCCGGTCCAGCCGAGCCGTTCCCGTAGCGCCGTCACGGTCGTCAGCGAGATGGCCGTGCAGGCCTGCCGCCGGTAGGTCCAGCGCGCCACCGGGCCCTCCAGCATCCTGCCGATCCAGGCGAGCCACCCCGGAAAGTACATGCCGAACTGCTCGTCGTGGACGTGGAAGATCGAGCACAGAACGGGGACCCGCCGGCCCAGCACCCACGGAGTGAAGAAGGGGATGCCGTTCTGGCAGTCGATGACGGCGTCGAAGGAGCGTCGCCGCAGTGCCATCCACATCAGCACCAGCGGGTACACGGTGAACCGCCCGCCCATGCGGACGAACTCGACGCCCTCCACCCGGTTCCGGACCGGCTGGCCGGGCGCGCGGGCGGTCACGTACCGGACCTCGGCGCCCTGGTCCGCGAACCGCCGGGCCAGTTCCCAGGCGTACCGCTCGGCGCCGCCCGCTGCGGGATGCCAGGGATCCCGCCAGTTGACGATCGCCAGCCGTACTCCCTCGACCCGCCCGGTCATCCGGCGCGATACCGTCCTACCTCGGTGAACTGCTCGTACGGCAGGTCCACACGGAGGGCCCCGCTCGCCTTCAGCGACACCGAAGCGGGACGGCTCGGCCGGCCGGCGTACCGCCAGGAGATCAGGCCGATCCGCGCCAGGTCGCGCAGGCATCCGACGGAGTGCCTGCGGACCGAGAACGTCGAACCGGAGACGTCCTGCCAGCGCACCGGGACATCGTGCAACTGGGCGCCGTGCCGGCGGCAGTGCAGCAGCAGTTCGACGTCGAAGGCGAACCCGGGCGTACGGAGATCGGCGGCGGCCGCGCGGGCGAGCGGGCCGGCGAAGAACTTGAACCCGCACTGAGTGTCGGTGATACCGCCGACAAGACCTCTGCAGAGCCGGTTGAAGGTGATCGCGCCGAGCCTGCGCAACGGATTGTGGTTCGTGCGGACCAGCGAGCCCGGATGGCGCCGGGAGCCGACCACGACGTGCAGTCCGCTGCCGAGCAGGCGGAGCACCTCGTCGAGCGCTCCGAGATCGGTGGCCATGTCCGCGTCGCAGAAGCCCACGTAGGGCGCGGTGCTGGCCAGCAGCCCGGTCCGGACCGCCGCGCCTTTGCCGCGCCGGGCGCAGTGCAGCAGCCGTACGGGCACCGGGCCGGACCAGTCGCGCACGATCTGGGGAGTCGCGTCCGTGCTGGCGTTGTCGACGACCAGGATCGCCGCGGGCACCTCGAGCTCGACCAGCTTCCGGGTCAGCAGGTCGAGGCCCCCCGGCAGCCGGGTGGCCTCGTTGTAGGCGGGGACGACGATCTCCAGGAGCACCGACCCGCTAGGTCCCAGACCGCTCCCGGGTGAGCCCGGTCGGCGCACAGGTCACCGAGAGCCGTAGTTGTAAAGGGGCTTGGTGACAGGGTCCTTGTTCGCCGCATTCGCCTGCACCAGAGAGAAGGAGAGCAGCGAGGCCAGCAGAACTCCGGCGAGCGCCGCGAACGCAATGCGCATCAGAAAGTCCTCAGGACGGGGGCGGGATTCGAGTGACCAGAGTAGTGGCTGGTGCCCGAAATGACCAGAGAACCATACAGAGCGCGACATGCCAGGCCAACAGCACCGGCCAGAGGGGCGGGCCACCGTCCCGCACGTCCGGCGCCGCTTCCGGGATGCGGTAGAGCAGGATGTCCGGGCGGTCCACGACGAGCTCCGCACCCGCCAGGCGAGTCCGGTCCACACCGCCGAGGTCGGCGTCGGCGACCACGTACCTGATCCCGGCCCGGGCCAGCGTGCCGGTGAGCTCTCCGCCGCCCCTGACCACGGGATCGAGCCTTCGTGCGCGCGGGTCCTCCGCGGCGATCTCGACGGTGCCCACGACGACGGCGTCGCTCGAGATCACCCGGCGATCCAGGTAGCGCGGCAACGGATCCAGCACCCGGCGGCCGCCGTTCCACGGATAACCGCGATAGGTCGCCCAGGGCAGCAGGAGCACGTCCCCCGGAGCGCGATCCGCGGCGATGACCTGCCGGACCCGGGACCAGTCGGCGGGGTAACCGACGGCCTGAAGCCGGCCCGCCGCCCCCCAGGCGAGGGAAGGCAGCAGAGCGACCGGGGCGAGGGTCGCGAGCACTCCCAGCGCCGCACCGGCCCGATCCCTCCGCAGCGCCCGGTCGGCTGTGACGCCCAGGCCGACCGCGACCATGACGGCGAGCGGGGCGACGTACTGTTGCCCGTCGCGCAGCACGCCGAACCCGGCCCACCAGCCGATCGCGGTGCGCAGCACACCGGGCACCAGCACGCCGAGCCCGGCGAGCGCGAAGCCCGTCAGCCCGGCCGCCGCCAGCCCACCCGACCACGGTGCCCGGCACCACAACGCGTATCCGGCGAGAGCGGCCAGCACGACGGCCAGCCAGGCGAGCGAGGTGACCACGGACCCGTAGCCCGGCGGCATGGTCTCGGCGTTCCACGTCCCGCCCAGCAGCAGCAGACTGCCCAGCGCCCCAAAAGGCGTGTCCGCCCTGGCCGCGAAGGCACCGACCGCCGAGGCGTCCCCCACCTGGCCGGACGAGCGGAACAGCCCGGTCACCAGCCAGGGCAGGCTCACCGCCAGCAGCGCGGCCACCGTCCGGGTCGCCGACCTGCGGGCCTCCGGCCCCGGACGCTCCCGCCGCACCGCGAAGGTCATCGCGACGATCAAGGCCGTCAGTCCAGAGACGGCCATCCCCGCGAACCCGCCGATGGCCGCGGGCACCAGGGCACGGACCAGCCGCCACCCGCCGTTCCGCTCCGTGACGCCGGCCGCGGCGCTCACGACCCAGGGCAGCGCGGCGTACCCGAGCAGCAACGCCCACTGGCCGAGCAGCAACCGCTCCGCCACATACGGGTTCCAGGCGTAGCAGACCCCGGCAGCCAGCCGCGGCAGCGAGCGCTCCGAAGGCACCAGCGAGGCCGCCGAGGCACAGGCCATGACGAAGATCGCGAGCAGGAGCAGCTTCTGCACGAGATCGCCCGGCATGACCGTGGAGAGCGCGGTGACGACGGCGTCGCTCGGCACGTGGCGAGGCAACGCCCCGGTCAGGCCGAACGTGCCACGGGTGAAGGGCGGGTCCGGCACGAACACCATGTCATAGGACAGGATGTAGCCGGGTTTGAGTCCCGGCCCGATCGCCAGCAGCCCCAACCCCAGGCCGGTCAGAACGGCCGGTAGCCGCCGCGTTCGCCCCGTCATCAGGCGCAAAGGTTACCCGGTGCGTCTCCCCAGGGAACGGCGGAAAGCCCCGATCCGGGCGACAGTGCTATTTCCCCGGTTCGGGGTCGCGTGGCAGGCCGAGCAGGCGTTCACCGATGACGTTGAGATTGACCTCGGTGGTGCCGCCGCCGATCGTCATCGCCCGGGAGGCGAGCAGATAGCGGGTCCACATGCGCCGCAACTCCGACCGCCACCCGCCCGTGAGGGCACCTTCGGCTCCCAGCAGGGTGAAGCCGTACTCCGTAACGTCCTGGCCGTGCTCCATGGCCACCAGCTTGCGTACGTTGGCGGTAGCGCCCGGGTCGGTGCCGGACAGCTGCTTCAACGTGGCCCGCAGGCCCAGCAGCTGGAAGGCGTGCTCGTCACAGGCCAGCCGCCCCAGGTTCACCCGCACCACCGGGTCGTCGGCCAGCCCCAGCTCCGAGACGAGCCGTACGAGCTTGGGCATGTCGCCACCGAGCTGGAACGTCGAGGTCAGTCCCACCCGCTCGTTGGCCAGCGTGTTGCGGGCGACCTGCCAACCCGCGTCGACCGGGCCTACCACCAGCGCGTCGGGCACGAAGACGGAGTCCAGGAACACCTCGTTGAAGATCGCGTCCCCGGTGCACTCGCGCAGCGGCCGGACCTCGATCCCCTCCGACGCCATGTCCATCAGGAAGTACGTGATGCCCGCGTGCTTGGCCGCGTCGGGATTCGTCCGGGCGATGCAGATCCCCCAGTGCGCCTCCCGGGCCAGCGAGTTCCAGATCTTCTGTCCGGAGATCTCCCAGCCGCCCTCGACCTTCACCGCCCGGGTGGACAGCGAGGCCAGATCAGAGCCGGCGCCGGGCTCGCTGAACAGCTGACACCAGACCATCTCGCCGCGCAGCGTCGGTGGCAGGAATCGCTCCTGCTGCTCGCCCGTGCCGTACTGCACCAGCGACGGCACCACCCACGCCGCGATCATCAACGGTACGGGCCGTACGTTCGCGCGCTTGAGCTCCTGCTGGATCACGACCTGCTCCAGCGGTGACGCCTCCCGGCCCCACGGCCTCGGCAGGTGCGGGGTCACCCAGCCGCCCGCAGCCATCTCGGCCCGTTGCGCGAGCGGCTCCATCGCGGCCAGCTCGGCCACCCGCGCCCCGACCTCCGCCCGGAGCGGCTCCGTGTCGGCGGGCAGCTCCAGCTCCATCGGCCGGCGTACGCCCGCCAGCGCCAGCTCGGCGAGGGACTCCTGGAAGGAGCTCGCCCGGCCGGTCAGCGCCCGCAGGGTCAGTGCGCGGCGGTAGGACAGGTGGGCGTCGTGCTCGAACGTGTAGCCGACGCCGCCGTGCACCTGGATGTTGTCCTCGGTGCAGCTCACGGCCACATCAGGAGCCAGCGCCGCGGCGACCGCGACGGCATAGCCGCGCTGGGCCTCAGCCTGGCCGGCACCGTCCCCGACCGCCCGAGCGGCGTCCCAGACCGCGGCCCGCGCGCGTTCCAGCCCGACCAGCATCCAGGCGCACTTGTGCTTGACGCCCTGGAACTGGCCGATCGGCCGTCCGAACTGCTCGCGGAGCTTGGCGTAGGAGACCGCCGCGTCCAGCGCCCGGCCGGTCACCCCGCAGGCCTCGGCGCCCAGGATCACGGCCGCGAGGTCTCGGGCGCCCGCCGCCGACAACACCCGCTCGTCGGGGACCGTGATGCCCCGCACCGTCACCGCGGCCACCGCCCGGGTCAGGTCAAGGCTCTCCAGCAGCTCGACCACCACGTCGGCGGCCTCCACGACCACCCACATTCCATGCCCTGCTGCTCCATGCCCCGACGTTCCGTGCCCCGCGTCTTCTGCCGTACGGGCTTTCGCGTGGGCCTTCGCATGTGCCTTCGTATGGGCCTCCGTCCGGACCGGCAGGACCAGGAGATCCGCCATCTCGGCGCCCAGCACCGGCTCGACGCTCCCCTCGATCGTCAGGCCGTCCGGCCCGTGCGTCCCGGTGAGGGTGCCGTTCAGAGCGACCGCGGCGGTGCGGGTTCCGTCGGCGAGACCCGGCAGCAGCTCCTGGCGAGTCTTCTCATCGGCGCCGGCCGCGATGATCGCGCTGGCCAGCACGGTCGGGACGTACGGACCCGGGGTCAGGCCCCGGCCCAGCTCCTCGACGGCCACGGCCAGCTCCACCAGCGAGAATCCCTGGCCGCCGTACTCCTCCGGCAGGTGCAGTCCCAGCAGGCCCTGATCGGCGAGCGCCGGCCAGAACACCGGCCGCGGCGCCGTGTCCGCGGCCTCCGGCCCGGACCCCTCGGCGACCCGCGCGACAGTCTGCTCGGTCAGGGCCACCACCGCGCGGATCACATCCGTGGAGACGTGCCGCGCGGTGAAGCCACGAACGGAGGCCGCCAGGGCCTCATGCTCCTCGGTCAGCCCGATCGCCATGACTCACCTCATCCTGATAGGGGTAGGTCGCAGGCTACTAGAACAGGATTCGGTGTGGCCTGGCCGACCGAGATGGTTTGATCAGCACGCTCGGATCAACTTCGTTCGATCAACATGGGATCAACGCGCTGAAATCAACGCGCTGAAATCAACGCGCTGGGATCAACGCGCTTCGCTCAGCGAGCGATGCGGAGTGACTGCACGAGGGCGCGAATATCCGGGCGTACGGTCTTGTCACCCCTCGGCACCGTCACGTAGAGGACGCCCGGGCGCGCCGCTCCGGTGTCGACCAGGGCGACGGCGACGGTCTCCCCGTCGTTGGGCCCGCTCTGTACCTGGAAGCCGGCCAGCCAGCCCGTGAGCCCTCCGGTCAGCCGCTCGACCGCGTACGTCCGCAACGTCGGCTCCTTGGACTGGCCGGCGCGAATGACGTTCCGCGCGAGGGCCTGCGCCGCCGCCGAGGTGGCCGAGCGCCCCACGGAGGCCGGGAGCGGCGCGGAGAGGTACTCGGCGCCGCCCGCCTCCATGATCCCCCTGAGCTGCGGCCCCCTCCGGCTGACACCCAGCGCGGCGGACAGCTTGCGACCGTCCAGTCCGTAGCTCCACTTCCCGCCGAGCCTGCTGTACGACAGGTGGGCGGTACGGTCGATGATCCGGCCGAGCACCAGGCTCTTCCCTCCCGGATAGCGGGGGAACGCCTTGGCGGGGGTGATCGCAGCCTTGGACGTGGCAGAACCCGGACCCGGCGCGGACGAGACCTGCGCCGAAGCCGGCCCCTTGCCCCGTTCTCCGCCGAAGGCCGCCGCGGCCGCGACGCCCAGGACCACCACGACCACCGCTCCGACCACCGCGATCAGGACCGCCCGGGATCGCTGGGACCGGAGCAGCGGCATCCCCGACTCGCCGTCCCCTCTGACTGCGGCGCCTGCCTCCGAGCCGCGAGCGGCATCGAGATCGCGGGCGATATCCGCCGTCACCACGGCGAACGACGTGGTATCAGCGTCCTCCGGCGTCTGGTTGGTGACCACGGCGAACATCGTCGTCACGGCTGCGGCATCATCGGCGCTCTCCGCCTCCGCAACACCGCCATTGCCGGTCCCCGTCGCGGCGTCCGCACCGCCCTCATCACCACTCTCGGCAGGGGCGTCGTCGGCACGGCCGTCATCGGCAGATGCCTCGCCCGCACCTCCGCCCCCAACAGACGCGTCGGCCGCCACATCGGCATCCGCATCCGTGCTCCCGGCATCCCCGTCAATGCCCCCCGCAGGCGCATCGTCCACACCGCCGCCCGCATGCACGCCCGCATCCACGCCCGCATCCACGCCCGCATCCGGGTCGACGCTCCCGGCAACCGCGTCTGCCCTACCACCGCTCTCGGCGACCGCCCCAACCTCGGCATCGGCGTCGGTCCCGTCCGGCTCCACGCCCTCCGCAGCCCCTCCTGCCACGAGGGGGAATACCGTCGTCACCGCCGCAGGACCACCGTCAGCGCTCTCCACCTCCGCGCGGCCGCCCGTCATCACCTCAGTAACGGCGGGAACACCAGCACCGGGTTCACTCCCGGCCGACTCCACGCTCTTCGCGGCCTCTCCCGCGGAGGAGGCGGACATCGTCGTCACCGCAGGGGGATCCCCTTCAGGCCCCTTCACCTCTGCGGAACCACCGGCGACCACCTCTTCGGCGGCGGCCGCCTCGGTGGTGGCGGCCGATGTGCCGTTGGCGCCCGGAGCCGGCCCCACGGTCCGCTCGCTGGTGTCCTTCCCGGCCGGGGAGGACACCAGCGACTCCGCTTCGGAGAGCCGCGCCACGTCTTCGGCGGTCATGTCGTCGGTGATCGTGGGAATCGGCCCGGTGTCGACATAGTCTGGCGGAAGGTAGGCGCCAGTCAACCAGGAACTGGCGGCAGGGGTCGGCCCCTCGTTCTCAGGCACGTCCGGCAGGGTATGCGAAAACTCCAGACTGGTCCCACACGTCCGCGGTAACGCGCATGGCACGAATCAACCTCGAACGGACACACCGGCGTGCAGGGCTTGCGCGCTTAGGGCAGCACCTTCAGCGAGCTGACCAGGAAGTTGATATCGGGCCAGAGCTTCTTGTTGGTATTGGGCACCGCCATGAGCACCACCGCCGGGGTCTTTCGGCCCGCATCAATCACCGCCACGGTCACCACGTCGCCGGTCGCCTTGACGCCGGCCCGGTGGAAGGTCAGATACGAGCTGATCAGCCAGCCCTTGTGCCCGTTCAGGTTGAGCGGCTGGGAGGCCAGCGGCTTCGTCTTGTGGGCGAATCCGTACAGCCGGGCCTCGGTCTCCCGGGCGTAGGCGGCGGCTGCCGCACGCTCGGTGCCGGGCCCCGCGTAGATGTCCCGCTCGGCGGGGCCGAGCACGCCGCTCAGGAGCTGGGCGTACCAGAGCTGCTTGGGGTTGTTCTCGGTCACCACGATCTGCTGACCGGACCAGCCGAGCAGCGCCAGTCCGCTCTTGGGGGTGGGGACCTGCCATGGAGTGCCCAAACGGGGGTACGACAGGCCGCTGAAGGTGTCGTTGACGCGGCCGGCCGGCTTGGAGTGGGTGCCCGCGAACTTCGGGAGCTGCTTGTCCGGGGGCAGCGCGACGGCGGGGGGCTTGGTGGTCTTCTTCCCCACCTTTCCCGCACCCTTGGCCGGTGTCGACGGCTGGACGGCTTTGCTACCGCCACCGGCTTTGAGCAGGAACACCGCCGCGGAGGCGACCAGCGCGATCACGAGCAGGCTGACACCGGCGAACAGGCCCACCCGGGACCGATTGCCGCCCGCGTCAGCGTCGAACGAGTCCGAGGTGGATCCGCCGTCCTTGCCCTCCTCCGCCATCCACTCCGGCATCCGCCAGTTCCCGGAACTCGGCATACCGGGCTTGGGCGGCGTACCCGGTCCCGACATGTCGACCCCGGCGTAGTTGCTGTCGCCGGCACCCGACTCGACGCCGTCGAAGGCATGGGAGTCCCAGCCCGCCAAAGCGGCGGGCGGCTCCTCGGACCCGGCCTCACCCGCGGGCATGCCGTGCCGGCCGCCGAAGGTCTCACCACCGGGCTCAGATCCCGGCACTCCGGACGCGCCCGTCCCGGGAGCCCGGTCGAACCCGGCGTCAACGGCCGGGAAGTCCTGCTCGGTGAACCCCTGCGTGATGAAGTCCTGCCCGGGATACCCGCGCCCCGGAAAGTCCGTGGTCGGAAGTTCCGGCGCCGGGAACGCCGAGGTGGCGGACTCCGAGGCGGCCGGCTCGAGCGGTGGAGGCGGCGGGAACCCTGGAGTGGGGAACTCCGCCGAGGAGAAGTCGGTACGGCCCTCGGGCGCCTCGACCACCTCCGCGGAGAAGGTCATGCGACCCACGACGGGCTCCTGCTGCGCGGCCGTCGAAACCCCTGCTGCTGCTTGCTGTGGCGCCGACGTCGCGAAGGGATTCGCGTCGTTGGACGGTGGCTTCGGACCTGTCGAACGGTCGGTCGGTGCGTAGTCGTTCACATCGCCGCCGGGCGCATTCCAGCGCTCCCCCTGATCGGACATGCGGCACAGGCTACGCGAAGATCAACATTTGGCGCAGGGGAGGCAATCACACTCCGGACACATCTTCTCGTCCACAGATCGTCGACAGGTGCCAGCCCGTTACATCCAGTTACGGCAGTAAATGACAGGGGCCGGCCCGCAGCGCGGTCCGGCCGCCCTACCGGCGGGCGCTGCCCGCCGGTCCACCCGGAGGCATCGGCACAGGTGGGGCGAGCCTTTCGCGGGCCAGCAGGGTACCGCCGACCACCGCCCCGGGCATGGCCACGACCGCGCCGAGCGGGATCAGGAAGAGCACCACCGTGGCCGCACCGAACCCGACGGCGAGCAATCGGTGACGCTTCAGCAGCCGGAATCGGTCCCGCCGTCGCAGGCCGCGCCGTTCCAGGGCCAATGCGGTGAGCTCCCCGGTGAGCAGGTAGCCCGTGACACAGGCCGCCAGGACCGGCACCACCGTCTGGCCGATGACCGGTACGAAACCCAGCAGGAAGAACAGCACGGCGAAGAGCGTGGCGAAGAATCCCAGGACCAGCCCGTCCCCGATACCCCGGACGATCTGCGTGAACAGCGAGACGTCCGGTTCCGGCGGAGCCCCACCGTGATCGTTCTCGGCTCGTACCGCGAGAGACTCGTAGAAGGGCTCACCCACCACCAGGGTGATCGCGGTGAACGTCACCATGGCGAGGAACGCGGCCGAGCCGAAGATCGCCAACGCCGCGATCACCCGGATGGTCTGCCGCAGCCCGTCCGACCAGTGATCGGCGAACGGGGTGACCCATCCGGCCAAATCCATCGCGTAAACCCCGAGGCCCACCAGCCCCCCGACGTAGACCACCAGAACGATCAACGCCGGGATGAGGCCGAAGAGCCACTGGGCGGGATGGCGGGCCACCCAGACCAGCCCGCGGGCGAGGTAGCCGACCCCCGCGAAGATGTCACGGATCCCGCCCTGACGTCGTGACGCCGATGGCTGAGCGTACGGCTGAGCGTAGGGCCCGTTCACCGCGCCACCTTACAGTGGCCCAATCGGATTGATCCAGATTGGCCCTTATGAGCAGCCAATACGGTTCCTAGAGTGATCCTTGGAAGGCCCGTACGGAATGACGGGCGACGCCGTACAAGGAGCTGACGATGAACGCGCGCATGGACCTCTCCGCACTGGAGCCGGGAGCCTACAAGGCCATGCTGGGCCTGGAGAAGTACCTCGCCCAGAGCACCCTCCCCAAGCCGCTGCTGGAGCTGGTGAAGTTGCGCGCGAGCCAGATCAACGGCTGCGCCTTCTGCGTCGACATGCACGGCTCGGACGCCAAGGCCGGCGGGGAGTCCGACGAGCGGCTGTTCGCCGTGGCCGTATGGCAGGAGGCACCCTTCTTCACCGAGGAGGAGCGCGCGGCGCTGGCACTGACGGAGGCCGCCACGCGGCTCAGCGACGGCGGGGACCGGGTGCCCGACGAGGTCTGGGAACAGGCCGGCAAGTACTTCGACGAGCACACGCTGGCCGCTCTGGTCGTGGCGATCGCCACGATCAACGCCTGGAACCGGATCGGCGTGGCCACCCGCATGGTGCCGAGGTCGTACCAGAAGTGATCTCCTAGGGGCACCGGGGGCGTGCGGGCAGAGCCCGCACCCCCGGGGGTGCGGGGGTCGTTCCCGAGGAAAACACAGCGGCCCCTGTGCTAGGCGAGCAAAGCTCGCCTAGCACAGGGGCCGGCTTGTGGAGGTGCAGGGAATCGAACCCTGGTCCTACGGCAATGATTCAGGTCTTCTCCGGGTGCAGCCTGCTAGGCGTTTTCTCGGCCCCGGCACTCACGCAGGCAAGTTGCCGACGGGCTCAGCCGCTGTTTGATTTTCCTACCAACCCCGCGACCGGGCCGGTAGGTGGAGTCTCCTTACGATGCCAGATCCCGGGTCGGAGACGCTCCCGGGCTGACAGAGTCGCTACTCGCCTCAGGCGGCGAGGGCGAACTCAGTGCGCTTAGAGTTGGCACTTATTGGTTTGTGGTCACAGGATTAACGAGGTCACGACCACAACCCTCGACCCGCTTCACCTGACTCGACTACCGCAGTCGAAGCCAGTCACCCCCATGTTGAGTTGTCAACCGGATACCGAAGCATCCAGAACAGACCGTACAGCACAACGCCCGGGACGCCAACGGCATTCCCGGCGGGCGCCCGGAGACGGCGGAGACGACGAAGCCCCGGTGGATGCGTAACGTGTCGCATCCACCGGGGCTGACCGGCAGGGTCGGGCCGGTCCGGACCCCAGAACCTCCCCCCGAGACGAGGCTCTGGTCTCATCACGGCGACTGAGCCCCGCAACCCCCCAGTCGGGTTCCCAGTCACCTATGTAGACGTTCGGGATACCTGGGATGGTTGCAGTCTTCTGGCAAAAAAGTAACAAAGTGGCAACGGAAGACGCGAGGGCCTCAGTGGTGGCCGACGGGGGTCGTCTTGCCGGCCGGCCGCGTGGTCCCGGTGGCGGTCTTCCCCGGCGTGGGCTTGGTTTTGGGCGCCGCCTGGCTGACCGTGGCTCCATTGAGGAACTTCGCCGCGATCGTCGCGGCGTCGACCTTGCCCTCGACCGCGATGGCGAAGGCCACGTCACCTCGGTACCCGACGAACCAGGAGACGTTCTTGCCCCTGTCGTACTCGACCGTCGCCGCCACGCCGGACACCCGCAGCTGACCGGCGACATTGGCCTTCTGGGCGGTGCCGGCGGCGACCGAACGGCGCATGAGCAGCTGAAGGCCCTTGACGACCCGTCCCGGCAGTACCTGCGGCTGCGCCAGCGGTGTCTGCTGCTGCGGCTGCAGCGTCGACGGAGTGGGGATGTTCAGCAGCTGTGGCGGCCGCCAGGTCCCGGATTCGACGGCCCCGGCCACCAGAGCCATCGACAGCGGGCTGGTACGCACCTTGCCCTGGCCGATCATGGTGAGGGCCTTCTCACCGTCATTGACGGGCGCCTGCACCGATCCGGTGAACACGGGCACCGTCAGGCCCCAGTCGAGGCCGAGGCCGAATCTGCTCGCCTCCTGGACCAGGGAGGCTCCGTCCAGTGAGTTGCCGAGCGAGGCGAGTGTCGTCGTACAGGACCTGGCGAAGTTCCGGTCGAAGCTCATGGTGCCGGGCCGCGGCGAGGGATTGTTGATGACCTGACCACCGACGGTGACCGTGGCGGGACAGGTCAGCAATTGGTTCGCCTGAAGGCCACGCTGGAACAGCGTCTCGGCCGACACGAGGCCGAACGTCATGCCGGGCGGATACTGGCCCTCCAGCGCGAGGTCACGGCCGCCGGTCCCGCTGTTGGCCACGGCCAGCACATCGCCCGTGGAGGGGCGCACCACGACCATCGAGGCCCGCGCCGCCACGCCCCTCAGTACCTGCTCGGCCCTGATTTGGGTCTTGGGCTCCAGGGTCGTGCGGAGCGGCTGGGGGCTGTCCTTGGACGGCCACGTGGTGAGCACGGTGGGCGCTTTGCCGTCCTGCGGGTTCTCCGCGACGACCTTCACCGTCGGGGTGCTGGCCAGCTGACGCTGGTAGAGCAGTTGCAGCCCGGAGTCGCCGATGGTGTCGCCCGGCTGGTAAGGGGCGCCGACCTGCTGCAGCTTCACCGCGGTCGCCGGGCCGAGGGTGCCGACGAACTCGGCGGCCATGCTCGGCGCGATCTGCTGGATCCGCGGCCGCACGATCAGGCCCGGGATCTGCCTGGCCGTCGCGGTGATGGTTCTGTTCGCCGGGATCTGCTCCAGCGTCGCCAGCGGCAGGAACTCCTGCGGCGGCGCCGAGTTGACCCGGCCGATCAGCCGGTCCGGGTCGAGATCGGTGATCGTGGCCAGTCGGTCGAGCGTGGCCTTGGGATCGCGCAGCGACCGGGGGATGACGCCCACGACATCGGTCATGACCGCTTTCAGGAGCGGCTTGCCCTGGTAGTCCTGTACCGGCGCCCGGTTGGGCGTCTCGGTGACCACCGCGAGCCGCTGGCCGTTCTCCAGCAGTGGATGGATGACCGAGGGGTTCCAGACGATCTTCCAGCCGGTACCGGCCCGGCGCAGATGCATCTGGCTCGGGTAGGTCCAGGGGTCGCCGTTCTCACCCAGGTCGATCTTGACTTGGAACTGCGCGTCATAGCCGTCGCCACTCTTGACGATCTTCGAATTGTTGATCGACAACTTGACCGACGCCGCGTCGAGCTGCTGCGGCACGTCCCGCAACGCCGCTGCCACAGCGGCCCGGTCACCGGTGGTGTGCGTGGCCGCCGCCGTGTAGTTCTGGACCTGCCATGCGATCAGGAAGTCCTGGACGGTTCCGAACGGAGAAGGCTCAGCGAAGCCACAGGCCCCCAGGGTGCTGACCAGCATCCCGCAGGCCAACGCGGCGCCCGCCTTCCTGGCCTTCGTCATCCACAGTCCCTTTCCTCGACCCCACGGCGACGCCCCCACGGCACCGCTCCGGTGTCCTCACGCACTGCCGGGGGCCCGGCCGCGGTGCCGAGTGGCCCGCGCCATCTCCCGCTTGCTCTCACGCTCCGCGATGGCCTGGCGTTTGTCGTGCGACTTCTTGCCGCGCGCCAGCCCGATCTCGACCTTGGCCCTGCCGTCATTGAAATACAAGGCGAGCGGGATCACCGTCAATCCCGACTCCCTGGTCTTTTCGATGATCCGCGCGATCTCCCGCTTGTGCAGGAGCAGCTTGCGGCTCCGGCGAGCCGAGTGGTTGGTCCAGGTGCCCTGGAGGTACTCCGGAATATGCACGTTCATCAGCCACACCTCGCCATCCCGGACCTGAGCGTATCCGTCGACCAGCGAGGCCCGTCCCATGCGCAGCGACTTCACTTCGGTGCCCATGAGGACCAGGCCCGCCTCCCACGTGTCGTCGATGTGGTAGTCGAAGCGGGCCTTCTTGTTCTGGGCGATGAACTTGCGCCCTTGCTCACGTGGCACTTGATCATCCTCGGTCTTTCATCGGCAGCGTGGCGAGCAGGCCGTGCAGCACGGCCAGTGCGCGCTGCTCGGCCGTCGGGGGCGGGCGATCGGCGGAGACCGCCACGTCAGGGTCGATTCCCACCCCGTCGAGATTACGGCCGGCGGGGGTCCGGTAGCGACCTACGGTGAGTTCCAGCGCGGACCCGTCACCCAGCCGGACCGGCTCCTGGACCGACCCCTTCCCGAACGTACGCGATCCTACGATCACCGCGCGGTCGCGGTCACTCAGGGATCCCGCCACGACCTCGGCCGCGCTCGCCGTACCGGCGTCCACCAGCACCACCAGCGGGGTTCTGGCGTCACCCGGGGCGGTCACGTCGAACCGCTGCGGCGGCGCGCCGCGCTTCTCGTAGGTGACCACCCGGCCGCCGGCGAGGAAGGCCGAAGCGGTCTCCACCGCCTCGTCGAGAAGCCCGCCCGGGTTTCCGCGCAGATCGAGCATCAGCCCGCCCGCGTGGCCCCGCGGGTCCGCGATCACGGCGCTCCGCACCTGCCGTCCCACTCCCCTGGTGAAGGCACTGATCTGGATGAGCCGGACCTGACCGGGACGCTGCCGTATGGTCACGTCACTGGTCTCCACCAGTGATCGCAGCAGCTGGAAACGGTGCTCCGCGCTCCCCCGGCGCACCGTGAGCTCCACCGGCGCGTCTGGCCGGCCGCGCAGCGCCGTCGCGACCTCGGTCACCGACCAGCCGGTGGCCGGAGCCCCCGACACGGCGGTGATGACGTCGCCGACCCGTACTCCCGCCTTGCCGGCGGCCGAGCCGGGCTGCACGCTGGCCACCCGTACGGCCGTGCCCTCGGCCGCCCCCAGCCAGAGACCCACGCCGCTGTAGCGGCCATTGAGCCGGCCCTGCACGTCGTCGTACTCCTGTGCCGTGTAGTAGTGCGCCCAGCGATCACCCAGCCGGCGCAGCATCGCCGTGATGGCGGCGCGTTCCAGCTCACCAGGGGGCACCGGCGCCGCGGCCTCGCCGGCGATGCGGCGGGCTGCCTCGTCGAGCACGCCGGGCCTGGCGGCCTGCGGCGCACGCTTCACCGGGCCGGCTCCGCTCATGACTCCGGCGCCATAGGCGCAGACGACCGCGACGACGACCGCCGCCCCGCGGAACACACGACCCGTGAGCCGGAGCATGCCGGGCAGTCTACGCTGGCGTGCCCGTGCCGGCCCGCGCCGCGAGCGGCGGCGGCGGCGGCCCGATCAGACGCGCAGGTAGCGGCGGAGGGTGAGGAACGAGGCTCCGGCGCACAGCAGGATTCCGAAGACCATCGAGACCACGATGACCTGGATCACCGATGCCCAGCCCAGTTGACTGGCGAACTGTATCGAACCCTGCAGCCTGTCGATCAGCATCATCTTGGCGACGATCAGCAGCCCAGTGGCGATGATCCCGCCGACGAAGCCGGAGATCGCTCCCTCGAGGATGAACGGCAGCTGGATATAGGTGTTGGAGGCCCCGACCAGCCGCATGATGCCGGTCTCCCGGCGTCGGTTGAACGCCGACAGCCGGACCGTGTTCGCCACCAGCAGCACCGCCGCGATGACCTGGATGAGCGCGATGAGCAGCGCGGCCCACTGCAGGCCTCCCAGGATCGTGAAGAACTTCTTCAGGATCTCCTGCTCGTTGACCACCTGGTCCACGCCCGGGGCGCCGTTGACCTGGGAGGCGACGGCCTTCCACTGCTCCGGGTTCTTCAACCGGACCCGGAAGGAGCCGGGGATGTCGCCTTCCTTGGTGCTCTGCACGAAGCCGGGCTGGCTGGCGAAACGGTCCTTGAAACGGGCGAACGCCTGGGCCGGGGTCTCCTCGATCACGCCGCCGGCGCCGACCTGCGGCATCGCCTGCAGCTGGGACTTGAGCTTGGCCTTGTCCGCGTCGGTGATGTCCTGCTTGTTACAGCTCGGGTTCGAACTCGACTTGTTACAGAGGAAGATCGAGACCTGGACCTTGCCGTACCAGTAGCTCTTGGAATTGTCGACCTGAGCCCTGATGAGCAGGCCGGTCCCGAAAAGCGCCATGGCGATGGCGACGGTGATGACGAGCGAGATCGTCATCGTCATGTTCCGGCGGAGACCGATCCAGATCTCCTGGAAGACGAACTGTGCTCGCATGTCCTTCGCAGTCCTCGCTGATCGGTGGTTCCCGTGGCGGTACGGTTGCCGGCGGCCGTACGGTTCAGTACGCCTGGCCGTAGACCCCACGTGCCTGGTCGCGGACGACCCGGCCGTCCTCGAGTTCGACGACCCGCTTGCGGAAGGCGTCGACGATCGCGGCATCGTGGGTGGCCATGACGACGGTGGTGCCGGTCCGGTTGATCCGGTCGAGCACCTTCATGATGCCGATGGACGTTGCCGGGTCGATGTTCCCGGTCGGCTCGTCGGCAAGCAAGATCATCGGTCGGTTGACGAAAGCCCTGGCGATGGCGACCCGCTGTTGCTCTCCACCGGAGAGTTCGTCGGGCAACCGCTGTTGTTTGCCTTCGAGACCGACCAGGTCGATCACCTCGGGCACGACCTTGCCGATGAAGCGCTTCGGCTTGCCGATCACCTCGAGCGCGAACGCGACGTTCTCGAAGACCGTTTTGTTGGGGAGAAGCCGGAAGTCCTGGAAGACACAACCGATCCGGCGCCTCAGGTGGGGCACCTTCCAGTTGGTCAACCGGCTGAGGTCCTTGCCGGCCACATGGACATGGCCTTGGGTCGGACGCTCTTCTTTGAGCACAAGTCGCAGGAAGGTCGACTTACCAGACCCCGACGGACCGACCAGGAAGACGAACTCGCCCTTCTCTACGGCGACGTTCACATGCTGGAGGGCCGGACGGTTCTGGTTGGGGTAGACCTTGGTGACGTTGTCGAAATGGATCACGGCTGCATCACGGCGTGCCAGTCTAGGGGCTGTTAGACGACGGTGTCCGCACTCCTTGCCTTGGAAAACCATGGCAAGGAGACATCGGCCGGCGCGGGCTCCGGTTTGGCGGACCGGTTGGCCATCCCGCAGTCTAGAGGGGACACTGGCATGGATCGTCCAACTTGGGCGTAACCGACCTGGCTATCCGAGTCAGGCTCTTGTTACCGGAGCCGGCTCGGGTGCCGGTGCCGGCGTGATCGGGAAGGGAGGGGTGCGGAATGAGCTGCGAACATCTGATCTGCGCTCGATGCTCAGGACCGGTCGTCGAGGGCCGCTGTCCCAGCTGCCGGGCCACGCGAGCCGAAGTGCACCACCATGGCCCGGCGGTGCCCCCGGCAGTGATCCTGCTCGCGCTGGTGCTGGCCTTCGTGCTGGCGCTGGTGCTCCGCCAGATGTACTAGCCGGCCGCGCTAGGAGGGGCTGGCCTTGTTGGCCGCGTTGGTCGCCGCACCGTCCTGGGCGATCACGTCCACCCTGGGCTGCGGGGCCTTGGTCTTCGGCTGTACCGGGTCGTAGACGCTGAACTGCAGCGTCTCCCAGACCTGGAGCTGGTCCTTGAGCACCCGCGAGTCGAGCAGATGGGCGATGTCGCGGGGAATGGCCGGCTGCAGGCCCTTCTTACGGACGTACGTCACGGTTTGGCGGCTCAGCGCGTACACCACCAGGCCTCCTCCGTCGACGGTCCGCAGCCCGAAGACCGGGAAGGCCGTCGCGGTGAACACGGGCTCGTAGGTCAGCCCGGCCTCCTTGGCCTTCTTGCGGGCCTTCAACGTCTGCGTGTAGTAGCCCGAGGTGTAGGGGCCCGGTTTCATGACCCTGCGCCCCGGGTTGGTGACACCCTCCTCGGCCATGGCCGCCTGGATGGACTGCACGTCGCGCGGTCTGATCACCAGGCTTCCGTCGAAGGTCGCCAGCGCCGTCGCGTACCCCTCCGGATCCACCTTGACCGGGGGGAGCTTGACGCCCTTGAGAAGGAGGGTGGACAGGCTGAGCTTCCACCGGCCGGCGACCGAGGCGCGGTTGAAGGCCATGAGAACCGAGCGCTTGGACGCCGGATCCCCCCGGACCGTCCGGTCCATGGACGCCATGAACCACTGCGGGTACGAATTGAGCCTGGGCACGTACAGGGCCGGGGCACCGTAGACGTACCGGGACACCGGGTCACCGGTGAACGCCGACTTGCGGAACTCGGCCGCGGTCAGCTGTGCCTGTCCGTCGCTGGCCCAGGACAGGGCCAGCCGTTCGTCGCCGCTGGCTCGGGCCACGTCCTCGTTGTCGATGTAGTCCCTGAGTGCCTGCGTGGCGACCTGGGGAGTGAGCGGCTCCGCAGCAGGCGACGAGGTGACGGCCACCGCTCTGGTAGGCGTCCGTTTCGGCTCCGCGCACGCGGTCAGCCCGGACAGCAGGAGCACGACCGTCAGCGCGGCCGCCGTCTTTCGCACCGTACCGCCCCCAGATCGTCCCGTAATCCACCACTGCTGATCGCTGATTCTGCCATCCGCGCGAACTCGCACGATGTCCGACCGGCCTCAACTGCGCATCCATCCTGTTGCGCGCCCACCGGAGGCCGTCAGGCGCTCTGGGCGGCGCGGACCGCCGATAAGCTGGGGACGTGGCAGCCATCGACCCCATGGATCAGCTCAAGGAGCTCAACTCGACGCTCACCGGCATCGAGGCCGTACTCGACCTCGACGTGATGCGCCGGGACATCACCGAGCTCCGTGAGGAGGCCGCCGATCCCAGCCTGTGGAACGATCAGGACCACGCGCAGGACGTCACCCGCCGGTTGTCGTACCTGGAGAGCGAGCTCAGCAAGGTCGAGGGGCTGCGCAGCCGCCTCGAAGACGTGGGCGTGCTGTTCGAACTCGCCGAGGCGGAGGACGACGCCGACACCCGGGAAGAGGCCGGGCGGGAGCTGCAGTCGCTCCTCAAGGACATCCAGCAGCTCGAGATCCGCACCCTGATGTCCGGTGACTACGACGCCCGCGAGGCACTGGTCACCATCAACTCCCAGGCGGGCGGGGTGGACGCGGCCGACTTCGCCCAGCAACTCCAGCGGATGTACACCCGCTGGGCCGAGCGGCATGGCTACCCGACCGAGATCTACGAAACCTCCTTCGCGGAGGAGGCCGGGATCAAGTCGACCACGTTCACGGTCAAGGCCCCCTACGCCTACGGCACGCTCCGCGGCGAGCACGGCACCCACCGGCTGGTCCGGATCTCGCCCTTCGACAACCAGGGCCGCAGGCAGACCTCGTTCGCCGGGGTGGACGTGGTGCCGGTCGTCGAGCAGACCGACCACATCGACATTCCGGACGACGACCTGCGGGTGGACGTCTACCGCTCGTCCGGTCCGGGCGGGCAGGGCGTCAACACGACCGACTCCGCGGTGCGTCTGACCCACCTTCCGACCGGCATCGTGGTGTCCTGCCAGAACGAGCGGAGTCAGCTGCAGAACAAGGCCACCGCGATGACGGTCCTGCAGGCCAAGCTGCTGGAGCGCAAGCGGCAGGAAGAGGCCGAGGAGATGAACAAGCTGCGGGGTGAGGGCACCAGCAGCTGGGGCACCCAGATCCGCAGCTATGTCCTCCAGCCCTACCAGATGGTCAAGGATCTGCGGACCAACCACGAAGAGGGCAATCCGCAGGCCGTCCTCGACGGTGCGATCGACGACTTCATCGACGCCGAGATCCGCTGGCTCCGCCGGGCCGAGGCCGAGGAAGACTCGCTCTGATCTAATCCCCGGCGATCTTGCCGGGACGACTTTCGTATTCGCACGGTAATTTTCCCGTCACCGTGTGATGATGTGACTGCAACGCCCCTTCGGGTGCCGGCGACCGGCACTATCCCTAGCGACCGCTGCGTGCGGGCCCGCCGGCACCCGATGATCTGACGAACGGCCACCGGAGCCGGGTATGCCAACGCGCCGATGATCAGTCCGACGTACACTGACGCGCGCAACTCGGTGACCTCCCAGCCCCAGGATCGTCCATGCTCCGACGTGTCATCCCGGCACTGCTCAGCGTCGCCGTGCTGTCCGGCGGCTGCTCCGGCGGTGGAACGGGCCCGGCGGCCGGCATCAGGAGTACGGAGCCGACCGTCCCGCCCGCGATCTCGGCACCCGAGTCACTGAAGGTCCTTGACGACTACGTGACGAAGCACAACGGCGCCGCCGGCTCGGGCGACGTCAAGGCCTGGCGGGACACGGCCACCGGCCCGTTCCGGGAGGTCGTCTCCGCCCAGGCCACCGCGAACAACGGGCGCCCGCCCGCCGGCAGGATCTCGCTGGTCAACCCGGTGATGTACGTCCCGAGGCTGGCCGGCTATCCACGGTGGTTCGCGGCCGCCGCCCTGGAGGAGCATCCAGGCGGCGGCAAGCCCGTCGAGGTGGTGATGCTGTTCGTGCGCGCGAGGGCGAGCGACGCATGGCGCCCCGCCCACCGGCTGCCCTTCAAGGGCCGGCCACCGGAGATCGCCACCGATGATCAGGGGTACGCGCTGCCCGTGGCCCCGCAGGCGACCGGTTTCGTCATCGCACCGGGTGGGCTTGCCGCGGCCCATGCCGGCTATCTCAACGGAGAGAACCCTCCGGGGTTCGCGCCCGACCCGTACACCGGATCTCGGCGCGGCCCGCTGCCGGACGGCGGCGGCTGGAGCCGGCAGGACAGGTTCGCCGCCGGCGGCGATCCGATCTACGCGCTGCGCACCAAGGACGGGGGCACCCTCGTCTGGTACGTCGTCGTGCAGACCACGCGGCTGACCTCGAACGGCGCCGGTTCAGCAGCCACGCTGCCCGCGGCGGTCAGTGCCTACCTGGCCGGTTCCGCCAGGGTCGCGGGCAAGGCCGAGGCGACCTGGACGTGGCTCGCCATCGGCTACATCCCGACCCGGGGCAAGGCGGCCGTTCTGGGGGAGAACGTCAGCCTGACCCGAGCCGCCGCCCCCTGACCCGCCGTGCTCTCGTACGACCGGGAGCACGGCCTGCCGAGAGAACGGCGGGGCGAGTCACCGGGGCAGGGTGCTCGCCGTGACGAGGGTGCGGATGGCGCCCAGGGCCACCGACAGGGTGGCGAGGTCGAAGCTGTCGCTCTCCCCGATCTCGGTGAGGGTCTGGCGGGCGCGCAGCACGGCGGCCTCGTTCTTCTCCACCCAGACCAGCAGGCGTTCCTCCGGCTGCAGCCCCGGCGGGGTCGTCACCAGGACGTCCCTGGTGAGCGCCGCGTGCGCCGCGTAGAGGTCGTCGCGCAGCGAGGATCGGGCCATCGAGCGCCACCGGTCGTCCCGGGGCAGCGCGGTGATCCGGTCCCGCAACCGGGCGAGCTGCAACCGGTCGGCCAGGTCGAAATAGACCTCGGCGGTCTCCTCCACCGGCCGGCCGGTGTCCCGGGCGATCTCCACCAGATCGAACGTCGAGTAGGCGGGGACCATCACCGCCACCTGCTCGGCCAGTTCGTCCGGTACGCCGCGCTCGGCGAAGCTCGACCGGCGCTCCTCGAAGACCTCCAGATCCCGTCCGATCAGGAGCTTGCCCAGGACCGGCGCCAGTGCCAGCGCGCCGTCGGCGAAGGAGTCGATGGTCTCGGCGATGTCGAACGGCGGGCGCCGGTTGTGCAGCAGCCAGCGGGCGCCCCGCTCGGTGAGCTTGCGGCCCTCCAGCAGCATCGAGATCTGCACGGACTCCTCGACCTGGTGGTCGAGGGCCTCCACCGAACCCCAGAACCGCGGCATGTCGAACACCGCACGGGCGACCAAATAGGCCCGGGCGATGTCACAGTTGTCCGCCCCGGTCTCCTCGTTGAGCCGGAACATGAAGCTGGTGCCGCTCCGGTTGACCAGATCGTTCACCACCCGGGTGGTGATGATCTCCCGGCGGAGCGGATGCCGGTCCATATAGCCGCGGAACTTCTCGTGCAACGGGGTCGGGAAGTAGTCGACCAGCCAGCTCTCGAGATAGCTCTCGTCGGGCAGCGCCGACTCGACCAGCTCGTCCTCGAGGGTGAGCTTGGCGTAGGCGAGCAGCACCGCGAACTCGGGCTGGAACAGCCCGAGCCCCGCCTGCCGGCGTTCGGCGATCACCTTCTCGTCGGGCAGGAACTCCAGCCGCCGCTTGAGCTTGCCGTCCCGTTCGAGCCTGCGCAGATAGCGGGAGTGGACGTGCATCATGCCGGGCGCCTGCGCGCGGGCCGCCGCCAGCACCACGTTCTGCTGGTAGTTGTCGGGCAGCACCAGGTCGGCGACCTCGGCGGTCATGTCGTAGAGCAGCTGGTTGCGCTGCTTCCCGGTCAGCTCGCCGTCGCGGACGACCTGATCCAGCAGGATCTTGATGTTGACCTCGTGGTCGGAGGTGTCCACGCCGGCGGAGTTGTCGATGAAGTCGGTGTTGACCAGGCCACCGCCCCGGGCGAACTCGATCCGGCCGAGCTGGGTCATCCCCAGGTTGCCGCCCTCACCGATGACCTTGCAGCGCAGGTCGGAGGCGTCCGCCCGCAGGGAGTCGTTTGCCTTGTCCCCCACGTCGGCGTTGTTCTCGCCCGCGGACTTGACATAGGTGCCGATGCCGCCGTTCCACAGCAGGTCCACCGGGGCGCAGAGGGCCGCGTGGATCAGCTCGTACGGGGCCATCGCGGCGACGTCGGACGAGATGCCCAGGGCGGTGCGGATCTGCGGGTTCAACCGGATCGACTTGGCGGTACGCGGGTACACCCCGCCGCCGTCGGAGATGAGCGAGGTCTCGTAGTCCTCCCAGGAACTGCGGGGCAGGGCGAACAGCCGCTTGCGCTCCTCGAAGGACACCGCCGTGTCGGGGCCTGGGTCGATGAAGATGTGCCGGTGGTCGAAGGCGAAGACCAGCTTGATGTGGTCCGAGAGGATCATGCCGTTGCCGAACACGTCCCCGGACATGTCGCCGACGCCGACGACGGTGAAGTCCTCCTTCTGCACGTCCTTGCCGAGCGAACGGAAGTGGTATCTCACCGACTCCCAGGCGCCGCGGGCGGTGATGCCCATCGCCTTGTGGTCATAGCCGACGGATCCCCCGGAGGCGAACGCGTCGCCGAGCCAGTAGCCGTACGACGCCGCGACCTCGTTGGCGATGTCGGAGAACGTCGCCGTGCCCTTGTCCGCCGCGACCACCAGATAGGTGTCGTCCCCGTCATGGCGCACGACGTCGGCGGCGGGCACGACCTGGCCGTCCACCAGGTTGTCGGTGATGTCGAGGAGGCCTGAGATGAACTCCTTGTAGCACTCGATGCCGGCCTTCATGAAGGCGTCGCGGTTGCCCGGCGGGGGCAGCTTCTTGCCGACGAAACCGCCCTTAGCCCCGGCCGGCACGATCACGGTGTTCTTCACCGCCTGCGCCTTGGCCAGTCCGAGGATCTCGGTGCGGAAGTCCTCCGGCCGGTCCGACCAGCGCAGCCCGCCGCGTGCCACCGAGCCGAAGCGCAGGTGTACGCCCTCGACCCGGGGCGAGTAGACGAAGATCTCGTACTTGGGCCGGGGCTGGGGCAGGTCGGGGATCCGCTGCGGGTCGAACTTGAGCGAGAGGTACGGCTTGTCCTGGTAGAGGTTCGTGCGGAGCGTCGCGTGGATCATCGCGTTGTAGGCGCGCAGGATCCGGTCCTCATCCAGGCTGGCGACCTCGTCGAGCTTGCCCTCGATCTCCTCCGCGATGCCTGCACTGCGCTCGTCCTCACCACCGGCCAGGCTCGGGTCCATCCGGCTCTCGAACAACCGGACGAGCAACCGGGTGAGGGCGGCGTTGCGCAGCAGCACCTGCTCGATATAGCGCTTGCTGAACGAGGTCCCGGTCTGGCGCAGGTAAAGGGCGTACGCGCGCAGCACCATCGCCTGCCGCCAGCTCAAGCCCACGTGCAGGACCAGCGCGTTGAAGCCGTCGTTCTCGATGTCGCCACGCCACAGGGCGCCGAACGCCTCCTGGAACAGTCCCTTGACCTCGTCGTCGGCGACGTCCGGGGACGGTGTGTACCGCAGGCCCAGGTCGTAGATCCACGATGTGGTGCGATCGGCGGTGACGATCTCGTACGGCCGCTCGTCGATGACCTCGACGCCCAGGTTGTGCAGCAGCGGCAGCACATGGGAGAGGGAGATGGGCGGGCCCAGCCGGTAGATCTTGAGCCGCCGCTCGCCGGGCGCCGCGTTGTACGGCTCGTACAGGTTGATCGTGGTCTCGCCGGGCTCGGTGAGCAGGTCGAGCCGCTTGAGATCGGCGACGGCGGTGCGGGCCGGGAAATCGGCCTTGTAGCCTTCGGGGAACGCGTCGCCGTACCGGCGGGACAGGGCCCCGGAGCCCTCCTCACCGCACTGCTCGATGATCGCCTCGGCCAGGTCGTCGGACCAGGACCGGGTGGCGGCCGCCAGGCGGCGCTCCAGTTCGTCGGCGTCCACGTCGGGCAACTGGCGGCCGCGTTCGCCCCGCACGACCACGTGCAGGCGGGCCAGCATCGACTCCGACACCTGGGCGCTGTAGTCGACCTGGACACCCTCGAAGGCGCGCCGCAGGATCTCCTGGATGCGCAACCGGATCTTGGTGGTGTAGCGGTCCCGGGGCAGGTAGACCAGGCACGACATGTAACGGCCGTAGTCGTCCTTGCGCAGGAACAGTTTGAGCTGGCGGCGCTCCCGCAGGCGCAGCACTCCCATGGCGATGGGCTCCAGATCCTCCACCGAGGTCTGGAACAGCTCATCGCGCGGATAGGCCTCCAGGATCTCGATGAGGTCCTGGCCGTCGTAGCTCTCCGGGGTGAAGCCCGCCCGCAGCAGGATCTGGTCGAGCTTGCGCTTGAGCACCGGGATGTGCGCGATCGACTCGCTGTAGGCGACGTGGGTGAACAGCCCGAGGAACCGGCGCTCACCGATCACCTCGCCCTTGGCGTCGAACTTCTTGACCCCGATGTAGTCGAGGTAGTGCGGCCGGTGGACGGTGGCCCGCGAGTTGGCCTTGGTGAGGACGAGCAGCCGCCGCTCCCGGGCCTTCGCCCTGACCTCGGCGGGGAGCGCGGCGAAGCTGTCGGACTCCTGCTTGTCCTCGCGCAGGATGCCGAGCCCGGTGCCGGGTATGGTGCGCAGCGCCGCGCCGTCCTCGCTCAGGGAGTAGTCGCGGAAGCCGAGGAAGGTGAAGTGGCCGTCGGCCAGCCAGTCGAGCAGTTCGACGCTCTCGGCGATCTCCTTGTGCGGCAGCGGTGGGGCCTGCTCGGCGATCTCGATCGCGATGGCCCCGGCCAGCGAGCGCATCTTCTGCTCATCCTCGACGGCGGCGCGTACGTCGTGCAGCACCCGCTGAAGGTCGGCCTCCAGGCGATCGAGCAACTCCCGGTCGCTGGTGCGGTCGATCTCGATATGCGTCCAGGACTCGTCAAGATCCTGGTCGGTGTCGCGATGGCCGCGGAATCCGTGCAGCTTCCCGACGACGTCACGATCCACGCCGAGCAGCGGGTGCACGATGAGGTGGGTGGTCAGCTGATGCCGGTTGAGCTCCATCGTGAGCGAGTCGACCAGGTAGGGCATGTCATCGGTGACCACCTGGACGATCGAGTGCCCGGGATCCCAGCCGCACTCCTCGATGCTGGGGGTGAAGGCGCGTACCTTCGCCCGCCCCTGTGGCCGATCCTCCCCCAGCGCCCGATGGGTCATCGCCGGTCCGCAGACGTCGGCGGGATCCCGGTCGAGCAGATCCTCCGGTGCCACGCCGCGATAGTAGAGGCGCAGGAACTCCAGCGCGTCCTCGGCGCTCGCCGCTCCTGTGCCGGGGGTCCGGGCGCAGGTCTCGGCCGCTCGTTTGAGCAGATCGTCCTTCGCCTCTTCGAGCTTGCCGCCCATTGCCTGTCTCACTCCTTAGTGATGCGCCGGCCGCCTGCGCCAAGGATCCCGCCAAGAGGGCATGACCGTCCGCAGACAGGCCGTGCCGGCCGGGGGTTCTCGCATGCGACCGCCACCACGTCACCCCGTCGTTACGCGGTCACTCCCCTCGATACCTTAGCCAGATTTCCTGCTATGTCCCGATGATCGAGGGTCGTGGCCTGCTCGAATGTGTGCTGGTCGGACAATGACCGTCCGCGTCGCGCACCTGCCCATCGGGGCAGGGCTGCGGTTCCGGCGTCACACAGCCGCCGTTGGAATCATGGACCTGCCCCGGCGGACAGGAGGACGGTTGCATGCAGGTGCCATCCGTCCCCCGGGTCTGGCCGCTGGGACACGGTGACGGCGAACACTGCCCATTCGAGCCGCGGATCTGGCCCGCTGAGCAGGACGGCCGGCTCGGGCACCGGCCGTAGGAGTCCGGCCGGCCGCCGTTCCGGCAGGTCACGGGCTGAGCCGGCTGGGTGGTGTGATCGCCTGAGGTGGCGGTGCCCGGATCCGGGGTCGCCGACGTCGAGGACCCGAGCGGGGTGAGGTTCCCCGCCGGAGCAGCGGGCGCCGAGGTCCCCGAGGTGTTTCCCACCTGATGGGCCGGGCGCCCGTGGCCGGCCACCAGCATGGCGCCGACCACGATGGCGACGGTGGCCAGCACGGTCCCCACCACCGCCAGGGCCGCGACCCGCCCGCCGCCACGCCGGGACACCTCGGGCGGGTAGCCGGATCCCGGGACCGTGGCGGTGTTCAGCCCGCCGACGCCGGCCGGCGGGACCACCGTGGTGTCCTGGGCGTGCGGGTGCGGCACCGGCGGGTACGGCTGCACCGGGCTGCCCTGCGGGGGCGTGCGCCGGGCCGCCATGGTGGCGCCCTCGGCGAGCATCTCGGCCGGTGCCCTCGGGGACGGCGAGACCTGGGTCTCGTCCTGGCCGAGCAGCCGCAGCAACAATCCCCGGGCGGTGGGGCGGTGCTCGGGGTTCTTGTCCATCGCCGCGGAGACCAGATCGCGCAGCGGCCCGGTCAGCCCGTGCAGGTCAGGCTCCTCGCTGATGCTGCGCATGAGCACGGCGCCCACCGAGTCCGCCCCGAACGGGGACCTGCCGGTGGCCGCGAAGGCGAGCGTGGCACCCCAGGCGAAGACGTCGGCGGGGGGTCCGGCCTCTTCGCCCCGCAACTGTTCGGGTGCGATGAAACCGGGCGTGCCGATGCCCCTGCTGGAGGTCGAGGAGGTCGTGTCGAGTGCTCTGGCGATCCCGAAGTCGATCACTCGCGGGCCGTCGGGGCCCATGAGGACGTTCGCCGGTTTCAGATCACGGTGCACGATCCCCGCCTGGTGGATGGCCACCAGCGCGGTCGCGATGCCGATCGCCAGCCGGTCCAGCGATCCGCCGGTGAACGGCCCCCGCTCCGCCACCAGATCCTTGAGCGACGATCCGGGGACGAATTCGCTGACGATGTACGGCCGGTCCCCCGCCATGTCGGCGTCCAGCACCTGGGCGGCGCAGAACCGGGCGACCCTCTTGGCCGCGATCGCCTCCCGGATGAACCTGCCACGTGCCGCGGCGTTGTCCAGCAGCTCCGGGTGGAGCAGCTTGATCGCGACCTGCTGGCCGTTCCCGGTTCTGCCGAGAAAGACGGCCCCCTGACCGCCGACCCCCAGCCGGCCGAGCAACTCGTACGGCCCCAGCCGCCGCGGATCACCCGGCTGCAGGGGGGTGGTGATGCCGTGCGCAACCCCGTCGTCCATGTCGGACCGCTCCCTCCCGCAGTCACTGAGCCCGAGCGTACGACGCATGACCGGTCAGCGTTAGATGCCTTTTGGTGCCATCGACCTGAGGATCTCGGCACCGATCACGTGCAGCCGGCGTATCCGCAGTTCGAGGGCTGGGTGGAACCAGTCTGCGAGCTGCCAGACCCGCCCGTCCCGGTCTTCCCACCGGTGGTCCCGGTGCCACCCGTGGTCCCCGTGCCACCGGTGGTCCCCGTGCCACCCGTGGTCCCGGTGCCACCCGTGCCACCCGTGGTCCCCGTGCCACCCGTGCCGCCCGTGGTCCCCGTGCCACCCGTGCCGCCCGTGGTCCCCGTGCCACCCGTCCCGGTGCCACCCGTGCCGGTGCCCCCGGTGGTCCCGGTGCCGCCGTCGGTGCCCCCGCCATATGTCCCGCCGGTGGTTCCGCCGTCGGTGCCGCCGGTCGTGCCACCGTTCGTGCCGCCGGTACCGGTGGTCCCACCGGTACCGGTGGTGCCGCCGTTAGTCCGTGGCGTGTGGTGGGGCTGGGTGCCGGTGCCCTGCGACGTGGGATTGGTCCCGCCGTCGTCACCGGCCGAGGCCGTGGCCGACGATGACGGGCTCGTGCTGGAGGTCGATCCCGCGTCCTTCACGTGCATCGACGGCGTCTGCTGCGACAGCAGGAGGGCTCCCGCCACCGTCGCGGCTGCCGCCAGCCCGCAGGCGCAGGCGAGGGCGACTCGCCGGCCGGCGGCGCCGCGCCGCGGCTCGCCTCCGGTGTGCCCGAACTCGGTCACCGGCTGTGCCCCGTATCTGGTCGCGGCAGGTCGCGTTACGGCGTCGGACGGCGTGGGGCCCATCTCGAACGCCGCGGGCACCATTGCCGGCATCGCGCCGTACGGTGCCGGCCCGGCGACCGGCCACGTCCTGCCCTGGCCCGAGGGTCCCTCCGCCGCCCTCAGCGTGGGGGCGGAGAACGGAAGGCTCGTCGCTGCGAGGGTCGCGGCCTGCTCCAGGACGTCGGTACCGACCAACTCGGGTCCGGCGAGCGGCGCCACGACGTCCTCCTGGCCGAGCAGTCGCAGCAGAATCCCGCGAGCCGTCGGGCGCATGGCCGGGTCCTTGGCCAGGCAGTCACGGATTAGGTCCCGCATCGGCCCGGACAACCCTCCCAGCTGAGGGTCCGCGGTGAGGATCCGATTGACGACCAGGGGGATCGAGTCCATTCCGAACGGCGGAAGACCGGTCGCGATGAAGGTCATCAACGCGCCCCAGGCGAAGACGTCGATGGCCGGGCCGACCGAGACCCCCTGCAACTGCTCGGGCGCCATGTACGCGGGGGTGCCGACGACACGGCTGGACACGGTCGAGGTGCCGTCCAGTGCCTTGGCGATGCCGAAGTCGATGACACGGGGGCCGTCCGATGCCACCAGGACATTGGCGGGCTTGAGGTCACGGTGCACGATGCCCGCCTGGTGGATCGCCACCAGCGCGGTCGCGGTGCCGATCGCCAGCCGCTCCAGCGTTCCCCCGCCGATGGGGCCCTGCTCGTGGACCAGTTGCGCCAGCGAGGGCCCTTCGACGTACTCACTCACGATGTACGGCCGGTCGCCTTCGACGTCGGCGTCGAGCACCTGGGCCGCGCAGAACCGCGCGACCTTCTTGGCCGCCACGGCCTCCCGGACGAAGCGGGCGCGTGCGGCGACGTCCTCGGTCAGGTCGGAGTGCAGCAGCTTGATGGCGACCCTTCGTTCGCCGGGCGTGCCGCCGCCACCCTGGCCGTGCCTCGCCAGACCGAGGAAGACGGCTCCCTGACCCCCGGTGCCCAGCCTGGAGAGCAGCTCGTACGGTCCCAAACGTCGCGGATCGCCCGCACGTAGCGGCGTCCCGGCCATCTGGTCCACGGTCGTCGCCTGCATGGCGGACCGCTCCTCTCGAGGTCTGGCGAGCCTGCCGGGCGAGGTGCCCGGTGGGTCCCACATTCAGTGAGATGCGCCTTTCCGGATGCTGGTTCGACCTGCCGTCGGAGTTACCCATTAATCAGGATTAGCCGCATGAAAGCGCAGGTCAGAGCCGATAAATACGGGCGTGTAATTACGCCGACGGGGGTAGAGACACGCCTAGTGATCTTCACTGGTTCACCAAGGAGGAGTGCAAGTGTCTGTTCCGGTAAAGGCCGCCGCTGCTACGGCGGGCCTCAGTCTGGCTCTCGTGGCGGCATCGGCGACGGCGTTCGCCGACCCCCAGGGCCAGGCGGACCAAAGCCCCCGGCCCACGGCGCAACAGGCAGGCGCGATGCTGCCGACGGCGCAGGATCCGCAAAGCCTTCCCGACCTTCAGGATCTGCCTAATATGCGGAACCTACCCGGCCTGTCGGGATTACAGGATTTTACGGATCTGCGGGACGTGTCAGATCTTGAGGATCTGAACACCCTGCAGATCCGTCAGGGTCTGCACCACATGCAAGTCCCGCGCATCCCGGAGGACGTAGTGTCGCCGCACCGCCCAGAGGCCCCGCCCGCAGTGCAGAGCGCGCAGAGCCCGCCGGACTCGCACATCGCGCACGCTGCCCTGAATTCGGCCACCGCGCAGAACCCGGCGAGCCTGCAGAACCCGGCGAGCGCGCAGAACCCCGCGGACCTGCTCGCCCTGCTGAATCCACAGGATCTGCATACCGTGCGGAGCCCACGGTCTCCGCACCACCCGCACAGCCATCACAGCTCGCACGCCTTGGCGAACCTGCTCGACCTACACGGTGTACACAGCCTGCACGACCTCCGCAGCCTGCATGGCCTGCACGGTTTCCGTGGCTTGCGCGGCTCGCATGCCCTGCGGGCGCTCCAGGCCATGCCCGGTCTGCGGTCGGGACAGCGCCGGGCGCTACGGCTGGCGCTGGTGCAAGAGGGCGTACGACATCGGCGGGCCGAGCTGATCGCGGGCTGGAAGGCCCGGGCATCCCGCGCGGTGCGCTTCGCCTACAGTCAGCGCGGCCGGCCGTACGTCTTCGGCGGTACCGGCCGGAGCGGCTTCGACTGCTCCGGTCTCGTCCAGCAGTCCTGGCGGCACGCCGGCGTACGGCTCGCCCGGGTCGCCAGATCGCAGTTCCACACCATCCGGACGCACGTCCCGGTCCGCCGGTTGCGGCCAGGAGACCTGCTGTTCTTCAACGGGCTCGGGCACGTCGGGATGTACGTGGGCCACCAGCGGTTCATCCACTCGCCGCACACCGGTGACCATGTCCGGGTGGCCCGGTTCGACAACTACTACCGCCGCGAGTTCGTGGGCGCCACCCGCCCCGCCTGGCATCCGTTGCCCCGCATTCCGACGAGCCTCTAGCGCGCGGGATGAGGGGTCCCCTGACCATTCACGCGGTCAGGGGACCCCGGACGCACGGCCCCGCCGTGCTGGCCACAGACGGCAACGATTGAACGGAAACGCCGCGTCGTATGTACGGCAAAGAAAGAGTCTGGACACGTTATGTAATTACTTGGATACTCTCAGTGAAGCAAGTCCGACCCCACCTCCGCTCTCGCGGGACGCGCCGGCGGACCGTCTGCTGGGCGTCCGCGCGAGGGCTCGGCCTCACAGGGCCTGGGACTTACCGAAGGAGAGCAATGCAGGCGAAGAAGCTCACAAGTTTCACGCTGGCCGCCCTCATCGGCGCGATCCTGGCGACGGTGGCGACCACCCCGCCAGGAGCGTCCGCCACGTCCGTGTCCGCGCCCCGGCGGGCCGCCGACATCACCGGATACCAGATCGTCAAGCTGCCCAACGCCAACGTCCCCAACTTCACCCGGCGGACGGTCCGGTGCCCCAGCGGCAAGCGGGCCATCGGAGGAGGTGCCGAGGCCCAGGGCAACGAGGCCATACTGGTCGGCAGCTTCCCCACCGATGACGGGGCCGGCTGGATCGGCCTCGGCCGTCAGAACAGTTACCGCGACGTCGGGATCAGTGTCTACGTGATCTGCGCCAACGCCTCCTGAGAACGTCTCCCGAGCCCGGTTCCGGTCGGCCATGGCCGACGGGGACCGGGCTTGTCACGGTCTGTGGCCCTGGCTAGGCCCGCGGGGTGAAATAGGCCAGGACCTCGGGATTGGCCATGGCGTCAGGGTTGGCCGCCTTCGTCGCCGGAACGCCCTGCAGGATCTTGCGGACCGGGACTTCCAGCTTCTTCCCGGACAGGGTGCGCGGGATGCCCGGGACGACATGGATCTCGTCCGGCACATGCCGGGGCGACAGGGCCGAACGCAGCGCGGCGCGCAGCCTGCCGGTCAGCTCGTCATCCAGCGTCGAGGAAGGGGAGAGCGCGACATAGAGGATCAGGCGGCCATCGGCGCCGAGCTGCCCGGTGTCTATGACCAGGCTGTCGGCGATCTCGTCGAAGGCCTCCACGACCCGGTAGAAGTCCGAGGTGCCCATCCGTACTCCGCCACGGTTGAGCGTGGAGTCGGAGCGGCCGTAGATGACGCAGCCACCGTCCGGCAGGATCTTGATCCAGTCACCGTGCCGCCACACCCCGGGATAGTCCGTGAAATACGACTCGCGGTAACGGGCGCCGGAGGTCCCTGCGGGCGGGTCGTTCCAGAAGTAGATGGGCATGGACGGCATCGGCTCGGTGAGGACCAGCTCACCCACCTCATCGATGACGGGACGGCCGGACGGGTCGTACGCCGCGACCTTCGCACCGAGCCCCCGGCACTGGATGATCCCGGCGCGCACCGGTAGCAGCACGCAGGGGCCCACGAAGCCGGTGCACACGTCCGTACCGCCGGACAGCGAGCCGAGCAGCAGGTCCGCTTTCCCGGAGCGGCCGACCGCGTCGTAGACCCAGGCGAAGCCCTCGGGCGGCAGCGGCGAACCGGTCGAGCCGATCCCGCGCAGCCGGGACAGGTCGAGGTCCCGGCCCGGCCGCAAGCCCTGCTTGAGCGAGGCCATGAGGTACGGGGCGCCGACGCCGAAGTAGGTCACCCCGGTCTCGGCGGCCAGCTCCCACAGATCGGTGGGCGCGCCGTCGTACAGCACCACGGACGCGCCGACCAGCAGGCCGCCGACCAGGTAGTTCCACATCATCCAGCCGGTCGTGGTGTACCAGAGGAACACGTCGCCGGGCCCGAGGTCCTGGTGGAACGACAGCGCCTTGAGATGCTCCAGGACGATCCCGCCGTGGCCCTGCACGATCGGCTTGGGGAGCCCGGTGGTGCCCGAGGAGTAGAGGATCCAGAGCGGGTGGTCGAAGGGCACCGGCTCGAAACGCGGCTCCGGCGCCGGTGTGCCGTCCACCGGACGGCCGGCGGCGTCCGGCTGCGGCTCGGTCAGCAGTTCGCCGTAGGTCGAGGCTCCGTCCAGCCGGGCCTCGGTGTCCAGATACGGGATCAGCACGGTGGCCCGCAGGGTCGGCAGCGCGTCCCGGATCTCCTGGACGACTCCGGTCCGGTCGTAGGCCGAGCCGTTGTACCGGTATCCGTCGACGGCCACGAGCACCGCCGGCTCGATCTGGGTGAACCGGTCGACGACGCTGGGGGCGCCGAAGTCGGGTGAACACGACGACCAGATCGCTCCCAGCGAGGCGGTGGCCAGAAAGAGGATCAGGGCCTCGGGGATGTTGGGCACATATGCCACCACCCGGTCGCCACGGCCGACTCCCAGCGACCGCAGCCCGGCCTGGGCCTGTGCGACCTCGCCGGCGAGCTCCGCCCAGGTGAGCGTGCGGCCCGTCCCGCTCGTACCGCGCTCACCCCGGAAGATCACAGCCGTACGGTCCCGGAACGCCGGGTCGCCGGCCCGGCGCAGCGCGTTCTCGGCGTAGTTCAGCGTGGCGGAGGGAAACCAGCGGAGCCCGTCGACCGGCATCGGGCCCCCGGACCGCACCGGACCGCCGCCACGATGACCGATCACGTCGAAGTAGTCCCAGATGGAGTCCCAGAACTCATCGAGAGAGCCGACCGACCAGCGCCAGAGCTCGTCGTAGGACGCGGCCGGACCCGCGGCACCGCCGACGGCCTCCGTCCGGTTCCGCAGCCACCGCAGGTAGCGGGTGATCTGTGCCCGGCCCACGACCTCCTCGGACGGCTCCCAGAGGGGTGAACCCTCGGACACCGGCATCGCGTCACCCTCCCGCCACTCGTCAATGACCATTTAGCCGTTCCGGCAGGCCGGGTGCAACTTCGCACGGCCCCCCGGAGACCTCCTTGGGCCGCCGTCGCCGGCCGGGTGGCAGGGAAGGCGCCGACGCACCCCGATCATGACGTGTTACGGCCGGTGAGGTGCTCGATGGCCCGCACGAGAGTGGTGGTCTCGGCGAGCGTGGGCAGCACGACATCGGCACCGGAGGAACGCAGCTCCGCCTCGGTCGCGGCCCCGGTCGCGACACCGATGATCGTGGCCCGGGCGATATGGGCCGCACGGACGTCCAGCGGCGAGTCAGCGATGATCACCGTCGTCGACTCGCCGAAGGGAACGGCGTACTTACGGGTCGCCCGGGTTCGGGCCAGCTCCACCAGCGCACCCTTGGGATAGATCTCCGAGCCGTAACCGCCGACCTCGAAGTCGAGGTGCCGGTCGAGCCCGAGTTCGGTGAGCTTGATGATCGCGTTGGGCTGGATGGCCCCGGTGAGCACGGACTGCACGGCCTCCGGGAGCCGGGCCACCGCGTCGAGCCCCTCCTTGGCGCCGGGCAGGGCCCTGCCCTGCTCCCGCACGAGATGGCGGCGGGCCGCGAAGGCCTGCGCGAGCGCGTCGAAGAACGCCGGCAGGGTGTCGTCGGTGGCCGGTACGCCGTTGAACGCCAGCGTCTCGAAGATGATCTCTGATTCGGTGCGTCCCGCGGTGGGGGCCAGCCGCACCAGAGGGCGCCCCGTCACCCGCTGGAAGGCCTCGGCGTAGGCCTCGCGGGTGACCCTCCCGACGTCGACCAGCGTGTGATCGATGTTCCAGAGGACCAGGCGGTGGTGCGTCATGGACATGCAGTTCCAAGCTTCCGAGGGCGGCGGGGGGCCACGGGCCGAGACTTGGACCGGGCGCGCCCCCATCGTCTTGCCTCGCGGCCGCTCCGTGCAACTCACCTGAGGGCCATGCAACCAGGCCGATCGAAGCAGTCCGGGATCATGCGCTTGCGATCACATGATCCCGGACAGGACGAACGTCAGCCCATGTGCGGGTAGCGGTGGTCGGTCGGCGGTACGAATGTCTCCTTGATCGTGCGGGCGTTGACCCAGCGGATCAGGTTGAAGATCGAGCCGGCCTTGTCGTTGGTGCCGCTGGCCCGGGCGCCGCCGAAGGGCTGCTGACCGACGACCGCGCCGGTGGGCTTGTCGTTGATGTAGAAGTTGCCCGCGGCGAACCGCAGCCGCTCGCTCGCCGCCGCGATGGCCGATCGGTCCTGAGCGATGATGGCGCCGGTCAGACCGTACGGGGACACGCCCTCCATCTGCCCGAGCATCGAGTCGTAGTCCGCGTCGGCGTAAACGTGCACGCCGAGGATCGGGCCGAAGTACTCCTTGGTGAAGATCTCGTCGCCGGGGTCCGCCGACTCCAGCACCGTGGGGCGGACGAAGAAGCCATCGGTGTCGTCGGTGTCCCCGCCGGCCAGCAGCCGGATCGAGGCGGTCGCCTGGGCCCGCTCGATGGCCTTCCGGTGCTTGTCGAACGCCCTCCGGTCGATCACGGCGCCCATGAACAGCGACAGGTCCTCCGCGACGTTGCCCATGGTCAGTGCCTCGACCTCGTCGCAGAAGTCATCGCGGATCCGATCCCACAGGGATCTCGGGACGTAGGCGCGCGAGGCCGCCGAGCACTTCTGGCCCTGGTACTCGAACGAGCCCCGGATCAGGGCGGTGGTGAGCACGGCGGGGTCGGCCGAAGGGTGCGCGACGATGAAGTCCTTGCCGCCGGTCTCGCCAACCAGCCTGGGGTAGGCCCGGTAGCCGGTGATGTTCTCGCCGACCGTCCGCCACAGGTGCTGGAAGGTCGCGGTCGAGCCGGTGAAGTGGATGCCGGCCAGGTCGGGGTGCGGCAGGGCGATCTCGGAGAGCGCCTGCCCGTCGCCCGTGACCATATTGATCACTCCGGGCGGGAGCCCGGCCTCCTCGAGCAGCCGCATCAGGAAGTGCGCGGAGAACTGCTGGGTGGGTGAGGGCTTCCAGATCACGACATTGCCCAGCAGGGCGGGCGCGGTAGGCAGGTTGGCCGCGATCGAGGTGAAGTTGAACGGCGTGATCGCGAGGACGAAACCCTCGAGCGGACGGTACTCCAGCCGGTTCCAGGTCCCCGGGGCGCTGCCCGGCTGCTCGGTGAGCAACTGCCGGGCATAGTGCACGTTGTAGCGCCAGAAGTCGATGAGCTC
>JAOPYK010000299.1 GCA_025964695.1 Streptosporangiaceae bacterium | reverse complement strand
TACAAGCAATCCTCCCCGCGCTTGAGCCAACCACCTGGCCTGCCACCCGGGACAAGTGATGTTCGGTTGGTAGAACCGGCCGGGGCCATCCACGGAGCCCCGGGCACGACGCCAGTCCCTGAAGAGGGAGCCGCACCCAAACCAGTTTGCGGGTCTGGCAGCTCCCGCTCTGGTGAAGGTGGTGAGCCTGCCGACTCGAACATCACCGTGCGTAGCCTGATCCGCTGATCCTGGACCACCCACCGCTGGGACGGCCGCCCTGAACCACGCCGCTGAAATCTCCATTCCGCGCGCCCTCTTAGGTTTCGTTGCCGTGGTGGCGCGGGTGATGAGCGGCATGGTGATGACCGCGGCGCACATACCCAATACCGGCCAGTCCAGGTGGCTGTGGCCGCTGCGGTGCAGCAGGCCGCCTCAGCCATCAGGTCGTCGCTGACTGGAAGAAGATCGTCTGCCTGGCCTTTCCCGGCGGGCGCTGACACGCAAATACCGGCACGCGCCAAGGCGGCCCGGCCGGGTCCGGGCCGCCTTGGACCGATGGGATCAGGCGGGCTGCGGGGCGGGCATCGCCGGAGCGGCCGCGACCTTGCGGGTCTCGCGCATCAGCAGCAGGCCGTTGACCACCATCAGCGTCGCGGTCAGGCCGTGGACGCCGAGCGCGGTGGCCACGGAGCCGTGGTGGGCCAGCACGGTGGTCATGTCGCCGTACGCGGCGAGGGACTCCACCAGCAGCACCCAGCCCAGCGCCCGTCGGTGGCCCGTCACCAGCAGGATGCCCAGGACCAGGGCCAAGACGACGTCGCGGATTCCCTTGATGATCAGGAAGCCGCCGCCGTCGCCGGACGGCCAGCTCGGCAGGCCGAAGCCCGGCGCCGTCGTCTCCGGGCTCAGGATGAACTCCGTCCCGAACCAGAGGATGAAGAGGATGAAGGCGGCGGCCAGGACGGTGTTGATCTTCTTTAGCGACATTGTTCTTCTCCTTGCGAGTCTTCGTGAGCTTGGTGGAGCCTGGTGAGTCGTATGGGGCCTGGTCAGGCGGCGCGGACGCGGCTGATGTGGCGGGCGTAGCGAGGGCGGCCGATGACGTGCCAGATGTCGCGTACCGGCGCGGGGAGGGCGGACAGGAGCGTGGCGCACTCGGCCGCGAGCGGAAGGAGGGTGGCCACTTCGTCGTCGAGGTGTTCGAGCAGGACTGCCCGGTGATCGGGAGACGAATCCCGGCTGAGCCTTCATGAACTCGGCCTGCCTGCGAAAGAGGGCCAGGAACGATTCAGTCCTCTCCTTCGGGACGACGAAGGTGTTGCCCAGGACGCGTCCTGCAGATACCAGCAGAGTTCGAGGAAGTTGGTGTCCGGGTCCTGGATGTGGATGGAGGTGGCGGTGCCGCACTTCGGGCGCACGGCCGAGCGGTTGCGGCTGACGACCGGGCGGGTGAGCCCATGGGCTCAGGTGAGGGCGGCGACCAGCAGGGCGAAGGCGGCGATGATGACGGCGACGCGGACGTAGTGGAAGCGGTCCCAGCGGTTCATCTGCTGCTTCCAGTCGGCGGGCCGGTTGTCAGGGGTCCACGTCTTGCTCCGGTTGTTGATCGGGACGAGCAGTAGAAGCGACATGATCACGCTGAGGATCAGAAGCGCGCCGGCGGTGACGACGAGGCCAGTGCCGTGGTGGTGCCACCCGGCGACAGCCCAGATGCCGACGAGGACGAGCGAGCCGATGTACCAGACCGGCATCACGGCGCCGAGCATCCGGCCCCCGTGGGCGTGGCCGAGTTGGCCGCTGTCCTCCGGAAGGGCGTTGAGGATCGGGTTCATGACGAAGGCGACGGAGAACTCCACCCCCACCATCACGCCGACGACCACGGTAGTGACGACCTCGAGTGCGTTGAGCATGATGACCCTCTTGGAATCTAGTGCCGCTAGTTGATGAGGCTACGCTAGTACTGCTGCCGCTCCCTTGTCTAGCGGTGCTAGGGTCGAATCATGTCGGTACAGGAACGCAAGGAACGCGAACGGGCGGAGCGCGAGCGCCTCATCGTGGCGACAGCCCGCGAACTCGCCGAGCAGCAGGGCTGGGAAGCGGTCACCACCCGCCGGCTCGCCGAGCGCATCGAATACAGCCAGCCCGTCCTCTACAGCCACTTCCGCGGCAAACGCGAGATCATCGGCGCCGTCGCCCTCCAGGGCGCCACCGAGATGGCCGCGGCGGTGCGGGCCGCGACCGCCGCCGCGGACGGCCCGCGCGCCCGGGTGTACGCCCTCGCCCGCGCCTACCTCGACTTCGCCGAACGCAACCCGGCGGTCTACGACGCCATCTTCCAGCTCGACGGCGGCCTCGCGTACGCACAGGAGGAAACCCCGGAACCTCTCAAGGACGCTTTCGCCGCGCTGCTGGAGAGCCTCGGCGAGGTCGCCGGGTACGGCGTCGCCCCGGGGCTGTTCACCGAGGTGTTCTGGGCGTCCCTGCACGGGGTGGCGACCCTGACCCGGTCGGGACGGCTGCTGCCGGAGGACACCGAGCCGAGGGTGGAGCTGCTGGTGGACCGGCTCGCCATGGTCTGACACACCATCCCGGCAGGCACGCAGCCGGGGCCCTCGGGCCCCGCCGCTGCCTGCCTGCGGCCCACACGGCGCAGCCGCAGATCGCCGGGCCCCGTACCCCAGACGGGCACCCGCCCCGGAAGCTGCGATGCTCATTGATCACGACCCGATACGCGCCCTAACGCCGCGTCATTCGCCGGTGCCCTCGTCGTCCTCGTCGAGGTGGACGGTCGCCGGGCCACGCAGTGGGCGCAGGCCCTCGCGTGGCGGGCGGCGAAGCTGTAGCGGCCCAGGCAGTTGAGGTTGGCGTGCTTCAGCGGGGAGATCCGGGCCACGTCCTCGTCCAGGACGTCATGCTCCCGCTCCTCGGGCGGCAGGGCTCGCAGGTGGTCGACGGCGGCGTCGAGGTAGCGGGTTGTCCAGAGCACGGCGGCATTGAGGACCAGGCCGAGCGCCCCGAGTTGGTCCTCCTGCCCCGTTCGGTATGCCCTGCATGATCTGGCCGCGCTTGCAGATGTCGGGGGCGAGCTTGTGCCGCGACTCCTGGACGGTGAGCTGCCGGTTCATCTGTCGGCGGTAGGTGTCGTCGACCGGGTCGACGACCCGGAGCAGGTGCAGGGTCTTGGCGATCCGTCCGTACTCGGCGAACGCCTGCCCCAAGGGCGTGGGCCGCCCCTCGCGGCCGAACATCCGCAGCAGGTCGTACGCGCGGACCTGCCCGGTCACCAGCGAGCCGGCGACCCGGCGACCCGCAGCATGTCCGGCCAGTGCATGGTGACCTTGTTCAGGTTCACCTTGTTGCGGGCCAGGTCCTCCAGCGGTCCGTAGCCGCCGCTCTCCGCACCGGGCATCTCCGCCCGCCAGAACCGCTGGTCGTTCAGGTCCTTGAAGCGCGGCGAGAAGTTGTAGCCACGCATCGTGAACAGCCCGAACACCATGTCGGAGTTTATATGGACAACTCAAGGCGATCTCTGTTGGTTAGAAGGCGGGCTCAGCGGGATCGGCGACGATAGGGGCCTGGTCGGGTGTGGGCTCGTCCAACCGCAGGTCGCGGGGGCTGGGCGGTGCCGCCGATGGGGCCAGGGGTGACCTCGTCCTCGGACGGGTGGTCGAACAGCCAGGACGGGTCGGCCTCACAGATCAGGAACGTGTCGCCGTTGTTGTCCTGCTTGACGACCATGTAGCGGTGACGAGGGATGGTCGGGGGCGCGGCGGGGACACGGTTCGCCATGAAGATCAGAGCTCGGCCAGCCTCCGGCGCAGGAAGGCCCGTTCCCGCTCGTTCCTGGCGAGCTCGAGCGCGGCCCGGTAGGCCGTTGCCGCCTCGGCGGTACGGCCTAGCTTGCGTAGCAGGTCCGCCTGTGCTGCCGGCAGCGGGTGATAGCCGCGCAGCGCGTCGACCTGCAGCGTATCCAGCGCTGCTAGACCGGCCTCTGGGCCGTCGCGCATCGCCACGGCCACCGCCCGGTTGAGCTGGACCACCGGTGATGGCGAGACGTGTGCCAGTACGTCGTAGAGGGCCACGATCTGCGGCCAGTCGGTCGTGGCGGTGTCGGCCGCCTCGGCATGCACGGCCGCGATCGCGGCCTGTACCGCGTACGGCCCCCAGCCGGGCCCGCGCAGGGCGTCGACGACCAGATCGCGGCCCTCGACGATGCGATCGACGTCCCACAGCCCCCGATCCTGATCTTCGAGCGGTACCAATTCTCCCGCCGCGTCGGTGCGGGCCGCGCGGCGGGCGTCAACCAGCAACAGCAAGGCCAGCAGGCCGCGCACCTCCGGCTCGGCGGGCAGCAGCCGGTGCAGAATCCGGGCCAGCCGGATGGCCTCTTCGGTGAGGTCGGCCCGCAGGAGTTCCTCCCCCGTGCTGGCGGCGTAGCCTTCGGTGAAGATCAGGTAGATGACGCGCAGTACCCCCGGCAGGCGCCTGGCCAGTTCGTCGCTCTCGGGAACCCGGAAGACGATCCGCGCGTCGCGGATCTTGCGCTTGGCCCGCACGATCCGCTGCGCCAGCGTGGCCTCCGGCACCAGAAAGGCGCGCGCCACCTCCGGGGTGGAAAGCCCGGCAAGGCACCGCAGCGTCAGCGCGGTCTGGGCCTCGACCGACAACGCGGGGTGGCAGCAGGTGAAGAACAGCCGCAGCCGCTCATCGGGAAACTCCTCGTGGACATCGGCGGTTTCCTGGCCGAATGCCGCAGCGACGTGCTGCTGCGCCTCGATCTGCAGGATCGCCAGGCGGGCGGCGTAGGCCTGGTCCCGCCGCAACCGGTCGACGGCCTTGCGTCGCGCGGTGGTGAGCAACCAGGCCACGGGTGTCGCCGGCACCCCATCGACCGGCCAGCGCTCCAGCGCGGCCTCTATCGCCTCGGAGGCGGCGTCCTCGGCGAGGTCGAGATCACCGAACTGGCGCACAAGCATGGCGAGCAGCCGACCCCG
>JAOPYK010000277.1 GCA_025964695.1 Streptosporangiaceae bacterium | reverse complement strand
CGGGGACAGGTCGATGCGCCCGCCGTCGACGCCCTGGTGAAGAGTGGCCAGCGACTCGTTGACGTGGCACAGCAGCTCTTTCAGATCCCAGCCGGCACAGGGTGTCGGGCGAGACAGAGCACTCTGCCTGATGCCTTCGACGCTTTCTAGTCCGTAGCAAACGGCTCGCTCCAGTAGGCCGGCCGCCGGTCGGGTCATGGCCTCCATGGCGCCGTCGGCACCTCGGCCGCGCCCAGGTCCCGGGGCAGTCCGAAGGCGGGGAACAGCGAGGGATCGCGGAAGACGACGATCCGCGCGACCTTGTTCTCCGACAAGGTGAGGACCTGAATGGCGTGGGCGTGGAACACCCTGTCTTCCCCGCGCCAGTAGGTCGCCAGCGCGGGCTGTCCGTTGGCCGTGACGGGCAGCAGGCGCAGGATCCCGGGGCCGACGAAGATCCTGGAGGCCAGGAACCGGCTGACGGCCTCGCGTCCGGCGAACCATAGCGGCTCGGGCGGCATCTCCAAGGTCACGTCGCTGTGGAGCACACGCAGCAGGGTGTCGATGTCCGCACTCTCGAAAGCCTTGACGTACCGGTCGAGCAGCGCGCGGTGGTCGGCGTCGAGAGATTCGGCGATGTCGTCCTCCGCGGGCGCGACCCGCTCGAGGTGGGCACGGGCTCGCTGCAGCGCGCCCCGTAGTGGGACGATCCGCGCCGCACCGGGGCCTGGGCATCGCCCGTGGAGCAGGTCGCGGTCGTGTCCTGGACCGTCATGCCGGCCAGACCATGAGCCTGAGCGGATCGCCACTGCCCAGGACGAGGCTGCCCAGTCTGGCCCGGGCCACTTGTGTAATCGCCACTGCGAATCCCTCGTTGAGTTTGAGAAGCTCCTCCTCAATAGAGACTGTGTCCGTGGCGAAAGCTCATCGCACCGCCCGCCTCGCCTTAGTTCAGGCCGCTCAGCAGCGGCTGCCGCATGGCCGATCGGGTCCGGTTGGGCTAGCTTCGCCCCATGACGTCGGCGGTCGCGGTGCTCAGCGTGCTGCTGGTGGCCGCGCTGTGCGCGCTGGTGCTGGTGTGGCACGGCCGGTCTCCTCGTGACTTCGGCTCGCCCGCCGAACGGGCCGTGCTGGAGGCCTTCCACACCGCCTCGCTGGCAGCCCCCCCGCTACGGGCCGGGCTCACGCCGGGACCGGCTCGTAAGGCCGCCCGGCACCTGCGGGTCCTGTTCGGCGGTGACGGCCTCGCGATCACCGATGACACACGGGTGCTGGCCTTCGACGGCGCCGCCGAGCATCACGCCTCCACCGCCCTGGACCATGCGCGGCCGGTCTTCGACACCGGCCGGATCCTGGTCGCCGGGCCGGAGACCGTGATGTGCGAGCGTCCCGAATGCCCGGTCCGTCATGCGGTGGTCGCACCTCTCATGATCGAGAACCGGGTGGTCGGCTCGCTGGTGGTCTTCAGCGCCAGCGCCTCCACGGGCCTGGTGCGGGCCGCCGCCGAGGTCGCGCGCTGGGCGTCGGGGCAGCTTGAACTCGCCGAGCTCGACCGGTCGAAGACCCGGGTCGCCGAGGCGGAGGTGCAGGCGTTGCGCGCCCAGATCTCGCCGCACTTCATCTACAACGCCCTCACCGCGATCGCCTCGTTCGTCAGGACTGACGCCGAGCACGCGCGGGAACTGCTGCTGGAGTTCGCAGACTTCGCGCGCTACGCCTTCCGCAGGCCGGGCCACTTCACGACGCTCGCCGAGGAACTGCAGGCCATAGACCAGTACCTCATGCTGGAACGGGCCCGGTTCGGGGACCGGCTCAGCGTGACCCTGCGTGTCGCCCCCGAAGTGCTACCCGTCGCGGTCCCGTTCCTGTGCCTGCAGCCGCTGGTGGAGAACTCGATCCGGCACGGCATGGAGGGGGCCGAGGGCGGCGGGCACCTGACGATCGTCGCCGAGAACAGCGGCGCCGACGCGATGATCAGCATCGACGACGACGGGCCCGGTATGGACCCGGAATGGCTGCGCGGCATGCTGGCGGGGGAGGGCGGCACGGAGGCCGGCGTGGGCCTGCGGAATGTGGACTCCCGGCTGCGGCAGGCCTTCGGGGAGGAGTACGGGCTGGTCATCAAGACCGCTCCCGGGGCGGGCACCAAGGTGCAGCTTCGGGTGCCGAAATACCGGGCAGGGGTGTATCCCTCATGAGGAAGGCGGCGGTCACATGACCGCGGACAGGGATGCCGAACGGGTGGAGGTGACCGTTCCGCGACGTGGCGACCGGCTCACGGTCCGCCAGGGATCGGTCCTCCACGACATCGACGAGCACACCGTCCTGGGCGACGTCTATCTCCGCGCCCTCGCGCGTGCACAGCTCCGGCTGGCGCTGCTCGTCTCGGGGGCCGTCGCGGTGACACTCGGCGGGCTGCCTCTGCTGTTCGCAGTGGTCCCCTCGGTCAGGACCGTGCGGGTGCTGGGCCTCGGACTGCCGTGGCTGCTGCTCGGCATCGTCGCCTACCCGCTGATGGGCGCGGTGGCCTGGTTCTTCGTCCGGCAGGCCGAGCACACCGAGCGGGAGTACACCGACCTGGTCGAGCGGTCCTGACGGTGGCCTGGTGAACGTGGTCTCCGGCGGCGCCGCCGTCACGCTGGTCATCGTCGGCACGCTCGTGATCGGCGCGTACGGCCTGCGCGTCTCCCGTACCACCTCCGACTTCTACGTCGCCTCCCGTACCGTGCCTCCGATCTGGAACGCGGCGGCCATCTGCGGCGAGTACCTGTCGGCGGCCTCGTTCCTCGGCATCGCGGGTCTGGTGCTCGCCTTCGGCGTCGACATGCTGTGGTACCCCGCGGGCTTCACAGCCGGGTACGTCCTGCAACTCGCCCTGGTCGCCGCTCCGCTGCGCAGATCCGGGGCCTACACCCTTCCCGACTTCGCCGAGTGGCGCCTGGAATCCCAGGCCGTGCGGCGGCTCGCCAGCGTCATGGTCATCGGCATCGGCTGGCTGTACATGACGCCCCAGCTCAAGGGGGCCGGCCTCACCCTTGCCACCGTGACCGGGCTGCCGGTCTGGGCGGGGGCCGGCCTGACCGCCGCCGTGGTCGCCGTCAACGTCATCGCCGGCGGCATGCGCAGCATCACCTTCGTGCAGGCCTTCCAGTTCTGGTTCAAGCTCACCGCCGTCGCGGTCCCCGCGATCCTCATGCTCCTACTGTTCCGCGGCGCCACCGCCCCCGGGCTGACCGGGACCCAGCCGCCGGTCTTCCACGACCGTACTTCCGTCACGGTCGGCGGCACCGTCAGCGCCACGGTGGCCGGGCCGGTCACCGTCGCCGTCACCGGAGTGGTCGACGGGCACGGCTACGACAGGGCCGTGCTGACCCTGGGCGGCGGGGTGCACCGGATCAGTGCCGGTACCCGGATGACCTTCCCGGCCGGCGCCGAGGTCCCGCATGCCGTGAGCATCCCCGCCACCACCGGAGCGCGGTGGGCGGCGCCGCTGCAGGAGGGCGACCATCCGCTCTACGTCGCCTATGGCCTCATCGTCGCGCTGTTCCTCGGCGTCATGGGCCTGCCGCACGTGGCCGTACGCTTCTACACCAGCCCCAACGCACGCGCCGCTCGCCGCACCTCCGCGGCCGTCATCGGCCTGCTCGGCCTGTTCTATCTGTTCCCGCCCGTCTACGGTGCACTCGGCCGGACGTTCACCCCGGAACTGCTGCTCACCGGGCGGACCGACACGGTCGCGCTCGTCCTGCCAGGCCGTCTCGTCGGGGGCACGGCGGGGACGTTGCTCACCGCCCTGGTGACCGGCGGAGCGTTCGCCGCGTTCCTGGCCGCCTCCTCAGGACTCACGGTGGCGATGGCCGGAGTCATCTCCCAGGACGTGCTGCTGCGCGGCGGAGTCCGCAGCTTCCGCCTGGCTGCGGGCCTCGCGGCCGCGGTCGCCTTCGCCGGCTCGCTGGCCATCGGCGACATCTCGCTCGCCACCGTCGTGCAGATGGCGTTCGCGACCACCGCGTCGTCGCTGTGCCCCCTGTTGGTGCTCGGGATCTGGTGGCGCCGCCTCACCGCCCCGGGCGCCGCGGCGGGCCTCATCTGCGGTGGTGGAGCGGCCCTGACGGCCGTCCTGTTCGCCGTCAGCGGGCGGCCGCGTACGGGCTGGGGGCACGCGCTGCTCGCCTATCCGGCCGCCTGGACGGTGCCGCTCGGGTTCGCGACGACGATCGGCGTCTCGCTCCTCACCCGCAGATCGGTCCCGGCGGGGGTCGGCCGGATGATGGCGCGCCTGCATACCCCCGAGGTACTGCTCAGGCCGGCCGAGACCCGCTGAGCCTCTCAGTGCGGTGTGAGGTCCCGTTGACATGTCCGCAACAATTCACAACGCTCTAGGTGAAAGCCTTACCTTTCCGGCTGAGCCGGTCCGGGCGGCATCCTGGAGGAGCGGTGAACGGTCTGCGGGTCCTCGCGATCGACGACGAACCGCCGGCCCTCGACGACCTGGCCTACCTGCTCCGGGGCGATCGGCGGGTCGGCGAGGTCACGATCGCCAGGGAGGGCGCGGCTGCGCTCCGCGTGCTGGACCGCGCACTGGCCGACGGCCGGCCCATGGACGCGGTCTTCCTGGACATACGGATGCCGGGACTGGACGGACTGGTGCTCGGACGCCTGCTCTCCCAGTTCAGCAGCCCGCCGAAGATCGTGTTCGTCACGGCGTACGACGAGCACGCGGTCGAGGCGTTCGAGATGAAGGCCACCGACTACCTGCTCAAGCCGGTACGGCCGGAACGGCTCAGCGAGGCGATCCGGCGGGTCGCCGACCGGCCCGGCGACGCGGCCCGGCCCTCCGCCGAGCCCGCCCCGGTGCCCGTGGAGTTGTCGGGCGTCACCCGGTTCGTATCGCCCGGGGAGGTGCAGTACGTCGAGGCGCATGGCGACTATGTGCGGCTGCACACCGCTTCCGGCGCTCACCTGGTACGGATTCCGCTCGCGGCGCTGGAGGAGCGTTGGAGCGACGCGGGATTCGTCCGCATTCATCGCAGCCTGCTGGTGGCCGTACACCACATCGAGCACCTCCGCCTGTACGCGGGCCGCTGCGCCGTGCAGGTCGCGGGGGTCGAATTGACCGTCAGCCGCCGTCATGTTCGAGAAGTGCGCAACCTCCTGCTCCGCCGAACCCGCTGACCGGCCGGCGCCCGCGCTCCGGTGCGCGACCACCCGCCCTGTGACGAGCGGTCGCCGCCGCCGCTGGTCAACGGCTACGCCGACCGTTCGTCAGCCGCACCTGACCATTCGGCGCAACCCGCCACCGACGGCCGCAGCGCGGGTACGACTCGCCGCGGTCCCGCCGCAGGGCCGCGACACACGTCGTCGTGTGAGCTGTGATGGGCATCACAAACGTGCCACTTTCGGGGCAAAGGTGGTGGTACGCCCATGGACCTCAAGGAGGAGATCCGCAATGACGGAGTCACAGCCCGCGGCCGCGGCGGTCAGCCCGATCGCAGACCCGGCGCCGCTCGGCCTCGCCGCGTTCGCGCTCACCACCTTCCTGCTGTCGGCCAAGAACGCCGACTGGACCCGCGGAACCGACGCCTGGCTGGGATACGCCTTCGCCTACGGCGGCCTCGTCCAGCTCCTCGCCGGAATGTGGGAGTTCCGCAACCGCAACGTGTTCGGCGCGACCGCGTTCGCGACCTACGGCGGGTTCTGGATCGGACTCGGCCTCTACATCAGGTTCCTGCCGCACACCGCGACACCGGCGCAGATCGGCAATGACCTCGGCTGGATCCTGCTGGCCTTCGCGATCTTCAACACCTACATGCTCCTGTGGAGCACCCAGGTCAGTAAGGCCGTCTTCGGTGTGTTCCTGACCCTGGAGCTGACCGAGATCATCCTGTTCATCGGCAACTTCTCCTCCAGCTCCGGCACCATCAAGGTCGGCGGCTACGTCGGCGTCCTGACCGCGCTCGTCGCCTGGTACACCTCCGCCGCCGGAGTGACCAACGGCATGGGCGGCCGGCTCAGGCTGCCGGTCGGCGTGCCTTTCGGCGTCCCCCGCGCCGTGGCGGCCCGCGAGGTGACGGTGTGACCGACGACATCGCGGCGCTGTTCGTCGAGCACCGCACCTATCCGCCGCCGCCCGGCTTCGCGGCCTCCGCGAACGCGCAGCCGGACATCTACGACGAGGACCCCGACGAGTTCTGGACCCGGGAGGGCCACGAACGCGTGAGCTGGTTCACCCCCTTCGACGAGCTCAAGGAGTGGAACCCCCCGTACGCCAAGTGGTACCTCGGCGGCGTTCTCAACGCCTGCTACAACTGCGTCGACCGGCATGTCGAGGCCGGTGCGGGGGAGCAGGTCGCCTACTACTGGGAGGGCGAGCCGGTCGACGAACGGCAGGTGCTCACCTATGCCGACCTGCAGCACAGCGTCGTGCGTTTCGCCAACACCCTCAAGCGGCTCGGTGTCGGCAAGGGCACGGCGGTCGCCATCTACCTCGGTATGGTTCCCGAACTGCCGATCGCCATGCTCGCCTGCGCGCGGCTCGGCGCCCCGCACACGGTGGTGTTCGGCGGGTTCTCGGCCGACTCGCTGTCGGGGCGCATGAACGACATGGGCTGCGAGGTCCTCGTCACCCAGGACGAGGCCTGGCGGCGCGGGCGTCCCGTGGCGCTCAAAAAGACCGCCGACGAGGCCATGGACGCCGCTCCCGGCGTCCGGTCCTGCGTCGTCGTCCGCAGGACCGGCGGCGAGGTCTCCATGACCGAGGGCCGTGACGTCTACTACCACGAGGCGTCGGCGGCGGAGAGCGACGACCCCGCCTCCTGCCCGTGCGAGCCGGTGGAAGCCGAGGATCTGCTCTTCCTCATGTACACCAGCGGGACGACCGCCAAGCCCAAGGGCATCGTGCACACCACCGCCGGTTATCTGGTCGGCACGGCCACCACCCACCACTACATCTTCGACATCAAACCCGACACGGTGTACTGGTGCGCCGCGGACATCGGCTGGATCACCGGCCACAGCTACATCGTCTACGGGCCACTGTGCAACCGCACCACGAGCGTGCTCTACGAGGGGACGCCCGACTTCCCCGACAAGGACCGCTGGTGGGAGATCGTCGGACGGTATGGAGTGACCGTTCTCTACACGGCGCCCACCGCCATCCGGACCCACATGAAGTGGGGCCCGGAATACGCCGGGCGCCACGACCTGTCGTCGCTGCGGTTGCTCGGCAGCGTCGGGGAGCCGATCAACCCCGAGGCCTGGGTCTGGTACCGCAAGCACATCGGAGCGGACGCGACCCCGGTCGTCGACACGTGGTGGCAGACCGAGACCGGAATGATCATGATCACTCCGCTGCCCGGCGTCACCACTCTCAAGCCGGGCTCGGCCACCCGGCCGTTCCCGGGTGTCGAGGCGGCCGTGTACAACAGTGAGGGAAAGGAGGTGCCACCCGGCGCGGGTGGATACCTGGTCCTGAAACGGCCCTGGCCGTCGATGCTGCGGGGCATCTTCAACGACCCCGAGCGTTATGTCGAGACCTACTGGTCGCGGTTCCCCGGCGTCTACTTCGCGGGCGACGGCGTCCGGATCGACGAGGACGGCGACCTGTGGCTGCTAGGCCGCGTCGACGACGTCATGAACGTCTCCGGCCACCGCATCTCCACCATCGAAGTCGAGAGCGCCCTCGTCGACCATCCCGAGGTCGCCGAGGCCGCGGTCTGCGGCCGGGCCGATGCCATGACCGGCCAGGCCATCGTCGCCTATGTCACCCTCAAGGGCGGCCTGGATGGATCACCGGGCAAGCTCGCCGAACTCCGGGAGCACGTCGCCGCCAAGATCGGACGGATCGCGATGCCCGCCAGCATCGTGTTCACTCCCGAGCTGCCCAAGACCCGCTCTGGGAAGATCATGCGCCGTCTGTTGCGCGACGTCGCGGACCACCGCAAGCTCGGCGACACCACCACCCTCGCCGATCCGGCCGTGGTCGAGGAGATCCAGGCCCGCGCGGCCGGTGACGTCAAGGAGGAATGACCCACCCCGCGGAAAGGGCCGGTGACGTCAAGGAGGAATGACCCACCCCGCGGAAAGAGAGCGGGCCCGGTACGGCAGCCGGGCCCGCTCTGCCGTCGCTGGAGGGCTCTCATAGTGCCGACGGTGGTGCCAGGGGCACTTCGATCTGCACGAATGGCGGGACAAGGTGGAGAACGGCACGGTGCCCGGCCCGCGCTCAATGGTCGGCCCGCCCTACGCTCTCGGTGCCGGTCGTGGACGGTGCCGGGTCAGGGGCGCACCGCGGCAGGCGCAGGACGAAGCTGGCTCCTCGTTCGCTGTCCTCGATGGTCAACGTGCCGCCGTGCGCCTCGGCGATCTGCCGGGCGATCGCCAGTCCGAGCCCGCTGCCCCCGGCGTCCCGGTTACGGGAGGTGTCCAGCCGGGTGAAGCGCTCGAACACCATCCCGCGTAGCTCGCGGGCTATTCCGGCACCGTCGTCTGCCACCTCCAGAACCGCCGACGACGGCTCGGCCCGCACGATGATCGTGATCTGTGAGACGGCATGGCGCTCGGCGTTTTCCATGAGGTTGGCCAGCAGACGGGTGATCCGTAGCCGATCGCACTGGGCGAAGATGCCCTTCCGCAGTTCCTTGACGACCTTCACCCCGGAGGTGTGGCGGTCCAGTTCGGCCTCCACCAGCCGGCCCAGGTCGGTCCTGTCGCGCGTGAGCGACGCGCCCGCGTCCAGCCGGGCGAGGGCCAGCAGGTCGATGACGAGCGCCTGAAGCCGTTCCACCGCGAGGAGCACCGCCCGCCCCACCTCTGGCCAGTCCGTGTCGTCCGGGTACATCAGCGCCTCCTCCACCTGGGCCCGAATGGCGGTGAGCGGGCTGCGCACCTCATGCGAGGCGTCGGCGGTGAAGCGCCGCAACTGCTCGTAGGCGGCCTCCAGCCGGTCCAGAGTGGTGTTCACGCTCTTGGCCAGCATCTTGATCTCGCACTGGTTCTTGGGCACCGGAACCCGCCGATCGAGGCCCGTGGCCGTGATCTCGTCCATCTCGATCCGGATGGCGTCCACCGGCGCCAGCGTCCTGCCGACCGCACGGAAGACCCCCACTGACATCATCGCGATGATCAGCAGGGCCATGGTGAACAAGAAGATCGCCAGTGTGGAGTTGGCGTACCAGGGGACCACGGGAATCGCGGTATAGATCGTCCAAAGCCCATCTGGCTGGAAGACCTTGAACGCCACTACGTTCATGCAGCCCTTGAGACCGGCGGGCGGGCACAGCGTCCGCAGGGCGCGGATTTCGGTCCCGGTCGGCTGGAAGGTGGCCATCCGCGGCTTGCCGGCGATCTGCGGGGTCGCCGTGACGACACGTCCGTGCGCGTCGATGACCTGGATGGCCTGGTCTCCGCTCATGACCAGCGCTTTGGGGAATTCGCCGGTCTTGATGTGGTACAGCATCCGGTCAATCGCCTCGGTGGACTGCTCCCGCCCGTAGCCGGCATCCCTGTCGCGCACGGCGACCACCACGAGCACGCCGACCACGATGCAGACCAGGGCCGCGAAGGCGCCGGCCATCATTGTGGTGCGCATCCGCAGGGACGATCGCTTCGATCTGGGCACCTGACCTCCGACTGGGCACCTGACCTCCGAGGTGAGGTGATCACCTCTTTAAAACATGAGCCGATACCGGGTCAGGCCAATCTCACGTTGCGGCAAAGATCCTTCGGTGCGTTCTCGGCTCCGGCAGCAGTAGGCCACCGGGGACCCTCCGGTCACTATCGGGCCGGTGTGACCGGGCCGATGACGGAGTTTCCCGTCAGATGGGTGGGGTCCGGTACCACTGGTGTGTATGGGACTGAAGGTGTTCTATCCGCCCGTCGAGCCTTACGAGTGCGGGTGCTCGACGTCGGCGACGGCAACGAGATCTACCGGGAGGTCTGCGACAGTCCGGCAGGCAAGCCCGTGGTCTTCCTGCACGGCGGCACGGGAGGCGGGCTGCTGCCGGGTCTGGTACGGGAACGGTTCTAGGCTGGCGGGTGTGACCGCGACGACCGTCGAGGAGTTCGAGGCGCAGCGTCCTTCACTGATGGGGCTGGCCTACCGGATGCTCGGCGAGGTCCACGAAGCCGAGGACGCGGTTCAGGACGCCTACCTGCGATGGCGTACCGCCGACCGCGACCGGATCGAGGCTCCTCGCGCCTGGCTGGCCAAGGTGGTCACCAATCTCTGTCTCAACCGACTGTCGTCGGCGCGTGCCCGGCGGGAGACCTACCCCGGGCCATGGCTGCCCGAGCCGGTGCCGACCGGGGCGCGACGCAGCGGCGCGGCCGGACCGGCAGGGGCCGTGGCCTCCGCGGGCGGCGTCCTGACGCTCGGGCCGCTGGAGACCGTCGAACAACGCGATTCGATCTCGCTTGCGCTCCTCACCCTGATGGAGCGCCTCACGCCCCCTGAGCGCGCGGTGTTCGTGCTCAGGGAGGCGTTCTCGCACACCCACCGGGAGATCGCTGAGATCCTCGGTGTGACCGAGGCCGGCAGCCGCCGGCTCCATCACCGCGCCCGGCAGCGCCTCGGTGAGCCCAGGCCCCGCTTCGAGACCGAACCTGGGCAGTGGCAGCGGCTGGTCGAGCGATTCCTTGCCGCGGCGGCCGACGGCGACGTCGCCGGGCTCGAGGCGGTCCTCGCCGCCGACGTGACGGCCTGGTCCGACGGCGGCGGCCGGGTGAGCGCCGCCCGCCGCCCCATCATCGGCCGGGACAGAGTCGCCCGGTTCATCCTCGGCCTCGCAGCCGGCCAGGTGGCGGGCGACGCGGCCATCGAGGAGGTCAACTGCGCCCCCGCGCTGATCTACCGCGTCGAGGGGGTTGTGGTCCTCGTCACCGCATTCGAGATCACCGATGGCCGGATTTCCGCGCTGCACATGGTCCTCAACCCCGGCAAGCTCGCCTTCGCCGCCGAATACCTGCCCTGACCGGGCGCGGACCGGATTCCTGCACGGAGAGTGACGCACGTCATATCAGGGGCCGTCACATACGTCCCGGCCATCCGGTTCCTTCCTTGAACCGAACCCACAGTCCACAGGGAAGGAGCCGATCATGATCCTAGTCACCGGAGCCACCGGCTGTCTCGGGAGCCTCTTGGTGCCACGGCTGGTCGCCGCGGGCGAGCCCGTACGGGGGATCAGCCGCAGGCCCAGGCCCGATGCCGGCGGAGTCGCCTGGTTCACCGGGGATCTGCGGACCGGCGAGCCGCTGGACGCGGCCGTGGCCGGGGCGGACGTCATCGTGCACGCCGCGACTGAGCCCAGGCCCGGGTCGGCGGCCGACATCGAGAGCACCCGGCGCCTCCTCGACGCGGCCCGGCGCGCGGGAGGTGCACCGCACGTCGTCTACATCTCGATCGTGGGGGTCGACGTGCACACGTACGGCTACTACCGCACCAAGCTGGCGGTCGAACGGCTCATCGAACGGTCGGCCCTTCCGTACACGATCCAGCGCACCACCCAGTGGCACCAGTTCCTGGACCGCATCTTCGGTGCCATGACCATCTCGCCGATCATCCCGGTTCCCTCGCGCACCCGGGTTCAGCCCATCGACGTGTCGGAGGTCGCGAACCGGCTGGCCGAGTTCGTGCTGAGCGGGCCCGGCGGGCGAGCCGAGGACATGGGCGGTCCGCAGGTCCTAGAGGCCGACCACACGGCGCGCAGCTACGTTCGCGCCGCCGGAAGGCGCAGAGCTGTCCTGCCCGTACGGCTCCCGGGCGCGACCGGGCAGGCGTTCCGCAAGGGCCTGCACCTGGCGCCGGACCATCCGCGGGGGAAGATCACCTGGCAGGACTTCCTCGCCCGGAGGTTCTCGTGAGCGCGCAGCGGGACCGGTGGCTGAGAGCCGGGCTGACGACGCTGGCCTTGGCCCAGGCCTTCGTCGGGCTGTGGGCACAGGTCCTCCCGCGGTCGTTCTACGACGATTTCCCGGGGGCAGGACGGCATTGGGTCTCGATGCTGGGCGCCTACAACGAGCACCTGACCCGCGACGTCGGCGGGCTGAACCTCGCGTTCGCCGTGGTCTTCGCCATCGCGGCGTACGCCCTGGACCGGCGGCTCGCGGCGGCCGCTCTGCTCGGCTACCTGTTCTATGCCGTGCCGCACCTGCTGTTCCACGCCGGCCATCTCAGGCACTTCCCGACGGTCGACGTGGTCGGTGGGATGCTCTCGCTCGGTCTCCTGGTGGTCCTGCCGATCGTCCTGCTCCCCATGACCGGTCATCTCACCCGGGGCGGTGCCGGCGGCGCTTCCAGATAGCGGCGCACTCGGGGCAGGTGTCCGGCGGAGGCGCGTCCGACGACTCTCCCCGGACGGTGATGACCGCCCCGCAGTAGGCGACGACCGTGGAGCCGGCCGGCCGCTCGGGCGGTGGATAGCCGTGGGCTACCTCACCCTCACCGGCACCCCCATGGGCCGGCCTGGGCGCGAATTGGGTCGAGGACTGCGACGCCACCCCTCAACGGTAAGGCACAGGGTCCTGAACGATCCAGACGAGATCCGATCGGCTCGTTTCCCGGATCAGCGGGCGTTGAGGAAGCGGGCGGCGAGCGGGGCCGGCTACGGCTCCGGGGCGGGCCGGTCGGAGGCGCGTGCCGGTCCGGTGGCGCGGCGGCGCCGTACGACACCGCCGACGACCAGCGCGGTGAGCCCGCCGACGCCGAGGGCCGCCGCGGAGTACTGGGCAGGGGACCGTGCCGAGCGGCACATCGCGGCGGGAACCTGCGCGTCCAAGAAGTCCTTGGCCTGTTTGAGCTCGACGGACCGGTCGGAGAAATCCGTCGGCCGCACCACCGATCCGCAGTCGATTTCCTCACTGTGCACGGGCCAGAACCCGAGCCCGACGGCCGCGGTGATCAGCGCGAGCCCGATCCACGGAAGTCCTCTCGTCACGGGCGGAGGATCGCAGCCCACAACGATCTACGCGGGCGCAATGCGGGATCCGGCCAGGTTGCGGACGACCTAATCTCCGGCCGGGCCGAGATCGCGCCGGAGTGGAGTGTGCTGCGCGGCTGCCGCGGACGTGCAGTCGTGCTCTGGTAAGCCACCGCCGGCAGGCTCGCCGGGCGGCGGCCGCCTTCCGTCGTCAGGGATTGTCGCCGGTGCCGCCCGGGCCGCGATCCCACATCTTGTCGAAATGGTAGATGTCCGAAACCGACCAGAGCTTTCCCGTCGTGAGCTCGTATTGCGGCTCGGGGAAGTCCGCGCGTTCGGCGAGCCGGAGTACGCGGGCCTGGGAGACGCCGAGGATCTCGGCGACCTCGGCGGCGGCCACGAGCGGATGGGTTCGCACCGCGATCCCGGGCGGCTCGCAAGGGTCACTCCATGGGCACGCGCGCACGCCGATCTGTTCCAGATCGAGGCCGGCGGTCGCCCGGCCCACCACGGTGAACGCCTCGTCGATGGCCGCCCGGAGGCCGTCGAGGGCGCTGGTGACGAGGATCTCGGTGGTGTGCGGCTCGATGCCGGCCGTGACGGTCCAGCCGGTCTCGTCGGCGAGGCCTGCGATCTGTTCTGGCGAGATGAAGCCGACGGCGGTGATGGTGATGTGCCACTGCGTCCGGGCCGGGGAGTTCATGGCTCAAGCCTGCATCAAGCGTTGCGCGATCGCAGCGGGTTCGCGGGGTCGCATTGGCGCGGCATTTCGGCCGCGCAGTGGAGGAG
>JAOPYK010000236.1 GCA_025964695.1 Streptosporangiaceae bacterium | reverse complement strand
CACCACCAGCACAACAGCCAGGAACTTGACATTATCGAAATAGGGATCACGCACCCCCACGCGCTCCGGTTCAGGACCAGCTTCGATACAAGCTCCGGTACGAGCAGGAACTGCGGTGGTCGTAGTCACGTAGGGCACCCGCGGGGTTGAAGGGAACGGCGTGGCAGGACAGTCAGGCCAATGCCCCTGCAGAACGGATCAACACCTGCCCGCACAGACCCCGACCAGAACACCCCGGGGTCGAGACCATCACCATGCCCGACAGATCCGGCGGGTGTGCCGCCCCGGCGGGACACGGTCGCCACCTGGACACGAACTGCGTCGCGTCAGTCCATGAGCTGGGCCCATAGCTCGTCGGGGTCGGTGCCGTCGGCCGCCTCGGCGGCCGCCTGCGCCACCAGGAGCCTGCCTGTGTGCGTGACATGCAGCGACATCGCCTGGCCGGCCGCCGCGGGGTCGGCGGCGACGATCGCGGCGACGATGGGTACGTGCTCGGCGTAGATGTCCTGCAGCGTTCGTGAACGGTCGACCGTCGAGGCGCCGAGATAGCGGGTGGTGTCGCGCAGGCTGTCGATCAGTCTCAGCAGCCGGGTGTTACCCGCCGTGCCGAGAATCAGATCGTGCAGCCGCCGGTCGTGCCGCATGAACAGCGTCTCGTCGTGTTCGTCCGCCGCCCGGCTCATCTCCCGCAGTTCGGCGCGCAGGGCGGCGATCAGCTCGGGGGTGGTGCCGGAGGCGACCCTGCGCGCCGCCGGAACCTCCAGCAGCAGGCGCAGGTGGAAGACCTCGGCGATGTCCCGGGGCCGCGGGATCACGATGCGAAATCCGCGGTTGCGCTCGAACTCCACCATCCCGGCCTCCGCCAGGCGCATGAGCGCCTCCCTGACCGGGCTGCGGGAGACTCCGAGATTGTCGGCCATCTGGTACGCCGAGTAGAGCCTGCCGGGCTGGAGCGCACCGGCTCGTACCGCCGCCCGGATCGAGGCGGCCACCTGGTCGGCCAACGACGCGGCCGGAACGGCGAGCGGCTTCATCGACAGTGCTCCCTCGGCGTCGGCCATGGCGCACACAGTACCGAATCCTTACTATTGACATGTAGCATGCTACATGCGAGCTTGTTCACATCCTTGATCCGGTTGCGGCACCTCGAGGAGAGAGATCATGGGAACGGCACGCAAACTTCACGTGCTCGACTGCGGAGCGATGAGCTGCGACCTGACGTGGCTTCTGCTGAAGCCGGGACGCAGCATCCGGCCACGGTCGGAGAAGGACAGGCCCGTCGAGTGGTACCCGTGCACGACGCACGCCGTGCTGGTCGAGACCGACGAGGGCATCCTGCTGTGGGACACCAGCTGTCCCCGGGACTGGGAGACGCGCTGGGTGCCCACCGGTCTCCAGGAGTTCTTCCCCTACGACCAGGTCAGCGACGAGCAGTACCTCGATGCCCGCATCGGCCAGCTCGGTCTGTCCCCCGAGCAGATCGACTACGTCGTGCTGTCCCATCTGCACTTCGACCACGCCGGCAACGTGGCCATGTTCGCCAAGACCGGCGCGAAGCTGGTGTGCAACGACAAGGAGAAGGAGTTCGCCTTCGGCTACGAGGGGGCCTTCAACGGCGCCCATCTCAAGTCCGACTACGAGGGCCTGGACTTCGAGACCGTCGCGGGCGACACCGAACTGCTGCCCGGCGTGACCCTGATCGAGGCTCCCGGCCACACCCCCGGCACCATGTCGATGAAGGTGGACCTGCCGGAGACCGGTTCAATGATCTTCACCTCGGACGCCGTCTACATGGGCGACTCCTACGGCCCGCCGTCCACGCCCGCCGCCATCGTCAACGATCTGGCGGCGTGGTACTCCTCGGTGGAGAAGGTCCGTGCGCTGGCCGAGAAGTCGGACGCCACCGTCGTGTTCGGTCACGACGCCGCCCAGCTGAAGTCGCTGCGCCTTGCCCCGACCGGCCACTACGTCTGAGGATCGAGAGATGACCACGACACTCCCGGCCGATCCAGAGGCCGTCTTCACCTACGGCGCCCCGCAGCTGAAGTTCGGCAACGGCGCGTCCGACGAGATCGGGTTCGACCTCGGCCAGTACGGCGTCCGGCGGGTCCTGGTCGTCACCGACCCCGGGGTGGCCGCCACCGGCATCCCGCAGCGCATCGCGGAGCAGATCGGCGGATACGGCATCGACGCCAGGATCTTCGACGGCGTCCACGTCGAGCCCACCGACGAGAGCCTGATGGCGGCGATCGAGTACGCCCGCGGGACAGGCCCCTGGGACGCCTTCGTCGCCGTCGGCGGGGGTTCCAGCATCGACACCGCCAAGGCGATCAACCTCCTGGTGACCAACCCCGGTGACCTGATGGACTACATCAACGTGCCGGTCGGCAAGGGCACGGCCCCGGTGAACCAGCTCAAGCCGTTGATCGCCGTACCCACGACGACCGGCACCGGCGCCGAGAGCACCACCATCTGTGTGCTGGACGTGCTGTCGCTCAAGGTCAAGACCGGCATCAGCCATGCCCGGCTGCGGCCCGCCCTCGCCGTGATCGACCCGGATCTGACCCTGACCCAGCCCGCCGGGGTGACCGCCTCGGCGGGGATGGACATCCTGTGCCACGCGGTGGAGAGCTACACCGCCCGCTGGTACACCGGGAACGAGCGTAAGCGTCCCGAGCAGCGTGTACCCTACTGCGGCTCGAACCCGATCTCCGACATGTGGTCGGAGAAGGCGATGCGGCTACTTGCCACCTCGTTCCGCGGTGCGGTGCGGCACGGCGACGACGCAGCGGCCCGGAGCGAGATGGCGCTCGCCGCGACCTTCGCCGGGATGGGCTTCGGCAACGCCGGCGTGCACATCCCGCACGCCAATGCCTACCCCATCGCGGGACGGGTCCGCGACTTCCACCCCAAGGACTACCCCGACGCGGAACCGATGGTCCCGCACGGAATGTCGGTGTCGCTGACCGCCCCCGAGGCGTTCCGGTTCACCTTCGAGGCCTCCCCCGAGCGTCACGTCCGCGCCGCGGAGCTCCTCGCCCCCGGCAAGGACCGGCCCGCCGACCTGGCCGAGTTCCTGCCCTCGGTGCTCATCGAGCTCATGCGCGACATCGACATCCCCAACGGGATCGGCGCCGTCGGCTACGGGACGGGCGACATCGACGGCCTGGTCGAGGGCACCATGAAACAGCAGCGGCTGCTCGCCACCTCTCCCCGGCCCGTCACCGAGGACGACGCCGCCGGTATCCTCACCCGCTCGATCGAACTGTGGTGATCCGATGGCCATCTACGACCTGAGGTGCGGCGAGGGACATGTGTTCGAGGTGATCCAGTCCTTCACCGCACCGCTGCCCGACTGTCCTGGTTGTGGCGCGCCGACGGTCAAGCTGCCGACCCGGTTCGGCATCGGTGGCGGCGGCACCCTGCCGCCACCGGCCGAGGCCATGCCGCAGACCTGGCGCGGCACCTACAACGCCGACCCCGGGTATGTGAAGGAGCTCCGGCGGACCGTCGATCGCCGCAACGCCCTGGAAGAGCGTCATCCCGAGCTCGCCGGGGACCGGCGCCCGATCCTGGCCCACGAGGGGAGGTACGAGGCGGCCCCGCTGCGGGCGGGCGACACCGTACCCGCCGCCGACCACGGGCACCCGCACCTTTACTCACACTCCCATCCGCATCCGCACTGACGGATCGCGGCCCTGCTCACGGACAAGGACCAGAAGAGCACGTGTCCGAACTACTGGCAGCCCTCGGCAGAGCGGGGGTACGGGACGTCAGCGACGCCACCGTCGAACGCGCCGCCTACTCCTCAGACGCGTCCCTGTACCGCGTCGTGCCCACCGCCGTCGCATGGCCCCGGCACACCGACGAGGTGGCGGCGGCGCTCGAGGTCTGCCGGACCCTGCAGATCCCCGTCACCTGCCGCGGCGCCGGCACCTCCATCGCCGGCAACGCGGTGGGCACCGGCCTGGTCCTGGACTTCAGCCGGCACCTGAACACCATCCTCGAACTCGACCCGCAGGCGCGGCGGGCCACCGTCGAGCCCGGTGTCGTGCACGCCCGGCTCCAGCGGGCCGCCGCGCCGCACGGCCTGCGATTCGGCCCCGATCCCTCCAGCCACACCCGGTGCACGATCGGCGGGATGATCGGCAACAACGCGTGCGGCTCCCGCGCCCTCGCCTACGGCCGTATGTCCGACAACGTGCTGGCCCTGCGGGCCCTCACCGCGGCCGGCGAGCGGTTGCTGCTGGAGGGGCCCGAGCCCCACGGCCATGAGGAGCTGCGGAAGATCGTCGGAGCCGGGCTCGCCACGATCCGTACCGAGTTCGGCCGCTTCGGGCGGCAGGTCTCCGGCTACGCGCTGGAGAACCTGCTGCCGGAGAAGCGCTTCGATCTCCGCCGGCTCTTCGTCGGAAGCGAGGGGACACTCGGCGTCGTCACCGCCGCCACCGTCCGCCTCGTCGAGGAGCCCGGCCACCGGGTGCTCACCGTGCTCGGCTATCCCGACATGGCCGCCGCGGCCGACGCCGTCCCCGCCGTCCTCCCGTATCGGCCGACGGCGTGCGAGGGCCTGGACTCGCGCATCGTGGCGGCCGCCGGCGCGCGGGTTTCCGTCCCGCTGCTGCCACGCGGCGGCGGCTGGCTATTCGTCGAGGTCACCGGCGGCTGCGAGGCGGAGGCCGTCGAGATGGCACGCCGGGTCGTCGCCGATGCCGGAGCGGTGGACGCCCTGGTAGTCACCGACCCGGCGCACGCCGCCGCGCTGTGGCGCATACGTGAGGACGGCGCCGGGCTCGCGGGCCGCACTCCGGCCGGAGACCCCGCCTACCCCGGGTGGGAGGACTCCGCGGTCCCGCCCGGGTCACTCGGGCCCTATCTGCGGGACCTGGACGAGCTCCTCGACGACCACGACCTCACCGGCATTCCCTACGGGCACTTCGGCGACGGCTGCCTCCACCTGCGCCTGGACTTCCCGCTGCAACGTGCGGACGGCAGGGCGGCCATGCGCGCCTTTCTGACCGACGCCGCCCGGCTCGTCGCCCGCCATGGCGGATCGCTGTCCGGTGAGCACGGCGACGGGCGCGCCCGCGGCGAGTTGCTGCCGCTGATGTACTCCGCCCCTGCGCTGGCGTTGTTCTCCCAGATCAAAGGGTTCTTCGACCCCGACGAGCTGCTCAATCCCGGAGTGCTGGTGGCCCCCCGGCCGCTGGACGCCGACGTCCGGCCCGGTGCCGCCGGGCCGATGCGCGACTCGCTCGCCCTCGCCTACCGCCATGACCGCGGCGACTTCAGCGCCGCCGTGCACCGCTGCACCGGGGTCGGCAAGTGCCGGGCCGACTCCACCGCGGCCGGCGGCACCATGTGCCCCTCGTTCCTGGCGACCAGGGACGAGAAGCACTCGACGCGCGGGCGGGCCCGCATCCTGCAGGAGATGGTGAACGGCTCTCTGGTCACCGGCGGCTGGCGCGCCCCCGAGGTGCACGAGGCACTCGACCTGTGCCTGTCCTGCAAAGCGTGCTCGTCGGAGTGCCCCACCGGCGTCGATATGGCCTCCTACAAGGCCGAGGTCCTCCACCACTCCTATCGCCGCCGCCTGCGGCCCCGCTCGCACTACACCCTCGGCCGGCTCCCCCGGTGGGCACGGCTGGCCTCGCTCGCACCGCGGCTGGCCAACGCCACCCTGACCGTGCCGGCGCTGGCCCGCGGCGCCCGCTGGGTCGCCGGCGTGGATCGGCGCCGCAGCCTGCCGACCTTCGCCCCGGTCACGTTCCGGTCCTGGTTCGCCACCCGCCCGCCCGCTCCGTCCGCCGGCGACCGGCCCGTTCTGCTCTGGCCCGACACCTTCACCGACCACTTCGCCCCGGAGATCGGCATCGCCGCCGTGCAGGTCCTGGAAGATGCGGGTTTCAGTGTGTCGATCCCCCGCCGTACCGCGTGCTGCGCGCTCACCTGGATCTCCACCGGCCAGCTGGACGCGGCCCGGCGCATTCTGCGCCGCACCGTGTCCGAGCTGCTGCCGGCCGCCGACGCCGGCATTCCGATCGTCGGCCTGGAGCCCTCCTGCACCGCGACGCTGCGTTCGGACAGTGTCGAGCTCCTCGACTCGCCCGACGCGATCGCCGTGGCGAAGGCGACCCACACCCTCGCCGAGCTGCTGGCCACCGTGCCACAGTGGCGGGCTCCCCGGCTGGAGGGGACCGCGGTCGTCGCGCAGCCGCACTGCCACCACACCGCCGTGCTGGGCTGGGACGCCGATGAGCAGCTGCTGCGCCGGGCGGGCGCGGAGGTCACCCGCGTCGGCGGGTGCTGCGGGCTGGCCGGGAACTTCGGGGTCGAACGCGGTCACTACGAGGTATCGGTCGCGGTCGCCGAGACGGCACTGCTGCCCGCCGTCCGCTCCGCTCCCCCGGACACCACGGTGCTCGCGGACGGTTTCTCCTGCCGCACGCAGCTCGCGGACCTGGCCGACCGACCGGCCGTCCACCTGGCCCAGCTCCTCGCCCGCCGACGGTCTCGGTCGGCGCCACACAAGACCGATAGCTAGAGTTTACATTCCAACGACAGGAAAATAAACTGTAGCTATCCTGAATAAACGCTAAAAATAAGGTGGGGCTTATGGTCACCCGTGGCTCATCTCGCCAGCATCTCCGCACGCCGAGTCGGCGGCAGATCCTCGACCACCAGGTTCTCGTCGACGAAGTCGCGCGGACCTCGCAACACGAACACCAGGCCCGTCACGGGGGCGGAGAGCAACAGTGGCAAATCGGCTGAAACGCATAGATAATGGTAGATCATTACCTATGCCAAGGAAAGTTCCAATAAAGTCGACAGATGTGCGGTTTCCAAGAATGGGCGCAGGGGAGATTACGTTACGCAGTACGGATGCCATCGACCACCATTAATGGTGGGGTGACACAATCTCACGGGGAGTGGTTACCATGAAGATGCGACGTCACATGGCCGTTACCCTGTCCGCCCTGGCCTTTGTCGGAGGGACTGCGCTCGCAGGGGGTTCTGCCTTTGCGGCCACCCCAGCCAGTGCGCAGAACGCTACCCTCGCTCCTTACGGTGCGGCATCCGGCGGGCTCGGCGTCGCGAACCTACGCCCGACCTGCCGCTGGATGAAAGGTCACTGGCAGTACAAACACGTGGGGCGCCGCATAGTGAAGACTTGGGTGCCGGGCCATAAGGTATGCCCCTCCAAAACCCGTCCTCGGTAAGTGAAGAGGGCACCCACGGCAGTCCTCTCGAGGGACCAACCTCGGGAGGACTGCCGCGTTTCGATCTTCATGGTCGAGGGGATGCGACAAGGATCTTGTGATGGTCGTGGGGCTCGGTGATGACGACCTGGTCGACGCCGGGGAAGGCGTGGATCGCTTTCGCGATCTTGGAGGGGTCGGCGGAAGTCTGGCGCCTCACTCGATATGAGTCGGGGATGGCCTCCGGAGGCGTACTGGCCAGGAGCCCGGGGTTGCCCTTGAACTTGGCGCGGAACTTGGCCAGGGCTTGCGCCTTCGACTCGTATGCCACCGTCTTCACTCCGGCCGAACCGCGGATGCGGGCGAGGATCGTGGCCTTCTGCTGCTCCGTGGCACCAGTGCGGTTGCAGATGGGGTTGGTGCTGGGCGGCACGCAGAGGAAGACCGAAAGACTTGCATTGGGCTAAAGGGGTATGCACAGCGATCTCCTTGTCGGTGCCACGGATCACGGACCAGTCACGGGCCAGGTAGCGTGAAACGGCCGACGCGGGCGCGTTTTCCCAGCTAAAGAGGGTGGGGCGGGCGGGACTCGAACCCGCGACCGATGGATTATGAGTGTCCGCAGGATCGCGGCCTTCCATCGATCCGGCCAGTGCCCGATCAGCTTGTTCCCGCGCTTGACGTAGCAGGTTCTCGCGCAGGAACAGCCGGAACAGCACGGCCAGCACCACGATCATGATCGGGCCGCCGACGAATTCGGCGGCGGTGGACTGCCAGCCCACGCATCCATGCATGTCCGTACCGTCACATACCGCCTCCAGTACCCCCTCCGGTATTTTCCAGAGACCAGCACGGAGGCGCTCCACGAGTGCGAGCGACGGCCACCACCTCGCGTCGTTCTACTACATTAGATCGGACGTCGGGCCGTGATGATCAGGCACATGGTCGGGCTGTGGGGCGAGGAAGTGGCCGAGAGCATGACGAGCAAAGGCGCGCTCGAGCGCGTGATCATGGACGTGCTCTGGGCCGCCGAGAAGCCATTGCTCATCCGCGAGCTGAGGGGACGTGTCAATGCCGAGGGTGACCGGCTTCTGGCGTACACGACCGTTCAGACAGTGGCCGACCGGCTGGTGAGCAAGGAACTGCTCGTCCGGACGCCGGACGGTAACGCCTACCGATATGGCCCGGCCCAGAGGCGCGAAGACCATGTGGCGTCGCTGATGTTGGAGGCGCTGTCGGCGTTGCCCGATCACGGTCCGGCGCTGGCCCGGTTCGCGCAGGGCATTGATCCCGCAGACGCGCGCCGGCTACTGGAAGCACTGTCCCAGCGAGCTCTCGGGGCGTTGAGCCTCCCGCCCGAGCCGGGTGGCGAGTAGCCGGTGATCGCCTACGGGACACTCCTGGTCTCGGTACTGCTCCTGGGGCAGGGGGCGGGGCCGCTGCTCGACCGTCACAGGTGGGCACACCACCACCCAGCGGCAGCGATCATACTGTGGCTCGGTGCCCTGTCGGGCGCGGTGGCTGCAGCTGTGGGCTTGGTCGCGCTGGTGGTCTTCGGCTCGCCGGGACCCGGGCATGGCCTCATCGAATGGTTCGACCGCTGTGTAAGGGCGCACGCCCACGCAGGCGCCGCGCTCGCTGCCGCACTGAGTCTCGCCTCCTTGGCCGGTGTGGCAGGGATGATCCGGGCCATCACCGTCCGCCTCCGGGAGACACTCGCAGTGCGGCGACGCCACCGTGAAATCCTGGGACTGGTGGTGAGCACCCGGCAGGATCTCGACGACGTCTGCGTCCTGGACCATCCGATCCCTGTCGCCTACTGCATGCCGGCCCGCGACCGACCCATCGTGCTGAGCAGCGGGGCTCTGGATCGACTCGATCCCGCGCAACTCGCCGCGGTCCTCGACCATGAGCGAGCGCACTTGAAGGGGCGGCACCACCTCATCCTCGCGATCGTCGATGCCGTCGGCAGCGCGGTCCCCTTGGCCGCCACCTTCCGTCATGCTCGTGCGGCACTACCCAGGCTCCTTGAACATGTCGCTGATGACGCCGCCGCCGCGCGGCACGGACGAGCCGCGGTCGCGGGGGCGCTACGCAACCTCGTGGTCATGCCATGCCCGCCCGGTTCCCTCGCCGCCGCCCCTTCAGGCGCCGAGGCCCTGGAACAGCGGCTGGCCCGTCTGGAGGGGGTTCGACCGGCCACTCAGGGTCGCCGCCTCGCCTGGACCGGTGCCGCGCTATCCGCCGCGATGCCCTTCGCCATCGTGGCCGGCTGGATCAGCGCGATCACCTTCACCTGCTGATCTACCCCAAGATGACCCTTTTTTTACTGTTAGGTAGCACAATCCAAGATCATCTCCTACGATATGTCGGAGCCTGGCCGTCACGTGCGTTCCATCCGGGAACAGCGGCCGGGCCCGCCGAATCCCCTTGGCCCGACCTGGCGCTGAGGAGAACCGGGGACCCGGTTCATCTGGGGTGAATCCGCTTGTGCCGAGCGGTAGGGCTGACTCCGGCCCGAACCCGTCAGCTAACCCGGTAGGCGGTCAAGGAGAGGATCTCGCGTGGATCGACGTCTGCACCGAGCCACATCACACGTACTGGTCCGGTTCAGCAAGTCAACGCTTGGGTGGACTGCATCGGTTGCGCTCGCCACCACGTTGGTCGGCGTGCTTCCAGTGGATTCAGCGATCGCCCAGCCGAAGCCGTCGCGTAAGGAACTGACTGCCAAAGAGAAGCAGCTCGCCGACCAGCTCGAGAAGATGACTGAGCAGTACAACGGGGTGCAGGTCCGCCTCAAACAGGCCGAACGCGCCGCGAAGTCCGCTGCGGACAACGCCAAAGTCCAGCAGCAGAGCATGGAGACAGCGCGGCTCAAAGTCGCCCAGATGGCGGCAGAGAGCTACAAGAACGGCGGCCTCGACCCTGCCGTGGCACTCGCCGGCGCCAAGGACCCGCAGGCGCTACTGGACCAGACTTCCACGCTGAACTACTTCACCGCGCAGGGCAGCAGCCAGGTCCGCGACCTCTTCCAGGTGCTGCAGGCGAGCACCCGGGCACAGAAGGCCGCCCAAGACCGGGCCGGCCAGGTCAAGAGCCTCGCCCGAGAGGCGACACAGAAGCAGCAAGCCCTCCGGACCGCCCTCAAGCAGGTCCGCGGCAAGCTCGGCCAATCAACCGCAGTGCCCGGCGGACCCACCCCCAACGTCGCTGCCGGTGGCGCCTCGGCCAAGGCCATGGGTGCTGTCAGGGCGGCGTTGGCCCGGCTCGGCACTCCCTACTCCTGGGGCGGTGGAACGGCCTCGGGTCCCAGCTACGGAGTGGCTCAGGGCGCCAACATCAAAGGCTTCGACTGCTCCGGGCTCACCCTGTACGCCTACGCCCAGGTCGG
>JAOPYK010000234.1 GCA_025964695.1 Streptosporangiaceae bacterium | reverse complement strand
CCGGGAGCGTGGCAGGCGCACCCCTATCGATCGTGCGCCACTACATCGAGCAGCAGAACCACCCGGCTTAAGGCACACACGCGGCCTGGCGGCCACTCCCGCGCGGCCCTTCACCCCCGGCCTGAAGACCGGAGCACTGGGCCGCACCCCAGTAGCGTCCACCCACTCCGGCCACGAGTGGTGAGGCGGCCAGCAGCACCGACGTCGCCGCGCCCTGAGCGGGACTTTTGCGGCGCTCGGGCGGTGTCCGCAGCCCGCCGGTGTGCTTCTGCAGCTTCGTGGCGATGGCCCCGGGGTGTACTGATCTGCTCCGCGAGACCGGCTTGGGCCGCCGCGCGCGCTGAGCCACCGTGACGTGGGCATATACAGCTTTGGTTGGCGAACCGGGTGGTCCATGGCCGCTGTGGCGGTCTTCACACGAGGGGGAACGCGATGAGCTACGACGATGTGCGGGGGCAGGCGGCCGGTGATGCGGTCAGCGAACCGCACACCCAGGCGTGGCTGGATGAGCTTGCCGCCGCCTCGGCCGGCGGCCCGCCGTTGTACGAGCTGTCGCCACAGGACGCGCGCCAGGTGTTACGCGATGTCCAGGCGAGCGTTCCCGTGGACCTCCTGCCGGCCGAGGTCGAGGACCGGGTCATCACGGGTGGTCCGACCGGTGAGGTCAGCATCCGGATCGTCCGGCCGAAGAACGCCACCGGTGAACTCCCCGTGATCGTGCACTCCCATGGCGGCGGCTGGATCCTTGGCGACAAGGACACCCATGACCGGCTGACGCGGGAGCTGGCCGCCGCCTCGGGGGCAGTCGTCGTCTTCGTCGATTACACCCCGGCCCCCGAGGCCCACTACCCGGTGCAGAACGAGCAGGCGTACACGGCCCTGGAGTGGGCCGCCGCCAACGGCGCCGAACTCGGTGCCGATCCGAGCCGGCTGGCGCTGGTCGGCGACAGCGTCGGCGGCAACATGACCGCGGCCCTGACCCTGATGGCCAAGGATCGTGGCGGCCCTTCGATCGCCGCCCAGGTGCTGTTCTATCCAGTCACCGACGCCGACCTGCACACCCCGTCCTATGAGCGGTACGCCGACGGACCATGGCTGACCCGTGCCGCGATGAAGTGGTTCTGGGACGCCTACCTGCCGGACGTGGCCAAGCGCTCCGAACCGACCGCATCACCGTTGCGGGCCTCGACCGCGCAGCTGAGCGGACTGCCGCCGGCCCTCATCATCAACGGTGAGAACGACGTGCTGCGGGACGAGGGAGAGGCGTACGCGCGCCGGCTCACCCAGGCGGGCGTCCCGGTCACCCAGGTCCGCTACGGCGGCACGATTCATGACTTCGTGCTGCTCAACCCGATCACCCAGACACCCGCACCGCGTGCGGCGATCGCGCAGGCCGGCGAGTTCCTTCGCCGCACCCTGAGCAGGTAATAGACGTTTAGTCGATCTACACTCATTACTTTCGTACGGTCCCGTTTCGGCACGCCTCATCGGTGGATTGACCGCTTCTGACCTGGGGTATTCGGTTGGTGGGGCTGCCTGGCACGCCGTGATGAGGCTCTGCAGGCGCCCGTCAGCGGCTGACGAGCGAAGCGCGGTGTCGGCGTCGCCGCGTCGCCGGAAAGGACCGAGGACATGTCATTGACCGCATGGCCCGCGCTGACGATGGCGTGAGCCGTGGCGTTTGGGGGTACTTCGCCGCGGCCGGCGTACTCACGGTGATCATGGCCGGCACCACCCTGCCCACCCCCCTGTACGGTCTGTACGAACGTCAGTTCGGGTTCGGCAGCCTCATGGTGACCGCCGTCTACGCGACCTACGCGATCGGTGTGATCGCCGCGCTGCTGTTCTTCGGCCGGTGGTCGGACCAGCTAGGTCGCCGACCCCTGTTGCTGGCGGCGGTCCTGCTCTCGGCGGCCAGCGCCGTCATGTTTCTGATCTCTGACGGGCTCGCCCTGCTGTTCGTGGGACGCGTACTGTCGGGGTTTTCGGCGGGTGTCGTCACCGGTACGGCGACTGCGGCGATCATCGAACTCGCCCCGCCGAGGCACCGCCGTCACGCACCACTCGTTGCCACCGTCGCCAACATGGGCGGGCTCGGCTGCGGCGCCCTTCTGGGCGGCCTCCTGGCCCAGTACGCCCCCGAACCGCTGCGAACGCCCTTCGCGGTCCACCTTGTGCTGCTCGCGGCAGTCGGGCTGCTGGTGCTGCTGCTATCCGAGACGGCGCCGGCCTCGGGCGGCCGGATGAGCCTGCGCCCGCAGCGCCTCAGCGTCCCCCGGGAGGTGCGCGGCACCTTCGTGTCCGCGGCGGTCGCCGGCTTTGCCGGCTTCGCGACGCTGGGACTGTTCACGTCCGTCTCACCCATCTTCCTCGTTCAGGTTCTCGGCGTGCGCAGCGAGGCCCTGTCCGGCCTCGTGGTGTTCGTGGTGTTCGCCGCATCGATGATCGGCCAGCTCGCCACTGGTCCGGTTCGGGCGGTCCGTGCGCTCCCCATCGGGTGCGCCGTCCTCATCGTCGGGATGATCCTGATCGCGGTGTCCTTGCTTCGTGCGTCGTTCGTACTGCTGATCGTGGGGGCTGTCGTCACCGGAGTCGGCCAAGGGATGGGCTTCCGTGCGGCGATCGCGGCGGTGAGCGAGCAGAGCCCGCCGCAACGGCGCGGGGAGATCACGTCCACCCTGTTCGTCGTGCTCTACATCGCGATCTCCATTCCGGTGGTCGGCGTCGGCGCGTGCGCGCAGGTGCTCGGCCTGCGAACGGCGGGAGTCATCTTCGCTGCCTTCGTCGCTCTGCTCGCCTTGCTCGCCGCGATCCGGGTCGCCCGCCCCGCCGAAACACCGGCACGGTGACGAGCATCCCCGCCGCCCGGCCACACCACCTGGTGCGATTCCCGGTGCGACTTGCGGGTAGTCCCACATCATTGGGCGGAGCCGGAGCGGTCAGTCCTGTGGGGCGCGTCCGAGGTAGCTCAGGAACTGAGAGCGAATCGTAGGGTTGGCACACCGCGATCCCCGCCACTACGCACCTGAACCGGCCGATCGAATGGCCGATGACGTCGCGTACCGTCCAGCCCGGATTGGGCGTGACCAGGTGTAGCTGCGAGGTGGTGATCTGCCCGACGAGCCTGGCCGAGTTGTCCAGAGCCATCTCCAAGGCGCCGATGGTCGGTAGGCCTTCTGACTGGTTCATCACCACAGCATCGTCCGTGTCGGCGAGGACACAAGTGATCCCCGGCCATCCATGGGGCCATTTCAAGCCGACATGGCCATGGCGGCATAGATCTGGGTGCGCTGTGACGGTGAAGCGTGAGAACGTCAGGTGCCGACGGCTATGCCGTACTGGCGAGTCCGATCAGGTGGCCCTCGGGGTCTGTGAAGTGGCCGACCACGAGGGCCGTCCCCGGGGCCTGGTCGGGGCCCATCCGGCGTGCCCCCCCGAGGCTCTCAGCCTTCTGGAGCGCGGCTTCCACGTCGGGAACGCCGACGTAGAAGATGACGTGACCGTCGTAGCCCGTGCCTCCGCCGACGCCGCCGGGGATCCCGACCCCGTCTCCGCTCGTGCTGCGGTCCACGAACCCGTAATTGCCCGGCTGAGAGACCGCCGGTGAGACAGGGCCGCTCGTGTCGAACTCCCATCCGAACAGGTCGCTGTAGTACCCACGCAGCTTCGCCGGATCGTTCCCGATGATCTCGAAGTGCACAACTGGCTGTCCCATGATCAGTCCTTTCTGTGCCGATAGCCCGGCGTCGACTTTTGAACCGTCGCGAACCCGCTCCTTGGGTCCGATCTGGCTGGATGTCACCACCGTAACGAGTCTGATTGTTAAAAACAACTGCCTAGTGGTAAATTAGCACCGATGCCAGGAAGGAGACGGCCATGCCAACGAGCCGTAGCTACGGGGACGCCTGCGGAATAGCCCGCGCCCTCGATGTCGTCGGAGAACGGTGGGCCTTGCTCGTCGTGCGCGAACTGCTGCTCGGACCGCAACGCTTCTCCGACCTGCGCCGCGCGCTGGTCGGCGCAAGCTCGAATGTGATCGCCGACCGGCTTCGCGAGCTCGAAGGCCGCGGCGTGGTCCGTCGCCGCAAACTGGCGCCTCCCGCCGGTTCACGGGTGTACGAACTGACCGAATGGGGACGGGAGTTGGAACCGATAGTGCTTGCTCTAGGCAGCTGGGGTGTTCGCGCCCCATTCCCGCCCGCGCCGACCACGCTCAGCGCGACCTCTGTCCTGCTCTTTCTGCGGACCTCCGCGCACCCTGACCCCAAGGCGCCCTCAACCATCTATCGTCTCGAGCTCGATGACCGCGTATGGACCATCCGAACAGCGGCCGGTCAGGTGCATGTCCAGCCCGGCGAACCCACCAGGGCAGACGTCTCACTCCGCGCCGACCCCGAGACGCTCAACGCCCTGCTCGACGACCCGGCCGCGCTCGACGCTGCCATGTCCGACGGGAGCGTCGTCGCCGCAGGCGATCTTTCGGCTCTTCGCCGGCTCTTGCAGGCAGTCGTCGTCCCGTCTCCCGCCGCCGTGTAGCCAGATCGAGGCTGACTGAGAAACGGTGTATGCGATCCTGGCCGTGGCAGCATGCAGCTCAGAGCCGCTGTCGCGGCAAGACGTTCGGTCACTTCCACCGTTGTTCCGACAGCCTCGCCAGATCAGGAAGAGAGTCATTTGGAGAGCCCGTCACCACCGCCGGCGACGTCGAGGCTGGCGGGTCCGGCCGGGCCCGAGTGTCCGGGGCGCCGGTCCAGCTGGCCAGCAGGCGCAGGACGTGCCCGGACGTGAGTGGGGTTCGGCGGTGTGAAGGCCGAGAGTCTGCTCCGGGTCGTCGGTGACGGTGAGTGCTTCGTAGTCCAGCGTGAGATCGCCCACCACGGGGTGATGCAAGTGCTTGGTGCCGTAGGCGTGTCGGAAGACGTCGTGCTCCGCCAACCAGCGACGGAAGTCCTTGTCGCGGAGCGACAGTTCGCCGATCAGTTCGGGGAGCTGAGGGTCGTGGGGGTGGCGCCCGGCGTACAGGTGCAGGGCGGCGAGGGTGCCGCGGCCGGCTGCCTCCCAATCGACGTACAGCTCGCGCGTACCTTGCCGGAACCGACCAGGTCGGAGAGCGCTAGATCAGTCAACCGTTGAGTCCGGAGGTGGTGCTGCGGGCTGCCCCGGAGCTTGGACGGTCAGCGGATTCCGTCCCAGGTCACGCGTTCGTCGCCATTGGGGTCATCGACGGCTTCGGTGTTGTCGGTGAGCAGGGCGGTTGAGCGGTGGGTCGTGTCGTAGGCGGCCCAGCCGGGGACTCCGCTGGTGATGAAGTTGACCCAGACGTCGTGTACGTGGTCGGCAACGGCTCGTGAGGGCGTGTTGCCGATGCGTGGGTGGATTTCGTTGAGGTTGATGGTGTCGAAGACGAACGGGATCTCTGCTCCGTGGCAGGCACCGAGTCGGCTGTTGTTGTCCGGGGCGGGGTGGTCGAACCGGTAGGTCCACGTGTTGGTGGTTCCTCGTTCGGCGCGGGCTTCGGCAACCCGGATGGACGGCATGCCGAAAAACCAGTCGGTGATGATGGCGGCGAGGACGTCCCCGGCACTGGCTTGCGGCCGGTTCGCTCGGTAAACGGCGAGACCGTCAGCGGTCAGTCCGTAGGCGCCGGCGGCGGCGTCGAGGGTCGCGTCGTCGATGAGGTCGATGCTGGCGGACGCGACCAGGAACAGTCGTGCTTCGTCGCGATTGGAACCGATCAGAAGAGCAATGTCGCTGCCCTGGCCGGCGGCGATCGCGGAGATTGGTGCTTGTGGGAGGACCGTGCCGTCGACGGTCGGCGCGAACGGCAGCAGGCTCACGGCGAGCTGTCCCCATTTGGCCGGGTCGGGCGCGGTCTGCACCTCGACGACCAGATCCGACGCGGCCTGGACCAACTTCTCGAGCTGGACCGCCTTGATCGCGTCCCGGTCGGCGGGCACGCCGAGCGCGGCGGCGAGGTAGCCACCGACCATGCGTCCTTCATCTCGGGTCAGCGTGTGGGCAGCGGCACCGCTTTGCGCGATGGCTTGGGCGAACAGTCCCTCGGCCAGCGGCATCGACAGCAGCGTTGTCACGCTCATGGCTCCGGCCGACTCGCCGGCGACGGTGACACGGGCCGGGTCTCCACCGAATGCGGCGATGTTCGTCTGCACCCACCGCAGGGCCGCCAGCTGGTCGAGCAGGCCGAGATTGGCGATGCCGTCGTCGAGGAAGAGAAACCCTTCCGCCGACAACCGGTAGTTGATGGTCACGCAGACGACTCCGTCGCGGGCGAACGCTGTGCCGTCGTACTCGCCGACCGACCCGGATCCGTTCATGAACGAGCCACCGTGGATCCAGACCAGCACGGGCAGCCCGGTGGCGTTCGTGTCGGGTGTCCACACGTTGAGGTTCAGGCACTCCTCGCCCGCGATGACGACCTCTGGGAACAGCGGGGCGTACTGCGGCGGATAGTCGCCCTTGGGCGTTGTCGGGCCGTATGCCGTCGCGTCGCGTTCGCCGGTCCATGCCTCGACGGGCTGCGGCGGTTGCATCCTGTTCACGCCGAACGGGGGCGCCGCGTAGGGGATACCGAGGAACGACGAGATGCCGGCGTCGACACGCCCACGAACAGCGCCGTGCTTGAGCTGGACTACCGGACGATGCGTCGTTTCGCTCATGTGTATCTCCATTGCGACATTTCGCTGTTGTGTTGCAGCCTGTATCGTGAGCTCCCGACATGTCAAGGTTGTCGACGAACAGGAGCTGCCTGGTGGCCGCCCGCAGCCCGCGTCTTGCCGACACCCCGCTGCGACGGCAGCTTGCCGGCAGCGCGACGGGGCGACCGACAGCGCTCGACGCCTTCCGACAAGCACGCCGAACTTTCTGTGCCGGTGAACGCGTCGACATGCAGGCACTCGCCCGGACCCTGGACATCGACCGGGCGACTGTCTATCGGTGGGTCGGTTCGCGCGAGCAACTGCTCACCGAAATCCTCTGGTCACTGATCTCCCGCACCATCGAGAAACTGCGAGCCACCGAGAGCAACGGCAGCGCCCAAGCCGACTCCGGCCAGTCACCCGCAGCGGCGGTCATCACCGGCACCGTGCGCGGCGTCATCGCCAACACCGGCATGCAACGCTTCCTCGAACGCGAAGGCGAACTCGCGCTCCGTCTCCTCACGACGAAAGCCACCGACTTCGAAGCACGGCTGATCGCCCTCATAGGCCAACTCGTCAACGAGGAGATCGCGGCAGGACGCCTGAATGCCGCCGTTCCCGCAGGCGACCTGCCCTACGTCCTCGTCCGCATCATGGAGTCCTACATCTACCTCGGGCTGATCACCGGCGCGACTCCTGATCCCGACGGTGCCGCCAGAGTAATTAATGCGCTGCTCCCGATCGGCAACTGATATGTAGTGATGGTTGGTCAAGTGGGACAACGTCCGGTTCAGGGAATAGCACTACGGCGGGAAGGGTGACTGCGCGAAGCGCAGCTGTTCTTCTTCGACGATCTGGCGTGCCAGTGTGGTCTCGGCGATGTCCACGGCTTGTGGGGTGGATTCTGCGAGGTCGCTGCGGCGCAGGTAGCTGTCGAACGTTCGGCTCTTATGTTCGAGGATCTGGAGCATGCGCTGATCGAGGGTGTCGGCGGCCAGTAGGCGGTGGGATCGGACGGCGCGGACCTGGCCCATGCGGAAACCGTGTAGCGGCCCCGGCGGGTCGAGGGGGCCGCCCACGCCGAGCCGGTTCTGGCGGGATGCGCGCGGCCGAAATGACTGCGACCTGCGGTCACTTCGGCTGGGGTGTGGCTCCTGATGACCGGCGTGCCGCGAGCCGGGTGGTGTCGGCGAGCATGCCGGCCAGCGCGGTGTCGACGCTTGCGAGCATGGCAGGGGCCAGCCGGGATCGCGCGCCGGGTTGGCCGGCGGCCCAGCGGACGAGGGTGCCGGTAGTGGCGTCGAACAGGACCAGCCCGGCGATCCCCGGATCAATGTCGGCATGGATGTCGCCCGTGTGCTGTCCGGCGCGCAGTGTGTCGGTGAACAAATCTGCGGTGGCGGTCGAGCCTGGGAGGTAGGGACCCCCGGCGTGCACCCAGGCCCGGATCAACATCGCGCCGAGGCGACTATCGCGTTCATAGGCGCGGGCCCAGTGGGTGACGGCATCGCGGATGCGCGCCGTTGTGTCGAGCCCTTGCTGCGCGCTGGAGGCAAGCCGCTCGCCGACGACGCGACGCCGGTCGGCCAGCAGCACGAGCAGGAGCGCGTCCTTGCGGGGGAAGTGGTTGAACACGGTGGTCCGGGCGACGTCGGCCTCGGTGGCGATCATGTCCATGGACGTCGCCTGGTAGCCGTGTTCCTTGAACAGCGTGAGAGCGGCAGCGATGATCCGGTCCTCGGTGGCCTGGCGCCGCCGCTGCCACCGGGTGGCCGAGCGCGGGTCCTGGCTGCTCGCTGTGGTCTTGGCGGTCGGCATGACACCAAGCCTAACCTGTACCAGAGAACTAATCTGTACTAAAGTTCACTTTTGGGCTGGCAATCACCGGGAGGCTCATGCGATGGCCACGTCAGAGACGCTCTTCGAGCACGCCGGAGGCGAGACCGGTCTCCACCGGTTCCTGGGCGCGTTCTACGCCAGCGTGCTGGCCGATCCGCTGCTGCAGCCGTTGTTCGGCGTGGGCAGGCCCGAGCACGTCGACCACCTCACAGCGTTCACCGCGGAGTCCTTTGGCGGCCCGGATCGCTTCTCAGGTGAGCTCGGCGGCTTCCGCCATCTCATCGACGTTCACCGGCACCTGAAGATCAGCGAGGACCAGCGCCGCCGCTTCGTGGAGCTTTATATGGCCGCAGCCGACCAGGCCGGCCTTCCTGACGACCAGCCCTTTCGGGAAGCGCTGCGCGAGCATGTCGAGTTCGGCTCCCACGTCGCCCTGCAGAACTCGCACGCCCAGACCGACGATGAACTGCACCCGATCAGAGAGGTACCGCTCTGGCAGTGGCCGGAGTCCGCGGCGGCCCAATAACCACGTTTCGAACAGGCCGCCACCCACGTCGGCAGGAGGCAGACACCATTGCATCGAGGAAGCTCACTCGCAACAGGCAACCTCGTGTCGCACGGGATGCTGCGCGATGCCTCTCGCGGCCGCCCGTTGGTAATGGCCGGGTGGGCGAGGATGCCTAGCGCCGTGGGGGTGTGGAGGTGTCGGGCAGTACATGGCCGGCGGCGGCGCACGGGTCGATCTGCGGTTCGATGTTGCGGAGGTGGCACGCCACTTTTCGCAGCAGGCCCCTGAACGTTTCGCGTTCCCCCTCTTCCAGGCCGCCCAGGAGCGTGACCTCGGCCTGACGTACCTGGTGTTCGAGCCCGGTGAGTGTCCGGGCGCCCAGCGGGGTGACGACGATCTTTCGCGCGCGGCGGTCGGCCTGGTTCAGCCGGCGTTCGACCAGGCCGGCCTTGACGAGGTCGTCGATGAGGTAGGTCATCACAGTGCGGTCGATGCCCAGGTGGGCGGCCAAGGCGGCCTGGGTGGGCTGGTCGCCGTGGACCACCGTGGACAGGATCTGGTATCCGCGTGTGGCATGCGGGAGTTCCCCGAGCAGGGTGGTGACCGAGCCCTGATAGGCGCTCAGCAGCACGCCGAGGTGCCAGCCGAAGTCGCCTTCGGTGCGCACGCATCCTCTGTCCTGCTCTTCAGGTGCCGCACTGCTCATGCCGGAATATTACCCAGAAATGCGCTGTTTGACAAAACATCTGCCGAACATATGATTTGTGCGGCAACTCATCAGGGATGCAGAGCGCATGGCTCGCTCGGCGAGGAGAGGCGGACGGATGCCCGACTACGGCCACGACCTGATCTTCGGGTCCTTCATCACCCCGACCAACGCCGCGCCGCAGCAGGTCGTCGGCCTGGCACAGGTATCGGAGGCGGCGGGTCTGGACCTGGTGACCTTCCAGGACCACCCCTACCAGCCGGGTTACCTCGACACCTGGACGCTGCTGGCCTACGTCGCCTCCCAGACCGAGCGGGTCCATGTCTCGGGGAACGTTCTCAACCTCCCGCTGCGCCCGCCGGCCGTACTCGCTCGGGCGGCGGCGAGCCTGGACCTGCTCAGCGGTGGCCGCTTCGAGCTCGGCCTGGGCGCCGGGGGTTTCTGGGACGCGATTGGAGCCATGGGCGGGCGGCGCCTGACTCCCGGGCAGGGGGTGGAGGCGCTCAGCGAGGCCATCGACATCATCCGCGGGATCTGGGACGTGCAGGACAAGGCGCGGTTGCGGGTGGACGGCACGTACTACCGGGTCCAGGGCGCCAAGCGCGGTCCCGCCCCCGCGCACGACATCAGGATCTGGCTGGGCGCCTACAAACCCAAGATGCTCAGCCTGACCGGCGGGAAGGCCGACGGCTGGTTGCCTTCCCTGCCCTACATCCAGGGCGGCCTGGACCAGATCGCGAAGGACAACGCGATCATCGACGCGGCCGCCGTCGAGGCCGGACGCCAGCCCGCGGCGGTCCGCCGCCTGCTCAACATCGGCGGCCAGTTCGGCCCAGGAAGTGATCGGTTCCTGGCCGGGCCGCCCGAGCAGTGGGTCGAGCAGTTGGCCGTGCTGACCCTGGAGTACGGGTTCAGCGGCTACGTCCTCATGGGCGACGACCCGACGGCCATCCAGATCTTCGGCCAGGAGGTCGCCCCGGCGCTGCACGAACTCGTCGCCGCCGAACGCGGTTCCCACAGCGGCGACCGTGCCACGAGCGGCGCGGGGGCCGTACCGGACACAGGGAGATAGTGGTGGACTATGGTCATCCGCTGCGGTTCGGAACGTCCATCACGCCGACGAACGAGTTGCCGCAGGCACCTGTCGAGCGGGCCCGGCTGAGTGAGGAGCTCGGCTTCGACCTGGTCACCTTCCAGGACCACCCCTACCAGCCCCGGTTCCTCGACACCTGGACCCTGCTGAGCTGGGTCGCCGCCCAGACCGAGAAGATTCACCTGTCCGCCAACGTGCTGAACGTGCCGATGCGACCGGCCGCTGTCGTGGGCCGTGCGTCGGCGAGCCTGGACCTGCTGTCCGGCGGCCGCTTTGACCTGGCCCTGGGGGCGGGCGGGTTCTGGGACGCGATGGAGGCGATGGGCGTCGACCGGCTGACACCCGGCCAGGCGGTCGACGCGCTCAGCGAGGCGATCGACGTCATCCGCGGGATCTGGGCCGCCGGTGAACGGTCGCCCCTGCGGATCGCAGGCGAACACCACCGGCTGCAGGGCGCCGAACGCGGACCGGCCCCGGCGCACAACGTGCCGATCTGGGTCGGCGGGGTGAAACCGCGGATGCTACGGCTCGTCGGCCACAAGGCCGACGGCTGGCTGCCCTCCCTCGGCGGCCTTCAGCAGGGACAGCTGGCCGCCGGGCAGGCGCTCATCGACGACGCCGCGGCCGAAGCAGGACGCGATCCCCGCGAGATCCGCCGCCTCGCCAACATCACCGGGACGTTCTCGGCCGCCTCGGAGGGGTTTCTTGTCGGACCGGCCAAGCAGTGGGTGGACGAACTCCTCCTCCTGGCCCTGGAAGAGGGCCTCAGCACGTTCATCCTCGCCTCCGACGACCCCGCGACCCTGCGGCGGTTCGCCGGCGAAGTCGCACCCGCCCTCCGCGAAGCCGTTGCCGTGGAACGCTCCTCCCGCGGGACCGCCGAGGGCACGGTGCCCAGCACCCTCATCCGCAACCGCCGCCGCGACGGCATCGACTACGACAACTACCCCGCGTCACTGGCAGGCGCGACGATCGAACCGGGTGACGCCGGGTACGCGGCCGTACGATCGACCTATCTGCGCGGCGGATCACCGGGTCTGGTCCTGCGGCCACGCAGCGTCCACGAGGTAGCCGACGCCCTGGCCTTCGCCCGGGCACAACCGGTGAAGCTCTCCGTCCGCAGCGGCGGGCACGGCATCAGCGGCCGGTCGACCAACGACGGTGGCATCGTCATCGACCTGTCCACGCTCAACAAGACCGAGGTCGTTGACGCGACGACCCGCCGGGTCCGCATCGAACCGGGCGCGCGATGGAGCGACGTCGCCGCGACCCTCGCCCCGCACGGGTGGGCGCTCAGCTCCGGCGACTACGGCGGCGTGGGCGTCGGCGGCCTGGCCACCGCGGGCGGTATCGGCTGGCTGGTGCGCGCACACGGCCTGACCATCGATCACCTGCGCGCGGTGGACATGGTGCTGGCCGACGGATCCCGCGTGCACGCCAGCGAGACGGAGAACGCCGACCTGTTCTGGGGGGTGCGCGGTGCCGGCGGGAACTTCGGCATCGTTACTTCCTTCGAGTTCGAAGCCGACGAGGTCGGCGACGTGGGATTCGCCCAGCTCGTGTTCGACGCCACCGACACCGCCGCCTTCCTCCAACGGTGGGGCGCCGCGGTGGAAGCCGCACCACGGGATCTCACCAGCTTCCTCATCATCGGCCGCCCAGGCCCCGGGCAACGGGTTATCGCCCAGGTCATGTCCGTGGTTGACTCCAGCGACGCCGACACGATCATCGACCGTCTCCAGCCCCTCGCCGCCACCGCCCCGCTGCTCGACCACGCCATCCAGCTCCTGCCGTATGCGGCGATCCTCAACGTCCCGCCCAGCACGCACGACGCCCAGGGCGAACCGGTGACACGCTCCGCACTCGCCGACCACATCACCCCCGAACTCGCGAACGCCGCCACCCACCTGGTCATGAGCGGAGAGTCGTACTTCTTCCAGATCCGTTCGGTCGGCGGAGCCGTAGCCGACGTCGCCCCGGAGGCCACCGCCTACGCCCACCGGTCGGCGAACTTCCAACTGGTCGCCTTCGGATCAAACCGCACCCGCCTGGACCGGGCGTGGGATGCGATGCACCACCACTTCTCCGGCCTCTACATCAACTTCGAAACCGACCTGCGCCCCGAACGCCTCAAGGACGCCTACCCCGCCAAAACACTGCAGCGGCTACAAGCGCTCAAGCTTCGCTACGACCCCGACAACGTCTTCCGCGACAACTTCAACATCACACCCCTGGCCGCCCAACCAGGACCGGCCGCCAGCACCGCCCCGCATCAGCTCTAAGGACTCCTTCAGGTGTTCATCGCCACCGTCGTCGTCTCCACGCCGCTCGCCGTGATCCTGCCAGGTAACGGACGATCGGGTGGTCGGTGAGCGCGCGCGAGCGGCGGGGCAGGCGTGGTTTGTTTGTCCAGGCTTCGCGTTCGGCGTCGCTTTCCGCCTGGCGCGGCACGAGCCTAGGTCCATTGGCTGAAGCGGCTCGGCCTGTCGGCCGATGGCCCTGTATTCGGGGCATCACTAGCGTTCGGAAGACAGGTAACCGACAGGGGAGCCATCGGAATGCGTGATCCAGATGACGCGGTTCGGGAGATCGCGGGTGCTGATTCGAAGCGAGGCAACACGATCTTTACTGAGATCGAGCACGAGTATCTCGCTGCGCATCCGTTGGGACGTCTGGCAACCGTCGGCCCGGACGGGGCACCACATGTTCAGCCCGTCGCCTTCTGGGTGAACGTCGACACCGAGACGATTGATATCGGTGGCCCGGCGCTGTGGCAGAGCCAGAAGTTCCGCAATATCCAGGCCGACCCGCGGATCTCATTCGTCGTCGATGACCAGGCCGAGGAACCTGTAGGACCAGGTGGCCAGACCGGGCGGGGCATTGAGATCCGTGGCCGCGTTGAGATCCTCATGCTCGACCGGCCGTTGATGATGGCGTTCAGTAACGAGGTGCTCCGCATCCATCCACGTCGGATCATCGCCTGGAATATCGATGGACCGGGCGTAAACGCCCGCAATGTTCCCTGAGGTGCCTGAGGTGCCTGAGGGTCTGGGCTGGTCGCTCTTCGGCCTAGCGCTGGAGGTCTGGCTGAGCGCGCAGGGGGTCAGTGGGGCGGCGGACACGTTGAGCCCCATGAGGCCGGCCGCGTACGGATGCCGCGACGAAGGGGACAACGACCTGGCATTGGTCGGATCTGCCGGACGCCGTCGACGACCTCGCCCATACGGTGATCATCTCCATCGGCAAGGCGAGACTGGAACTGCCGCAGGACTGGCTGGCCGAGGAGTGCCAAGCCTGGGTGAGCATGGCCTTCAGATTGACGCGGGCACGTGAGCGGTAGCCGTCATGGTTCCGCCTCGCGGTCCTTCCCGTTGAGAGATTATTCAGCACCCGCACGGCCGAGGGTTGGCGATGAACGGTCTGAGCTGGATGACTGCGGACCGGCAGATGCCGGCCGGACCGATCGCGGGATCGGTCCGGCCAGCTCTTGGTGGTTTGCCGGTCAGGACGTGAAGGGCACCCGAGTCCAGCTCAGGACCTGCTTGCTCTTCGGGTCGATGGTCACCTTCAGCCAGTTGTTGACGCCGGTCGACCCGTCGATCGTGACGCGTGTCAGGTTCGGCGCGGCGATCGTGTTGCCGTAGAAGGAGTTCCACTTGGACCCGCTGTCCAGTGGCTTGTCGCTGTTGTAAACGTGGCTGTCGCCGTTGAACAGGTACACCGGTCCGCGGAACTTGGCTGACTCCTGGGCGATCGCCTTGACGATCGGCTGGAAGCCGTAGTAGTCCGCGAAGCTCGGGTTCGTGACCGTCGGGTCGAACATGTCAGCCTGCGTGAGCAGGACAACGGCCTTGTTGTGGTCGTGCTTAGCGGCGCTGAACGTGTCGTGGATCGTCTTCAGCACCGAAGACGTGCGGCCCTGAACCTCAGCGGTCTGCTCGGCGGTGGGCGCGGTGTTGCCGGTCCACGGGGCGAGGCTGTTGTTGCTGCCCACGATGTGCACGCCGGCGAATGCCACGTTGGACCGGGTGTACCGAACGTTTTCGGGGTAGCCCTTGGCGGCCTGCGAGTTCACCCGCACGCTGTGCTGTCCGAGCGTCCAACCCGGGCGAGGGAAGAAGACCTTACGGATCGCAGCCAGGCGCTCGAGCGGGTTGTAGGCTCCGTTGTTCGGCCGGTGACAGTCGGTCCATTCGTTGTCGCCGACGGTGTAGACGAGCGGATCCTTGAACAGGTCGAAATCCGATTTGATCTGCTGGAAATAGGCGTCGCTGCACACGGTCGAGCCGTTCTTGATATCACCGACGTGGTCGACGAACTTCACGTTTGGGTCGGCATTGATCTGGCTGATGACGTTCGGGAAGTTGGCGATCTGGGCGTCGCCGTACGGGATGTCGCCGATCACTGCGAAGGTGTACCGGCCGTCCGCGGCGGCCGCCGGTCCGGTCGAGAGGGCGAGTGCAAGCGCACTAACGGCAAGCGCAGAAGCAGCGCGGCGCCAGGCTGTCATCGTGTTGTCCTTTGCTCGTAAAGAGGTCATTCTGGGAGCAGGACATGAACCGCAGACCAGCTGGAGGGGAACGCGGATCAACGGTTTCCTGTAGCCTGTGCCGCTCGAATATTCGGCTACGGGTCGTGACCTGCAGCGATGACGACGCCGAGCTGATCCGCGTTCTTGCCGTCATCTGGGTCGGTTGAACTGCGCAGTGTCGCGGGAGCATCTACGCGGTGGCCACCCTCACTTCACGACGGACACGCCTGCCATCAGCGAAAACTCATACGGTCGCGATCCGCAGATACGATGCGGCATATGAGGTTCGCCATCTCGATCCCTCAGTTCTACGCCGACGGTACGTTCGATCCGGCCGCGTTCCGTACCTATCTCACGCGTGCCGAGGAACTGGGCTTCGACAGCGCGTGGGTACAAGAACAGGTGCTGGGGTCGCATCCGCAACTTGGGCCGATCGAAACGATGACCTATGCGGCCGCGTGTACCGAGCGGCTGCGGCTCGGGTGCGTGGTATTCGTGTCCAGCCTGCACAGCCCGGCGCACCTGGCGAAGAGCCTGAGCACTTTGGATCAACTGAGTCACGGACGGATCGAGATCGGCGTCGGCACCGGTGGCAAGGGGCGGCAGTTCGCCGCTTTCGGTGTGGATCCTGAGCGGTATGTCGCGCGGTTCACCGAGGGACTCGCGCTGATGAAGGCGCTGTGGACCGAATCTCGCGTCACCTTCGACGGGGAGTTCTGGCAGCTCAAGGATTCGGCGATGGAGCCCAAGCCGTTCCAGAAGCCCTTCCCGCCGATCTGGTTCGGCGGGGCCGCCCGGACCGCGCTGCGGCGTGCCGTACGGCTCGGCGACGGCTTCTTCGGCGCCGGTTCGTCCCCCACCGCGAAGTTCGCCGACCAGGTCCAGATCGTGCGAGAGGCGCTTGCCGAATCAGGTCGTCCCACGGAGGATTTCCCCATCGCGAAGCGCGTCTACATCGCGGTGGATGAGAACGCCGGGCTGGCGCGCACGCGGATCAACGCTGAGCTGGAGCGGCTCTACGGAGGCCTGTCGGAAGACATCGAGGCCGCCGCGGTTGCGGGCACGCCGGACGACTGCGTCCGCGAGCTGCGCAAGGTCGCGGAGGCCGGCGCGGAACTGATCCTGTTCACGCCGATGTTCGAGCAGGCCGAACAGGTCGAGCGCTTGGCCGCGACGGTCATTCCCCGGCTCGGGTAGGGGCGGGTCAGGTAGCGGCAATGCCACTGATCAGGCCGCCGGGAGACGTGTCGCGAATTGTCCCCCGTCTGAGGTCAAGGTCAGCTGACCTGCTGGTCGGTAGGGCCTGGATCTGGGAAAAATCGGCGGATGTCTCGCCGCCACAGGTTGCCGCCTAGCGTGGGGCGTAACGCGGCCAGGCCCGCGCAGTATTTGTTGAACTCCAACGGCCGGGCTCGGTGCCGGTGCAAGAGCCGGTCCACGGCGGTGATCTGTTGTTCCGCCTTGACCTCGATCAGGACGAGTTCGGGGTCGGCTCGCAGGGTCCGGCCCGTCGCAAGGTCGCGGCAGACCAGGTCGACGTCGCAGGTGATCCGCTGGCCCTCGGTAGCGAAGGTGGCGCGGATGTAGTCGGTGACGAGAGCGGGCCACATCGGCAGTGGAAGCTCCACGTCGTAGACCTGCTTCAGGACCCGGGCCGTGAACTGTTGTGTGTCAGGGTTCCACGCGGCAGAGCGCGGTAAGCCGGGACGCTCGGTGATCTCGGTGCGGTGCTTGATGGTCTCCCCACGTGGCCCCTTCAGCTTGATCTCGAACTGCCGCTCGCCGCTGTCCACATAGAGTCGTTCGCGGATCTTGTAGCGGTGGCGGCGGTACTTGCGATGGTCATCGAACAGCTGCAGTTCCGGCGTGTCGTAGTAGACCGAGTGGTAGTTGAACCAGCGGCGGTCAGCGATGCACAGGCTGCGGAAAGCGCCGTCGAGCATGGATCCGTCAGTCAGGTGCGCGGCGAAGGAGGCGAATGCGTGCGCTGGCAGCGCATAACTGCGGTCGCAGCGGGTCAGCAGGTCGGCGCGAGCGCGTACGGTCTCCAGGTCGATGGGCCGCGCGGCCAGCGCCGCCTGGATAACAGCGCAGGCGGCCGACGCGGTCATCTGGCACCCCATGGGACCTGGGCCATGTCGTGCCGTCGGTTCGTCTCCGTCGGCGCCGCGGCGGGGGGGATCCGGTAGCGGACGTCGACGACGGTCACGTCGCGCACGTAGTCGACCTCGGTGACCGTCCAGCGCAGGGGCTGCCCCAGCCGCCGGGCGAGGTCTGCGCGCAGGGCGTCCGGATGCGCGTGCACCGTGTCGAGGGTGACCACCGTACGGAGGGTCCGGGAACACAGCCGCGGATGGTCCGAACCATACACAACAAGCAGCAGTAAGGCGTCCAGGCATGTGACCTTGCCCAGGCTCAGCGTGGGAATCGCGCCGATGAGCCCGAGCACCAAGGTGGTGAAGTAGTAGGCCACCTCCTGATACTGCACGGCGTCCGAACGCAGGCGAATAATGGACAACACGCCGAACAGGCCGAAACCAATCGCCAGTCCGCCATGTCCACCAGCGTTCGCCAGCGCCGAGACGATCGTGAACAATCCGGTGTTGAGTGCCAGATATGCCGGAATCAGATCCCGGCGGCGATGGCGTGGCCAATAGACCGCGAAGGTCAACACGCACACTGACGCGAGATCAAGTGCGAGCCGAGCGGCGAACTGTGACGATTCCATAAGCTACTTCCATTCGAGAACGTTACCCGCATCATATGGATATCCGAGTAAAACTGGCGCCACGCCGAAGTGAACGATAGGAAGAGGCCGATAGCCACTATTTATTCCGGTGTTTCCCGATATGACCGTCTTAGCCAAAAGGGCGGAATCGAACAAAACCGTCATGGCCGGCCGGCGCGAAGGCCACCGAATCCTGAATAAGGCGGGGATCGATCCCGCGCCGGGCCGGGCAGGGCCTACCCGCCGCATCCACATCCTGGGCTGTACCGGCAACCCGACCGGCGCCTGGTCGGTCAGCAGGAACGGAATCTCCTGATGTACAGGGGCACCCGAGTTACGGGCACCCGCAGGCTGCAGCCGTGCAGCGCGGTGGCTGCACGGCTGAACCTCAGCCTAGGCTTGGGCGTTCGGCCCGCTATGCGCCGATGAGCGCGAGTGTGGCGGAGTGAACGGAGCGGTAGGCGGTGTCGAGAAGGGCGGGCGTTGTCGTCACGCCGGGTCGGTCGTCCGGGGTATGGAACTGGGGGAACTGGCCGGCGAAAGACAGCAGCGGAACGGAGCTCCCAAGTCGCTGATGCCATACTGCTCCCTCGCCGGGGAAGGTCGGCGTGGGTCCGAAGCGACCGGCCTGCACGGCCGTCGCAAGGCCCGGTACCGAGGAGATCGGCGGATTACTCGCTACTACTCTGGAGGATGCGAGCTCGAACCGGCCACTTGCCGGGTCGGTGGCTCCGGCCGCGATGGAGGCGCCGATGTGAATGACGGCGCGAGGTTGCAGGTCGAATGCGTCCTGGAGATAGGCGCGAACGCCGTAGTTGTTCAGTTCGTGTCCGCTGTTTCCCAAGACGAACACCGGATGAGTGCGGGCCAGATCCGCTGCCAGCTCCAGCGCGACCGCGATACCTGAGCCCCGTTCGGCGGCGCAGGTGAACCAGCCGCTCAACGGGGTTGTCACGATGATGGGGTCGCTGACCGGCTTGCCGAACCAGCCGATGATGTCGTGACTTCGGTCGTTGACGACATGCGCGTCGATGCGTGCCTGCACTCCCCGCTGGGCCTGGTCGGCCAGTCGGCCTGGGATGAACAGCGTGGGGACTCCGGTGGTCACCGCGGCGGGATCGCGATTGTCCGCCACGAGACCGTCGTAGGTTGGATAGCCCTGTATCGCGTTGAAGACCGGCAATACGGCCAGGCTCGCGTTCTCGGCCTTCGCCTGCTTCACCGCGGCTAGGACATTGGCGTCACCATGGGTGTCCGTGATCGTGACCGGTCGTACGAAGGGTGCGTCACTGCGGACACTGCCGACCCCTTCGTAGTACAGCGGAACCGTGTCGACCAGCCGACCGCCCACGCGCACCTGGGCCGTCCACTCGTAGTGGGGGAAGGAGTACTCCCACTGCGAGGTCGTGGCACCACGCCGGCGCAGCTCGGACTCGAACCAGTCGAGCGTGGCCTTCTCCGGTCCGCTCCCGGTCCGGTGCGTCGGCCATCGGCTGAATGCCCTGACGACATCGTAGAGTCGGCGCCCGAGGACGCCTCCCCCGCTGACCGGCGCGCGAGTGCCGGCCCACGCGGGCTCCGCTCCGAACGCGGCCACGCCCAGAGCCGCGGCTCCGCCGATCAGGAGCCCACGCCGCGTGGGCGTGGATCGTGGATTTTCCTTAGCCATGCCCATGTTCTGCCTCCCGGCGGTCGGCGCGCAGCGCAGACCGTCACGTGCCTAAGGGGGATCGCGGTCAAGCGTGTGATCCGCGAGATGTTCCAGAAGGCGCCGGTGCCGTTGCCGTACTGCGGTATGCGAGCACCGCAACTGAGTCACCGGCCGGTTCTGGCCGTGCCGACTCCGCGTACCGGCGAACGATCACTGCCTTGCGGGTAACCCGAAGCCGACCAGGACCACACCGGAGCGAAGTCGCCGTGGCCTCGGACTGTCAGTGTCGATGCCCATCTGATTCATCGAACAAAGTCGACCAGAATAGTGGAGAATAGTCAAACGACAGCCTGTGCCGTGCCAATATCCGCGCATCGGCTCTCGCGCTGGGGTTTTACGCGATCGCTAGGGCTGCTCTCCGGTACCGGTTGATCAAGCCTCCGACGGTCTGGTGGCGTTGGTTCGAGGCCGTCACGTCGATCACTATGCCGGGTTCGTGCAGCGGTGGGTGTTGGTCCCCGGGTCCCGCGGACTCGCAGCAGGTGGCGTGGCGGCCGGTGTGACCCATCCGCACTACCCTGTCCGCCAGCTCGCCGGGGGCCGGGGTCAGGGTCTTCGAACCGTGCTAGACGTTGTCACAGATTGAACATCCTTGTCACGCTGACCGAAACCAACGGAGATTCACCTATGCCCTCACCGGTCGTCGTCACCGCCGTCTTCGGGCCTCTTCCGGGGATGCGCCAGAAAGCCATCGACGCCCTCAAGGCCGCCATCGAAGCCGTGCATCGCGAGGACGGCTGTTTGCTGTACGCCATCCATGCCGCACCCGACGACACCCTCGTCATGATTGAGAAATGGGACTCTCGCGATCTCCTAAGCCAACACAGCAAGGGTCCTGCCGTAGCGCAACTCAACGCTGCGCTCGAAGGGTTGCTGCAGCGCGCGGCAGAAGTCACAGTGCTCGAGCCGATCCCGGCGGGCGAACCGCGACTAGGTCAGATCTAACGGCGATCCAATAATTGACTATCCTGTGCCGCTCGAATGTTCTGCTCGGGGTCGTGGCATCCTCGAAATAATTGAGGGTGCCCGGTCAGACGGGGTGTGCCGTCAGGAACTTGAACCCCGAACCCGCAGATTAAAAGGTCTGCTGCTCGTAACACATCAGTGCTTTCGCGGCCATTCAATTTCGCTGGCTCTGGGACCGAAACGGGGAGTACGCCGGGCCATATATTGGCGATCGGGTTTGTCGAAGTTGGTGAGTGCCCAGTCGTAGCGGGCCGTGATCATGCTGGTCTCCAGCTCTCGCTCGTGGTGGTGATCGTGCGGTCGGAGCTCGTGGCGGATTCGATGGCCAGGGCGAGCAGATGGTCCTGGCAGGCCTCGGCCAGCGGGTAGGGCGCGGGTCCTTCATCGCGGCACCAGGCGGCCATGTCAAGAAGCAGTGTCGAGATGGCGATCTCTTCGTCCGGCAACCGCTGACCGGCGAGGTCGTTGCGGTAGACCACGCGGCCTTCGAAGGTCAAATGGTCGGTGTCGTAGCCATCGAGGTCCAGGTCGTAGCCGATCTGGCGGCGGATGAGTGGTGACCGGACGATGGTGCGGGGTTCGGCGAGCCGGACCACCTGGTCATCGACGATTTCCCCCTGGCTGCCGCGGATGACGATGCGGCGGCCGCGGAGTTGGTTGTGCCATTGGTTGTCGGTGAAGTCGTAGAGTCCCATCGCGCCGCCGAAGTCGAGAGTGGCAATGGTGGTGGCGGCGTCCTTGGGAGTGTCGTCGTCGGTCCACGCATCGCGCACCAGGGGGTCGACCAGCGGTGCGGTGAACGTACGGCCGTGCACGGTGGCGGTCTCGAACCCGACGTGCAGCAGACCTCTGATCAGGGCGATGGCGTGATAAAGGTGGGTGGAGGACACCTGGACCGACGTCGGCTGTCCGATGACCCCGTCGGCGACCAAACGGGCGCGGGCAGCGTGCGCCGGCATCAGTGGGTACTGCTCGGCGACCTGGACCAGACCCGAGGGGCCGACCTGCCGCCACAGGGCCCGCAGCCCGTCCAGGTCCGGGGCAGGTGGGGTTTCGGAAAGCACGCGGACGCCAGCCTGTACCAGATCTGTGACGATGCCCGGGTTGGCCGCCCATGGCACGCTGCTGATGACGAAGTCGGGGCGCTCGTGCGTGAGGAGTTCGGCCGGTGAGGTGTAGGACGGGATTTTCCAGCGGTCGCGTACCCGCTCGCCGGTCTCGGTGCGGCGTACGGCCACGCCGGCTGCCTGAAGCCGGTCGGGGAACAGGGCTGCGAGCTTGAGAAAGTACTGGGCTCGCCAGCCGTATCCGACCAGACCGAATCTTGTGGGCTGATTCATTGGGGGATTGTCCCGTCTTTCTTAGGCTTCAGCACTTTTGAGGTGAGGTGGGACGGGCGCTGGATCGCCCCTGGCTGCTGGCCTACACGCCGAGGTAGGCACCGATTCTCAACGATGCGACACCTATCATCAAAGAGATGGGCAAGTCATTCCACTATGGGGCGTCCCACCAGTCCGCCACTGCTACGCAGCCCGAACCCAATGCGGCTCTCGGCCCCGCCGAATGACGACGACAACAAGGCCAGCCCTAGAAGTTCTATCAACCATTGGACTCTGAGGGGCGCCGTCGTCGCCGCATCATCCGGCGTGCGATCGACCACCAATTTGCCAGGGTGAGCGGAGCCAGGCAGAGCAGCACGTCGCCGCTGGCATAGCCGGCATTTCTGGCTACGAAGTAGCGCAGATCCGGGTCGGCGGCGAGGTGGGTCGGAATGGCGGCGATGTCCGGACGAAGCCGGCGATCCAGATTGCGGCCGACGCCGGCGGTCGGATCGTAGCGCTCGTCTAGCAAGCGCCGCCCAAGCTGCTCATAAAGGCCCGCTTCCCATACCGGCAGCGTGACATTGCGCCGCGGCCACGAACGCACGAAATTGCGGGTCAGCATGAGATAGGTACGCCAGCTGAATGTCGTATAGGCGAGATAGACCGGTCGCCACGGGCGCAGCCGCTTCGCCCGCAGGAAATACCGGAAACCGATGCGCTGCACGTGGCCTTGCCCGCGGGTTTCGTCGGCGAAGGCGGCGTTGCCGGCGTGGATCACCGTGACCGTCCGGTTCGCGTAGGTGAGCTCGAACATCTCCAAAGCTCCGATGCCCAGCAACCGTCCATCGTCGCCGCGCATCAGCACCAGGTCTTGTTTGGCCTGGATGCTCTCGGTGAAGGCGCCTTCGAAGAAGCGGGAACCAAAGTCGAGGATCTCGGTCCAGTCGTGTTGATCGAACTCGGCAATACGCCGGATGGTGACGTGAACAGAAGGCGCTGGCATATTGGCCGACTATAGCCGCCGATCCGCCCGACAACAGCGTGTAGGTGCCGGAAACTCGGCCATTGGCCGTGACCTGGGTTTCTAATTTGGCAGACGGACGTTGTCCGGGACGAGCAAGGTCGAAGTTGTGCGCCTTCCTCGGCTCCGAACCACCCCCGCACCACCACCTCGAGCCAGGTCAATGGTCTCCAGCAACGCGCTGGTCATCGCCGGCACCGTGACACCGCCGCCGATCCCGATGGGCAGTATGGCCGGCCAGATCACCCAGTTCGGCGCGGTGTGCCCGGCACCCAGCAACCCGAGCAGACCGACCGCGAACAGGGGCCTGGCGGGTTCGTCGTGGTCATGGCGGTGGTCGCCGGAAGCCGGGGTGGACGCCCGGGGTGAGACCTTGCTGGGTGGCGATGGCTTCGAGCAGGCCGGCGAGCTGTGCGTGCTGGGTGTCGTCGAGCGCGGCGCAGATGTCGTCCTCATGCGCGGAGCCGATCGTACGCATCTGGGTCATCACGCGGGTGCCCTCAACGGTGAGGTGCAGGGCGTGGTTGCGGCGGTCCTGTGCGTTCCGCCGTCGTTCGATGAGCCCTTTGCGCTCCAGGCCGTCGACCAGTGCGACGACCCGGCTCGGTACGACTCCCAGCTCCTCGGCCAGGGACTGCTGGCTGCGTCCCGGCTGGGAGGCGATCATGCGCAGCAGCCCGACGTCGGCGGGGACCACTCCGAGTTCGCTGATCCGCTCGGCGAACCGCGTCGCGGCGTGAGCACCCACCTGTGCGAGCAGGAACGCCGTTCCCGTCGGCCGCTGCCGCGGTGCCGGGCTGCCATCGCGGCCGGTCCGTCGTCGTGTGGTCATGCGGTGATGGTAGTGGCTCCCGATAGTTCTGTGCTATGAATAGTTCACCATAGTGAATGGAGTACGAGATGTTCAGCGAATCCGGCGGTAGCCCGCCGTACGACCCGGACCTGGCCGGCACAGTCGCGCTGGTCACGGGCGGCTCACGAGGCGTGGGAGCGGCGACCTGCCAGGCGCTGGCGGCGAACGGGGTCAAAGTCGCCGTGAACGGCCGTGACCGGGCGGCCATCGACGCGGTCGTCGCAAAGATCACCGCGGACGGTGGTACGGCGGTGGCGGCGCCCGGTGATGTCACCGACGAGGCGGCGGTGCGGAACATGCGCGACACGGTCGAGCACACGCTGGGGCCGGTGGAGATCCTCGCGACGTTCGCCGGTGGCCAAGGCGCCCCGGTGCCCACCGCTCAGCTTGGACCTGATCGGTGGCGTGCGGTCATCGAGTCCGACCTGACGTCGGTGTACCTGACGGTGGCCTCGTTCCTGCCGGCCATGATCGAGCGAGGCAACGGGGTGATCGTCACAATGTCCTCCACGGCAGGCCGCCAGCCGGGCGGCGCGAACATCGCGTACGCCACGGCGAAGGCGGGTGTGGTGATGTACACCAAGCACCTGGCCAGCGAGGTGGGCAGGCATGGTATCCGGGTCAACTGCCTGGCCCCCTCCACGGTGCTCAACGAGCGTTTGCAGCGGTTCATGTCCGCCGAACAGCTCGACGAGCTGGCCGCGACCTACCCGCTTGGCCGCATCGGGCGGCCCGACGACATCGCCCGGGCCGTGCTGTACCTCGCCTCGAACGCATCGTCCTGGATCACCGGCGTCACCCTCGACCTGACCGGCGGGCGGGTGATCGTATGACCACCATCGAGCGCACCCCCCGACAGGCCCAGGCCGGACCACCGCTGGGCATCCTCGCCGTGGTGTTCACCGCGTTGTTCCTCGCCGGGATCATCGTTAGCACGGTCATGGCGGGCGGCGACACCTTCCCCTCTCCGTTCGGCTCCTCCGCCGGGATCCTCGCCTATTTCCACGACCACCACGACGCCGTACAGGTCGGCGCGTTCCTCCAGTTCGGCGCCTCGGTCCCGATGGCGATCTACGCGGCCACCGCCTCGGCCCGGCTGCGCAACCTCGGCATCCGGGCGCCCGGCGCCACTATCGCCCTGACCGGCGGCATGCTGGCCGCCGCGATGCTCGCCCTGTCCGCCATGTTGAGCTGGGTGTTGTCCCGCCCAGAGGTACGAACCGAGGCCGCCGTGGTCCGGGCCCTGCAGGACCTCACCTTCGCCACCGGAGGCACCGGGCACGTCGTCTTCCTCGGCCTCCTCGTGGCGGGCATCGCCGTACCGGGTCTGTTGGCCAATCTGCTACCGCGCCCGCTGGCGCTCACCGGCCTGGCCATCGCGGTCATCGCCGAACTGTCCACGCTCACCTTCCTCATCTCCGGCGCGGCCATCCTGCTGCCCATCGCCCGCTTCACCTCCCTGGCCTGGCTGACCGCTACCGGCTTCCTGCTGCCCCGCACTCGAACCAACAAGGCCGATACCCGCAAGTAAGGACGTAAGGACGTAGCCATATGAACAGCGCATTGACCGAACGGCTCATCAGGTTCCAGCACCCTGAGAAGGTCCTGAGCTATTTCGGAGGGCTGGACGACGACCGTATCGCCGCCCTGTTCGGCCTGGAATTGAGCTCCTACCGGAAGATACGCCGATCTCACGACGAGCAGGCACGTAACGCGGCGGCGGAGCTGCTCGATGACCACGAGTTCGCCGGAAAGGTGGAACGGCTGCCTTTCACGCCTGGTCAGCGCGTCGTGGCCGTTGGCGAGAGCACCACCGATGACCTGCACTCATGGTTTGAGATTCTGCGCCACGTCCTCGACCTTCGGCGCCCGGCCGACGGCATCACTCTGATGAACATGGCGGTCTCGGGGCAGACGACCACCCAAGCCCTGACCACGCTACCCGGGTTGTCCTTCCATCACCCGGACTGGGTGCTGTGCATGCTCGGCACCAACGACGCCCAGCGTCTCGGTTCAACCGACGGACCGACCCTGGTCAGCATCGCCGAGACCGAACGCAACCTACGCGTCTTGCGTGATCTCGTCACGCGGCGGACCGCAGCACGATGGATATGGCTCACCCCTACCACGGTGGATGAGACTTGCATCAAGGCCTACCAGCCCTTCCGGCGAGCAGACATCACCTGGGCCAATCGTGACATCGATGCCATCGGGCAGATTGTGAATGCGCAACCAGACCCCACGGTCGACACCCGGCCCGTCAGCACCAGGAAGACCGGAGAGCAGTTTCACATGGACGATGGGCTGCACCTTTCCCTCGCCGGGCAGCAGGCCCTGACCATCGCCTTGGTCGACACCCTCACGGACCAGCCATGAAGCTGCTCATCTTCGGCCCAACCGGCGGCACCGGCGCCCAACTCCTGACCCAGGCGCTCGATGCCGGCCACGACGTCACCGTTGTCGCCCGCAACCCGGACAAGCTTCCCGTGGGCGACCATTCGCGTCCGGCCGTTATCACCGGAGACGTACTGGAGCCCAAGACGTGGAAAGCCGCGGTCGGCGCCCATGACGCCGTCCTGTCATGCTTGGGCAGCAGGGACCGTAAGCATCCCACCACTGTCTACTCCCAAGGAATGACCAACATCATCGATGCCATGCGCCACGCCGGGGTGCGACGCATCGTGTGCCTCTCCTCGGCCGGCCTCGACATTCCTCCCGAGACCCCGCTACCCCAGCGACTCGTCACGAGACTTCTCGTCCAGCGTCTCTACCGTCATGGCTACACCGACATGACCGTCATGGAACGCATCGTCACGGCCAGCGACACCGACTGGACGATCATCCGCCCACCGATGCTCACCAACGGGCCACTCACTGGGCGCTACCGGACGGCGGGAGACCAGCACCTGACGAAACCGAAGACCCTCTCACGAACAGATCTCGCCCACTACATGCTCAACCACATCGAGGACCGCGACACCTGGCAGAAAACAGTCGAAATCTCATCGTGAACCGGGCGGTCGGCAGGTAACCCTCGTAGAAATCCGTGGCATACCGGTTGCCGTATGCGCCCACCACCATGTCGCCTGAGTACAGACGGACGTGCCGACCATTGACATCCTCCAGATGATCATGCTCGCCCAGACTGGCCACCGTGGCAACCACAAGATCCCCGAGCCGAGGTTCGCGAACCTATCCACCGGGCGCGGTGGAACCCCGGTCGTTGACCCTCCGCGTGACATCACCTACTCCTCATGGGCTTGTGGATCTGGATCTTCTTGGGCTTGGGGTGGGGCTCCTGTCGCGCCTGCGTACGAGCCGGGCGTGTCCTGCTGTGGGCGGGCATTCGGTCGCGGGAGGTCATTCGCCGGCGGGGGCCACGACGCAGGCGGCCTGGTGGTCAGGGGCGTCCGCGGGCGGACACGGAGGCTGGTGCTGACACATGACTCTCACCTTCGATCCTTGTCGACTGTGACGGAGTCCTTATCGGGCTTACGTCGTCAACGATGCCGTTCGCGACGCCTGCCGTGTACATCCCTCGGCGCGGGCCGGTATCGGCGGATCAGCATCGACACTGTGAGATAGGCCTATTGAATGACGCATGATCACGGCGGACCCAACACTGGACGATGAAACGACCAAATCGCGATCGAGCCGCCTTCGCCAGGGGAGTACCACCCTGCCTCTGAACCTGTCTAACGCGACTAGGAGAGAATATGGCGACACATCCTCCGGTGCCCCCATTCGATCGTGAGACTGCCGTCGAGAAGACTCGCCTGGCAGAGGATTCCTGGAACACGCGTGACCCCAAGAAAGTGGCTCTGGGCTACACGCCGGACTGCTACTGGCGGAACCGCGCGGAGTTCGTGAACGGGCGCGAGGAGATCATCGCGTTCCTCGCCCGCAAGTGGACCAGGGAGCATAACTACCGGCTCATCAAGGAACTCTGGGCCTTTGAGGGCAACCGCATCGCAGTGCGTTTCGCCTACGAGTGCCACGATGATTCCGGGAACTGGTTCCGTTCCTATGGCAATGAGAACTGGGAGTTCGACGACGACGGGCTGATGCGCTGGAGGCTCGCGTCGATCAACGATCTGCCCATCCCGGAGTCGGAACGCCGCTACCACTGGCCGCTCGGGCGGCGCCCTGACGATCACCCCGGCCTGAGCGACCTCGGATTCTGAGCCGGTATTCCGGTCAGCCCCGGCTTGTGTCAGCCGGACTGGCTGAACAGTGCGACGTTCAGGACGAGATAGATCAAGCCTGCGATGACGCACAGGGTGGCGACACCCTTGGTGACCTCGCTTACCCCTAGGGCAGACGAGGAGTCGGGCTCGGGTGAGCTGCTGGTGAGCATGCCCACGGACGCGAGGAACAGGCCAATCACTACGGAGATCCAGCCGACGGAGAGCGCGGGGTGGACGTGCACCACAGCGGCAGCGCCCCCGTCGTGTCCGTGGAGGTCCTTCATCATCAGCGCGGTGGACATCTTGTTCACCACGCTGAGCGAGGTCGCGTCGCCGGCCTTCCAGACCCACTTGAAGATCTCGTAGAGGACCCCCAGCCACACCCCGAAATCGATCACCTTCTTGAGGTAGCGAGCGATTCCGCGTCCACGGATCCACTCGTCGGTCCAGACGGCGAGGAGCGCGAGGCCGCCGAGCCCCACCAGGTAGAAGAAGTCCTTCTGGGAGATTCCGATGGGGCGGGTGGCCGTACCCCCGTGGGCCAGCGCGGATCCGGTATAACCGATCTGCAGAAGGTTGTCGTTACCGTACTTCCGCACCAGGGAGGGCGCGTCGAGCTGACCGATCGCCTCGTAGTGGCCACTCTTGATGGCCGTGTGAAGCGCGGCCGGCGACTTCAGCCAGTAGATGACCTCGTACATGGGCAGGAACCAGGCGGTGAGCAGGCCGATACAGCCCAGCAGCACCAGCACCGCCCTAGTCCGTGACCGAAGCTTGAACACCCGTCCGGTGAGCTTGCGGATCTGGTGAACGCCATGCAGCGAGATGGGTGGTGTGTCGCCCACTTGGCCCCCTTGGTGTCACACGGGAGCCAAGTAAAGCCGCGGACCCCACAGGGCGGACATCCCTGAATTCGGGGATGGAAGGGGTCAGCCGGAGCGGACGTGGCGATGGTGGGCGCCACGTCTGGAGGGGGCACGAGCCTGCAGGGGCGTTGCCCCCTTGAATCGCTCCCGGTTGCGAGCGACGTGGTGATGGACGCACGGGGCCGGGTGTTCCTGCTCCATCCCACTGCCTAGTACCTGATCGCCGACAGCATCGACGCGGCGGTCACCGCGCCGGTCCGCACTACCGAACTGCGGATGGTCGACGACCACGGCGGCCTCGTCGAGTCCGACCGAGGCCGCCGGTCCGATGGCCTGTAGGCCGGCCTCGCCGGGCACCTCATCCGCTTGAGGGTGCGGGTGGCCAGTTCCCCGCACGTGGTGTAGGCGAGGGTAGATCTGGGAGAAAGGCTGGTCGGTGCGTCACGGCAGTACGGGCAGGCTGGGTAGCCAGGCGCAGTAACCGCTGGTCAGACCACCACGGACTTCCATGAAACGTTGCGCCGGTGTTGACCCGCCATACATGGGCATTGGGTTGACTTGTGCTGCCAGCACGTCCCTCTCCCCAACCACCCCAGGTGCCCTACGTGACGACTACGACCACCGCAGTTCCTGCTCGTACCGGAGCTTGTATCGAAGCTGGTCCTGAACCGGAGCGCGTGGGGGTGCGTGATCCCTATTTCGATAATGTCAAGTTCCTGGCTGTTGTGCTGGTGGTG
>JAOPYK010000176.1 GCA_025964695.1 Streptosporangiaceae bacterium | reverse complement strand
TCCAGACGAGAGGCCAGAATGATCAAAGCCCCAGCGCCAGAATCCAACCTCTGGCCTGGGCTTCTTCCTGTGGGAGCGGGTGACGGGAATCGAACCCGCGCCGTCAGCTTGGGAATTCGCTGCCATTGATCACTTCTGACCTGCGATATCCCTGACCTGCGCCCTAGCACCGATCTCCCCGTTGATGACCGTAAGCGACCATGATCGCACCTTCTGACGGGCACGCAACGGGCACGCGCTTCATCGGACCCCTGACCCCTTCGATGCGAAGCAAGATAAGGGTGCTAATCGGGTCCCAGTTGGGTCGACCGGGGTGGCTCCCTGGCTGGCTCTCCTGCACGGGGTTAGCAAATCTTGCCAATCTGGGTGTCGGACTGTAGGCCGGTTCCTATTCTGCCGCCCTGTGATCACCTCCGTGGCTGGCGCCGTCCTTGCGATCCAGGAAAACCTGATGCGCCAATGCTGGTCTTCACCGCAGACTGTCGCAGGTGCTGATCGACCACTGGCCCCTGCGGGGGATCCACATCACGACCCCGCGGCTGGAGCTGCGGCTTCCTTCGGAAGAGGAACTGGCTGAATTGGCCGACCTGGCGGCACGAGGCGTCCACCCACCTGGGGAAAGGCCGTTCCTCACGCCCTGGGCGGACCGGCCTCCAGCTGAGCGGGCACGGTACGTCCTGCAACAGCACTGGCAGCGGCTCGGCGCCTGGGCCCCGAAGGAGTGGGCACTGGAAATGGCGGTCTTTCACGACGGCCGCCCGGTGGGGGTGCAGGACATGCGAGCGCAGGATTTCGCGGTCAGACGCGAGGTCATCACCGGGTCCTGGCTGGGGCTTGAGTACCAGGGCCGTGGGATCGGAACCGAGATGCGCTCGGCCGTCCTGCACCTGGCCTTCGTCGGGCTGGGATGCGTCGAGGCGACGACCATGTCCTTCACTGACAATGTCGCCCCACTGAGGATCTCCCGAAAGCTTGGCTACCGACCGGACGGGATCACACGAGACGTCCTGGATGGCCAGGTCGTGGTGTCGCAGCGTCTGCGGCTCTCACGACGCGAGTGGGAACTGACCGATTGTTTGCGGGTCACCGTCAGCGGTCTGCAAGGCTGCAGCGAGCTGTTCGGATCCAGCGACCGCCATCACCACTGATCTCACGGATGCCGATCCGCCGGTTGCACCTGCATCTCAACCCCGTCGAGGGGACACTCGCTGAGGAAATCGAAAGACTCACCGGGCTCGGCGCCACACTCGTCAGCGAGCACGCCCGGGGCTCCGACCTGGGCCGGGCAGTGATGACCGACCCTGAGAGCCTGTTGATAAAGCCGCTTGCTGGGCGGGTCGGGGTCGGTCGCCTCCCCAGCAGCGCATCTGCGACCGGTCCGCCACCAAGACCCCGGACAGCGCGGGTGTGACGCGACATGCATCCGTAGGCGTGCGCGTGCCGGTGTCGATTTCGCCGGTGGTCGTTCGTGTAGGGGGTGACAGGGCCGCGGTAGGGCGGCCCGCAGCACGGAAGGGAGCAGGTCCATGCGTTCGATGACGGTCACGATGTGGGTCACCCTCGACGGCGTCGTGCAGGGCCTCGGCCGCCCGGACGAGGACACCCGCGGCGGCTTCACGCACGGCGGCTGGGGCCAGCGGTACAACGACGAGGTGATGGGCCGCGAGATGGCCACGGCCATGGCCAAGCCGGGGGACATGCTGTTCGGGCGCCGCACCTGGCAGGACTTCATCACCGCATGGGGACGCTTGACCGACGGCAACCCGGTTACCACGCACATGAACGCGGCTACCAAATACGTCGTCTCGAGGACCCTGGAGGATGCGGATGCCTGGCAGAACTCGATCCTGCTGCGCGGCGATGCGGTCGACACGGTGGCCGAGCTGAAGGCCCAGTCGGGCAGGGATCTGTCGATCATCGGCAGCGCGTCGCTGGTGCGAAGCCTGCACGCCGCCGCCGTGATCGACCGCTACACGCTGTTGATTTGCCCGCTGACCCTGGGCAGCGGCGCGCGCCTGTTCGAGGGCCCCATCCCTCTGACCGAGTTCGAGCTCACCGGTAGCGTTGCGACCACCAAGGGCGTGATTATCGCGCAGTACACCCGCCGGTGAGGAGATGCCGTGCCGCAATACCTGCTTTCGATCTACCAGCCCGACGGCGGCGTGCCCGACGCCGAAACCATGGCCCGGATCACGACCGACCTGCACCGGCTCAACGAGGAGCTGCGCGAGACCGGCTCGTGGGTGTTCACCGGCGGCCTGCACGCCCCCAGCAGCGCCACCGTCGTGCGAGCCGGCGGCATGATCACCGACGGCCCGTACCTCGAGGGCAAGGAGCACATCGGCGGGATCTGGGTGATCACCGCGCTGGACCTGGACGCGGCGCTGAGGTGGGGGCGCAAGGCGGCGGACGCAACCACGCTGCCGATCGAGGTCCGCCCGTTCCAGGACGTCCCATCCTTCTGACGCGATGACGCCGGAGGAGATCGCGGCGGTCTTCCACGCCGAGTACGGCAGGGCCGTCGCGGTCCTCGTCCGCGTGCTCGGCGACATCGACCTGGCCGAGGATGCGGTCGCCGACGCGTTCGCGACCGCCCTGCAGCGCTGGCCGGGCGAGGGCGCGCCGCCCAGCCCCGCCGGCTGGATAATCACCACCGCACGCAACCGGGCCATCGACCAGCTGCGCCGCGAGTCGGCCCGCGCGCACAAGCACGCCGAGGCCGCGATCGTGCACGTCCCGGCCGAGCCCGTCGAGGAAGGCGCCGTGCCCGACGACCGACTGCGGCTCGTGTTCACCTGCTGCCATCCGGCGCTCGCTCGGCCCGCGCAGGTGGCGCTCACCCTGCGCCTGCTCGGCGGGCTGACGACGCCCGAGATCGCACGCGCCTTCCTCGTCCCCGAGGCGACGATGGCGCAGCGGATCGTCCGGGCGAAGGCGAAGATCCGCGACGCGCGCATCCCCTATCGGGTGCCACACGAGAGCGACCTGCCCGAGCGCCTCGACGCGGTGCTCGCCGTGCTCTACCTGATTTTCAACGAGGGCTACGTCGCGACGTCGGGCGCCGAGCTCGCGCGCGCCGACCTGTCCGCCGAGGCGATCCGGCTCGCCCGGCTGCTGGTCGAGCTGATGCCCGATGAGCCGGAGGCGGCGGGGCTGCTCGCGCTGATGCTGCTGACCGAGGCGCGGCGCGCCGAGCGCACCGACGCCGACGGCGCACTCGTCCGACTCGCCGACCAGGACCGCTCCCGCTGGGACACCAGTTTGGTCGCGGAGGGCCGGGCCATCGCCCGCGCCTGCCTGCGCCGCAACGCCCCCGGCCGCTACCAGCTCCTTGCCGCAATCAACGCCGTGCACACCGACCCGGTCACCGACTGGAACCAGGTACTCGCGCTCTACGACCAGCTGGCCCGGCTCGACCCGAGCCCGGTCGTGGCCCTCAACCGTGCGGTCGCGGTGGCCGAAGTCGACGGCCCGGCCGCGGCGCTGCGCCTCGTCGACAGCCTGGGCCTCGACGGCTACCACCTGTTCCACGCCATACGCGGCGATCTGCTGGCTCGACTCGGGCGAGCAGCCGACGCCCGACAGGCGTTCCAATCCGCCGCACGGCTCACCCAGAATCAGCGCGAACGCAACTACCTGCTCGCGCGACGCGACGCACTGATCTCACCCGAGTGAGGACGCGCCGGCGGTCCAAGGGTCGTGGGCGAGGGATCGGCCAGCGGGAAGCCGCTCCGGCGCGGGCAGGGG
>JAOPYK010000148.1 GCA_025964695.1 Streptosporangiaceae bacterium | reverse complement strand
GATGAACGAGTACGCCGACGAGCACGTCCGCCCGCCCGGTCAGGGCGACCACTCCGCTGCCGGCCCAGGCGGCCGGCGGGTCCAGGACCGTCATGGCGGGGGGATTCGAGCCGCGATGCAGTGCACTGTATTGTCGGCAACGGTGTCGATCTGCACCCTTTCGACGATACACCGCCGACCGGGGACGATCATGGCAATGTGCGCGTCGACCAGCCGATGTGTGGTCGCGGGAGATGAGGAACAGCCGCTGCGCCCCCTGCCTGGCAGGCCCCCTCGCACCGCATATTCAGGAGCACCGATGGTCACCCTCGGCCGTCGGCGAACCGGCGGCTCCGGGTGGGTCACCGCGAGTAGCGGAGGAAGAGGAAGTCGTCCTCGGTGAGGATGTGGCCGAGGTGCAGATGCTCGGTCTTGGGCAGGGCGGGTCCGTTGAGGATGCGTGCGGGATCGCCTGCGGTGAGGAGTGGGCTGAGGGTGAGGCAGAGTTCGTCGAGAAGCCCGGCGGCCGTGATCTGCGCGAGTAGTTTCGGTCCGCCTTCGCACAGTGCCCGTGTGCAGCCCCGCCTGGCCAGCTCGGCCAGTGCGGCGGGGAGATCGACGCTCTGGTCGCCGGTGACGATGAGCTCGCAGACTTCGGCTGCCGCGCGGCGCCGTTCCGGAGGCGCGCCCGCCGATGTGATCACGATGGTGGGTTGGGTGGGTTGGGTGAAGACGGGTGCGCTCAGGTCGAGGCGCAGGGCGTTGGAGACGATGGCGAGCCGGGGCAGTGGGGTGCGGCCGGTGCGCAGTCTGCTCCAGCCGGGGGCAGGCCGAACGGGCCCGTAGCCCTCGGTGCGGGCGGTCCCGGCACCGACGATGATCACGTCCGCGAGAGCGCGCAGCGTCGAGAACACGACCTGGTCCGCGGGGCCGCCGAGCCCGCCGGAGCGGCCATCGAGCCATGCGGCGCCGTCCAGAGTGCTGATCATGTTGGCGCGCAGCCAGGTGCCGACCTGCGGATAGGCGTAGGCGACCGCTGGATCGATGTCTTCGACCGCGGGGTGGATCTGTCGCATGCGGTTCTGCCCCCTGTCTGTCACCCGCGTCCTTACCCATCCTGGCGTAGCGCTTCGAGACCAGTCATCGTGGCCCGGCGGCGGGGCCATGTCGAGAGTTTCCGTACTAGTCAGATTAAAAGTCAAATGAATCTATTCCGTACAAAGAGTTGACTTGTTCGGGAGGCGTGAAGCAGAGTGACTGCTCAATCCGCTGTCTTGTGATGTGGGTCACGGCGCCGGACGGCCGCACGCTGGAGCACCTCCAGGCCGGGTCGCGCCAGGGGCGGCGAATTCGAGAAGGAGCAGGTCCATGAAGGCACATCGCACCGTGCAGTGGCTGGGGATCGTCACCGCCGCCGTTCTGGCCGCCGCGGCATGCGGCGGCAGTGGTGGTGGCAGTGGTGGCAGTGGTGGCGGGGGTGGCGACAAGGTCGGCGCACCGCCACCCTCCGGGCCGGCTCTCACCAAGTCGGCGATCAAGATCGGAAATGTCGGTACCTACAGCGGTTTCGCCGGTGTCACGTCGAAGGCATCCGCTGATGCCGTGCAGGCATGGGCGAAGTGGACGAACGCCAACGGCGGGATCAACGGCCATCCTGTGCAGGTCGTCGTGAAGGACGACCAGGGGCAGGCGGCCAGCTCCATCGCGGCCGTCAAGGACCTGGTGGAGAACGAGAAGGTCGTGGCGATCGTGGGCCCGCACGACTCCGGGCTCGAGTCGTCCTGGGCCGCCTACCTGAGCGCGAAGAAGATCCCGGTGATCGGCGGCAGCGCCACGGGGGCGACCTGGCTTTCCGATCCGAACTTCTTCCCGACCGCGCTGACACCGATCAACTACACGACGGTCCTCGCCAACACCACCACCGTCGCGGGAAAGAAGAACTACGGCCTCGTCTTCTGCGCCGAGGCGCCGGCCTGCGCACAGTCGGTCACGCTCTCCCAGGGCGTCACCAAGAAGCTCGGGCTGAACTTCACCGGCGGCCAGCCGCTGGCGGCCTCCGCGCCGAACTACACGGCGCAGTGCCTCGCGCTGCGCAAGAGCAACGCTGAGATGATCTTCATCGGGACCTCCCAGGAGACGGGACTGCGTTTCACCGCCGACTGCACCAAGCAGAACTACCGTCCGTCGATGGTCCAGCCCACCCAGAGCTGGACCGACGACCTGCTGAAGAACAAGTCCCTGGAAGGGGTGTGGCTGGCAAGCGACGCGGTGCTGTGGACCGGCGGCAGCCCGGCGGTCACATCGTTCCGGCAGGCCATGAAGTGGTACTCCCCGAAGTCGCCGCTGAACGCCAGCGCCACCTCCGGCTGGACCGGCGGAGTGGTGTTCGGCAAGGCACTGGCGAACGCCGGTGACGCGCCGACGGCCGCCGACGTCGTCAAGGGCCTGTACGGGCTGGGCCAGGACTACACCGCGGACGGCCTGATCCCACCGGTGACTTACACCCCGGGCAAGCCCGCCGTGCAGAAGCCGTGCGGATGGTACGGCCTGATCAAGAACGGAAAGCTGACCACGCCCAAGGGCTCGGATCCGGTCTGCGTCGGCGGGTGACCCTCATCTGCTGACAGGCGATGATGAACGAGAGACGGTGCTCTTGACTTCCTCCGCCGCAGTGAAGGGCGGGGACTCCTTCCCTCGCGGGTCGGGTTTCCTGCTTCACCGGGCCCTGCCTTCACCGCTTTCGCGGGTCGGGTCTCACCGGCCCTTCAGCCAGCGCCTTGTTGTAGACCAGGCGCACGCAGGCGAACGTGCGCGACAGCTCCGCCGCCTGCTCGGGCGTCGGATAGAAGCGGTACTTCAAAGCCCGCTTCACCTGCCGCCCCATACCCCACAACCTCCCACAAGATCAGCTGAAACCGACCCACGCGAAGGGAGGGAGCGGCGTTCCCTGCCCGGCCTCAAGGGCGCAGAATCCACGCCGCAAACCCGATGAGCGAACTGCTGCCGTTCATCATCATCGGAGTGGTGGCGGGGTCGGTCTACGGCCTCGCCGCCACCGGCCTGGTGCTGACCTACAAGACCGCCGGCATCTTCAACTTCGCGCACGGTGCGGTGGCGACGACCGCCGCCTACGCCTTCTACTCGCTACACGTCACCCACCAGATGGCCTGGCCGCTCGCCGCGAGCATCAGTGTGCTGGTGCTCGGGCCGGTCCTCGGGCTCGGGCTCGAACTGCTGGCCCGGCGGCTGGCCGGAGTCCAGACGGTCTACAAGATCGTGGCGACCATCGGGCTGGTCCTCATCGTGCAGGGCTTCTTCACCGCGAAATTCGGTGCCCAGAGCCAGTCCTACCCGGCCTACCTGCCGACCGGCGCCGCGGCCACCATCGCCGACACGGTGGTCAGCTGGGATCAGGTCATCGTCACGGTCACCGCGCTGGTCGCCACCGCGGTCCTCTATCTGTTCTTCCGGTTCACCCGCATCGGGCTGGCCATGCGCGGTGTCGTCGACAACGTCGAACTGCTCGACACCTCCGGAACCAACCCGCGGAGCGTGCGGCGCTGGTCCTGGGTGATCGGGTCCACTCTCGCCTGCCTCGCGGGCGTCCTGCTGGCTCCGAGCCTCAGCCTGGACGCGTTGCTGCTGACCCTGCTGGTCGTCCAGGCCTTCGGCGCCGCCGCGCTCGGGTTCTTCTCCAGCCTGCCACTGACCTACCTCGGTGGCCTGGTGATCGGAGTCGGGGCGGCCGTGGCGACGAAGTACGGCTCGGTGACCAAGGCGAACGCCCTGCTCACCGGGCTCCCGCCGAGCATCCCGTTCCTCGCCCTGTTCCTCGTCTTGGTGGCCACCCCCCGGCACCGGCTGGTCGACCGGCGGCCCGCCCCTCGTATGGCCGCCTCGGATCACTGGCGAGCCCCCGCACGGATCCAGGCGGCCGGGGCGGTGGCGCTCGCGGCGCTGCTCCTGCTGATCCCATTGCTGGTCAGCGGCGCGCGACTGCCCACCTACACCGACGCGCTCACGAAAGTCGTGCTCTTCCTGTCTCTGGGACTGCTGGTGCGGACCTCAGGGCAGGTGTCGCTCGCGCACGCCGCCTTCGCCGCCATCGGCGCGGCCGCGATGGCCCACCTGACCGGCGACCTGGGTCTGCCATGGTTCGCCGGACTCCTCCTCGCCGGGCTGGTGGCCGTACCGGTCGGCGCGTTCATCGCCATTCCCGCGATCCGGCTGTCCGGGATCTTCCTGGCGCTCGCGACCTTCGGCTTCGGCATCGCACTGGAGCAGATGGGCTATCCGCTGGCGATCATGTTCGGCTCGGACGCCAACGGTAAGACCATTCCCCGGCCGGGCTGGGGGCCGCTGGGCGGCGACCGTGGGTACTACTACCTCGTGCTGGCCTTCGTGGCGCTGGCCACGCTGACCGTGGTGGGCGTCCACCGCAGCCGGCTGGGCCGGCTGCTGCGCGGACTCGGCGACTCGCCGACCGCCCTGGCCACCCATGGCGCCAGCGTCAACACCACCCGCGTGCTGGTGTTCGGCATCTCCGCCTTCATGGCGGCGGAGTACGGCGCGCTCTACGGCGGCCTGGTGTCCGCCGTGACGGGCGGTGCGTTCACCTCCTTCTCCTCGCTGATCCTGCTCGCGGTCCTCGTCGTGTCCGTCGGCGGAGAGCCGTGGTACGCCTTCGCCGCCGCGGCGGCGATGGTCCTGCCGGGCGCCTACCTTCCGGGAGAGCAGGTCACCGACTGGCTCAACGTGCTGTTCGGAGTGGCCGCCGTGTCGGTCTCGCTGACCGGTGGTCCGGCGGCGATACGCGGCCTGCACCGCCTGGCCGACCGGCTCGGCGGCCGTGTCGTCAGGGAGATCCCAGACACGCCGCAGACCCCGGACTCCGCCGAGGAGCCGGTGCCGGCCGAGAAGGTGGAACCGGCCGCCGGGCGACCGGAGCCGGACCCAAAGATGGTGGCCGTCCCGGTGGTGGCCGTCCCGGTGGCGCGGTCCGCGGCCGGACGACCCGGTGACCGGTCGGCGGCGGTGGTGACGGAGCCGGCCGGCTCGGGTCTGCAGGTGGAGGGGCTGACCGTCCGGTACGGCGGGAACGTCGCCGTCAGTGACTTCTCGCTGGCCGCCCCCAAAGGCCGCATCACCGGTCTGATCGGGCCGAACGGTGCCGGGAAGACCACGACGTTCAACGCGTGCTGCGGACTGCTGCGCCTTACCCGTGGCCGCGTGCTGCTGGACGGCCGGGACGTCTCCCGCCTCCGGCCCGCCGCCCGGGCGCGGCGTGGACTCGGCCGCACCTTCCAGCGCATGGAGCTCTTCGACTCCATGACCGTGCGCGACAACGTCGTCCTCGGCCGGGAGGCGTCGATGGCGGGAGTCCGGCCGTGGCGGCACCTGGCCGGTGGCCCGCGGGAGCGGGCGGTCATCGACGCCGAGGTCACCGCGGCGGTGGACGCCTGCGGGATCGCCGCGCTGCTCGACCTTCCGGTGGGTGCGCTGTCCACCGGCCAGCGCCGCCTGGTCGAGCTGGCCAGATGCCTGGCCGGGCCGTTCGACCTGCTGCTGCTCGATGAGCCGTCGTCGGGCCTCAACCGGGCCGAGACGGCACGCTTCGGCGAGGTGCTGGAGCGGGTGGTCGCCGAGCGGGGGACGGGCGTGCTGCTCATCGAGCACGACATGGCGCTGGTGATGGAGATCTGCCAGTACATCTACGTGCTCGACTTCGGGGCACCGATCTTCGAAGGTGTCCCGGCCGAGGTGTCGGCCAGCGACGTGGTGCGTGCCGCCTATCTGGGCTCGGAAGCGGTCGGTGTCGACTCGGCCGCGGTGAAAGAGGTGAGCGGATGAGCGTCAGCGACGACCCGGCCGTGCAGGGCGGCGCGGAACGCGGCGGGGCAGCCGGGGCCGGGACGGACACGCCGGTGCTCGAGGTGCGCGGGCTGGAGGCCGGGTACGGGGACACGACGGTGCTGCGGGACGTGTCGCTGTCGGTGCCCAGCGGCCATGTCCTGGCCCTGCTCGGCCCGAACGGCGCCGGTAAGACGACACTGCTGCGGGTGCTGTCGGGGCTGCTCCGGCCGACCCGCGGGCAGGTGCTGCTGGACGGCCGGGAGGTGACCCGGGCCCGGCCCTACCAGCGGGCCCGGGCCGGCTTGTGCCACATCCCGGAAGGGCGCGGGATCTATCCCTCCCTCACGGTGCGGGAGAACCTCGTCCTGCACACCTGGCGCAGAGACGAGAAGGCGGCGATCGAGCGAGCGGTCGACAACTTCCCCGTGCTCGGCCCGAAGCTCGCTCAGCCCGCCGGCCAGCTGTCGGGCGGGCAGCAGCAGATGCTGGCGATCGTGCGCGGCTACATAGCCGACCCCCGGCTCGTCATGGTCGATGAGGCCTCGATGGGGCTCGCCCCCAACATCATCGACCAGATCTTCGAGTTCCTCGCCAGGATCGTACGGACGGGCACCTCCCTCCTGCTGGTCGAGCAGTACGTGAGCCGGGCGCTGGCGGCCGCCGACACCGTGATCGTCCTGACCAAGGGCCAGGTGGTCTTCGACGGCGACCCGGCCGGGGTGGGCGACGACATCTTCGAGCACTATCTCGGCGTCGCGGCGGGAGCGCACTGATGCCGGGCGGGCCGACCTTCGTGCTCGTGCACGGCGGGAGTCACGGTTCTTGGTGCTGGGAACGGATGATCCCTCATCTGGACCATCCGGCGCTCGCGGTGGATCTCCCCGGCCGGGCCGGGCGGCCGGGCGACCTTCGCCGGCTCCGGGTGGCGGACTTCGTGACCGCGATCGTCGAGGACATCGAACGGGCGGACCTCCACGACGTGGTGCTGGTCGGGCACTCGATGGCCGGGGTGAGCGTGCCTCAGGTGGCGGCCCGGCTGGCGGACCGGGTTCGCGCGCTCGTGCTGATCGCCGCCTCGGTGCCGCCCGCCGGAGCGTCGCTGCTGCGGCTGCTTCCGCCGCATATCCGCGCGACGGTCTGGGTCACCGCCACCGTGGGCAGGTTCCGGCCGCTTCCGCTGCCCAGGGCCATGGCCCGCCGCATGTTCTGCAACGACATGTCCGAGGAGGAGCGGGATTTCACGCTGAGCCGGATCTGCCTCGACGCCCAGCGGATCAGCGTGGAGAAGGTCGACCGGCCGCCGTTGCCCGCGGCGCTTCCCCGCATCTACATCAGGTTTCTCCGCGACCGGTCCCTCGCGCCCGAGCTGGCGCCGGTCATGGCGGCCAACCTCGGTGGCGCCGACGTGGTGGACATCGACGCCGGTCACAACGGCATGATCACCCGGCCTGCCGAGGTGGCGGCCGTGCTCAACCGCCTGGCGTCCGGCAGCTGAGCCGAGCACCGCAAAGCCCACAGCGGCCCGGTTGCGATCCCGTACGTCCGGATCACGACCGGGCCGGCCCTGCTACCTCAGAAGGTGGCGGGCGACGATCATCCGCTGCACCTCCGACGCCCCCTCACCGAGCCGCTTGACCCGCAGGTCGCGGAACCACCGCTCGAGCGGCATCTCCTTGGCCAGGCCGAGCGCCCCGAACATCTGCACGCACCGGTCGAGGACCCGGAAGGCGGTCTCGGTACCGAAGACCTTGCAGATGGACGCGTCGACCTTGACGTCCTTGCCCAGGTCGGCGTTCCAGGCGGCCTGGTACACGAGAAGTCGGGCCGCCCGCAGTTCGATCTCACTGTCGGCGATCATCCACTGGATGGCCTGCTTGTCGGCCAGCCGGGAGCCGAACACCGTACGCTGCTTTACCCAGTCGATCGCCTGGTCGAGCGCGAGCTGGGCGATGCCGATCGGCCCCGCCGCATACGCGATGCGGCCCTTGACCAGGAAGTCCGACGCGAGCGCGAACCCCGCCCCCTCCGCGCCGATGCGGTTGGCGAGCGGGACCTCGACGTCGTCGAAATGCAGTTCGTACGGTGCGTAGGAGGTCATGACCTCGATCGGCACCTTGGTGAGACCGGGCACGCCGGACTCGACGATGAAGCAGCTGATGCCGTTGCGCCGGCCCGGCTCGCCGGTACGGGCGTAGACGACGCCCCAGTCCGCCGTTCCGGCGTGCGTGGTCCACATCTTCGTGCCGTTGAGCACGTAGTGGTCACCCCGTCGCTCCGCGCGGCACCGGATGGCGCGCGCCGGGTCCGACCCGCCGGAGGCCTCACTGATGGCGGTGAAGGCACGGCCCGCGCGGCCCTCGATGATCGGGCGGGCATAGCGCTCGAACTGCTCCGCGGTGGCCTGGAACATCACGGTCGGCGGGTTGCCCCCGAACGCCCCGCACGCCGGGAAGAAGGCGCCCATCCGGCACTTGGCGGCCTCCTCGGCGACGACGACCTGGCCGAGCACGCTCAGCCCGGCGCCGCCGTACTCCTGGGGCGTCTGCAGTGCCCACAGGCCCGCCGCGCGGGCCTTCTCCTGCAGGCTCAGCAGCACGGCCGGCGGCGGCCCCGCGGCGTCGTGGCCGAGAGTCTCCTCCAGCGGGCGGACCTCGGTCTCCATGAAGCGCCGGACGAGATCAAGCAGCAGCCGGAACTCCTCGGGCAGTTCCCAGGCGCCGGTGGGGGACGGGTCCGCGTCGGCCGTTGACGAATGCTGGCTGTGCATGGTGCTCCTCGGTGCGGGCCGGAGTGGGTCAGGACCATTCGGAAAGGACGTCGCCGATGCCGACGGGACTGCGTGGCGGCACACCGGGCGTGCCGGCGGGCGTACGGGAGAAGCGCGGCGCGGGGGCCGGCCGGGTCACCTCTCGGCCTGCCCTTGCCGGGCAGCAGCAGTCACCGCAAGCTGACTGTTTGTTCATCTCTCTGATCTGCTGTTCGACCGCCTCCAAATGTGTCAATGCTCTGTCGAATCAACATCAAGGAGCACTACTTCTGACAGTGCGTCTACGATAGAACAATGATGTGGCCCCCGTCGACGCGAACCTGTGTCCCACTGCGGCAGGTCCGCGGAGGTACCGACGCACGGCTCCGCCGCCGGTGCGCCGAGGGCGCCCCCACCCGAAACTCTGCGAGGTCTCATGCTCGTCGGTGACATCCCCCGCCGTAACGCCCGCCGGTATCCGACCAAGACGGCGCTGGTCCACGGGAACACCCGCCTGACCTGGGCGGCCCTCGACGAGCGTGCCGACCGGCTCGCCACCCATCTGTTGAGCCGCGGCCTGCGGATGGGAGACCGGGTCGCCGTGTGCGCCCGGAACTGCCTGGAGTGGCCGGAGATGGTGTTCGCGCTGGCCAAGGCCGGGTTGGTCGCGGTGCCGGTGAACGTCCGGCTCTCGGCTGACGAGGTCGCTCACGTGCTGGGCGATTCCGGTGCGCGGGCCGGCATCGTCCACACCGACCAGACCCAGACGCTCGGCGAGGTCATGTCCGGCCTGGAGTTCCTGCTGGAGATCGGCGGGAACGAGGCCGGTGAGGACTACGAGACCGCGCTGGCCAAGGGCCGGGCGGTGGACCCGACCCCCGCCGGGCTCGATCCCTCCGACGTCCAGTTCCTGCTCTACACCAGCGGTACGACGGGCCGCGCCAAGGGCGTCGTCAACGAGCACCGCGGGATGCTGGCGCAGGTCCTCGACACGAGCATCTCGACCGAGGCGCGGCACTCGGATGTGATGTTGGCGACGACCCCGTTCTTCACCGCGGGCGGGATGGTGCGGACGCTCTCGTGGCTATATCTGGGGCAGACGATGGTGATCCATCCCCGGTTCGACCCGGAGGCACTGGTCGACGAGATCGAACGCAGCCGGATCACGATGACCACCTTCATCCCGACGATGCTGCACCGTACGCTGCGGATCCTGGAGGAGGGGCCGCCCCGTGACATGTCGAGCCTGCGCCGCATCAGCTACGGCTCGGCGCCGGTGCCCGTCGGGCTGGCCCGCAAGGCGATGGACCTGCTCGGCTGCGACCTTCAGCAGCGCTACGGCCTGACCGAGGCGGGCGGCCAGGTGACCATCCTGGGGCCCGCCGAGCACCGGGACATGATCGCCGGTCGCACGGGGCTTCTCACCTCCTGCGGGCGAGAGACCCCGCACGCCGAGATCCGCATCGTCGACGCCGACGGTGCCGAACTGCCGGTCGGTGAGGTCGGTGAGATCGTGATCCGCTGCGACTCCCTGGCCCGCGGCTACTGGAACATGCCGGAGCAGACCGCCGAGGTGTTCCGCCCGGACGGCTTGTGGTCGGGCGACCTCGGCCGCCTCGACGAGGACGGCTACCTGCATATCGCGGGCCGCAAGACCGACATGATCATCTCTGGTGGCTTCAACGTCTACCCGGCCGAGCTGGAGCGGGTCCTGAGCGGGCATGCGCAGGTGGACCTGGTCGCCGTCGTCGGCCTACCCGACGCGGAGTGGGGCGAGACCCCGGCGGCCGTCATCGTGCCCAAGGGCACCACCGACCTCGGCGCACTGGAGGACGAGTTGCGGGTCCTCTGCCGTGCTCAGCTGGCCGGTTACAAGCAGCCGCGGTCGTTCGTGTTCCGGCCGTCGCTCCCGCTCGGCCCGGCCGGCAAGATCCTCAAACGGGAGTTGCGGGCCGAGCTCGGCTGAGCGGGAACACCTGCCGGGACAGAGGCCGATCGCTCAGCGCGGCATGCCCAGCACGCGCTCGGCGAGGATATTGCGCATGATCTCCGTGGTGCCGCCGGCGACGGTGGCGGCACGGGAGCGCAGGTACTCCAGCTGCGCGGGACCGCCGATGGCGGTCTTGACCGCGTCCAGGCCCAGCGCCGCGAGATAGGTCTCGCCGACCGTCTGGGCGGTCAGGCTCCAGGCCAGCTTGATGACCGAGTGCTCCGCGCCCGGCGTGCCCCCGGCGGCGATCCGGCCGAGGGCGCGCCGGCCCAGCAGGCCGAGCAGCCGTGCCTCGATGAGCCGGTCGGTCAGCGCGAGCCGGGTGCCTGCGTCCAGCTCGCGATCGGCCAGCTCGGCCACCAGGTCGTGCACGGTCTGCTCCAGCCGGCCGGCCATCATGATCACACCGGCGCGTTCGAAGCCCAGTGTGGTCATGGTGACGTTCCAGCCGTCGTGCAGCCGGCCCAGGACGGCGCCGGCGGGCACCCGTACATCGTCGAAGAAGAGCTCGGCGAAGCCGCCCTCCCCGGTGATCTGGGTGATCGGGCGCCGGGTGATCCCGGGGACGTCGAGCGGGACCAGCAGCGCGGAGATCCCCCGGTGCGGTCTGGCCGCGGGATCCGTGCGGACCAGCAGGAGGCAGTGGGTGGCCTCCATGCCCTCGGACGTCCAGATCTTCTGACCATTGATGACGCACTCGTCGCCGTCGAGCACCGCGCGGGCCCGCAGGCTGGCCAAGTCGCTGCCGGAGCCGGGCTCGGAGAAGCCCTGGCACCACACCTCGGTGCCGGACTGGATGCCCAGCAGATGCCGTTGTTGCCCGGGCGTGCCGAACCGCATCAGCGTGGGGGCGACGTTGTTCACCCCGAGGACCCCGGCGAGGCTCGGCGCCCGATGTTCGGCCAGCACCTGGTCACAGGCCACCTGGTCGACGATGCCGAGACCGCGCCCGCCGAACTCGACCGGCCAGTGCGGGGCGATCCAGCCCAGCCGGTGCAGGGTACGCTGCCAGTCGAGCCGGGCGGGGAAGGAGTCGTCAACGCCCCACTTCTCCCGGTGAGCCGGCAGGAGTGCCTCGACCTGCGACGCCAGCTCCGCGGGCGGGCTCCCCTCGGCGTACCTGCTCACCGGCGGCACGCCCGCGGTGGTCTTGCGGCGGGTGGGGTCGAGCCGCCGCCGCTGCGTATCGGCACCGCCGAAGAGCGGGGCGGCCGCGCCGGCCCGGCGGTAGTAGAGGTGCGCCTCGTGCTCCCAGGTGAACCCGATGCCGCCGAGGATCTGGAGGTAGTCCGCCGCGACCTGCTGTGCGACCCTGCCGGTCTCGACCAGCGCGAGGGCCACCGCGTCGTCGAGAGCGTCGGCGGGTGCCCCGTCGTCCAGCAGCGCCGCGACGTTCCGGGCCGCCGCCCGGGCCAGTTCCACCCCGGCCAGCATGTCGGCGCACTTGTGCTTGATCGCCTGGAACGACCCGATCGGCTTCCCGAACTGGCTCCGGTCGGCGGCATAGGAGACCGCGGCCGTGAGGCAGTGCGCCGACAGTCCCACGAGCTCGGAGGCCAGAGCCGCCCCGGCGGTGACCAGGCCGCGGCGCACGGCCGCGAGTGCCTTGTCGCCGATGGTCAGTACGGTCCCCTGAGCGCTTTCCAGTGTGAGCTCCGCGACGGGCCGCAGCAGGTCCAGGCCGTCGGTCCGCTGCATCCTCACCCCGCCGGCGTCGGCGGCGACCGAGAGCAGGATCGGGCCGACGGCGCTGTCGGCCGTCAGCAGGATCACGCCGGCCTCAGGTGACAGCACCAGGTCCGCGCGTCCGGAGACCCGCACGGGCCCGGTCGATCCATTGACCCCCGTCTCGGTCTGGGTCTGGGCCTTGGTCTCGATCTGGGTCTGGGTCTCGGTCTGGGTCTCGGCGGTGAACCCGCCTGATGCTCCCCACAGGCCGTCCCGCTCGGTCCAGGCGACGGTCGGTACCACGGAGCCCGTCGCCACCCGCTTGAGCAGGTCGGCGGCGCTCTCACCGCTGAGAGCGTCGAGGGCGCCGAGCGCTCCGGCCACCGTGATGGCGGGGGTGGGGGCGACGACCCCGCCGAGCGCCTCCAGCACCACCGCCAGGTCGGTCCAGCCACCGCCGGAACCGCCCTGCGACTCGGGCACGGGTAGTCCGGCCACGCCCAGCTCCACCAGCCGGGACCAGAGCGGGAGCTCGCTCACCGTCCGCGGATCACTGATCTGTTCGTGGGCGGCACCGTCCGGCCAGTGCCGCGCCAGCAACTGGGCGACCGCTTCGGCCAGGGCCTGCTGGTCTTCGGTGTCGGCCACCGCGACGTCGGTGCGCACAAGATCACCGGCCTTTCGTTCGTGTGCTCGGCAGGGGGGACGCGTGCGGTTCGGTGGTCCGCACCGGGGTATCCGGAGGTGTATCTCATAAGTGAATGCTGCGTCAGAATCTAACCGATCAGCGGATCCTCTGCCACCGCCGAATGGGCCCCAAAATCTCTCACTCAGCCCAGCTGGCTGCACCGGCGACCGGATTGGGCGGCTTGGGTGACATCCCGTCAGATCGATCATGTAAATAGTTGTATCCGCTAAATAGTTGACTTTATCCGGGTCGGCGAAGGAGAGTGTCATCACTCGCCCCTCACATGACCCGGTCATGGTGCCGCGGGCTGCGGCTCGATCTCGGCAGAGAGTCGATCCGGTGCCCCGCGCGAAGCCCGTCCGGTGAGAAAGGTGCCTGGGATGTATCCGCGTACGTGGGTAGACACCGGGTCACGCACGCCCGGCTGGTGCCGTCGATGTTCGTGCGGCTGCTCAAGCTGCCGGCGGCGTGCGAGACAAGTACGACCTGTCCAGCCTGCGCACCGTGGTGCACGCGGCGGCGGGCGGCGATAGGGAGGATGGCGCGGTAGTGAGGAGATCGGGTATGACCACGGCCCCCCGGCAGGAGCCGGTGAGCTTTCAGGGCAGGGATGTGCGCATCACGGGTGACCGGTGGGAACCGCCCCCGGGACGCAAGAATCTGGGCGTCGTCCTCCTGCTGCACGGTGGTGGGCAGACCCGGCATTCGTGGCGGCAGAGCGCGCGCAGGCTGGCCGAACACGACTGGACGGCGGTGACCCTCGATGCCCGGGGGCACGGAGACAGCGGCTGGGCACCCGATGGCGACTACTCCATCGACGCCATGGTGGACGATCTGAGACGGGTCGCAGACCGGCTCGACGAGTCACCGGTGCTGATCGGCGCCTCGATGGGCGGAATGACCGCGCTCATCGCCGAAGGCGAACGCCACTTCGCCCGTGCGGTCGTCCTCGTGGACGTCGCGCCGCGGATCGAGCCGACCGGGGTCGAGCGGATCACCTCGTTCATGGGCGGCGCCCGTGACGGGTTCGGATCGCTGGAAGAGGCGGCCGAGGCCGTACGCGCCTACAACCCGCACCGCAAGCAGCGCGGCTCGCTCGACGGGCTGCGACGCAACCTGCGGCAGGGAGAGGACGGGCGCTGGCGATGGCACTGGGATCCGGCCTTCATGCGCCTGCCGGACGAGGCGTCGCGTGACCTCGACGGCAGGCGGTCCCGTGCGGCGGCCGGGCGGATCGGCGTGCCACTGCTGCTGGTGCGCGGCATGCAGTCGGACGTCGTCAGCCCCGAGGGAGTCGCCGAGCTGCTCGCGCTGGTCCCCGGGGCCCGGCACACCGAGGTGGCCGACGCCGGGCACATGGTCGCCGGCGACGACAACGACGTCTTCAGCCGCGGCGTTCTGGACTTCCTGGACGACACGCTCGGCGGCCGGCGATGAGCCCCGGTCCGGGCACGGCCGGTGCGTGTCATGGCAGGGGGACGCCCGGTCCGTTCTCATGCGACGACACCGGATGCGCACAGGCGGCGGGCGTACAGAAGCGGCGGGCGCACAGACACAACGGCCGCGCAGCAGTCGCGGGCGCGAGAAGGGACGACTCCATGAACGGTTTCGTGACGGCGGCGGTATGCCGGCACCGGAGGGCGGGCGGATGAGCGCCCCGGTGTCCGGAGAGAGCCGGATCCTCATCGACGGCAAGCTGGTGCCCGCGTCCGACGGCCGGGTCTTCGACAACGTCAACCCCGCCACAGAGGAGGTGCTCGGGCAGTGTTCCGACGCCTCCGCGGCGGACATGGACCGGGCGATCGAGGCGGCCCGGCGAGCGTTCGACGAGACCGGCTGGTCGCGCGACCGGGAGCTGCGCAAGCGCTGTCTCGAACAGTTGCAGACGGCGCTAGAGGAGGACCGGGAGGCACTGGCCGCGGAGCTGGTGGCCGAGGCGGGCTCCCCGATCATGGTGACCGGCCTCGCGCAGGTCGAGTGGCCCCTCGCCGACGCCCTGCGCTATCCGGCGGCGCTCACCGAGGACTACCCCTGGGAGCGGGAGCTGCCGGACTCCGACCTGTTCGGCGTGCACAGTCACCGTCGGGTCTGGAAGGAGGCGGTGGGGGTCGTCGGAGCCGTCCTGCCGTGGAACTTCCCCTTCGAGATCGCGATCAACAAGCTGGGGCCGGCCCTCGCCGCGGGCAACACCGTCGTCGTCAAGCCCGCCCCCGACACACCATGGAACGCCACCCGGCTCGGCCGGCTGATCGCGGAGCGCACCGACATCCCGCCCGGTGTGGTCAACATCGTGCCGACGACCGACACCGCGGTCGCGGAGTCGCTGATCACCGACCCGCGGGTCGACATGATCTCCTTCACCGGGTCCACCGCGACCGGCCGCCGGATCCTGGGGCTGGCCGCCGCGACGGTCAAGCGCACCTTCCTCGAGCTGGGCGGCAAGTCCGCGATGATCGTGCTGGACGACGCCGACCTGGCGGCGACCATCCCGCAGTCCGCCGTCGCCTGCATGCACGCGGGCCAGGGCTGCGCGCTGCCCACCAGGCTGCTGGTGCCCCGCTCCCGCTACAAGGAGGCGGTGGAGCTCGCCACGTCGATCTATGAGCTGACCCCCTACGGCGACCCGACCGATCCGCAGACCTTCGCGGGTCCGTTGATCAGCGCCCGGCAGCTGGAGCGGGTGCTCGGCCACATCGAGAGGGGCAAGGCCGAAGGGGCCCGGATCACCACCGGCGGAGGCCGGCCCGAGCACCTGCCCAAGGGCTTCTTCGTCACCCCGACGGTCTTCGCGGAGGTCGACAACGGCATGTCGATCGCCCGCGAGGAGATCTTCGGCCCGGTCCTCACCATCATCGCGTTCGAGGACGACGACGACGCGGTACGGATCGCCAACGACAGTCCCTACGGCCTGTCCGGCTCCGTGTTCTCGGGGTCGCAGGACCGGGCTCTGCAGATCGCCCGGCGGGTTCGGACCGGAACGATGAACGTCAACGGCGGCCTGTTCTACGGCGCCGACGCGCCCTTCGGCGGCTACAAGGCCAGCGGGCTGGGACGCCAGGGCGGCATCGAGGGATTCGAGCAGTATCTCCAGACCAAGTCGGTGGGCTTCGCGTCGCTGTGAGCGCAGCCCTTCGTTAGCCGTTCGTTCGGTTCGTTCCCAGAGGAGGGTGCATCATGGGCAGACTCGATGGCCGGGTCGTCTTCATTACCGGTGCCGCGCGTGGTCAGGGCCGCTCACACGCGGTCCTGTTCGCGCAGGAGGGCGCCGACATCGTCGGGGTCGACATCTGCCGGCAACTGGACGTGGTCACCTATCCGCTGGGGACCGCCGAGGAACTGGCCGAGACCGCGGCGCTGGTGGAGAAGGCCGGCCGCGGCATGCTCACCCGGCAGGCCGACGTACGGGACAAGGACGCGTTGCAGGCCGCGTTCGACGCCGGAGTCGAACGGTTCGGCCATGTCGACACGGTGATCGCCAATGCCGGAGTCGTACTGAGCAACACCCGTGAGCGCGACGCCGCCGAGGCGTTCCGGGTGGGCATCGACATCATGCTGGTCGGGGTGTGGAACACCTTCCAGGTGGCGTTGCCGCATCTCATCGAGCGCGGTGAGGCGGGCCACCCGGGGAACATCATCGCGACCAGTTCGATGGCCGCGATGCTCGGCCTGGGCAACGGGCAGGGCGGTGACGACGCCTATGGCGCGGCCAAGCTGGCCGTGACCGGGCTGGTGAAGCAGTACGCCAACTATCTCGCCCAGTACAACATCCGGGTCAACGGGGTCGCGCCCACCAACTGCGCCACCCCGATGGTCACCGAGAACCCCGAACTGTTCAACGTGATGAACGCGTACCCGAACCTGGCCAACGCGATGCAGACCCTGCTGCCCGGGATGCCGATGATCGAGCCGCGGGACGTCAGCGAAGCGATGCTCTTCCTGCTGTCGGACGCCGGACGCACCTTCACCGGCAGCGTGCTCAACGTCGACGCCGGCATGGCCGTACGCCGTTAGCAGGCAGGCACGAGGGCGTCCGTGATCGTACGCGACCGGGACCGCCTCCAACGCATTGATCAATGAGGAGTACCCGATGACCCTGGACCTGAAGGCGTCCGAATACACCCTGTCGGGCCTGCGGCCGTTCCCGGTCGCCGTCACGACCATCGACGAAGGCAGAACCAACGGGTTGATGTCGCTCTCGGCGGGCTCGGGAGGGATCATCCCGGACGCGCCGCGCGTCACGATCAGCCTGACGAAGTACAACCTCACCCACGACATGGTCATCCGGTCCGGGGTCTTCTCCATGCACCTGCTGGCGGCCACCCCGGAACCCGCACTGGAGAAGTCGCTGGCCATCCTCATGGGCCTGGGCGGCAGCTCGGGCCGTGCCGGCGACAAGATCTCCCAGTTCGCCACCAAGCCCGGTGTCACGGGCTCTCCGATCCTGCTCGACGCGCTGAGCTACGTCGAGGGCCGGGTGGTGGGCAGCCTGGACGCCGAAGAGAACACAATCTTCCTGGCGGACGTGGTGGCTGCCGAGCGGTTCGGCACCGGGGAACGGCTGCGCATCGGAGAAGCCTGGGGGAAGCTGCCGCCGGAGTGGATCGAGCAGTACGACCGCAACCACCACCCACAACTCTTGAGCGCCCGCCGTCATCGCGGGCTGCTGGACTGAGGAGCGAGATGACGACCTACGATCGGGACGAAGTCGAAAGCGCCTTCCGTCACTACTTCCTGACCGGACCCGTCGGCGAGGACTGGGTGGCCTGGTCCCGGCTGTTCACCGAGGACGCGACCTACACCGACCACTTCTACGGGGTGTTCCGCGGCCCCAAGGAGATCGAACTCTTCCTCGAAGGCACCATGTCCTTCGCGTCGCACGTCTACTCGCCGCTGGTCTGGTACAACATCGACGGCGCACAGGTGGTCTACCAGGTCGTCAACCGGGCAGACCACCCCGACCCGGCGCAACCGCCGATCGACTTCCCGTCTCTCCAGATCATCCAGTACGCGGGCGACGGCAAATGGGCCTCGGAAGAGGACTGGTGGATCATGGCGGAGATGAAGCTGTTCAACGAGCGTTACGTCGCGGCGTGCAAGGAAGCCGGTGTTCCCGCCCCGGGGGAGGGGCCCCTGCCGCACACCCGCAAGGACTGGGGCTCGTGGGTGGACTGGGCCAGGCTTCCCGACGGGGCCGAGCCCAGCCCGTCCTGGCTGGGGCGCGACGTGCCCCGGCTCACCAGCCTGCGGGGGTTCACCTTCGGCACGCGGCATCCCACCGCTCGGGCTTGACCTGGAGCGCGCACCAGGTGCCAGGCTCGGGTCATGGACGATTTCTTCTCTCCGGGTGAGGTCGTGGAGCGCTCGGGCTTCAGCCTGGACACCTTGCGCTACTACAACGCACCGGAGCCATCATGAAACACCTGGGCATTCTCGCGCACAGCACGGAAGGGGCCGCGCTCTGCTTCCGGGCCTTCTGCCAGGAGGGGTTCGGTGAACTGGGCCCCCATGAACACCCAGACGTGACCATGGACTGCATCGCCCTGGCACGCAGCATGCCCGCGTGGGACGAAGGTGACCACGACGCGATCCGGGCCACGCTGTCGGTGAGCGTGCAGCGGCTCGCCCGTGCGGGCGCGGACTTCTTCGTCTGCCCGGACAACACCGCGCACCTGGCTCTCGAGCGACCGGGAGACGAGCTCGCCCTTCCGGGCCTGCACATAGCCGAGGTGGTCGCCGACCGCGCCGCTCGCGACGGCCGTAGGCGCGTCGGCGTGCTCGGCACCGGGTACCTAATGGACGGCCCGGTCTATGCCCGGGCGTTCGCCGACCGTGGGATGGCCGCCGAAGTGCCGGAAGCGGGCGACCGCCAGCTCATCAATGAGATCATCTTTACCGAACTGCTGAACGGCGTGTTCACTGAAAGCTCGCGTCAGCAGTACGTTCGCGTCATCGAGCGGCTGGCGGCACGGGGCTGTGATGCGGTCGCCCTCGTGTGCACGGAGATCCCGCTCCTGGTGACGCCCGGCGTCTCTCCTCTGCCCACGCTGGACTCGACCCGCCTTCTGGCTCGCGCCGCCTTCGACGTCGCGGTCGGCCACCGAGCCCTGTCGACGTGGCGTGGCGGGCCCGTGCGGGAGGTCACGGGGTGAGCAGGACGGCGCCGACGGTATGGCGTTGTTCCAGATCGGCGTGGGCTTCGGCGGCGCGTTCCAGCGGGTACGTGCCGTGGATGTGCGGCACGAGGTGGCCTGCGCTCGCGGGCAGATCGCCGTTCAGACCGGGCAGATCGCCGCGGCCGTCATCACCGAGGCGAACGGCTGGAACGAGCCTGTGCCGGCCGGGCGGCGGTGACGACCGGGGCGAGCTGTTCGGGTGTGCTCCCGTGCAGCACCAATTCGTCGGCCCCCGCCGCGCGGTAGTCCCGCAGTCGCTCGACGCAGTGCGCCGCCGAGCCCACGGCCGACGACGAGTCGAGCCATTCGGGCGGTAGTGCCCTGGCGGCGCCGGTGAGCTGGTTTCTGGTCCGGGAGAAGTCGGCGGACCCGCGGACCCCGGCCAGCTGAGGATGCGCGCGGAGGTTCCGCAGCACCGCCGGATCCCAGCCGTTGGTCCCGGCGAGTTGCTCGCCGAAGCCCGGGATCTGGAAGTACGTCACCGCACGGCCGCCGACCACCGCGGCCTCCTCCCCGGCGGACAGCCCGCAGGCGGTGATCACGGTCGCGTACACCCGGACCGACGCCGGGTCGCGTCCCGCCGCCTCGGCCGCCGTCCGTACGGTCTTGGCCGACCGGGCGACCGCCTCCGGAGTCAGGAACGGATGCAGCAGTACGCCGTCGAAGTGGGCACCGCCCAGGGCGAGGGTCTTGGGGCCGATGGCGGCGAGCACCAGCGGTGGCGGTGGCGCGTCCGGCAGGTCGCTCAGCCGCATCGCCGGAAAGTGACCTGCGGGCCCTTCGTACGACACCTTGTCTCCGTTGCATAGCCGTCGCAGCAGGTCCACGGAGTCGATGAGGATCCGGTTTGTCACGGGGGGAAGGCCCACCGCCGTCCACATCGAGGCGACCGATCGCCCGAAGCCGAGCACGAAGCGACCGCCGGTCATGCCCTGCGCGGTCATCGCCATGGAGGCCAGTACGGCCGGATGCCGGATCATGAAGTGAGTGACCCCGGCGGCAATGCGCACATCGCTGGTGGCCTGGCCCAACGCGCCCGCGATGACACCGAGGTCCTTGGTGCCCCAGCGCTCGCTCAGCCAGACCGACCCGAGTCCCAGATCCTCGGCGGCCCGGGCCTGCGTGATCACCGGCCGGGGGTCGGACACCCGGCCCGGCAGGACGTACGCACCCATCCGGGCCGGGTCGGCCAGTGCGGCGGGATCGGCTGAGAGACTACCCGAGACGGGCGAGGGGGATGCGCTCATGGCAGCTATTCTGACACTATGTTCACTAAAGTGCGAGTCGAATCAATACACGATGGAGACACGCGTGGAGACCCGTGGAGCGCTGCACCTCTGGCTTTCGGAACGACTGCGGCAGGACGGGTGCCGCGACGTCCAATTCGGTGAGCTGTCGCAGCCGGATGCCGGCTACTCGGGACGGACGTTCTTCGTCCGCGCGTCCTGGCGGGGAGTGGACGGCGCCGCGCGGGAGCACGATCTGGTGTTCCGGATCCAGTCGCCCGACCAGCAGCTCTTCGTCGCGCCCGACGCGCTCCGGCAGGCCCGGACGATGCGGGGCCTCGCGGGGTGCCCGGGTGTGCCGGTGCCCGGGATCTGGTTCACCGAGCCCGACGACGGAATTCTCGGCGCGCCCTTCTACGTGATGGAGCGGGTGCCCGGACGGGTGCCGGGTGATGTTCCCAGCTGGCACGCCAAGGGCTGGACGGTGGACCTGCGGCCCCTCGATCGGGCCACGCTCTACGACAACGCCCTGGCCGCCCTGGCTGCCCTGCACCGGGTCGACCGGCGCCCCGCGCTGGAGTTCCTGGCGGAGCCGGGGTCCGGCACCGCCCTCGACCGCTACCTCGCGCGGCTGGAGCAGTGGTACGAGTGGTGCGGGCCCAGCCGGCGTTTCGGCGCCGAGACGCTCGACGCCGCGATGACCCACGTGCTGGATCACCGGCCGGCGGATCCCGCCGAAGGCGTCGTCTGGGGCGACGCGAGGGTGGGCAATATGTGCTTCGCGGACGACCTGAGCGTTGCGGCCCTATTCGACTGGGAGACGGCGACCCTCGGGCCGCCCGGAATCGACCTGGGCTGGTGGCTGATGTTCGAGAGCTACCTGTGCGAGGCGCAGGGCCTGAAACGTCTCGGTGGTGTACCGGGCCGCGAGGCGACGATCGCCCGCTACCGGCAGCTGGGCGGAGCACCGGTCACCGACATCGACTATTACGAACTTCTCGCGGGTGTGGTGATGACGCTGATCTCCAGCAGGCTCGCGGACGTGCTGGTGGAGAACGGCCGGGTCCCGGCGGAGATCGCGGCCCGCTACCCCCTGCGCGCGGTGGGCCTGGCCAGAGAGTCGCTGGAGCGACTCGGCGGCGTCTGAGCATCGCACCGCTCCTACGACGGGCTGCACGGGACGGCCGGTCAGCCGAGGGTGAAGGGGTCGCGGCTCTGCCCGGAGAGCTCGACCCAGATCGCCTTGGTCTCGGTGTAGGCGCGCATCGCGTCGGCGCCGTTCTCCCGTCCGATGCCGGACATGCCCATGCCGCCGAAGGGGACCTGCGGAGCCACCGCCCGGTAGGCGTTGATCCACACCGTGCCGGCCCGCAGCCGGGCCGCGACCCGGTGCGCCCGATGCACGTCGTTGGTCCACACCGATCCGGCCAACCCGAACGGGGTGTCGTTGGCCATGGTGACCGCCTCGTCCTCGTCGGAGAAGGTGGTCACCGCCAGCACCGGCCCGAAGATCTCCTCGGTGACCGCTCGGGCGTCCTGGGGGAGGTCGGTGAGCACCGTCGGCCGGACGAAGTAGCCGCCGAGGTCGGCGACCGGCTCACCGCCGCACACGATGGTGGCGCCCTGTTCCCGCGCGGCCGCGAAGTGGTCCAGCACCTTGGCCAGCTGGCGGTCGTTGGCCAGTGGGCCCATCTCGGTCTCGGCCGCCCGCGGGTCGCCGATGACGATGCGGTTCGCCCGGTCGGCGATCCTGGCGACCAGCTCGCCGGCGACCGACTCGTCGACCAGCAGGCGGGAGCCGGCGAGACAGGTCTGCCCGGTGGCCGCGAAGACCCCGGCGATGACCCCGTTCGCGGCCGCGTCCAGGTCGGCATCGGCGAACACCACCTGCGCGGACTTGCCGCCGAGCTCCAGGGTCACCCGGGTGACATTGTCGGCGGCCGCGTGCGCCACCGAGATGCCGGTCTCGGTCGATCCGGTGAACGCCACCTTGTCGACCCCGGGGTGCGAGGCCAGCGCCTTGCCGGTGGCGGGGCCCCAGCCGGTCACGACGTTCACGACGCCGGGCGGGAAGCCGGCCTCGGTCACCAGCTCCGCCAGGGCGACCGTCGAGGCGGGGGTGTAGTCGCTGGGCTTGACCACGACGGTGCAGCCGGCGGCGAGCGCGGGTGCCAGCTTCCAGGTGAGCAGCAGCAGCGGTGAGTTCCACGGGGTGATCGCGGCGACCACGCCGACCGGCTCGTGCCGGGTGTAGACGAGGTAGTTGGCCTTGTCGGTGGGGAGCACCTCGCCATGCAGCTTGTCGGCGAGCCCGGCGAAGTAGGTGTACCAGGCCGGCAGTCCCTTCATCTGCCCGGACATCTCCCGCAGCAGCTTGCCGCCGTCGCGGGTCTCCAGCTCGGCGAGCCGGTCGGCGTCGCGGGCGATCAGCTCCGCGAGCCGGCGCAGCAACTCGCCCCTGGCGGGCGGGGTGAGGGTGCCCCACGGCCCGGACAGGGCCGCACGGGCCGAGGCCACCGCCTGATCCACGTCCTCGGCGGTGCCGTCCGCCACCTGTGCCCACGGCCGGCCGGTGTACGGGTCGAGCGACTCGTAGGTGCGGCCGGACTCTGAGGGCACGTACTTACCGTCGATGTAGAGGTCGAAATGGTCCATGGTTCCTCCTTGGAACGGCGGGGAATCAGTGCAGGCCGCCGCGCTGCACGAGCTGCTGGGCGATCACGTTCCGCTGGATCTCGTTGGTGCCCTCACCGACGATCATGAGCGGTGCGTCGCGGAAGTAGCGTTCGACGTCGAACTCGGTGGAGTAGCCGTAGCCACCATGGATGCGGACGGCGTTGAGGGCGATCTCCATGGCGGTCTCGGAGGCGAACAGCTTGGCCATCCCGGCCTCCATGTCGCAGCGCTGCCCGGCGTCGTACCGCGCCGCGGCGAACAGCGTCAGCTGCCGTGCGGCGGTCAGCTTCGTGGCCATGTCGGCGAGGTAGTTGCCGATGGACTGGTGCCGCCAGATGGGTTTGCCGAAGCTCTCCCGCTCCTGCGCGTAGCGCAGCGCGTCGTCGAACGCCGCCCGGCCCACCCCGAGGGCGCGGGAGGCGACCTGGATGCGGCCGATCTCCAAGCCCTTCATCATCTGCGCGAACCCGGCACCCTCCACGCCGCCGAGCAGTGCGCTGACGGGGCTGCGGTGGTCGGTGAAGACGAGCTCACACGACTCGACGCCCTTGTAGCCGAGCTTGGGCAGGTCCCGGGAGACCTCCAGGCCGGGACCATGCTCGACCAGCAGGATCGAGATGCCCCGGTGCCGGGGTGTCGCGTCCGGATCCGTACGGCACAGCAGGGCGATGAGCTGCGAGCGCCGCGAGTTGGTGATCCAGGTCTTCGCGCCGTTGACGACGTACTCGTCCCCGTCACGGCGGGCCGTGGTCGTCAGGGCCTGCAGGTCCGAGCCGCCGCCGGGCTCGGTCAGCGCCATCGTGGCGCGGACCTCGCCGGCCGCCATGCGCGGCAGGTAGCGCTGCTTCTGCTCCTGGGTGCCGAAGGTGAGGAGCAGCTTGGAGACGACCGTGTGCCCGCCCATCGCCCCGGCCAGGCTCATCCAGCCGCGTGCGAGCTCCTCGGTGACCTGTACGTAGCAGGCGGTGGAGACCGCGACGTCGCCGTACGGCTCCGGAATCGCCAGCCCGAAGATGCCGAGCCGCTTCATCTGCTCGATCAGCTTCTCCGGATACTCGTTCGCGTGGTCGAGGTCCCGTGCCACGGGCCGGACCTCGCGGTCCACGAAGTCCCGTACGGTCTCGACGACCGCCTGCTCCTCGGCGTTCAACTCCACCCTGGCTCCTCCTCATTCCGATCGTGC
>JAOPYK010000119.1 GCA_025964695.1 Streptosporangiaceae bacterium | reverse complement strand
GCGAGCGGATGACCACTCAGGACGTCGAGGCGATCACGCCGCAGACCCTGATCAACATCCGGCCGGTCGTCGCCTCCATCAAGGAGTTCTTCGGCACCAGCCAGCTGTCCCAGTTCATGGACCAGACCAACCCCCTGGCCGGCCTGACGCACAAGCGGCGTCTGTCCGCGCTGGGTCCCGGTGGTCTGTCCCGTGAGCGGGCCGGCTTCGAGGTCCGTGACGTTCACCCGTCGCACTATGGCCGGATGTGCCCGATCGAGACACCGGAAGGCCCGAACATCGGCCTGATCGGCTCGCTCGCGAGCTTCGGACGGATCAACCCGTTCGGCTTCGTCGAGACGCCGTACCGGAAGGTCGTCGACGGCATCGTCACCGCACAGATCGACTACCTGACCGCCGACGAAGAAGACCGGCACATCAAGGCCCAGGCCAACTCGCCGATCAACGACGACGGCACGTTCGTGGAGGAGCGCGTCCTCGCCCGCCGCAAGGGCGGTGAGGTCGAGTTCATCCGGCCCACAGAGGTCGACTACATGGACGTCTCACCGCGCCAGATGGTGTCGGTGGCCACGGCCATGATCCCCTTCCTCGAGCACGACGACGCCAACCGCGCGCTCATGGGCTCGAACATGCAGCGTCAGTCCGTACCGCTGCTGCGCAGTGAGGCGCCGCTGGTCGGCACCGGCATGGAATACCGTGCCGCGACCGACGCCGGCGACGTCATCACCGCGGAGAAGGCGGGCGTGGTCGAAGAGGTCTCGGCCGACTACGTGACGATCATGAACGACGACGGCACCCGTAACACCTACCGGGTCGCCAAGTTCAAGCGGTCCAACCAGGGCACCTGCTTCAACCAGAAGCCCATCGTCAACGAGGGCCAGCGCGTCGAGATCGGGCAGGTCCTCGCAGACGGACCCTGCACCGACCAGGGCGAGATGGCACTCGGTAAGAACCTGCTCGTGGCGTTCATGCCGTGGGAGGGCCACAACTACGAAGACGCGATCATCCTCAGCCAGCGGCTGGTCCAGGACGACGTCCTCTCCTCGATCCACATCGAGGAGCACGAGGTCGACGCCCGTGACACCAAGCTGGGCCCGGAGGAGATCACCCGGGACATCCCGAACGTCTCCGAAGAGGTCCTCGCTGACCTGGACGAGCGCGGCATCATCCGTATCGGTGCCGATGTCGTCACCGGCGACATCCTGGTCGGCAAGGTCACGCCCAAGGGTGAGACCGAGCTGACTCCGGAGGAGCGCCTGCTTCGGGCGATCTTCGGGGAGAAGGCCCGTGAGGTCCGCGACACCTCGCTGAAGGTGCCGCACGGCGAGTCCGGCAAGGTCATCGGTGTCCGCGTGTTCAGCCGGGACGAGGGCGACGAGCTCCCGCCGGGCGTGAATGAGCTGGTCCGCGTGTACGTGGCCCAGAAGCGCAAGATCACCGATGGGGACAAGCTGGCTGGCCGGCACGGTAACAAGGGTGTCATCTCCAAGGTGCTGCCGGTCGAGGACATGCCGTTCCTCGAGGACGGCACCCCGGTCGACATCGTCCTCAACCCGCTCGGTGTGCCCGGTCGAATGAACGTCGGTCAGGTGCTCGAGACCCACCTCGGCTGGGTCGCCAGCCGTGGCTGGAAGGTCGAGGGCGACGACGCCGACTGGAAGAAGGCGCTCAAGGCGATCGGTGCCGACGAGGCTCCGCCGTGGACCAAGGCTGCGACCCCGGTCTTCGACGGCGCCCGTGAGGACGACGTCACCGGGCTGATCGAGCACACCCTGCCCAACCGGGACGGCCAGCGGATGGTCGGTCCGGGCGGTAAGGCACGGATGTTCGATGGCCGGACCGGTGAGCCCTTCAAGGACCCGATCTCCGTCGGATACATTTATATTCTGAAGCTGCTCCACCTGGTCGACGACAAGATCCACGCTCGTTCGACGGGTCCGTACTCCATGATCACCCAGCAACCGCTCGGCGGTAAGGCCCAGTTCGGTGGCCAGCGGTTCGGTGAGATGGAGGTGTGGGCACTGGAGGCGTACGGCGCCGCCTATGCCCTGCAGGAGCTGCTTACCATCAAGTCCGACGACGTCCTCGGCCGAGTGAAGGTGTACGAGGCCATCGTCAAGGGCGAGAACATCCCGGAGCCGGGCATCCCGGAATCCTTCAAGGTGCTCATCAAGGAAATGCAATCGCTGTGCCTGAACGTTGAGGTGCTGTCGAGCGACGGCATGTCCATCGAGATGCGCGACACCGACGAGGACGTCTTCCGCGCTGCGGAAGAGCTCGGCATCGACCTGTCCCGGCGTGAGCCGAGCAGTGTCGAAGAGGTCTGATCAACTCAAGGGGAAACAAGTTGCTTGACGTCAACTTCTTCGACGAGCTTCGGATCGGCCTGGCGACCGCAGACGACATTCGCCAGTGGTCCCACGGCGAGGTCAAGAAGCCGGAGACGATCAACTACCGGACTCTCAAGCCGGAAAAGGACGGACTCTTCTGCGAGAAGATCTTCGGCCCGACCCGCGACTGGGAGTGCTACTTCGGTAAGTACAAGCGCGTCCGGTTCAAGGGCATCATCTGTGAGCGCTGCGGCGTCGAGGTGACCCGTGCCAAGGTGCGTCGTGAGCGGATGGGCCACATCGAACTGGCCGCTCCGGTCACGCACATCTGGTACTTCAAGGGCGTGCCCAGCCGTCTCGGCTATCTGCTCGACCTGGCTCCGAAGGATCTCGAAAAGATCATCTACTTCGCGGCCTACATGATCACCAGCGTCGACACCGAGAAGCGCGAGCGCGATCTTCCGACGCTCGAGGCGCACATCTCGGTGGAGCGCCAGCAGATCGAGCAGAAGCGCGACGCGGAGCTCGAGGCACGGCAGCAGAAGCTCGAGGCCGACCTGGCCGAGCTCGAGGCCGCCGGCGCCAAGGCCGACCAGCGCCGCAAGGTACGCGAGAGTGCCGAGCGCGAGATGAAGCAAATCCGCGACCGTGCCCAGCGTGAGCTGGACCGGCTCGACGAGGTCTGGAGCCGCTTCAAGAGCCTCAAGGTCCAGGACCTCGAGGGCGACGAGATGCTGTACCGCGAGATGCGCGACCGCTTCGGGAAGTACTTCCAGGGCGGCATGGGCGCTCGCGCGATCCAGGCTCGCCTGGAGAACTTCGACCTCGAAGCCGAGGCGGAGAAGCTTCGCGAGATCATCCGTACCGGCAAGGGACAGAAGAAGGCCCGGTCGCTCAAGCGGCTCAAGGTCGTCTCCGCGTTCCTCAACACCACCAACACACCGCTCGGGATGGTGCTGGACTGCATCCCGGTCATCCCGCCGGACCTGCGCCCGATGGTGCAGCTCGACGGTGGCCGGTTCGCCACGTCCGACCTGAACGACCTGTACCGCAGGGTCATCAACCGGAACAACCGGCTCAAGCGCCTGCTCGACTTGGGCGCGCCCGAGATCATCGTCAACAACGAGAAGCGGATGCTGCAGGAGGCCGTCGACGCACTGTTCGACAACGGCCGCCGCGGCCGGCCGGTCACCGGCCCGGGCAACCGTCCGCTCAAGTCGCTGTCGGACATGCTCAAGGGCAAGCAGGGACGGTTCCGGCAGAACCTGCTCGGTAAGCGCGTCGACTACTCCGGCCGTTCGGTCATCGTCGTCGGCCCGCAGCTGAAGCTGCACCAGTGCGGTCTGCCCAAGCAGATGGCGCTGGAGCTCTTCAAGCCGTTCGTGATGAAGCGGCTGGTCGACCTCAACCACGCGCAGAACATCAAGAGTGCCAAGCGCATGGTGGAGCGGGCTCGCGCAGTCGTGTGGGACGTGCTCGAAGAGGTCATCACCGAGCACCCGGTGCTGCTCAACCGGGCACCGACCCTGCACCGTCTCGGTATCCAGGCCTTCGAGCCGCAGCTGGTCGAGGGCAAGGCCATCCAGATCCACCCGCTCGTCTGCACCGCGTTCAACGCGGACTTCGACGGTGACCAGATGGCCGTGCACCTGCCACTGTCGGCGGAGGCCCAGGCCGAGGCGCGCATCCTGATGCTCTCGACCAACAACATCCTGAAGCCTTCGGACGGCAAGCCCGTCACCATGCCCACCCAGGACATGGTCATCGGCCTCTACTGGCTGACGACGGACAAGGATGACGCCGAGGGAGTGGGCCGTGCGTTCGGCTCCATCCCCGAGGCGGTCATGGCGTACGACCAGGGTCGGCTGGACCTGCAGGCCAAGATCCAGCTCCGGCTCAAGGACGTCCCGCCGCCGCGTGGCTGGCAGGCGCCCGAGGGCTACGAGGCCGGTCAGCCGTACCGGCTGGAGACCACCCTCGGCCGGGCTCTGTTCAACGAGACGCTGCCCCCTGACTACCCGTTCGTGAACTACGAGGTAGGCAAGAAGCAGCTCTCGGTGATCGTCAACGAGCTGGCGGAGACGTACCCGAAGGTCACTGTCGCGAACGCGCTGGACGCTCTCAAGAGCACCGGCTTCCACTGGGCCACCCGGTCCGGCGTGACGATCTCCATCGAGGACGTCATCGCGCCGCCTAACAAGGCCGAGATCCTGTCGGGGTACGAGAAGCGCGCCGACAAGGTCCAGCGGGAGTACGACCGGGGTCTGATCACCGACGATGAGCGCCGTCAGGAGCTCATCGAGATCTGGAACCACGCGACCGCCGACGTCGCCAAGGACATGGAAGCGGCCTTCCCCAAGACCAACCCGGTCTGGATGATGGTCAACTCCGGTGCCCGTGGTAACCCGCTGCAGATCCGGCAGATCGCCGGTATGCGTGGTCTGGTGTCCAACCCCAAGGGTGAGACCATCCCGCGGCCGATCAAGTCGTCGTTCCGTGAGGGTCTGTCCGTCGTCGAGTACTTCATCTCGACGCACGGTGCCCGGAAGGGTCTGGCCGACACCGCACTCCGTACCGCCGACTCCGGTTACCTGACGCGTCGTCTGGTCGACGTCGCCCAGGACGTCATCGTCCGGGAAGAGGACTGCGGCACCGACCGCACCATCCCCTTCCGGGTGGCCGACAAGAACGCCGACGGCACGCTGTTCAAGCCGACGACGTCGGAGACGGCCCTGGTCGGCCGGACCATCGCCGAGGACATCGTGGTCGACGGAACGGTCATCTTCTCGGCCGACACCGACCTCAGCGACCCGGTCATCACCAACCTCGTCGAGGCGGGGGTCGAGGAGATCAGGACGCGCAGTGCCCTGGTCTGCGAGGCCAAGGTCGGCGTCTGCGCCGCCTGCTACGGCCGTTCGCTGGCCACCGGCAAGCGGGTGGACGTCGGTGAGGCCGTCGGCATCATCGCCGCCCAGTCGATCGGTGAGCCCGGCACTCAGCTGACCATGCGTACCTTCCACACCGGCGGTGTCGCCGGCGCGGACATCACGCACGGTCTGCCGCGTGTCCAGGAGCTGTTCGAGGCGCGCATCCCCAAGGGTGTCGCCCCGATCAGCGAGGTCGCCGGCCGCGTCAAGATCGACGAGACGGAGAAGACCCGCAAGATCATCATTGTGCCGGACGACGGTTCCGAGGAGATCGCCTACCCGGTCTCCATGCGGTCTCGCCTGCTGGTCAAGGACGGTCAGCATGTCGGCGTCGGCCAGCAGCTCATCGTGGGTGCGATCAACCCGCACGAGGTGCTGCGGATCCTCGGCCCGCGCGCGGTGCAGCTCCACCTCGTCAGCGAGGTCCAGGAGGTCTACCGCTCGCAGGGTGTGTCGATCCACGACAAGCACATCGAGATCATCGTTCGTCAGATGCTCAAGCGGGTGAACATCCTCGAGGCCGGGGAGACCGACCTGCTGCCGGGTGACCTGATCGAGCGGCCGATCTTCGAGCGGACCAACCGGTCCGTCGTCGCCGAAGGCGGTACTCCGGCAGCCGGTCGTCCGGTGCTCATGGGTATCACCAAGGCGTCGCGGGCCACCGAGTCCTGGCTGTCGGCGGCGTCCTTCCAGGAGACGACCCGGGTGCTCACCGAGGCGGCCATGCACTCCAAGAGCGACTCGCTGCTGGGCCTCAAGGAGAACGTCATCCTCGGAAAGCTCATCCCGGCCGGTACGGGCATGCCGCAGTACCGCAACATCCGGGTCGAGCCGACCGAAGAGGCCAAGGCCGCGGTGTACTCCGTCGGTTCCTACGACGACGGTGCCGAGTACGCCTTCGGCACGGGCTCCGGCGAGGCCGTGCCGCTGGAGGAGTACGACTTCGGTCAGTACAACCGCTAGCAGGTTGATCAGGGATGCCGTACGGCAACCCTGATCACCGCTGGTCTTAGCAGTCAGAGGCCCCTTCCCGAGTTCATCGGGAAGGGGCCTCTTTGCATTCTGGGCCCAGACGTCGTACGGCTTGGCGGTGTGACTGGTCGTACGGCTGGGTGTGGCCGGTCGTACAGCTGGGCGCGTGACTGGTCGCGTCGTGCAACTGGTCGTGCCGGTCGTGCCGGTCATGCCCGTCGTACGGCGTCAGCTGGTCGTATGGCCGTACTCGGGCTGGTCGTGCGCCTGGTCGTGCGCCTGGTCGTATGGCGGCTGGTCGTGCGCCTGGTCGTACGCTCGTCCGAGGGCACGAGGCACGAGGGATCAGGCTGGTCGTGAGCAGATATATGGGTATTCTTCGCCGACAATGATCAGTGGCGTTCGAGGTGTGTATTGTGTGGGGCCGTCAGCCGTGGTGGGACGGGACCGTCCGGTGCGCGGACGGGATGCATCAGATCTGGACGGGAAACCTGCTCCTCAGGACGCTGATGTCCTGCGAATTGAGCCTGGCCACTGCCGGTGCCAGCGACTCGGGAGCCCAGCGGTGGCTCGGCTGGAGGCCCGACCAGATCGTGCCTCCCTACGAGCGGAAGCGGTTGCTCGCCAAGCGGGCCAGGCATCTCGGCGCCGTCTGGCGCCAGTCGGCGGTTGCCTCTCCGACCGAGATGCTCGCCATTGATCCGGTCGGTCGCCGGTACGCGGGCTTGGTGTCAATCGACCCGGAGAAGCATGAAATGGGTGGTTGGCTGGCGCCCGACTATCGGGGCCGGGGCCTCGGCGCTGAGCTGTTCGCCGCTGGTGCGTGGTTCGGGCACCGGCATCTCGGGCTCAGCGACATCTGGGCCGGCATCGAGCCGGCCAATGTGGCCAGTGGCGGTGCCCTACGCTCAGCGGGATTCCGTCTCGTCGAGGGACCTCCGACGCACACGCTGCCCGACCGGCGGATCGTACCGGCGGCCTGGTTCCATCATGGAGATTCCTCGGCCCTCGCGTGCGAGGAGGCAGTATCCGACTTGTCGATGTGACACGACTGACGGCCGTCTCCACGTCATTGCTCACGGCGCATGCCCGCAGGGTGGGTTTCGAGCATTCCGGATGGCTGAAATCTGGGCGCCGACAAGATGTACGGGCACGTCAAGAAACGTAAGAAACTGGCTCAGTTCCTGGAGTTCTGCCGGTACCTGCGCAGCCTGCACCCGATCGGGGTGCCGATCGCGATTATCTGTGACAACTACAGCCCGCACCTGACCATCAAAGTCGACCAGCGGGTAGGCGAATGGGCGCAGGCCAACAACGTCGAGATCGCCTACACACCTACCAACTCATCCTGGCTGAACCGCTACCAACTCATCCTGGCTGAACCGCATCTCCGTTAACCGGCCTGCGTTAACCGGCCTGCGCTACTTCACCCTCGACGGCACCGGCCACCCGGCCACCGCCAGCAGGCCAGCATGATCCGCCGCTACATCGCCTGGCGCAACCGCCACACCACCGATCCCAAACTCCGCCGAGTGATCAAGAGGACAAAGGTTGCCTGACGCGGCACCTCAGAAGTACGGATCCAAGTATCTAGGTGACGAATCTCGCAGGAATGATCACTTCTAGCTATCCATACAGGTAGACAGTTCCTACCTTCCCGGTTTTCATCGAAGATCTGTTCGATTTTGTCGGTGGTGATATCTAGCGTTGACGGTATGTGGTCGGCCGAGGACACACAGACCGCCCCCACCGGGCAGCTGGTGGAGGCGGCGGTCTCGGTTCTGGCCGAGCTGGCCGGGCGGAGTCCCGATGAGTCGCCGGCGGTGTGCCTGGAATGGGCCGAGCGACTCGGGCTGGGGATCGATCGGGGAGAGGCTGCGCTGGCGGCCTTCGTGGCCGCCGCCGACCGGGCGGGCGAAGCAAAAGCTCAGCGCTTTCCCGGGACTCAGGCCTGGATGCGCACCGCACTGGGCATGCGAACCGGTCGAGCCGGCCAGCGGCTGACGGTGGCACGGCAGCTGGACCGGTTGCCCAAGGTGGCGGCGCTGCTCCGCAGCGGCGGGCTCTCGTACGGTTACGCCTCGACGATCGCCGAGGCCGTCGTCCGGCTGAACGACGAGGATTGCGCCAAGGCGGAGGAGATCCTGCTGGAGCTGGCGAGCAAGGGTGTCACGGCCACCCGGGTCGCCAAGGCCGGTGAGCGGATCAGGGAGCTCATCGCCGAGCGGGACGGCACAGAGAAGCCGCCGGAGCACGCCCGGCGAGCCGAGCGTTCCTGGTGGAGGCTGTCGAAGTCCCTTAACGGTTCTTCGACCATCAATGGCTGGTTCAAGCCGGAGCTGACCGCGCTGGTCCAGGAAAGGCTCGGTCCGCTGACGAGGCCTGCGGGGCCGGAGGACGGTCGGGACCCGGCCGAGCGCCTGGCCGATGCGTTGGAGATGTACCTGTCCGGTGGCTCCACCCATTGGAACGCCACCTTGGTGGTGACGGTCGACCCTCCGGACGGCTCTGCGGGCGGTCCTGCGGGCGGTGCGGCGGGCGGCTTTGCGAGTGGTTCTGCAGGCGGTGCTGCGAGTGGTCTTGGGCGCGGCTCTGCGGCTGGTCGTGCGGGCGGTCCCGCTTACGGCTCTGCGGGTAGTCCTGCGAGCGGTGCCGCTGACGCCTGTCCGGGGAGTTCCGCTTACGGTCTTGCGTACGATCTCGCGGG
>JAOPYK010000076.1 GCA_025964695.1 Streptosporangiaceae bacterium | reverse complement strand
CTGCCTCGCGGAGCAGGCTGCGGGCGAGTTCTGGTCAGGAGGCCCTTTCACGTGACGAACTCCCTTTCGGTCGGCCCTCCGCCGCCGTTTGACGCCGAGATCGAGCCTGTACGCGCCGCGTTCAGGCGGCTCATCACCCCGTGGGAGGACGTGGCGTCCATCCCGGCCGACCGGCGGAGCCGGCTGCCGGTGATCAGCGACGAAGAGCTGAGCCGCGCAGGCGCGTTCACGGTGGCGGAGCGCATCGTGGCCGGGCCGGTCGGGGCGCCTGACCTCCCGCTGCTCATCTGCCGCCCCACTTCGGTCGCGACCACGACCAGGCCGGCGCTGTACTGGATGCACCCGGGCGGGATGATCGTCGGGGACAACCGGACCGCTCTGGACATGGTGCTGGACCTGGCCGGACCTCTCGGTCTGGTCGTCGTCTCGGTGGAGTACCGGCTCGCGCCGGAGAATCCGCATCCGGCACCTGTGGAGGACTGCTACGCAGGACTGCAGTGGATCGTGGAGCATGCCGCCGAACTCGACGTCGACCCTGAGCGCGTGATCGTCGCCGGCGGCAGCGCCGGTGGTGGCCTGGCCGCCGCCGTGACGATGCTGGCCCGCGAACGCGGCGGTCCCACGCTGCTGGCCCAGATGCTGTTCAGCCCTATGCTGGACGACCGCAACGACACACCGTCGAGCCTGCAAATGGCCGGTCTGGACATCTGGGACCACCAGATGAACGCGGTCGGCTGGAAGGCCCTGCTCGGTGACGCGGCCGGCGGGCCGAACGTGCCGCCGTACGCGGCGCCCGCACGAGCCACCGACCTCGCCGGCCTGCCCCCGGCCTTCATCGACGTGGGTTCGGCGGAAACCTTCCGCGACGAGGCCGTCCAGTACGCGGCCCGGCTGTGGCAAGCCGGAGGTCGCGCCGAACTGCACGTGTGGGCGGGCGGCTTTCACGGCTTCGAGCGCTCCGCGCCCGACGCCGCCATATCGAAAGACGCGCGTGCAGCGAAAGCCCGCTGGCTCCTCCGCACGCTCGCCGGCTAGTGCGCCTCGCCTGGAAGTGCCTGCCGTCCGACCAGGTCCACGAGGCCGCCATGGCGCTGGCCGCGAGAGCGGCCGCCCGGGACCGGGAGCTCGTGCTGCGCACCAAAGCCACCATGCATGCCGGGGACTCGATGAAGAACGCCGCAGAGGCGGTAGCCGTTGAGCGCGAGGCCCAGAAGTGGGCCTTGAGCCGACCAGAGTTCCGCGAGCACATCGCCGGCATCCGACGGCGCGTAGGGCAGAGGGGTACCCGATGAGCAGCGCGTTCCGGACGCGGCGCCCGCCGAGCTTCGACAACATCGTCGACGAGCGGCTGCACCGCAAGCAGCGACTGGCCGCAGCCTTCCGCATCTTCGGACGACTGGGCTTCGGAGAAGGGGTTGCCGGGCACATGGCCGCACGGGACCCGGAACAGCCCGACAACTACTGGATAAACGCCTACGGCCAGAGCTTCCGGCAGATCAAGGTGTCCGATCTGGTCCTGGTCGAGGGCAAGACCAAGACCGTCGTCCAAGGCGACAATCCCGTGGCGTTCGCCGCCACCACGATCCACTCGGCGGTCCACAGCGCCCGCCCCGACGTCGTGGCGTCGGTCCATGCCCATGCCCTGCACAGCAGGACCTGGGCGAGCCTGGGCCGCCCGCTCGATCCGATCACGCAGGACGCCTGCGCCTTCTTCGAGGACCAGGGGCTGCTGGAGGACTTCACCGGCGTTGTCCTGCAGGAGGAAGAAGGCCAACGCATCGGCGAGGCACTAGGCCCGCGCAAGGCGGTGATCCTGCGCAACCACGGCGTGGTCACCGTGGGCCGCAGCGTCGATGAGGCGGCCTGGTGGTACATCTCGATGGAGAGCTGCTGCCGTTCTCAGCTCCTGGCCGAAGCCGCCGCAGGAGGCCCGCATTTGATTGACGCCGAGAATGCGAGACTCACCGCCTCCCAGGTGGGCTCCTCCCGCTTCGGCTGGTTCTCCTTCCAACCCCTGTACGACTGGATCGTTGCCGAAGAGCCGGACCTCTTGGACTGACCGGGTACGGCGGGCTCGGGCCGAGCCCCCCGGGGCGACAGCCGACTCCGGGGGCCCGGCAGGCCGGCACGTTGGTCAGCGACCGTACACGCCGCCGCCGCTGAGGTGGATGACCTGGCCGGTGACGTAGCCGCCCAGATCCGAACACAGCCAGACGACCGCCGCCCCGACCTCGTCCGCCCTGCCCAGACGTCCTACGGGAATCGAGCGCAGGATCGGGTCGAGCACCGCCCGATCGACCTTGTCAGCGGTGTTCTCCATCAGTCCAAGCGCGAGGGCGTTCGCGGTGACCCCCGTCGTCGCGACCTCCGCGGCCACATGGCGGATCAGGCCCTCGATGCCCGCCTTGCTCGCCCCATACAGCGACACGCCCGCCCTCTGCCCGATCGACGACGCGCCGGAGGAGATCTGCACGATCCGCCCGACCTTGCGCTCGACCATGCCGGGGAGCACGGTATGGATGCAATTCATCGACCCCACGAGATTGAGCTGAAGGTAGGGGGTCCACGACTCCGGGGAGGAATCGATGAACTTCTGCGCCGCCATGGTCTCGGGTATCCCCGCGTTGTTCACCAGGAGATCGACCGGACCCAACTCGGCCTCCGTGGCCGCAACGGCCGCGACGACGGCAGAGTGGTCGGTCACATCGAAGGCTCTGGCCACAGCCTTGCCCCCGCCCATGCCGTCGATCGCCTCCGCCGTCGCCTCCGCGCGCTCCGCGTGGAGGTCGTTGACCACCACATGGGCGCCCGCCACGGCCAGCGAGCGTGCGATCCCGGCGCCGATTCCGCGCCCTGCGCCGGTGATCAGCGCAACCCGTCCTTCAAGTGACATTCACATTCCTTCCGTCGAGGGCTCGGATGCCCAGGCCGAGTTCGGTGAGGAGGTCGAGGCTGACGTGGAGGAGCCCCGAGCGTTCCGGCCCGCAGTCGCACAGGGCGGCCGCGGCCTCGGCCATGGCCTCGACGGGCTCGATCCGGTCCTTCGGGACACCGTCCAGGCCGCGCGCGAGCGCCTCTTCAGTGGCGACCGCGCCGCGCGGCTCCAGCGTGTTGACGCGGATGCCGGCGCCGTCGAGTTCGACGGCGAATGCGTTGGTGAGCCTGTTGAGGGCGGCCTTGGTGGTGCCGTACACGCCCATGCCGCTCATCAGGCGGCCGGCAGCGAACGGCGGGCCGGGCGTGGGGCGGGCGCTGCCGGAGGAGATGTTGACGATCCAGCCGGCACCGCGTTCGCGCATGCCGGGAATCACGGCCTGGGTGAGGTCCATCGGCGCCAGAACGTTGACCTCGAGCATCGTGGCACGGTGGCGTGCGCTGATCTCGGAGGGAGGGCGGGCGATGTTGGCGGCGGCGTTGTTGACGAGGATGTCGACGGGGCGGCCGAGGGCGGACGTCGCCTCGGGGACGATACGCAGCCGGTCGTCGGGATCCGCCAGATCCGCTGCGACAGCCGCCGCCTTTCCCCCGTACGCCAGCAGCCGGTCGAGCACGTCGGTCAAGGTCCCGCCCGAGCGGCTGACCGTGCCCGCTGCGCGGGTGCCCGCGTCGAGAGTGCGTGCGGTGATCACGACGTCGGCTCCTTCGGCGGCGAGGCGCTCGGCGATCGCGGCGCCGATGCCGCGACTGGCACCGGTGACCAGCGCCGTGCGACCGGCGAAACGACCCGCTGCCGGGTCGGTCATCGGGCGCCCCCCAGAAGCTGGGCGCAGGCTCCCGAGGAGATCGGCACGGGTTCGGCGATCGGCGGGGCGATGTCGTGGGGCGCATCGATGCCCCGAGGGCCGGGATGAGCTGCACTCATGCGCGTACCGCCTCTCGAATCATAGTAATTGCTATGGCCAGTAATACAGGACCACCTCAGCGAGCGAAACCCCTACCGGTACTGGGTGGCCAGCGCGATGCGCCCGCCGGGCAGACGACGGTGTGTTCACCCACCGGACGCGGTAGGTGCGCCACGGCATGGAAACCTGCAGTGAGCATCACTCGGACACGAACGGCACCGGATGACGTCATCGACGCGCACGCGGCGGACGGTTCAGGTGATGGTCATGCCGAAACCGGCGCCGGTCAGGAGCGCGGCGAGGTTGTCGGTCGTGATGGCGAACGCGACCTCTTCCGAGCGCGCCGGGCCGGTCAGGACGCCCACGACCTCGCCGAGCTGGTTGAACAGCGGGCCGCCGATGCTGCCGGGGGGCACGCGCAGCCCCACGCGGTAGAGGCTGAGGTCCTGCTCCGGGAACGATTCGAAGGCGTCGACGACCCCGCGGACGAGGGACTCGCCGGAGGAGCCGACGGCGTAGACCGGGTCGCCGATGCGTACGAATGTGGCGTGGCCGAACATGAGCGGCGGGGTCGGCACGGGTTCGCTCAGCTGGAGCAGGACCACGTTGAGGTGAGGCGAGTCGGGTGCGAAGACGTGCCCGACGCGGCGCGGGCCGCCGGTGCCGGTCTCGATGTCCAGCTCGGAGGGAGCCGGGCCGTCCAGCCGGGTCGTGACCACGAGGCGGTCTGAGATGAGGAAGCCGCTGCCGCCAGAGGGCATCCGTACGAGCGCGGACCTGGCACGCCGCAGGAACTCCCCCGGCCGCTCCGGGTCGAGGACGGCCGCGCCGAGCAGCTCGGCGTTGTCGGCGAGCGTACGGCGGTAGTCGTCGGCCGCGCCGGTCCCGGCCAGGCAGTGCAGCCTGCGGCGTACGTCGTCCGGGTCCGTCAGCGGCTTGGCCAGTTCGGCGAGGGCTTCGAGGGCGCGGGCGTGGTCCCCGGCGGCATGGTGACCGCGGAACCGCCGCAGCGGGTCCGCCTCAGTGGTGGCGAGCCTGGCCAGGACGGCGTTCCACAGCCTGACCTGCGCCAGTCCCGGGCGCACGCGATCGAGCAGCTCGCCGAGGCGTTCCCGCAGATGCCTTCCCTCGGCCAGGTCCGCCTCTTCGCCGGCCAGGTACTCCTGGGCCTTGGCAGCCAAATCGAGCAGGGGCGTCCGCGTCGACAGCAGCTCGGTCTCCAGATCCGTGGCGGCCGGGCTGTAGATCTCCCTGAGGACCCGCTCGGTCCCGGGATCCAGATCGGCCCGGACGGTCCGGTGGCTCTCCAGCCGCTGGCGGAACTCCTTGAACAGCGGCTCGGCGTCGCCGCGGCGGCCCTCCTCGACGAGCTCGGCCAGCTCGCCCCGCAGCTCCGCCAGCTGCCGCCGCTGGGCCTCCCGTTCGAGCTGCTCCTCGTGCCGTTCGGTCATCCGCGTCACGTCGTCCGGCGAGAGCAGGGTCGTGTCGGCCACCTTGATGGAGTTGCGGTTGCCGGTCAGCTTGTCGCGGGCCGTCACCTCCAGGACGCAGCTGCTGTCGATGGCGAACGTCACCTCGATCTCCGGCTCGCCCGCGGGCGCCGGGGGGATGTCGCCGAGCTGGAACTCCCCGATCTTCGACTCGGGGCGCAGGTCCCCGTTGTAAATCTGGATCAGTACCACGTCCTGGTCGTCCCGGGTAGTGGTGTAGGTGCCGTGCCGCTTGGTCGGGATGTGGGTGTCGGCCGCGACGAGCGGGGAGAACTCCTGCTCGCCCTTGCCCGGCGCGACCAGGAGGCCGAGCGCCAGCGGAGTGACGTCCATCAGGACCTGGTTCTTCAGGACGCCGCTGAGCACGGCGGCCTGGAACGCGGCGCCGGTGGCCACCGCCGTCCGTGGGTCGGCCAGCACCTTGCGCCGCAGCCCGAAGACCTCCTCGACCAGCCCGGCGACCTGCGGCGCGAGCATCGGCCCGCCGACCAGCACTAGATGCTCGGGGCGCTCGCGCAGCGACGCCTTGAGCTTCTCGCAGGTGTCGCGCAGAGTCCGCAGCGGCTCGGCGAGAATCTCGGCGAGCTCATCCCGGCTCATCTCCAGGCGGAAGCCCAGGTCGTCGTTGAAGCCGGGCAGCGGGTAGGCGGCGTACGGCTGCGCCGAAAGGCCGATCTTCAGGTACTCGACGGCGATCTCGAACCGCAGCCGCTGCCTGCCCTTGGCCGGCACCACGACGCCGTCGCGCGCCAGCCGCCGTTCCAGGGCCCGGACGACTACCGCGTCGAAGTCCTTGCCGCCGAAGTCGTTGTCGCCGCGTACCTGGTGGACGTCGTAAAGGTCCTCGTCCACGTACAGCGCGCTGATGTCGAGCGTGCCGGCGCCGAGGTCCACCACGATGACCTCTCCGGACAGCCGCCGCTGCCGGGCGGCGGCGATGCAGGCGGCGGTCGGCTCGTGGATGAGCCGTTCCAGCTCCACCCCCGCGATCCGACAGGCGTTGCGGGTCGCCTGCTTCTGGTTGTTGCGGAAGAAGGCAGGGATCGTCAGGATCGCCCGGGGCCGGCGGAGCCGCAGGTCGCGCTCGTTCGCCAGCCAGTCCAGCCATTCGCTCCTGACCTCGCCCAGGTCGGCCCGGGCAAGCTCGCCGACCCGTTCCAAGACGCGTGCAGCTAGGAAGTCCTCGACCATGCGCCGGGCATGGGCGATCAGGCGGGCGGCCACCTCTTCGGTCCGGTAGACGCGGCCGCGCACCCGGTACTTGGTCGATCCGCCGATCCGCCGCTTGGCGGCGCCGATGAACCCCTTCACCCAGCCCGCGAGAACCTCTTCCCCGGACACCCCGACAATCTCGTTGCCGGCCTCGTCGATGGTGAGGGTAGAGGCGAAGAACGACCGGCCCTTCCACGGGCAGAGCACCGGCTGCCCGGTCTGGCGATCGTAGATGGCGACCGCGCACGTCGTGGTGCCCAGGTCGAGGGCCCAGATGCGCGCGTAGCGCTCCTCGATCTCGTTGCGGGCCTGGGACACCCAGGCTGCGGAACGCTCTTCGAAGGGCTTGCGTCCCTGCGCGCCCAGCGCCTCCAGCACCTGCACGCCCTCGGCCTCCAGATGCGGCGGCAGCAGGGATTCGTCCCGGAGCCGCCGGAGCTCCTCAAAGCCCGCGGTGGCCCGTCCCTTGCGCTCGACCGCGCGCAGGCACAGCCCGGCCAGCCGTTCGATGGCGCCGGAACGGCGCAGGCACTCAACGAACCGGGCGTCCTCGATCGCGTCTTCCCCGCGCCATGCGATGAGGCAGCGGGCCGCATCGGCATGCCGGTCGGCGCGCAGATAGAGCGCGGCCGCCTCCTCCGGCTCGCCGGCCTCCGCATGCAGTTCCGCCGCCCCGACAACGTCACCGCCGGCCTCCCGCGCGTCCGCGCGGGCCCGCCAGCCGCCGGGTTCGTTCCGCAGCACGCGCTCGGCGTCGCCAGGCCGACCGGCCTTGAGGTAGAGGCCGTGCGCTCTGTAGAGGTCCGCGCCCCGCTCGGCCTGCTCCGCGGCGCCGAACAGCTCGCCGGCGCTCTCCTCGAAGCGGCTCCACTGCCGGTAGACCGTGTCCTTGTCATCGGGAGCGGCCCGCTCGGCCATACCAGCGTAGTGCCTGCGCCCCATCGTCACGATGGCCTCGCGCCGGCCCGACGACTCCAGGAGGCGCGAACCGATCTCCGCCGTGGGTGTGGCCGCCTCGCCCAAGCGAACGACCACAGCCTGGGCACGCTGGACCGCCTCGGTGTACTCCGCCCGTTCGACCAGGCCGTCGATCTCGAGCCAGCACGCCGCCGCGAGCCGTTCGAGCCGGTCCGGACGGTCGGCGGGGCACGTCGCCAGAGCTTCGCCGAAACATCCGAGCTGCTCGTGGCACTCGCTCTCCCGCTCCGGCCGTCCTGCCGCGCGGAAATGAGACAGCGCCTCGGCGTACTCCTCGCGTCCGAAGAGCAATTCGGCCGCGCGTTCCTCCAGCGCGGTCAGGGTCTCGGCGCCCTCACGCCGGGCCAGCTCGATCCCGGATCGTACGTCATCCAGGCGCGACGACTGCAGGCAACAGCTCAGCGCCCGCTGCCGCTCCACGGCCGTGTTCGCCAGGCGGATGGCCTGCGTGCCATGGCCAAGGAACGCGTGAACCGCGAACAGATCGGGCACCAGGGACTCGGGCAACCCCGCGAAGAACGCGTTCCACAGCGCGTCATCGCGGCTGAACGCCGATCCCTTCAGGTGACCGCGCAACGCGCGGGCGACGGTCTCGCGGTCGAGGACGTCGAGCTCCTGCCAGCGGTTGAACCGCGCCACCAGCCGGTCGGCGTCACCCTTGGCGCCCAGCAGGCCGGCCATCCGGTCGCGGGCCCCGTCCCGCACGGAAGGCAGGCCGAGCCGTACCGCCACCTCGAAGGTCACGGTGAGCACGTCGAGGTCCTCACTCGATGCGAACCCGGGCAGCAAATCCTTGTGCTCCTGCGGAAAGGCCGTCCCGTAGACATCACCGGGGATACGAGCGTCGTAATCGCCAAACAACCGGCGCGCGAGAGACGGCTGCTCGCGTAGCGCGTCGACCAGGGCCCGGCCGTAGTCACGGGCCGTCTTCTCCAGCCGCTTCCCGGTGGGCGCGGCGTCCGCGAACGCCGTTTCGAGCCTGTGCAGACGCCGTTCCGCGCCCCAGTCCAGCAACGGCATGACCTTTGCCCTCCAAGACACGCGCTCGGACTGTTTGCAATCATGCTAAAGAGATCGTGACCCACCGCCAATGTCAACTCACCAAATAGTGCCCCAAGCCGCCGGATGACGTCTCCGGACGCGGCTTACCCGCGAGCTGATCGACGTCTGCGAACAACGCGACGACGTCTTGTGCGTCGTCGCGCATGAAACCGCAGCCAAGTCGATGAACTGAACCTCGTAGATGACCTCGTAGCTCACGAGAGGGGCAGCCGCAGCCTGCGGCGCGCCTCTTCACTCGACACGTACTGGGGGTGCCGGCCGCCTCCCGCGCCAGGAAGCCAGCGGCACCGATCGCGAACCCGGTCTCGACTCGCGCTACCTCGGCTGCTTCCTTCAAATGCCGGTACTCCTCCAGGGGGACGATGACAGCCGTCTGGTCGCCAAGGTGAACGACCTCGTGATGATCATCTACAGGTAGCTCGCTCATACGCGCGAGTCTGCCGATCGGGTCCGACGATTTCCCGGCTACGGTGGCGGCTCCCGGATCTGACAGGCTCGGGAACACCTCAATCGAGGTGGCTTCCGTCGGCGATCGGAATCGCCGGGCTGGCGTGTGCCATGCTCGCCGCCAACCCGGATGAGCTTGCCGAAATCTCATGTCCCTGGGTTCGCAGAGGCGCCGATAGCCTGAAAGAAACGGGCGCCTGCGCCGTTGACAACAGCAGCGAACACTATGATCATTTGTTTCTGTGGCCATCAAAACATGATCAAGGAAGCGCCATGAGCCAGCCTTCATCAGATGTTGATCGGATCCGGCTCGGCGAGAATCCCCGCACACGAAAGTCCATCAGCGGCAACCTGCCAGCCGCGTTGGGCGTTACTCCTCTTATCGTGCTCGGCGTGCTGGCGAGATCCTTGTCGGTTACGTTGATCGGTATAGGTCTGGTCTGCCTCATGGTCTGGAACTGGTGGGCTCGCGCACCCGTCCGGCCTGTCACCGAGGCTCCCGCAACTCTCACCGACTACGGATTCAGCCTGCGTGTGAACGGAGGGCGCGCCCACGTCCCCTGGGACGATGTGACCGACGTCAGGGTCTACCAGCAGTCCTACCGGTCCTGGTGGGGGCCACATGATGTCGTCACATCATTGGTGGCGTACCTCGACTCGGAGTCCAAATACCGCCGAAACCCTGTCGTCACCCTCTACCGAGATCTTCTCGGCTCGGACTGGATCGGTGATTCGCCCGTATGGCTCGGCGAGATCACCACCGCGAGCGTCCCGATGGATACGGTGCTCACCACCGTGCGTGGCTGGGTCGGCTCCCGCCTCGACAGCACCCCCGAGTCACACCGACCCCTTGACGGGCCGTACTAGTGTCCTGCGCCATTGGTGGTGAAGACGGCCACCGGGGCGAGATAGGTGAGCCCGAACAGGGTGAGCCCGGGTACGCCCAGGACGTAGGCGGCCGCAACCGTCAGGCTGGTGCAGCCGTAGCCGAGCACCCGGTCGAGGACCTGCGCGGCGCCCTCCCCGCGCAGGTCCTCGACGAAGGTGTAGAGACGGAGGAGTCCATCAGCTGTTGTACGCCACGAGGTCGATCTCAACCAGCATGTTCATCAGGTCGGAGCCGACCGTCGTGCGCACGGGGTAGGGCTCGTTGAAGTGCTCGCGGTAGACCTCGTCGTAGGCGGCGAAGTCCCGGTACAGCTCCTGCAGGTGCACGGTGCACTTGACCACATCGTCAAAAGTCAGACCCTCTGCGGCGAGCACCGCCTGAAGGTTCTTCAGCACCTGCCGGGTCTGGGTGGCCACGTCGTCACCGACGACCTTTCCGGTCTGCGGATCGATCGGGCCCATGCCGGCCGTGTAGACGAAGTCGCCTACGACGATGCCATGGGAGTAGGTCCCACCGGGTGCGGGCACGTTCTCCGGCTGAATCTGCTTTTTGCTCATGATTACTCCATCCATAGGGTCAGCGCACTACGTCCTCGGCCGTACGCATGACGGCGAGGTCTTCACGGGAGGGCAAGCCCTCCCAGTCTCCGGAAACAGCAACCGCGTACGCACCGGCGCAGGCGGCGGTCGACAGCCGTTCGGTGATCTGCCGTCCGCGTACCCGCTCCGCTAGATAGGCCGCAGCGAAGGCGTCGCCGGCTCCCACCGGGTCCACCGCCATGATGGGATATGCGGGCTCGTCGTGCAGGTCACCGTCGCAGCAGGCGACGGCGCCCAGAGGGCCGCGTTTGACGATCGCCTCACGCGGGCCAAGCGCGTTCAGCCCAGCGGCGAGCCGGGCCGCGTCCGTGCCGCCGACGAGGAGCCGGGCCTCGGCCTCGGTCGCGAAGACGACATCGGCCAGCTCGACCAGCGGACGCAGGTGCTTGCCCGCCTCCGACGGGCTCCACAGCGCCCGGCGGAAGTTGAGGTCCAACGAGACCGGGACACCCGCTTCGCGCGCGGTCTGCGCGGCGGCGTACACGGCATCGCGGGCGGTATCGCTGAGCGCCGCCGTGATGCCCGTGACGTGCAGCACCCCTGCGGCGCGGATCAGATCCTCGGGCACATCCGCTGGCGACAGCCGGGAGCCTGCGCTGCCTGAGCGGTAGTAGTGCACCCGGGTAAGCTGCGCGGAGCGCCGTTCCTTGACGAGCAGGGCGGTCGGCGCGACCGGGTCGACCACGACACGGCTGACGTCGACGCCCTGGCCTGCCAGGGTCATGTGGATGAGACGGCCGAACTCGTCGTCGCCGATCCGGCCGGCCCATGCGGCGCTCCCCCCCAGCCGCCGGAACCCGATGGCGACGTTAGACTCCGCGCCGGCGACGCCCAGGTCGAGGCTGCGGGCGTGGCGTAGGGGACCGACGACCGGGTTGTCCAGCCGCGCGAGCGACTCGCCCAGCGTGACGAGTTGAGCGCTTCCCTCATTCACGAGCGGGCTCCCGCCACGGCGGCCATCAGGCGCCGCGCGCGTTCGGACAGGGCGTCCAGCGACCCGCCGTCCAGAGCGTCGCCGACCAGCGGGCCACCCACCCCGACCGCGATCGTGCCCGCCGCGATGAAGTCGCCGGCCACGTCGATACCTATGCCGCCCGTGGGCAGCAAGGCAATGTCCCGGAACGGCCCGCCCTGCTCCTTGAGGTATCGCGGGCCGACGGCGCCGGCTGGAAAGACCTTGACGGCGGACGCCCCGAGCTCCCAAGCCGCGCCGACCTCGGTGGGCGTGAACGCTCCGGGGTAATAACCGAGCCCGCGCGCCGGCGCCCGCGCGTCGACGCCCGCCCGTGTGTCGGGCGCGACGACGAACGAGGCGCCCGCATCGGCCGCGGCATCGATCTCCTCGGGGCGGAGCACCGTTCCAGCGCCCAGCTCCACGTCGGCGGGCAGCCGCTCACGCGCGGGCCGCAGGGACTCCAGCGCCCCCGGCGTGTTCACGGTCACCTCCAGGCAACGCACGCCCGCGCCGGCCAGGGTGGTGAGGACCGCATCCGTCCGGTCGCCGCTGGTGCCTCGCACGACGGCGACGACCCCGCTGGCGAGCAGCGCCGGCCCGGGGCGCACTCGGGTGATCATGAAACGTCCTCTCAGAAATATGTGCGGATGAGGTCGACGACGGTGCAGTCATCGTCGATGACGGGGATGACCTGCCACTTGTCGAATGCCGTGCACGGGTGGGAGATGCCGAAACACACCAGGTCACCCGGGGTGAGCGGAACCTCCCCCGCCAAAAAGGCGTGGGGAGTCATCCGCGAGGTCAGGCTCGAGAGGCTCAGGGCGGTCGGATCCGTGTGGTCGAACACGGGCGTGGCCACACAGCGCACCTCGGGGTTCGTTCTCCCTGTCGTCGATGGCGTAGCCGCGGGAGCGGATGCGGTCGAGTTCGGCCTAGACCCTCCGGGCCGGTGACGGTGCGTTCGGTGCTGGACGGCGACGGGGCGTCGATGACCCGACGGACCGCATCGTCGCCGAGCCAGGCGAGGATGGCCTTGCCGACGGCGGTGCAGTACGCCGGCTCGCGGCTGTCGACCCGCGAGGCCATCGTCACATTGCGCTCGTTCTCCACCTTGTCGATGCAGAGCTCGGGCTCGATGGACGTCAGGTGACAATCCGAGGCCCGCTCTGCTATTTCGACTTCGGCACGGCAGACCGCAGAGCCAGCCGAGAGCCCGGCCGCAGAGCCGCAACCCGGCCATCAGGACCTCGCACATAGCCGACCAGCAAGCCCGCGTCCTCGGCGGGACGCAACACGATGAGCGCATCGGCGGAATAGGCGGCAAGCACGCTCCGCGACGGCGAGCCGAGAGCGAACTCTCCCTCACCCACGACCGTCGGCTTTGACTCCATGATGAGCTCGCCGTCGCCGTCACCTCTTGTGAGCTCGATCGTGCCGTAGAAGCCGTTGTCGTAAACGCCGACAAAGTCGTTGAGATCGACCTCCACGCGCTGGTCGAGATCTGGGCGCAGGTCGATCTGAGTGACCAGGCGAACGAGTTCTCTCTCGATCTTGCGCGCTGCAAGCCCACCAGCCTGCGAGTTGGTCAAGATCGCCAGCGTCAGCTGCGCCGAAGGAACCACCGTCATCTGCGACACGTAACCCACTGTGACGCCGGAGTGCGACCACACGAGGTCGCCGTCTACTCGGTCGAGGAACCAGGACAGTCCGATCTCCTGATTCTCGATACCCCGGCCGCGATACGCCTTGAGCACGACATCCGCGACGTCGCTCGCCAGCAGGTACTCGCCGTAGGCCATGAGATCGCGAACATTGCTCAGGACACCACCGCCCGGCACGTCCCAGGAAGGTAGCTGCCAGTGCCGTTGCCAGCCCTCGTCGTGCAAGACCCGGGCGGATCCGTCTGCGGCGAGGTCGTGGGGCGCGGCGACACGGTAGGTCATCACCTCGTCGGCGGTCGTGAAGGTACGCTTCATCCCTGCTGGCGCGAGTAGCTCGTGACGTAGCAAGTCCGGATAGTACGCTCCGGTCACTGCCTCGACCGCTGCAGCGGCCACCATGATTCCCGGGCCGCTATAGGAGAAGTCGGTGCCAGGCGGGAAACGCAGCGGCTCGGTATCAAAATGGGGCAGCGCTGCCAGTAGCGAATCGTCTGCGCCGCTCGCTAGCAGCCTCGGCGCCGCACCGATCATGTGCTGCGCGTCAATTCCGGAGGCGTGATTGAGCAGCTGTTCGATGGTGATGCGTGGATCGAGCGCTCCCGGCTCGGGCAACAGCGACACCGCGGTCGCGTCCAAAGAGAGCGCGCCCCGCTTGACCAGCTCGGCGACCACGGCGGCGAGCATCGTCTTGGAAATGGAGCCCACTTGGAAGATGGTGTCGGCGTCAATAGGTAGCGGGTTCTCGACGCTCGTGATGCCGAATCCGCTCAGTGTCCGAGTGCCTTCCAAGCTCGTCCCTACGGCGATGCCCGGTACCTGGAATTGATCGAGCAACGGCGGAACCAGGTCGTTCAACAGTCCGCTGATATCAGTCATCTTGGCGCTGCTCCTTTCATCATGTCTGCTGCGTGTCCACCCTGGCGACTTGTCGCGCTCCTAGGTTTCCCTCGCCGTGCTGCGAGGATCGAGCGCGTCGCGGACAACGTCGCCGAGCACGTTGAACGCAACCACCAAGATCACGAATGCCACGGACGGCACCGCGACGACCCACGGGTCGCTGAGCAGATCGGACTGGGCGGCCGCGATCATGCTGCCGTAGTCCGCCGCCGGCGGGCGCTCGCCGAAACCGAGGAAACTCAGCGCCGCGTAGGAGCCCTCGGCCGTGGACAGGCTGATTGCCGTGATGACGATCAGCGGTGAGGCGATGTTCGGTATCAGGTGACGCGACATGACCCACAGCCGTCCGCGGCCGCTGAGATGCGCTGCGTCGATGTAGCTGCGTGAGATGATCTCCTGCGTCGCCCCCCTAACCACGCGCGCAAACCGTGGGATTCCAGTAACACCGATCGCGAGTGCGGCATTCGACATTCCGTTGCCGATGATGGCGATCACGAGAATGGCGAGCAGGTACTCGGGCATCGCGAAGAGAAGATCCATAAGGCGTGAGAGCGCGTTGTCCCACAAGCCGCCGATGTATCCCGAGATGATTCCCACGGCGGTGCCGAGGAGGAGTGCGACGAGCACGGCTTCGCCGGCCGCGAGAAGCGCCGGTCGGGCCGCCGCGATCACGCGCGACACCTCGTCACGCCCCAAGGCATCAGTGCCGAGCCAGAAGGCACCGGAAGGGTGCGCCAGTTGCGCCCCGACTCCACCCTCGTTCGGGTTGTGCGGCGTCAGCATACTTCCGAAGACCCCGAGCAATACGAAGCAGGCCAGAACAAGGGCGGCAGTATTGGAGACAACGCCGCGCACCGGCCATCGGAGGCGTCGTGACCGCCTGCCTACCGGGAGCGAGTCCGTGGTGCGGTTGGTGGTCACATGTTCCTGGAAATTCATCGGCGAACGATCCTCCGGTCGACCAGCGGCACAAGGATGTCCACGACCAGGTTGCCGACGATGAAGGCAAGTGCGAGAACCAGCGCCTGGGCTTCGAGCAGGCTGAAGTCGCGATTGGCTATCGAATCGAGCACTCCGCGCCCGAGCCCTGGGAGACTGTAGATGTTCTCGACGATGAACAAGTTTCCGATGAGCATCCCGAACATGAACCCTTCCAGCGTCAGGATCGGGGGGAGGGCAGCCTTCAGCGCGTAGACGTAGCGGATCTTCCATTCGGGGATGCCGTTGGCACGCGCCGTGGCGATGTGTGGCTGGGCCAGCACCTCGAGCATCGTCGACCGGGTCATCTGGGTGATGAGGGCGGCGGTCGGAATGCCAACGGACAGGGCTGGCACCAGCATCATCCGTAGGTTGTAGATCGGATATTCGCTGAATGGTGTGTAGGACGCCGAGTAGAGCCCCGGGACGTAGCGCGCGACCAGGTACAACAGCACGGAACCGGAGACGAAGCCCGGGATTGCGAACGTGACTAGCAGTGGCAAGCGCACGCCCCAGTCCGCTCCTCTGCGCTTTGTACTGGCGGTGAGCACGCCCAGGGGGATGCCGACGATCGTCGCAATGACCATCGTGTACAGGGCAAGCTCGAGCGAGATCGGTGCTTGCTGAGCAATCACCGCGGTGTTGCGCTCGCCAGAGACGGGCGATACTCCGAAGTCCCAACGCAGGACGTGGGTCAGCCATGTCAGGTACTGGCTCGGGATCGACCTGTCGAGCCCGAGGTGGTGTGCGATCGCCTGCACCTGTGCCGCGGTCGCCTTCGGGCCGGCCAGGATGTTGGCCTCGTTACCGGGGAGCAGGCTGTGCCCGCCCATGAAGATGATGACGGAGAGCAAGACCATGATCACAGCTGCGCCGACAAATCTCTTTGCGATGAAGGCAAGCAATTCGTCTCCTCAGTCCGCGAAGTCGGTAGCGGTTGTGCCGCTAGAGCTCATGGCGGTGACGGGTGACCTGAGTTCGCCCGGGAAGTGGCACGCCACTCGATGATCCGTGGCGACCTCGCGAAGTTCTGGCGCCTGCTCGCGGCATCTGTTTCGAACGATGGGGCAGCGGGCTGCGAAGCGGCACCCTTCTGGTGGGTTGACGGCGCTCGGGGGTTCGCCCCCGAGGATGATGCGCCCGGTTCCTCGTCCGGCACCCACATCCAGCTCCGGTTCGGCCGACCTCAGCGCGACTGAGTATGGGTGGAGCAGGCCACGGTCGAATTCATGAGACGGGGCGCTCTCGACCACCTGCCCTAGGTACATCACAGCCACCTGATGACTGAGCGCGCGGACCGCTCGCAGGTCGTGCGAGATGAAGACGTAACTGACCGCGCGGGAGTGCTGCAGGTCGGCTAGCAGCCGGAGGGTCTGCGATTGCAGCGAGGCGTCGAGCGAGCTCACCGCCTCGTCCAGGAGGACGAGCGGTGACCGATCGATCAATGCGCGCGCGATACACACTCTCTGCTGCTGGCCACCCGAGAGCTCGTGCGGGAGTCGGTGGGCCATGTCCTGGGGTAGCCGGACGGTGTCGAGGGCTTCGCGAACACGCTGCTGGCGCTCCGTCTTGGGAATGCCGGGTACCGCCTCGGCGATGCTCGCACCCACGGTCATGCGGGGATCGAGTGCGCTCATAGGGTCCTGAAACACCATCTGAACGAGCGATCGCCTGCGCCCGTCGCCGTGGCCGGCGCCCGAAGAGACCGTCACCCTCCCCGAGGTCGGTTCCACGAGACCCGCGATCAGCCGGCCCAGCGTCGACTTGCCACAGCCGGACTCGCCCACGATGCCGAGCGTGCGTGCGCTACCCAGCGTGAGGCTCACGTCGTCTACCGCGTGCACGACCCGCCGCTCGCTGCGCAGCCCCGTCCTGCGCAGGCGAAAGTGCTTCGTCACATGATCGAGACGCAGCACCGTATCGGCATCTGCGCCGGAAACCGCGCTGACCTCGGTGGTCACAACAGCACCTCTTCCGCACGTGCGCTGACCGCGTGACACCGAACCGGCCATCCACACTCGCGCATAGTCAGGCCAGGTCTCTCACGACAGATCGGCATCACCAGCGGACAGCGCGCAGCGTAGCGGCAGCCTCCGTCAGCTCCAATGTCAGCCGTGGCCTCACCGGCTGCTGTGATCGGCTGCTCTGCGACTGAGGCGTGAGCGGCGCGAATGAGCGCCTGAGTGTATGGGTGCGCGGGCCTGGCGAGTACGTCGGCCACGGCTCCGTCCTCCACGATCTGGCCGGCGTACATGACCAGGATTCGGTCGCATAGCGAGGCGATCACGCCAATGTCATGCGTGATGAGCAGCAGCGCCATCGCGGTGTCGTCGACGCACTCGCGCAGCAGATTGACTACCTGGGCCTGGATTGTCACGTCCAGCGCCGTGGTCGGTTCGTCTGCGATCAGGAGTTCTGGCTCGTTGAGCAACGCCATGGCGATCAGCACCCGCTGGCGCATGCCGCCTGAGAGTTCGTGCGGGTAGCAGCGCATCTTGCTCGCGGCGTCTGGCACGGCGACTCGCTGCAACGCCGTCACCACGCGTTCTTCGAGGGTCTTTCGACTGAGCTTTTGATGCGCCCGCAAGACCTCTTTCATCTGATAACCGATGGTGAGCACCGGATTTAGGCCGCCGAGCGAATCCTGCGGCACCCGCGCCATCCGTGCGCTACGCAGCCTGCGCAGTTCAGCCGGGGCCGCCTCGACCAGATCCGTCTGTCCCAGGCGAATTCGGCCACTCGACAGAGCGAGACCCGGCGGCAGTATCCGCAGCACCGAGGATGCGACGGTCGTCTTTCCCGAACCGGATTCCCCGACCAGGCCCACGCGCTCGCCGCGGTCGATCATGAACGAGACGCCGTCCACGATCGCACGGCGGCCTGCGCCGCCGCCCACAGTGATCACGATGTCCTCGACGTCAAGAAGCGCACTCTGCCGTGAACTCGCCGCCCGGGTAGCGGCATCGCCTCCAGCGACGCCGCTACCCGACTTCTGGCCAGTACCGGCAGACGATTCGTCAGTCATGGGTTACGGCGGCAAGGAACTGCCTGCTAAGACTCGACGGAACCGACACCCCACTGAGGCTCTTGCTGTATCCAACGTAGGTATCAAGCGCAAGGAGCGTGATCGTCGGGTATACGAGGGTCGCCTCCTCATTCTCGATAGCCGCGATCGCGGCCTGGTAGTCCGCCACGCTGCCTGCCTGGAGAGCCTTGTTGAGGAGAGACTGCAGGGACGCCGGGACCGGGCCCTGGCGCCCGTCGGCAGGCTGAACGTACTGGTAGGGGTTCGAATAGTAGGACTGTGCATTCCAGCTCAGCGCATACTTGGCGTGGATGAGCTTGTCGCCCCAAGCGGCAACCTGCAGCGGCTGAAGCTCGACCTTGATCCCGACCGCAGCGAGCTGGCTTTTGATCGCCGCGTTGAGATCGTTGGTTCCGGAGTCGTAGTTGCTCAGATACATCAGGCTCGTGCTGAAGCCGTGAGGGTAACCCGCCTGTGCGAGCAGGGCCTTGGCCTTCGCGATGTCCTGCTGTGAGTTCGCCAGTTTATTCGCGGTCGGTGCCCAGGAGGTACCCGGTGGGACGTAGACGCTCGCGGTCGCTGCGCCCTGGTATCCCTGCTCGGCGAGCTGGTCACGGTTGATCGCGAGCGAGAGCGCCTGTCGGACCAATTGGTTGTCGAATGGCTTGCTCAGGTTGTTGATCTGAAGAAACGCCGTCGAGTCGGATACGACCTTGTCGACGCTCACCTTGCTGTTGCCAGCCAGCGATTTGGCACCCGCTCCGTCGGCCAGAATCAGGTCCACCTTGCCGGCCTTCAGGTCACTGACCTGGGTGGTGGAGTTAGGCACGTAGAGGACGTCCAGGTTCTTGGTCGCCGTCTTGGTTCCCCAGTAACCCGCGTACCTCGTCAGTTTGAGTTCGCTCTTGCTGCGGTAGGACACCTGCTGCCACGGGCCGGTACCGACCATGTTCAGGCCGAGGTTGTTCGACTCGCCAGCCTTTTTGCTCAAGATCGCGCACCCCCAGACGAGCGGGTTCGCCATGTTGTTGACAAATCCGGCGTCCGCGCTGCTGAGCGTGAAGGTGACTGATGTCGGGCCGTCCGCGGTGACACCTTTCAGCGTCGGGAAGAGCTCCTTGGAGATGCCCTGGGTGCCCTTCATGAGTCGATCGAACGTGTACACCACGTCCGCCGACGTCATCGTCGTGCCGTCCTGGAACTTGACGTTGGGCCGGAGAGTAAAGGTGTAGGACAAGCGGTCGGCCGATTGCTTGTAGCTCGTCGCGAGCGCGGGCTCGATCGCGCCGCCCGCCTTCGTGTTCAGTAGGCACTCGTAGGACAGGCTCCACGCGAACCGATCCGCCATCAGCGACGACGCTTCGGGGTCGAGTGTGGACGGCGCGGTCGTCTCGGCGATGGTCAGGGTGCTCGAACCGGCGGACCCCTGACTGGTCGGTGAACCGCAGGCGGCGATGGTCGGGCCTGTCGCGCAGAGGAGCGCAACCGCTATGAGTCGCTTCGGCTGCCGCCGAGAGCGAACGTCTCTGTGTGTCATGTGAGTCCATCCCGAACAGTGGTGTTGAGGCTGCGCAGTCGAGCATGAGTGGAAGGCACGGCCTCATCGCCGAGCCGGATGGTTTGCAATGCAATACAATATGATGCAATGCAGTGCTATGTAGTGCGGAGAAATTAGCAAGCGTGCAGACGGAGTGTCAATGGAGCCTGCGCGGTGAACACAGCGGTGTTCGTCACGTCTATGTGCTGCATTGCAGGATGGTATGTTGCATGCTGACTTCGCCCCGTGCGGGGCAGCGAAACGCTCCACGAAGGAGGTGACGAGGTGTCCGACGTGCTGTTGACCGGCGGTTGGCTCGTGGACGGTTCTGGCGCTCCCCCGTGGCGGCCTGATCTAGGCGTTACCGGCGGACGCATCGCCGCGACAGGGCGGCCAGGCGGCCCAGCTCGGACGATCCTCGCAGTTCGTCGTCCCGCAGACGCGGTGGATGATGTACTGCTGAACGGAGAGTTCGTGCTTCGCTGCGCAGCGAAGACCGGGGTTCGCGCCGGTCGTGCCCTGCGGCGGGGCCAGGAGTGCACGTGACGACGACCGACAAGCCGGACGCGGGCATCCGCAACAACTCGACATCACTGCGCCGTGCGCTCACGATCCTTCTGGAAATCGGCGAGGACCCCGGGCACAACGGGTACTCCCTGTCCGACCTCTGTCGGGAACTCCAGATGAACAAGAGCACCCTGCTCAGGTTGATCGCGCCATTGGTCGATACCGACCTCGTTCGTCAGAACCCGGACACCGGTCGCTACTTCCTCGGTTGGCGAACTATCCAACTGGGGCAGCGCTATCTCGAGGGCCTCGACCTGAACACTGCCGCGCATGACATCCTCGAGGGCGTGATGGCCGCGACGAGCGAGACCGTTCACCTGGTTATCACCGACCTGCCGTATGTCGTGTACGTCGACAAGGTCGATAGCCCGAGGCCGGTACGCATGCACTCGCGGATCGGCAGCCAGCAACCGATGCACTGTACGGCCGTGGGAAAGGCGATCCTCGCATTCTCGAACGAGGCTGTACTGTCGGGCGTACTCGAGCTCGAGATGGTCAAGAAGACGCCCAACACCCTCACGACGCCTGAGGCACTCGCACAGGACCTCATCGCGGTGCGAGAACGGGGTTATGCGATTGATGACGTGGAGAACGAGGTAGGGCTGCGCTGCGTCGCCGCGCCGATTTTCGACCACACGGGATCGCCGGTCTCTGCGATTAGCGTGTCCGGGCCAGTAGCACGCGTCACCCGCCGCCGAGTGACCGAGCTAGGGCCCCGCGTGGCGGCCGCCGCGGACGAGATCTCCCGGCGTCTCGGGGCACCTCGATAACCATGCTCCACGACAGCCGCTCCGGGTGAGAGTCCATCTCATCCTCGAGCGTCGACTCCAGCACCACCTTGGTCACCCTCTGCCACCAGCCCGCCCTCGCCGGTCAGGCTCACACCATCGGCCTGGGCACGCTTCACCAGCTCCGCCAGCCGCTGCTCATCCACCGCAGGGGCGACCACCGCCGCCTTCTGGGACTTCGTCTTGTTTGTCACAAGTGTCTCCCACACCTCAGGAGTTACACCCTTCCTCAATCAAGATCATTTCTTGTGTTGCAGATCTGGCGCCTCGAACTCTTTGCTTCTCAACGATGCATGCCAAGCGGTCAGGTGCCGTTATCGAGCTCTCCGTAGCGAAAGGAACGCGTTGTGGTCGAAATCCTGATTCGGGGTGGCTGGGTGGTTGACGGCACGGTCGCTCCCCCGTTCCGGGGGGACGTCGCCGTCTCGGGTGGCCGGATCACGGACGTCGGTGCGCTGCCCGGGGCGAGCGCGGAGGCGGAGATCGACGCCACCGGGCGGTTCGTTCTGCCCGGCTTCATTGACACGCACGTCCACGGCGACGCCGCGGTGTTCAACGCCGACGTCCAACTCGCCGCGCTGCGGCAGGGTGTCACGACCTTCGTGCTGGGACAGGACGGCGTGTCGTTCGCGCCGGCCGACGCCGCCACGCTGGCGTACGTGTCCCGATACTTCGCGCCGGTCAACGGCAGGCACCCCGGTCTGAACGAGGGCCCGCTGTCGGTCGCGGAACTGCTCGCAACCTACGACCGCCGGGTTCCGCTCAACACCGTCTACCTGCTTCCGCACGGCACCATCCGACACAACGTGCTTGGCCCAGCCCGCCGGAGGGTGGACGACGGCGAATTGGCCGCCATGCGTGACCAAGTGGAGCGCGGTCTCAGCGAGGGTGCCGCGGGACTGTCCACCGGCCTTGAGTACTTCCCCGGCGCCTACGCGGACGCGGCCGAGGTGGCCGCGCTGTGCGCACCGGTCGCCGCCGCCGGGCTGCCGTACGTCACGCACATGCGCGGATACGAGGACCAGGCCGGCGACGCGATGGCCGAGGTGCTGGAGATCGCCCGCGCCAGCGGGGTCGCCCCGCACGTTTCCCACTACCACGGTCCCGCCGGGAAGCTCATCGCGCTCGTCGACGGCGCTCGCGCCGAGGGCGTCGACCTGACCTTCGACAACTATCCGTACCTGCGCGGGTCCAGCACGCTCACGCTCGTCACCCTGCCCGGCTGGCTGCCCGTCGCCGACCTCGATGCCACCATGGATGCACTGGACGATCCTGCCGTCCGCGCCCGCCTGAAGCGGCAGTGGCCGGCCGGCCTGTGGCAGCGCATCACTCTGTCCCACGTGCCCGCCGACGAGCTGCGCTGGGCCGAGGGCATGGCACTTCCCGAGGCGGCCGCCCGGGCCGGCCGGTCCCCGGGAGAGTTCTGCTGCGACCTGCTGATGGCCACTCGTCTCGAGGCCGGATGTGTGTTCGGCCAGCCGCCCACCAACACCGAGGAGTCGGTGCGCGCGCTGCTAAGCCACCCCGCCCAGACCACCGGGTCGGACGCGATCTACCAAGGCGGCCATCCGCACCCGCGAGGCTGGGGCGCCTTCGCCCGGCTGCTTGCGCGGCACGTACGCGAACTCGGTGACTGGACGTGGGAGCAGGCGGCCGGGCACCTGTCGGCGCACGCCGCGCGCCGGTTCCGGCTTACTGATCGCGGCCTGATCCGCCGTGGCTTCGCGGCCGATCTCGTCGTCCTCGACCCCCGCGCGGTTGCCGACCGGGCGACGTACGAGCATCCGCGCGAACCCGCCTGTGGCGTTCACCACGTCTTGGTGGGAGGCGTGCCCGTGCTAGCCGACGGCGCCTTGACCGGCGCGCTTCCCGGCCGCGCGCTCACCCCGAATTAGCAGTGCGCGCCTGTCTCCGCCGCGCCCTCAACGACTCCATCCTGTCGGTGCCGAAAACCATGTCACCCAGTCTGACCTGTGCCGATGCTGCGTGATCGATCTGCCGTTCAGGCCACGTCACGGCGATGTTTCGGCACGATCGGTGCTCGTTGCCCTAGGCCTGTCTCGCTCTGACCCGGATCTTCGCCTGGCTGGTGCTGGTCGCCCGTCGGAGGCGGCCAAGGACGCAGAGACCCTTATCCCTGTGGAGTGCCGCCAGGACCGGGGTGCTCAACTGGGTGTTCGCCGCAGGAGGAACCCTGTCGCTGCTACTGGCCGGAGTGTTCCTGTTCCGGGCCGGCACGATCTTCGGCGTTGGTTGGCGTGCTGATCTCGAAAGTCAGCAGGACTCGGCGCAGTAGTGCGGCCAGGAGGTCTCGTTCTTCAGCGGAGAAGACCGCCACTGTGCGGTCTTGATTCTCTGCGTGGGCGGTGAAGGCGGTGTCGATCAGTTTGCGTCCCTTGCTTGTGAGGGCGACGCGGACGACACGTCGATCCCGGGGTTCCGAGCGTCGCTCGACGAGGTTCATCGCCTCGAGTCGGTCGAGCCGGTTGGTCATTGCAGCGGTGGACAGCATGCACCGGTTGGCCAGCTGTGAGGCGGTCAGTCCTGTCTCCCCGCCACACCGGCGGAGGGTTGCGAGGACGTCGAACTCGCCACCGTTGATGCCGAACTGGTGAAAGGCGGCAGCCAGAGCGCGCTCGAAGAAACGGGACAGTCGCAGCACCCGGCCGACGACTCCCTGGGCAGAGAGGTCTAGGTCGGGTCGTTCGATCGCCCATTCTTCGAGGATCTCGTCGACGTGGTCGGTAGCTTCCCCGGCGACCTGGGCGTGCTCGGGGAAGCTTTGAGGCAAGACTTCTTTACGTCCGACCTCTTGACGTCGAAATATCATGTCCGTATTGTACCGGATCATGTCGGAACGTCCTACTGGCCGCTGGAGGAAGTCAATGCATATCCGCAAGGTTGCCACTCCTGAAGCGCCGTCACCCTCTGGTCCGTACTCGCAGGCGGTTGTCACCGGCCGGTTGGTGTTCCTGGCCGGGCAGCGTCCGGTTGATCCGCGTTCTGGCGAGGTCCCAGTTGGCTTCCCGGCCCAAGTCGAGCAGGCCTTGAGCAACGTCCGAATGGTGCTGCAATCGGCGGGCGCCGATCTATCGGACGTGGTGAAGCTGACCGCGTATCTTGCTGACTTGACCGATTTCGACTGCCTTAACGGGGTCTTGCGCGCGTGGTTCGCCGAGCCGTACCCGGCCCGTACCACTGTGGGGGTTCAACTGCGCGACGTTCTAGTGGAACTGGACGTTACCGCCGCCCTCCCCGACGACGCCGAGCGCCACCACTTACTCGCGCGTAAATCGATGGCCGCAGCCCCTGCTCCTGGCACCGACGGTCGACCTACCGAAGCTGAGGAGAGCCATGCCTGCTGAACCCGCGTTCGCAGCCGAGACCGCACAGCACGCCGGCCCGGACAGCCTCGATGCGGTGCCCCATAGTCGGCGCGACTACTCGTTTTGGGCGATGCTGTTCGTCTTCTTCGGCATGCAGGTTCCGGTCTCGTACTTCATCACCGGAGGGAGCGTGACCGCGGGCCTGACACTGGGCCACGCGTTTGTGATCACGGTGGTCGGATCGGTTGTCGGTTTCGTGATCCTCGGCGCCGTCGGGGTGATCGGATGGCAGACCGGGACGAGCACGATGGCCTGCACCCGGCCGGCTTTCGGCCGCTACGGGTCGGCGCTGCCCGCGTTGATCGCGTTCATTGAGTTGACCGGCTGGGACAGCGTGCATGTGCAGCTGGCCGGGAAGCTGATGGGCAGTATCGGCGCCCAGTGGGGCCTGGGTTATACCCGCCTGTACAGCATCATCGTCGGCCTGTCGATCGTGACCGTGGTCATCCTCGGGCACAGAGTGCTGCGGCTGCTCGAACGGTTCCTCGTCCCGGTGGTCATCTTGCTGGTCGGCATGGCCCTCTACGCAGTGCTTAGTGGCCAGGACCTGACCCGGCTCTGGCACACCTCCGGCAAGGGTCACCTGACGATCATGCTGGCCTTCGACGCCATGTTCATCTCGGCGCTGACGTGGGTTCCGATGGTCAGCGACTACACCAGGTACGGCAAAAGCCGACGCAGCTCGTTCTGGGCAGCGTTCTTGTCGGTGCCCGTCGCGCTGTTCATGCTCTTCGTCGGCCAGACCGCAGCGGTCGGGCTCGGCGACCCGAACGCGCTGGTCGCCATGGTGCATCACGGCACCGCCTTCGGTGTGATCGCCTTCTTCGTAGCGATGTTCGCCACGATCGCGACCGCCGCGCTAATCATGTACTCGGCGTCGATGTCGCTGCTCAATGTCGTACCGCAGGTCCCGATCCGCTGGATCAACTACGGCACCGGCGCCCTGGTCATCGTCGCCGCGGTGACGATCAATTTGCTCGGCAATGTGATCAACTGGCTGTCGTTTCAGGGGATCCTGTTGATTCCGCTCTTTGCGATCGTCCTGACGGACTACTACGTCGTTCGCAAGAGGCACTACGAGGTCGCCGAGCTGTTCCGGCCCAAGGGCCTGTACTGGGGCACCGGCGGGTTCCACATCACTGGACTGGTCGCGTGGGTGGTCGGCGCGGTCGCCTACGAGGTGGTGCACAACGCCGTCCCCGCGCTCGGTGGCGGCGCCGTGTGCTTCGTCGTCTCCTGCATCGTCTACTGGGCGATCTCAACGCTGATGAGGCCCCCGCGCGGCGGCACCGACGAGGCCGCCCGCGTCGATGGCCGTGACCTGCCGGCACCGTCGCCGCGTACCTCGTCGATAGAGATCGGAGAGTCCTCGTGAGCCTGCAGGACAAGGCCACCATCGTCACCGGTGGGTTGTCTGGCATCGGCCGGGCGATCGCGACCCGACTGGCCGCCGACGGCACCCGGACCGTGCTTTTCGATGCCGCCGAGGTGTCCCGTGACGACGGCACGCCCGGTGACCGGCTTGCCGCGCAGTTGGGGGCGGCGGTCTACGTGCGGGGAGACGTCGGGGAACCCGGCGACGTGGAGCGGATGTTCGACGCCGCCATCTCCACGTTCGGTGGCGTCGATATTCTGATCAACAACGCTGGCGTCACCGCGTTCAAGTCGCTGGCCGAGCTGGCCGTCGAGGACTTCGACCGCGTGATCCGGACCAACGTCCGGGGCCCGTTCCTGTGTGCACGCCGCGCCGTGGCTCAGATGCGCCGACAACCCGGGCGCGGCGTCATCGTCAACGTGGCGTCCAACTTCGCCTTCGTCGGCGCCACCGACGCCGTCGCCTACTGCACCTCCAAGGGCGCTGTGATGTCGATGACCCAGGCGTTGGCCGTCGAGGTGGGCGCCGACGGGATCAGAGTCAACGCCCTATGCCCGGGCGCCACCGCCACCGAGTTCAACCGAACCCACCGCGCCCGCCCAGAGATCGCGGCCGAGTGGGAACGGATGACGCCGCTGCGCCTTGACGGCGACCGGTACCTGGCCATCCCGGAGGAGATCGCCGACGCGGCCGCGTTCCTCGCCGACGACACCTCCAGGTTCATGACCGGCGCGGCGCTGGTCGTCGACGGCGGTTGGAACGCCAGATAACCTCGCAAGATCGAACGGCAGATAACGAATGAGGAGTGGCGTGAGCGACACCATCGGAGCAGTCGACACCCTGACCTGGCTTGGGCACGCCACCGTGCTGATGGTGACTCGGGCAGGAACCCGGATCATCTTCGACCCGTGGCTGGAGGGCAACCCAAAGCGTCCCGAGGGTGTGACGGGTGTCGCGGCCTTGGACGGGATTGCCGTTACGCACGGGCACTTCGACCACATCGGCTCAGTGATCCCCCTTGCCGCCGACACCGGCGCCCCTGTCATCTGCACCCCGGAGATGGCCGCCTACTTCACCTCCGCCGGTGTGGCCAACGTCATCGAGATGAACAAGGGCGGGACTATCGAGGTCGGTGACGTCGAGCTCACCATGGTCTCAGCCGACCACTCCTGCGGGATCGCCGTCACTGAGGGAAAGCCGCACGCCTACGGCGGCGACCCGGTCGGATTCATCGCCCGGCCGCGATCCGGCAACGGCGACACGATCTACATCTCCGGCGATACCAACGTTTTCGGCGACATGGCACTGATCCGCGACCTCTACGCGCCCGAGATCGGGCTGATCCCGATCGACGGGCACTACAACATGGGCCCCCGCGAGGCCGCACACGCCGTCGGGCTGCTCGGCCTCAACCGGGTGGTGCCCATTCACTACGGCACCTTCCCTGTGCTGACCGGAACCCCCGACCAGTTCGCCCGGCACCTGGCCCAGGGCAAGGCGACAGCGATCGCGGAGGTCATCGAACCCGGCCAGTCAGTGCCGCTCACCGCGAAGGGCAGCCATTGACCGCCGCGGGCAGCGCCGGAATGTTCCCCGGAGTGCGGCTGGAACGCGACGTCGAGGCCACCATGCGTGACGGAACGGTGCTGCGCGCCGACGTCTACTCGCCGGACGCACCTGGCGACTACCCGGTGCTGCTGCTACGCATCCCCTACGACAAGTCGATCGCGCAGTCGATTGTCTACCACCACCCCTCTTGGTACGCCCGGCACGGCTACCTTGTCGTGGCGCAGGACACCCGCGGCCGCTACACCTCCGACGGCGACTTCGACCCTCTGCGGTACGAGGCCGAGGACGGGTATGACACCGTGCAGTGGGCGGCGCAACTGCCGAACAGCACCGGCCGTGTCGGCACCTACGGCTTCTCCTACGCCGGAGCCACCCAGCTGCTTGCCGCGACCCAACGCCCCCCAGCGCTCACCTGCTGTGCGCCCGGCTTCACCAGCAGTGACTACTACGAAGACTGGACCTACGAGGGCGGGGCGTTGAACCTGGCGTTCATCGTCTCCTGGACAGTTCAGCTACTCGCCATCCCCGACGCGCTACGCCGCGGACAGCACGACGTCGCCGCGGCGATCGCGCGCCGGGCCGCTGACTTTCCGGCGCTGTACCGGGAGCGGCCGCTCGCCCAATTTCCGCTGCTAGCAGGCACCGAGGTCGCGCAGTTCTTCTTCGACTGGCTCGAACACGATCGCCGAGACGACTACTGGAAAGAGATCTCCCTAGAGCACCGCTACGACGACATCACCGTGCCCTGCCTGCACTTCGGCGGCTGGTACGACACCTTCTCCCCCGGCACGGTGAACAACTACGCCGAACTCGCCCGCCGCGCCGGCGACCGGACCGAGCGGCACCGTCTCATCATGGGCCCGTGGGTGCACATCCCGTGGGCACCGATCGTTGGCGGCCACGACTTTGGTGCCGAGGCGATCAACCGCATCAACGAACTCCAACTGCACTGGTTCGACCACTGGCTCAAGGATCAACCCACCGACCTGGGCCCACCCGTGCGCCTGTTCGTGATAGGAGCCAACACCTGGCTCGAGGCCGACTCCTGGCCGCCGCCGCAGACCACCGTCCAGGAGTGGTTCCTACACTCCGACGGCCGAGCAAACTCACTGTCCGGCACGGGCGAACTCACGAACAGCACACCCGCAGGTGAGCCACCCGACGTCTACGTCTACGACCCGGGCAACCCCACGCCCAGCGCAGGCGGCCGCTCCTGCTGCGACGCCACGGTCACCCCCATGGGCCCGGCCTGCCAGCACGAGGTCGAGATCCGCAACGACGTCCTGATCTACAGCACGCCGCCACTAGAGCAACCCATGCGAGTGATCGGCGACGTCCGCCTGGTGCTTCACGCCGCAACCTCGGCGGTCGATACCGACTGGGTGGTACGGCTCGTCGACGTCGGGGAGGACGGATCCACGATCAACGTCAGCCAAGGACTCCTACGAGCCCGGTACCGCCAGGGACTAGACTCTCCAAACCTGCTGGAACCCGGAGCCTGTTACGACTACAACATCTCCTTGGGTCCGGCCTGCTGGGAGTTCGCCGCTGGACATCGACTGCGCGTGCAGATCACCAGCAGCGACTTCCCAGCCCACGACATCAACCCCAACAACGGACAACGAGTCGGCAACACCGGGCCACTTGACGGTGTCGTCGCAACCCAGGTCATCTACCACGACAACCAACATCCGACCCGTCTACTCGTCCCCGTCGCCACCTGACACGTCATCAGAGAGGCAACACCACACCAATCCGGTGGCCAAGGCCCAGCAATTCGCCTCGGATGCGCAGGTTGCCCCGCCGCGGGTTCTCGCTGGCCAACCGGACCACCAGATCGCAGAGCTCGTCGGGGAACGGCGGACGCCCGACCTGGTTCGGATAGGTCCAGTGCTCGGTGACCAGCCGCCGGTGCCAGGTCACCAGGGTTGCGCTTGCTGAAACTCCATCCGTGCAGCTCACGCGGCATGCTGGTACTCGTGGAGGACTCCGCCGAGTCGTGGTGTTTTCGTACGTTCAGGTGGGCGATCTGGTCCGGATCGGTGATCGGCTGGGCAGATTCCACACTGACAGATCTCGGGTCAGGTCACGACCGACGTCCCCCACGATCGGCGGCCGCCCGACCCCGTGACCGTGCGGGTGCCGAATAATCATCCGTGCGGACGTCTGGCAGGTCAGCGTTGTGCGGCTTGGCCGGGCAGCACTGATTTAGATCCCCCGGTCTCATCGACCAGGAGGACCGCCCGCTCGTCCCGCAGGTGTTCGACCACGTAGACACGCAGGTCGTCATAAAAGGCGTTGGCGTCCCACCTGGCGCGCCCCGGGCCGATACATCGAACCCTGGGTCACGCCCCGGACGGCCGTCGGCCGGTCGGGGCCGCGGCCGCGGCCGCCGTGATGCCATCGAGCCGCCAAGCGAAGGGTTTGACAGGCGGGTCCTTCTCCGGCGAGTATGTGGCTAAGCCAATTAGCCAATTGAGTGCGAACGGAGGCTGGATGGACACCCAAGCGAGAGTGTCGGATCCTGGGACCACCTGGGTTGTCGAGGACGTCGCGAGGCTGGCGACCTGCATCCGGCTGCGCGCCGTCGAGATGGTCGCCCCGCACGGGTTCGGGTACCTGGGACAGGCGTTGTCCGCCGCCGAGCAGGTGGCCGCGTTCTTCGGGCACGCCCGCCCAGGTCTGGACCGGCTGGTCTGCTCGCCGGGGCACTACGTCATCGGCCCGTTCGCCGCCGCGGTCGAACTGGGCCTGCTGGACGAATCCGCCATCGGCCGGTACGGCCAGGACGGCTCTCCCATCGAGG
>JAOPYK010000002.1 GCA_025964695.1 Streptosporangiaceae bacterium | reverse complement strand
ATCAGTGGCGGGCCGGAGGTCAGTGGCGGACCAGGAGGGAGATGGACAGCACGCAGCCGGCCGCCACGACGAGCGCGGTGAGGCCGACGGCGAAACGGGGCGGCGGCAGTGGTTCGCCGTTGCGCAGCGCACGCTGGCAGCGTCGCCAGTGCAGGAAGGCGAGCAGGCTCAGCGCGGTGCCCGCCATCACCGGGCCCACCGACACGGCCAGCCGGATCGGTGACGGACCGATGCGGGAGCCGAACTCGGCCAGCGCTATGCCGCCCGCGATCAGCGCGAGGGAGGTGCGGATCCAGGCGAGGAAGGTCCGTTCGTTGGCGAGGGTGAACCGCGGATCCGGCTCGCGTGGCTGCTCCTCCATGACCCCATCGTCCCGTACGTTGTGGGTCGCTGGGAAATGGGCTCTAGCTGGTCAGAAATGATTCGGGGGGATCATCATGCGGCTGCGGCCCCGGTCGATCCGTGTCCGGGACACGCTGATAGCGTCCATCGTCTCCGCCGTCCTGCTGACCTTGGTCGCCGTCGGGGTGGACGTGGCGGTACGTCAGTCCATTCTCAACTCGATCTGGAACGACTCCCAGCGGGCCGCCACCCGGGTCGTGGCCGAGATACGGAGCAACGCTCTGCCCGACCCCATCCCGGCGTTCCACGGGGTCACGCTGATCCAGGTCTTCGATCTGCATGGACGGCTGGTCGACGCCTCCGTGGCCGGATCACGGGAGCGGCGGCTCAGCACGCTCGTGCCCTCCCTCGACGAACCCGTCAAGAACCTCTTCTCGTGTGATGACGGCCGCTGTCGTCTCCTCACGGCGAGGCGAATGCTGAGCGCACCCGCGGTGATCTATGCGGGCGAGAACGAGCCATGGCTCATCCATGAACATCACCTGGAGCTTCTTCTCGGATCGGCGGTGCTGCTGCTGGCGGCGTTCACAGCACTGTCGACCTGGTACATGGTGGGGCGTACGCTCCAGCCGATCGATGCGGTCCGGGCCCAGCTGGCGGAGATCAGCGGTACGGATCTGAGCCGCCGGGTGCCCGAGCCCTGCGGTATCGGTGAGATCGCGGACCTCGCGCGTACCGCCAACGAGACCATCGAACGACTGGAACGCTCGGTGGAGCGGCAGCGCCGCTTCGCCTCGGACGCCTCCCATGAGCTGCGGACCCCCATCGCCGGGCTGCGCACCGAACTCGAATCCGCGTTGATGTATCCCGACGACACCGATCTCGTGGGCGCGCTCACGGCCGCGTTGCGGGACACCGACCGGCTGGAGGCGATCGTCACCGACCTGCTGCTGCTAGCCCGGCTGGGTACCGGCGGCCCGGTGGTGACCGAGGAGATCGACCTGGCCGAGATGGTCTCCACCGAGCTGGAGCTGCGCTCGTCCTCGTTGGTGGTCGGTGCCGATCTCCATGCCGGGGCGGTGGTGAACGGTGTGCGCATGCAGCTCGTGCGGGTGCTGGACAACCTGCTGGACAACGCCAAACGCCATGGCGAAGGAGCGATCGACGTCGTGGTCGGCACGCACGAAGACCAGGCTTGCCTGATGGTGACCGATCGCGGGCAGGGCATCCCGGCTGCGGATCGGGAGCGGGCGTTCGAGCGGTTCACCCGGCTGGACACCGCTCGCGCCCGTGAGGCGGGCGGCACCGGCCTGGGCCTGGCCATCGCCAGGGACATCGCGATCGCGCACGGCGGCACGTTGCGGATCGAGGACTGCCCGCATGGCGCTCGTTTCGTCCTGCGGCTTCCGCTCGCCAAGCGGGAATGACCCGCGACGCGAAGACGGTCGTCCACAGGATGTGGACGACCGTCTTCGGGATGGTGCCTGGGGGCTCAGACCTTGACGGCCTGGATCTCGAGCGTGATCTCGATGGTGTCGCCCAGCAGGACCTTGTCGCCCTGGAGCGGGATGTTGAACTCGACGCCGTACGCCTTGCGGCTGATCGAGGTGGTGGCGGTGAAGCCGGCCCGGGTGCCGCCCCACGGGTCCAGGCCGACACCGTTGAACTCGACCTCGAGGGTCACCGGGAGGGTGACGTCTTTCACGGTCAGGGTGCCGTCGACCAGGTAGTCGCCGCCGTCGATCCGTACGCCCGTCGTGGCGAACGTCAGCGCCGGGTACTTCTCGACGTCCAGGATCTCGGCCGACTTGATGTGCGCGTCGCGGTCGGGGGTGCGGGTGTCGACCGAAGCCGTCTTGATCTCGGCGGTGGCGGTCGAGGTGGTGACGTCGTCGGCGACGACGACCGCGCCCGAGAACTCGGCGAAGGCGCCGCGCACCTTGCTCATCAGGTGGCGGACCTTGAAGGTGACCTCCGAGTGGGCCGGGTCGATGTTCCAGGTACCTGCGGTGATGCCCAGGTCGGAAGCGATGGCGCTCATGTGGTTTTCTCCTCAGCGTGGCGGGTTCCGCGGGCTCCGCCCACGGTTGAAGCTTCAAGCAATAAACCACACTCTGGTTGAAACTTCAAATTAAGTCCAGCTGCCTGCACCGAAACCCGCGGGCATCGACTCCGCGGACCCACCGACAGTCTGCCCCGCCCCGCCCGGCTCACGCGACCGGAGTCGCGCTCCCCTCGAACAACACTTGGGCGAGGAGTTCGGGGTCGTCTCCCATCGGGATATGACCGCAGTCGGGAAGCCGGACGAACCGCGCCCCGGGCAGCCGCTGCTGGGTAAGGATGGCCTGGGACTTGAGCGGCAGCCGGTCCTTGACAACGCGATGACCGAGCTCGGTGATGGTGGTCAGGCGGGGGCGGCCACCTCTGCCGGGCGGCGGTGTTCCAGGGTGTTGCGCAGTTGGCCGCGGCCGCGGTGGATCCGGCTGCGCACGGTGCCGAGCTTGACGCCCAGTGTTGCGGCGATCTCCTCGTAGGTGAGCCCCTCGATGTCGCAGAGCACCACGGCCGCCCGGTATTCCGGGGCCAGCTGGTCCAGGGCCGCCTGGATGTCGGCGTCCAGCAGGCGCTCGTCGTAGGCCGTCGCCGGGCTGAGCTCGCGGCCGGCGAGGCGTTCGGCGGCGTCGTCGCCGAGTCCCTCGAAGCGGATGCGCTGCTTGCGCCGGGCCCGGTCGAGGAACAGGTTGGTGGTGATGCGGTGCAACCACCCTTCGAACGTTCCAGGACTGTACGACGACAGGGAACGGAACACCCGGACGAACACGTCCTGCGTCAGGTCCTCGGCATCGTGCTTGTTGCCGGTCAATCGGTACGCCAGCCGGAACACCCTGCTGGAGTGCTCGCGAACGATCTCCTCCCAGCTCGGCGGCGTCCACGCCACAACGCCTGTGGTCACCACTACCCCCCTGGCACCTGATGCGAAATCGTTACCGCTCACTATGGCGTGGTAGGGATAAGAAGCGCGTAAGAACGCGCGCACTCGCTTGTCATCTGGAGGCCACCGGCCGGCAGGCCCGCTGTTCGCCCAGCTGGATCCCGCCCCTGTGTGACCGATGTCATCAGATCAGGCGGCGGTGAGGTGTTGAAGGATCTACCGGCTGGTAGCAATGATCGGGGGCACCCCCTGTCCGTTCCAGGGGCCGCCTCCAACCACCCCGAGGAGCCCCTATGATGCAGCGCAGCTACAACCTCGCAGACCTCCTGGAGATCCTGGCCGAGGCAGGCCCGGATCGTCCCGCCCTGGTCGCCGGCGACGTTCGCCTCAGTTATGGGGAGCTGGACCGGCGGGCCAGCCGGGTGGGCCACCACCTTCAGGCCGCCGGGATCCAGCCCGGTGAGCATGTCGCGATCCTCGCCTACAACCGGGCGGAGTGGATCGAGAGCATGTTCGGCGCCTACAAGATCCGGGCGGTGCCGGTTCCGGTGAACTACCGCTACGTTGCCGCCGAGCTGCGGCACGTTCTGTACGACTCCGAATCCGTGGCCGTGATCGGCGAGCGCTCGCTCCTGGCCCGGGTCGAGGAGGTACGGGACGAACTGCCGAAGCTGCGGCACGTCGTCGTACTGGAGGACGGCGGCTCCCAGGAGATCGCCGATGCCGTCTCCTACGAGGAGGCGCTGGCTGCGGCCTCGCCCGACGCGGACTTCCCCGAGCGCTCCAGCGATGACCGCTACCTGATGTACACCGGCGGGACCACCGGCTATCCCAAGGGCGTCGAGTGGCGTTGCGAGGACATCTTCTTCGGCGCGCTGGGCGGCGGGAACGTGCTCGGTGAGCCGATCGGCTCGCCCGACGCCATCGCGGAGAACGCCGTCAAACCGGCCATGGCAGTGCTCGACTGTGCGCCCGTGATGCACGGGGCCGGCCAGTGGGTGGCGCTCATGGGCATGTTCAGCGGCGCCAAGGTCGTGCTCTACACCGACCATGGGTTCGACCCGGCGAAGGTGCTCGGCCTGCTCGCCGAGGAGCAGGCCAACGTCCTCATGGTCGTCGGTGACGTGATGGCCCGCCCGGTGGCCCAGGAGCTGGCCAAGGGCACCCACGACACCTCCGCGCTATTCGCCATCGCCTCGGGTGGCGCCCCGCTGACCGCGGCGGCCCGAGAGGAGCTGCGGGCGCATCTGCCCAGCATCCTGTTCCTTGACAACTACGGTGCCTCCGAGACGGGAGCCTGCGGTCCCTCGATCGAGGGCAAGGAGGGCGGCACCGCACAGTTCCAGATGAAGCCGGACTGCACCGTCCTCGACGACGACCTGAACCAGGTCGACGTCGGGGAGATCGGCAAGCTGGCGCGCAGCGGCCACATCCCGCTCGGCTACTACAACGACCCGGTCAAGACCGCCGCGACGTTCTTCACCGACGCGAACGGCAAGCGCTGGTCGATCCCGGGCGACTTCGCGGCTCTCAACGAGGACGGCACGATCACGCTGCTCGGCCGCGGCTCGCTGGTGATCAATACCGGGGGCGAGAAGGTCTACCCCGAAGAGGTCGAGGTCGCGGTCAAGGACCATCCGCACGTGTACGACGTGGTCGTGGTGGGTCTGCCCGACGAGCGGTTCGGTCAGCGGGTCGCGGCCGTGGTCGCGACCGAGCCGGGCGCCACGCTGACGCTGGACGAGCTCGGCGCCTACCTCAAGGACCGGATCGCCGGTTACAAGATTCCTCGCGCCCTGCACCTCGTCGACGAGGTGCAGCGCACCGCGGTCGGCAAGTCCGACTACAAGTGGGCCAAGTCCGTCTTCGCCTGAGCTCCGCGTGGGCGTTCGCGGGTCCGGAGTGCTTCGGGCCGGTACGGTTCCATCTGGTTCCATCTGGTTCCATCTGGCGCGCCGGCGGGACCGTCCTAGGAGCCGGTGATCACGGGCTCGTCTGCTGCACCTGGAGCAGGAACTCGGCGTTGGAGGCGGTCTCCTTCATCTTCGCGAGAAGGAGTTCGAGGGCCTGCTGATCGTCGAGGGAGTGCAGCACTCGGCGCAGCTGCCAGCTCAGCGTCAGTTCGTGCGGGTCCATGATGAGTTCCTCGCGGCGCGTCCCGGAGGCCTCGATGTCGATCGAGGGGAAGATCCGCTTGTCGGCGAGGTGCCGGCTGAGCTTCAGCTCCATGTTTCCGGTGCCCTTGAACTCCTCGAAGAAGACATCGTCCATTCGGGAGCCGGTCTCGACCAGCGCGGTGGCCAGGATGGTCAGTGAGCCGCCGTTCTCGATGTTGCGGGCGGCGCCGAAGAACCGCTTGGGCGGATAGAGCGCGTTCGCCGACACGCCGCCCGCCAGGATGCGGCTGCTGGTGGGTGCCGCGATGTTGTAGGCCCGGCCGAGGCGGGTGATGGAGTCGAGCAGCATGACCACGTCGTGGCCGAGCTCGACCAGCCGCTTGGCCCGCTCGATCGCCAGCTCGGCGATGGCGATGTGCTCGTCGGCGGGACGGTCGAAGGTCGACTGGATGACCTCACCCTCCACCGAGCGCTGCATGTCGGTGACCTCTTCGGGCCGCTCGTCGATCAGCACGACCATGAGGTGGCATTCGGGGTGGTTGCGGGTGATGGCATTGGCGATCGCCTGGAGCACCATGGTCTTGCCCGCCTTGGGCGGCGAGACGATCAGTCCGCGCTGACCCTTGCCGATCGGGCTGACCAGGTCGATGACCCGTGCGGCCAGTGCCGCGGGGCCGGATTCGAGCCGCAGCCGCTCCTGCGGATGCAGCGGGACGAGCTGGGAGAAGTCCGGGCGGTCGAAGCCGGGTGCCAGGCCGTTGACGGTCTCGACGGCGACGAGCGCGCCGTGCTTCTCGCGGGCGCGGGCCGGCCGGGCGGTGCCGTTGACGACATCACCGCTGCGCAGGCCGAACGTGCGGACCTGGGCCAGTGAGACGTACACGTCGCCGGGTCCCGGCAGATAGCCGGTCGTCCGTACGAACGCGTGGTTGTCGTGGATGGAGATGATTCCGGCGACCGGGATGACCGCCTGCTCGACGGTGCCCCGGGCGTTCGGAATGGCGTGCCCGCGTTGTGCGGGCTTGCTGGGCTGAGTGGTTCTCAGAGTGTCTGTCATGGTCAAGGGGGGTTCCTTTCGCGGGTGTGCCGTAGTGCGGCACAAATCCCGGAGAACGCTCGCGTATGGCTTGGATGCACTACGCGGTAGGTCAAAATCAATTGATGAATCGATGAAGATGAGTGAGTGGAACGCCGCGGCACTCAGATCGGCCGGGCGACGCCCTCATTCCTGCGCGAGGAGCGGTAGGCCACCGACAGCACTGCCACCGCAGAGCGGGAGATCCAGTGCTGGTAGCACCGTACATCATGGTGCCCGCATTCGGGTGAACCTATGCGCGCTCGCCTTTGGCCAGGATCTCCAGGGCGTCGAGGGCATCGGCCAGCGCGGTGCGCTGGGCTTCGGTCAGTGTGCTCAGACGCTCGACGAGGAAGGCCGACCGCTCCGTGCGGAGCTGTTCGAGCCGCTCGCGGCCTATCGCGGTGATGTGCAGCTGGGCGGCCCGCCCGTCGTCGGGGTCCGGCTTGCGCACGAGCAGCCGGTGCCTCTCCAGCGAGGCGACGACCCGGCTCTGAGTGGGAAGGCTGACACCCTCGACGACGGCCAGGTCGCTCAGCCGCACCGGCTCGAGTTCCTCGACGCTGGCCAGTGTCGACACCTGACTCGAACTGAGACTCTGCGGAGTGTGCTGCCGCAACCGCCGGGTGAGCCTGGCCAGTGCCAACCGGAGCCGGGCGGCGAGTTCGGCGTCCGTCAGATCCTGGGTCATCATACTGATCATCCCGTCGTGCGCCCGGCTTCGCTGAGAGGTGCGGTGGGCACCTGGGGCTCATCTTGGTGGATGAACTGCCGTCCGCGCAGCACCGAGGCGAGCGCGGCGGCCAGCGACATGACGATGGCCAAGCCGAACACGATGACCAGGCCCTGATGGAACGGGCCGGAGATCAGCTCGGGGAAGTAGCGGTGCCCGGTCAGCTCGTGGGCGTCCGCGGCCGGAAGCCGGTCCAGCGTGCCGCTGGGCCGCAGCAGGTTCTGGATCGGGTTGTAACCGAGGAAGGCGGCGAACAGTGTGCCGACCGGGGGAAGGGAGCCGACCTGTTGTGCCACGTCCGGCGGGACCCCGTGCGAGGTGAGACCGCCCGTCAGGGTCCGCGGGAGGCTGTTGGACAGTCCCGCGACCATCAATGAGAAGAACACTCCGATCGACAGGACCATTCCCGCGTTCATGAAGGTCGCCGCCATACCGCCGGCCGCGCCGCGCTGACCGGCCGGGACGCTGTTCATGATGGCGGTGGCGTTGGGCGCCTGGAAGAGCCCGAACCCGACGCCGTTCAGAAAGATCAGGAGCGCGAACCAGCCGTACCCGAAATCGGTGGGGATCAGCAGGAGCCCCAGGAAGGACAGCGCGGCCAGCATCGCGCCGCCGGAGGCGAACACCCGGGCGCCGTGCCGGTCCGACAGCCAGCCCGACACCGGCCCGGCGGCCAGGAAGCCCAGGGTCAGCGGCAGCAGGTAGATGCCCGCCCACAGCGGGGTGGCCTCGAAGTCGTAGCCGTGCAGCGGAAGCCAGATGCCCTGCAGCCAGATGATCAGCATGAACTGCATGCCGCCACGGGCGACGGCGGTCAACAGCCCGGCGGCGTTTCCGGTCGCGAAGGCCCGGATGCGGAAGAGCCCCAGATGGAACATGGGCTCGGCGACCCGGCTCTCGACCACGCAGAAGGCGATGAGGGTGACCACGCCGCCGATGAGGCCGGCCAGCACCCACGGATTGGTCCAGCCCTGCGCGTGCCCTCCGTACGGCTGGATCCCGTAGGTGATGGCCGCCAGCAGCGCGGTCAGGCCGACGGCGAAGGTGATGTTGCCCAGCCAGTCCAGCCGTACGGCGGAGCGGACGGAGGTCTCGCGCAGGCTCCGGTAGGCCCAGATGGTGCCGATGATGCCGATGGGGGCCGAGACGAAGAACGTGAGCCGCCAGTTGACCTCGCTCAGCAGGCCGCCCGCGACGAGACCCAGGAACGAGCCGGCAATGCCCGCGACCTGGTTGGTGCCCATCGCCATGCCGCGTTGGTTCGAGGGGAACGCGTCGGTCAGGATCGCCGCGGCGTTTGCCATCAGCATCGCGCCGCCGACGCCCTGGACCACCCGCCACACGATCAGCCAGACCGCCCCGCCGCCGCCCGTGAACGGGTCCAGGGCGAGCAGGATCGTACCGGCGGTGAACACCGCGAAACCGGCGTTGTAGATCTTGACCCGGCCGACCATGTCGCCCAGCCGCCCGAGCGTGACGACGAGGACGGCCACGACCAGCATGTAGCCCATCAGGACCCACAGCAGATAGCTCACATTGCCGGGTTCGAGTGGGTTCAATCGGATTCCCCGGAAAATCGCGGGCAGCGAAATGATCACGATCGAGGAGTTGATCATCGCGAGCAGCATGCCGAGCGTGGTGTTGCTCAGTGCCACCCATTTGTAGCGGCCGGCGTGATCGTCCATGGTCTCGCCTCCGGCTAGTTGCTCAGTGCTAACTAAATACATGTCGTGATATCACGTCAATCCATAGTCCGGAATGCGGTAATCAATGATCTTCGAATCAGCGGGCGTGCCATGGGCGCGATCAGCCGCATAAAGACGACATGGGGGGCGTGCGTGGAATTCTGCTCCGAGAGCGATACCGCCTACTCACCGTGGTCGGCAGGGGCGGTATGGGCACCGTGTGGCGGGCCCACGACGAAGTGCTCGACCGGGACGTCGCGGTCAAAGAGGTGTCCCTGCCCGGACAGCTGAGGGTCGGCGAGCGCGTGCTGCTTTATCACCGCGTGCTCAGCGAGGCCCGCGCCACCGCCATGCTCGACCACCCGGGCGTGATCACCGTCCATGACATCGTCGAGCAGGACGGCCGTCCATGGATCGTGATGGAGCTGGTCCACGGCTCCTCCCTGCAGCGGCTCATCGACCAGGGCGGGCGGCTGCCGCCGCAGCGGGCGGCCGCGATCGGCCGCCAGGTGCTGTCGGTGCTGGTCGCCGCGCACGCGGTCGGCCTGTTGCACCGGGACGTCAAGCCCAGCAACGTGCTGCTCGCCGTCGACGGCCGGGTCGTGCTCACCGACTTCGGGCTGGCGGTCCACCGCAACGATGTGGGCTCGCGTGCTCCGCTGGAGGGCTCGCCCGCATACGTCTCTCCGGAGCAGGCGAGCAGTAAGCCGATCACCGAGGCGTCCGACCTGTGGTCGCTCGGCGCGATGCTGTACGCCGCCGTCGAGGGCCGCCCTCCGTACGCCAGGGGCGACGCGCTGGCGTCACTGATGGCGGTGCTGCTCGACCCTTACGAGCCGCCGGAACATGCGGGCGGGCTGCGGGTGGTGATCGACGGGTTGCTGCGCAAGGACCCGGCCGAGCGGCTCACCGCAGACCAGACGGCCCGGCTCTTCGACCGGCTGGAGACCGGGGAGCGCACCGGCCCGGCCCGGATGCTGCCCCGGATCGGCGCGCTGGCCACGGTCTCGGTGCTCGCCGCCCTCGTCGCCGCAGGTGGCACCTGGTCGTCGCGCTGGACCGCGGTGGGATCGAGCGACACCGTACGGTTGCGGGAGGCCGTCGCGGCGGCGGGAATGGCCGGCTACCGGGAAGCCGCCGGTTACTCGGTGGGCATCCCCCTCGGCTGGCGGCGCACCGTCCGGGCCGATGGCATCTACTGGTCCGATCCGCGAATGAATCGCTATGTCCGGATCGCCCCCACGGCGGGGGATCCGCTGGGCGACCTGCGGGCCGCCGAGCAGCGCAGCCGGTACGCCCACTACCGGACCATCCGGCTGGAGGCCGCGGACCGACCCGCCGGCACCGGCGCCGAGTGGGAGTACACCTGGCTCGGCACGCACGCGCTGCAGAGCCGGGTGGGAGACTACGACCTGCTGTTCGTGGCCCCTGAGGACCGCTGGACGCCGAGCGTCCGGATGTTCGACGACATCCTGACGACGTTCCGGGGCTGACCCGGTCTGCGATCAGTGACCGGATCGCCGGTCGAGCACGGACTGGATCAGCGCCAGTACGGGCTCGCGCAGAGCGGGCAGCGAAGCGTGGCCGTCAACGGCCACCCGGGCCGTGACCATCGCGCCCACCCCGCCGACCACGAGGTTGCAGGCGAAACGCGGGTCCGGCAGCGTGCGCCAGCCCTCGTCGGCGGTGAGGATATCGGTGAACAGGTTGACCCAGCGCCGCTGGACCTCGAACCGGCGATCCGCGGCGGCCGGGCCCGCGGCGTAGATCTCGGTGAGGAACATCTTGGCCAGCGCCGGTTCCCGCGCCATCAGGTCGAGATAGGCCGTCAGTGCCCGGTCGAAGCGCTCCATCGCGGGCAGGTCCGGTGTCCCGGCCGCCTCGCGGACACCGGCCTCCAGCAGTTCGCCGGCCTTGTCGAAGGCGGCCAGAAAACAAGCCTCCTTGTCGGCGAAATGCTCGTAGAACGTCTCACGCGACACATGTACGCGTTTGAGCACTTCAGCGACGGAAGTCCGGATGTAACCCTTCTCCGCGACCGCTTCGGCCATGCCCAGCAGTAGCCGGCCGCGCTGCGAGGCGACGACCTCTTCCCGGGTCAGGCGATGGCGTCCGCGTGGCAGCGTGTCGAGGAAGGCCGAGGTGTCCACGGTCGAACGGTATCAAGCCCCGACCTACTGTCCAGTAGCAATCGCGATGGCGAGTCAGTGGAAATCGCGGTCCGGGTGGTCAGCGGGCCTGCTTGTACACGGCGACGGCGCAGGCGCTGCCGAGCCCGATGTTGTGCTGCAGGGCGACGCGGGCCCCCTCGACCTGGCGATTGCCGGCCTGGCCGCGAAGCTGCCAGGTGAGCTCTGCGCACTGGGCGATGCCGGTGGCGCCGAGCGGGTGGCCCTTGGAGATCAGGCCGCCGGACGGGTTCACCACCCACGTGCCACCATAGGTGGTGGCCTGCGCATCGACCAGCTTGTGCGCCTCGCCGACCGGGGCCATGCCCAGCGCCTCGTAGGTGATGAGCTCGTTGGCGCTGAAGCAGTCGTGCAACTCGATGACGTCGACGTCCCCGATGCTCACCTCCGCCTCCTCCATCGCCTGGTGCGCGGCGCGCTGCGAGACCCCGAAGCCCACCACCTGGATCGAGGAATTGTCGGCGAAGCTGTCGGGGGTGTCGGTGGCGATGTGATGGCCGGCGATCTCGATCGCCTGGTCCCACAGGTCGTGTTCGTCCACGAACCGCTCACTCGCCACGATCGCCGCCGCCGCTCCGTCGGAGGTCGGCGAGCACTGCAGCTTGGTCAGCGGCTCAAAGATCATCTTGGCGTTCTTGACGTCGTCGAGGCTGTACTCGGTCTGGAACTGGGCGTACGGGTTGTTCACCGAATGCTTGTGGTTCTTCCAGCCGATCCAGGCGAAGTGGTCGGGCGTCGAGCCGTACTTCTCCATGTGCTCGCGGCCCGCGTTGCCGAACATCTGCGGCATCGGCGCGGCGGCCTCCCAAGGGCGGCCCTTCACCATCGAGTCGAGGTGGAAGTCGACGATGGTGACCTTGGACTGCCCGATCCCCGCGCCCAGCGAGCCCTTCTGCATCTTCTCCATGCCCAGGGCGAGGACGCAGTCGGCCAGCCCGCCCTTGATCGCCTGCCGGGCGAGGAACAGCGCACTGGAGCCGGTGGCGCACGCGTTGGCCACCGTCATCACCGGGATGCCGGTCATCCCCGTCTCGTAGAGGGCGCGCTGGCCCATCGAGCCGTACATCGAGCCCGCGTATGCTTGTTCGACCTGGTCATAGGAGATCCCGGCGTCTTCGAGTGCCTTCCCCACGGCCTCCTTGGCCATGTCCGGGTACTCCCAGTCGCGGGAGCCCGGCTTCTCGAACTTGGTCATGCCCACGCCGACCACGAAGGTGCGGTTGCCCTGGCTTGTGCCCATCGCCGTTGCCTCCAGATCCGAAGATGATTCGGTAAGCAGCTTAGCTCCGGCACTGAGCAAGCGCTTGTCTGAGGTTCCGGCCTCCGTGACCGTGCATCGATCGCCGATCGATGCACGGTCACGGAGAAGGCAGGGGTGGTCAGGCCCGGCCGTCGGGCCGGAGAGTCCGGCGGGCGAAGACGATGCCGGCGGCCAAGCCCGCGAGCAGGAGGGCGCCGAGGCCCGCCCACCACCAGCCGGTGCCGGACGATCCCGTGCCGGGAGTGGCCGTCCGGGACGAGGCGCTCCCGTCCGGTCCCGCCACCGGCCCGGCCCCCGGGACGGCCGACGTGCCGCCGGCGACGATGAACCGGTACTGGCCGCTGACCGGATGCCCGTCCGTGGCGACGACCCGCCACCCCACCGTGTAGATGCCCGACGACAGCGGTCCGCTCACCTGCTCGGTCACCGTGTTGTCCACGGCCTGTGCCTTGCCGGACTCGTGCCGGCCGCCAGCCGCGTCGCTGAGGACCACTTGCGGAAAACCGACCGGATCGACGAAGGTCAGCACGATCCGGCTCGGCGGTGACACCGTCGAGCCGATCGCCGGTGAGGCCGCCTTCAGCGAGGTGTGCGCGGACGCTGGCCCGGCGGTCACGGCGAGGGCCAGCAGGACCCAGGACATGATCGCCGCGGACCGTACGGCGGGGCGTCTCACGACCGGTTCCGGGCCCGGGCCAGGCCGAGCCCGCCCACGGCGATGCCGATCGCCCCCACCGCGAGCCCGAGGGCGCCCAGCAAACGGGCAGTGCCGTCGTCGGCATTGGCCGGCGTGGCCGCCTTGGCGATGGGGACCTGGGCGGTCATCATGTGCCCGCCACCGCTGCTCTTCGGGGTAAGCCGGAGCACCGGTGCGGGATGGTCGGGTTCCTGGCCGCCGTTGCCCGGGTCCTGGTCCCAGTGCACGACCTCACCGCCCGAGTAGGTCTGCGCCGCCTTGAACATGAGCCGGTCGGTGTCTGTGGGCAGCGGGCCCATCGATACGTCGAACTCCTGGAACTGCCCCGGCGCGATCGACCCCCCGGTCCAGGTGATCCGGGAGACCGCCTGGGTGATCTCGCCGTCGTCGGACTTGATCGGGGCGGCCAGCTTGGTCTTGGCGACCTTGACGGTCCAGCCGGGGACCGGTCGGACCGACACGGCCGCGATCGGGTGGTCCAGCGGCAGGTCGACCTCGACGCCCGTGGTCTGCGCGGAGGCCTGCTCGTTGGGCACCCGGAACGACACCTTGCTGTAGGAGCCCTGCTCCGCCGTGTCCGGATTAGCGGTGACATGGGCGGCGGCCGGTCCCGCCATGAGCAGCAGGGTCAGCGCGGCGGTCCCGCCGACCGCGGCGAGCCGCGTACTCCGCCGGTCACGCCCCGACCAGGATGGCGACCAGGATGGCGACGAGGACGGCGACGAGGACGGTGTTGAAGACAGCGACCCTGAAGGCAGCGTTAAGGACATGGGCATGGACATGGGTTCTCTCCGTTCGACGACGTTCTTGGATGTCCGAGGGCAGGGGCGCCCGGCGCACGGCCTCAGCCGCGCGCGAGTGCCGTCGGACGGAACGGAGGGCCCCGTCGGACCACCGAGTTCCGCAGGGCGGCGGAACGTGGCCGGGCCGGAGGGGAGGTACGGGAGAAGGCGCGAGCCGGAGGTACGACCGGAGCGGAGTCCAGCAGCGCCGTCCGAGCCCACAGCGGCCGGCCGGCCAGAGCGGCCACCCGCCGGGCCAGCCGCCAGACGGCGCGCTCACCCCGCCGCAGCCACCAGGCCGACACCACGGCCGCCGTCAGGTGCGCCAGCGTCATGCTGGTGCCGCCATGGCCGCCGGTCATGCCGTCGGTCATCAGGACGGGAGGCCCGGAGTGGTGCATCGCCGAGAGCCCCGGATGGCCCGCGGTGAAGAGTGCGTGGAACACGAACTGGCCGCCGAGGAGCCCACCCAGGATGGTGGCCAGGGATCGCTCCGTCTCGGTCAGCACCCATGCCACCGAGAGGACGGCCGCGAAACCCAGCCCGATCGCCCAGGGCGCGACCATCACATGGGACACGGCGGCATGGCCCGCGGTGGCCAGCGTCACGCAGACGCCGGCGAAGACCGAGGCGCGGGTCAGGCGCAGAGTGGGTCTGGGCGACATGGCGACCTCGATTCTGTCATCTGGGCGACTTCCGTGTCAGGTCAGAGCCAAGTGAGCAGAGCACCGCGAACAATAGAGAGCACTGCTCTTGACAGCACTTCCATCAAGAGAGAGCTCGCCTTCCTCGCCGGCACCTCGGTGCGCGCCGGCCGATGACGTCCGGCTCCGGGCATCGTCCGGCCGGGCGGACCGCCCGCGACACCAGCCGCTGACACATAGTGTGAGGCGATGACCTGGAGTCTCCTGGGCGCGCTGGCCGCGAGCCTCTGTTTCGGTGTGGCCACCGTGCTGCAGGCGGTCGCGGCACGGAGGACCCGGGCGGGGCAGGGTGTCGATCCCCGGCTGCTGATCAGGCTGACCGGGCAGCTCCCGTACGTCGTGGGAATCCTGCTGGACCTGGCCGGCTTCGTGGCGGAGCTGGCGGCGCTGCGCTCGCTTCCGCTGTTCGTGGTGCAGGCCGTCGTCGCGGCCAACCTCGCGGTGACTGCGGTGGTCGCCGCCCGGGTGATGAAGATCCGGCTCACCGGCCGCGAGTGGGTGGCGGTGGCCGTCGTCTGTGTCGGACTCGCCCTGCTCGGGCTGGCCGCCGGCCACGAGAGCGCCGCCCGGGTGAGCGTGGGGTTCCGCTGGACGCTACTGGCCGCGGTCGTCGTGTTGTTCCTCGTGGGCATGACGGCCGGAAGAGTCCGGGGCCGGGCGCGGTCGGCACTGCTGGGCCTGGTCACCGGACTGGGTTTCGGCGCCGTGGCGGTCGCCGCGCGGGTGCTGGCCAGCCTGTCCCCACTGGACCTGCTGCGCGATCCGGCGACGTACGCGCTGGCCGCGGGTGGTGTGGCCGCGATGCTGTTCTACGCCACCGCGTTGCAACGCGGGTCGGTGACCACGACGACCGCGGCCGTGGTGGTCGCCGAGACCGTGGTGCCCGCCGCCGTGGGCATCTGGCTCCTGGGCGACCAGACCCGCAGCGGGTACGTCCCCGTGGCGCTCGCCGGGTTCGTGCTGGCGGTGGCGGGCACTCTCATCCTGGCCCGGTTCGGCGAGCCCTCCTCGACCCGGGACCCCGTGCCGGAGAGCGTGAGTTCCTGATGGCACACCGGCAGCGCACCCGCCGCAGCGCCGTGCAGCGCGAGGAGGTCGACTCGGGCACCGTGGAGCTGCTGGCCGACCCGGACCGCTCGCGCGCCTGGACGTTGCTGCTGGACGGCATCCCCCAGTCGCACGTCGACCTGGACGACCCGTGCTACCTCGACTTCGAGTACGTCCGCCGGCTCGGCCACGTCGCCGACCTCGCCGCCCCACCCGGCAAGCCGCTCCAGGCACTGCACCTCGGCGGCGGCGGCCTGACGCTGCCCCGCTACATCGCGAGCACCCGCCCCCGGTCCACCCAGCAGGTGGTCGAGCTGGACGCCGCACTGGTGGCCCTGGTCCGCCGCACCCTCCCGCTCGAACGCACCTGGCGGATACGGATCCGTACGGGCGACGCCCGCGAGGTCCTGTCGCGTGCGCCCGAGGACGCCTTCGACCTGGTCATCTCCGATGCCTACGCGGGCAGCCGGACCCCGGCACATCTGACCTCGGTGGAGTTCGTCTCCTCGGCCGCCAGGGTTCTGCGGTCCGACGGCCTGTTCGCCGCGAACGTGGCAGACGGGGCTCCGCTCGCCTTCGCGCGTGCCCAGGCGGCGACGCTGCGAGCCGTACTCCCGGAGGTCTGCCTGATCGCCGACCCCGGTGTGCTGCGGGGCCGCCGGTTCGGCAACCTCATTCTGGTCGGCGGCCGGGTGGAACCGCCGGTCGCCGCGCTGACGCGGATGGCCGCCGCCGACCCCTTCCCAGGCCGGGTGCTGTACGGCTCGGAGCTGACGAAGTTCATCGCCGGCGCGGCACCGGTCACCGACGCCACTGCCCGGCCTTCTCCCAACCCTCCGTCTGGCATCTTTTAGGCCATGTCCACCCGTGATCTCGTCATCCTGGGCTCGGCCGGTGCGGTCCCCACCAAGACCCGCAACCACAATGGCTATCTGCTGGGTGACGAGGTACGGCTCGGCACCGACGACGCGCCCTTCGCCCTGACCGCCCGGCGGCTGTCCCACTCGATCGAGGCCTACGGTTACCGCCTCGAGGAGCGCGGTCATCTCACCGCCGCCCAGGCCGGCCGGGTCGCCGCGGAGTCCGGCGTGCGGTGCCTGGTGCTGACCCACTTCTCCGAGCGCTACCGCGCCGAGGACGAGCCGCGGTTCGTCGCGGAGGCCGCGTCCGTCTTCGACGGCGACATCGTGCTGGTGCACGACCTCGACCGCGTTCCGGTGCCACCCCGCAGGGTGCCCGGCCGAATCCACGAGCGTGCGGCCCGTGGGGACACGGACCGCACGCTCCCGGTGGAGGGGCACCACGGGCTCAACCCACGGTGACATCCAGGGGGCGTTCGGCTGCCATTGCGCGGGGAGCGGCGGGCATCCCGCCCGGCCACCAGTTGGCCCGTCCGAGCAGCGTCATCAACGACGGCAGGATCACGATGCGGACGACCACCGCGTCGATCAATACGGCGGCGGCCAAACCGAAGCCCATCTGCTTCATGTCCATCATGGGAAGGGACGCGAAGACCGCGAACACCGAGACCATCACGATGGCCGCGCTGGTGACGACGCCCGCCGACCGGGTGATGCCGTACTCCACCGCGTCCCCGGTCGGCATGCCGCGCCGCGCCGCCTCCTGGATCCGGCTGACCACGAAGACGTGGTAGTCCATCGACAGCCCGAACAGCACGACGAACAGGAAGAGCGGCAGCCAGGCGATGACGGTTCCGGTGGAGGTGAAGCCCAGCATCCCCTCCGCCCAGGTGTGCTGGAAGACCAGGACGAGCAGCCCGAACGAGGCCATCGCCGACAGCAGATTGATGGCGATCGCGGTGAGCGCCACCACGACGGACCGGAACGTCACCGCCAACATGACGAAGGTCAGCAGGAGCACGAAGCCGATCACCAGCGGCAGTTTCTCCTCGACATGTGTGCCGAAGTCGAGGTTGTTCGCGGTCTCCCCGCCGACCGCGTACTGCGCGCCGGCGACCGTGCCGACCGTGGCGGGGAGGAGGTCCCGGCGCAGCTCCCTGAGCGCCCGCTTGGCCTGCGCGGAGTTGCCGTCGTACGGGGAGACCACGCTGACGGTGTGGACACGGCCGTCCGCCGAGGCGCGGATCTCCGGCCCCCGGCCCTGCGCCGTCTGGTCGTGAGCGAACAACGGGTCGTGCTGCGTCCGCTCCACCAGTTTCAGCAGTGCCGCCCGAACCTGCGCCGCCCGCTCGGCGGGAGCCCGCACGGCCACCTTCTGCGGGGCGTGCTCGGCGGGGTACGCGGCGATCATCCGGTCGTAGGTCCGCATCGCCGGGATCGTTCGCGGCAACTCGTCGGTGCCGGTGTTCTTGAGCTGCATGCCCACTGCCGGCAGCGCCAGGGCCAGCAGCGCCACGACCGAAACCAGCAGGGTGGCGCGCGGGTGCCGCAGCGCCGGGCGCAGCAGGGCCGGCCAGACCCGGGGAGAGTCCGTGCGGCTGGTGAGCCGCCACAGCAGTGGAACGCGCGGACGGTCCACCGCGCGGCCGAGCTTGGCCAGGAGCGCCGGCAGGATGGTCAGCGAACCGAGCATCGCCACCGCGACCACAATGATCGTCCCAGTCGCCAGACCGGAGAAGATCACATCGCCCGCCAGATACAGCCCCGCCATCGACACGATCACCGCGATGCCCGAGACCACCACCGAGTGCCCCGAGGTGGCCGCCGCGATCTCGATGGCGTCGATGCGGCCGCGCCCGCGCTTCCGCTCCTCGCGCTCCCGCTTGAGATAGAACAGCGAGTAGTCGACACCCACCGCCATGCCCATCATCATGATCATGCTTGAGACCGTGCCGCTGTCGGGGAACACGTGCGACGCCAGCCCGTACAGGCCCGTGGAGGCGGCCACGGCCGAGATCGCGAGCAACACCGGCACCCCGGCGGCCACGATCGCACCGAACGCCACCATCATGATCAGCAGTGTCACCGGCAGGCTGAGCCCCTCGGACTTGGCGAGGTCCTTGCCGATCTGCTCGTCCAGGCCCTTGCCCACCGACGCCGCACCGGTCTGCTCGATTCGCAGGCCGGAGTGGGCTCGCTGAAGCGCGGCCGTCTCCTTCAGCAACGGCGCCACCCGGCTCTTGGCGGTGTCCGGATCACCCCGCATCACCACCGGCACCAGGATGGCCGTTCCTTTCGGCGCCGGAGCAGGCTCACCGACATCGGCCACCTCGGGCAGCGCCCGCATGCGCTGAACCACCTCGGCGGCGGCCTGGTGGGCCGCCTGCTGGTCCGGCTTCCCGGACCGTGCCGTGATCAGCACGTTCTCCACCGCCGGGTCGTCCAGCCCGCCCCGGTGCATGATCTGGGTCGCGCGGCCGGACTCACCCACGCCCAGGTCCCGTTCGGTGGCCTTCTGAGCCCCGGCGCCTCCCACCAACACGCATACAGTGACGAACACCATCCACAAAAGGATCGCCCGCCACGGGTGGGCCGCGCTCCATCTCGCCATCCGTACCGCCGGCCGTCGTGCCATCGTCGTGTCCTTCCTCCGTGCTGGGCTGATGGGATCGAGCCTGCTGCGCTGCGGCCGTGCGGACACTGGTCCCAGAACCCTTCCGGGGGTAGGGAAAACTCCTCCTGGATGCCGTCAGAAGGGGGCCTGGCACCACTGAGACGACGTGCAGGGCCGATCACAATGGGCGTGGGAGGACGGCGCCTCCACTTCGTGGCAGTCATTTCGCCGGGGATTTCGTTGGGGGATGAGGAGGCCGGCAATGACGGACGAATTCGGTGAGGGCCCGGGCGGCCGGGTCGAGCGCGGGCTGCTCACCTGCGTCCGGGGTCTGGTCCAGGCCGTGCTGTCGCAGACGGCCTGCCTCGCGCTGTTCATCGTGACGGTCCTGTCGATCGCCTTCCTCCCTCTCGGGGTTGGGGTGTTCCTGGTGCCGGTCACTCTGCTGGCGGTCCGCGGGCTGGCCGATCAGCAGCGCAGATGGGCGCTCGAATGGTCGGGAGTCCGCATCCCCGTGCCGTACCGCCCGGCGCCGCGGTTCGACGGGAAGGGCTTGATCGGGAGTCTGCAGCGCTGCAAGTGGTTGCTGAGCGATCCGGCGAGCTGGCGGGACCTGTTGTGGGCGCTGGTCAACGTGCCGTTGGGCCTGGTGCTGGGGCTGCTGCCCGCCTGCCTGGTCGTGTACGGCCTGGAAGGCGTCTTCGTCGCCCCGTGGATCGGGCACGTCACCGGCGGCTACGGGTACGGCCCGTTCTGGCCCCTTTCGGACTATGGCGTACTGGCCTGGCTGTCCGTGCCCATCGGTGCGCTGGTCACGCTCTTCGGCCTGCGGGCGGGGCCCCGGATCCTGCGGGGCCACGCGCTGTTCACCCGCTCGCTGCTGGCCCCCACCCGGCAGGCCGAGCTGGCGTCCCGGGTGCGGCGGCTGACCGAGACCCGCTCCGACACGGTGGACGCGCAGGCGGCCGAGTTGCGCCGGATCGAGCGGGACCTGCACGACGGTGCCCAGGCCCGGCTCGCGGCGCTCGGGATGAGCATCGGCCTGGCGGAGGACCTCATGAAAAGGGACCCAGAGGCCGCACAGCGATTGCTGGCCGAGGCCCGTGAGGCCAGTGGCGTGGCCCTGGCCGAACTGCGTGACCTGGTGCGCGGCATCCACCCGCCGGTGCTGGCCGAACGGGGCCTGGACGGAGCGGTACGGGCGCTCGCCCTGGCCCTTCCCCTCCCGGTGGACGTGGACATCGAACTTCCGGGCAGGCCACACGCTCCGGTCGAGTCGGCGGCCTACTTCGCCATCGCCGAGGCGTTCGCCAACGTCGTCAAGCACAGCGCCGCCGGACACGCCTGGGCACGGCTGCGCCACGAGGGCGGCGCGCTCTCGATGGTCGTCGGCGACGACGGCATCGGCGGAGCGGAGTCCGGTCGCGGCACCGGGTTGCGGGGCATCGAACGGCGGCTGGCCGCATTCGATGGAACGATCGTCATGACCAGCCCGGTCGGCGGGCCCACCGTCGTGACCATGGAGTTGCCGTGCGAGTTGTCATCGCCGAGGACCTTGCCCTCCTACGGGACGGACTGATCAGGCTCCTCACCGCCTACGACTTCGAGGTCGTCGTGGCCGTCGACAACGGACCGTCACTGCTCCGGGCGCTGACCACCCACCGCCCGGACGTGGCGGTCGTCGACGTACGGCTGCCGCCCACCTTCACCGACGAGGGACTGCAGGCGGCGCTGGCCGCGCGACGCGAGGTGCCCGGGTTGCCGGTACTGGTCCTGTCCCAGCACGTCGAGCGGCTCTACGCCCGCGAACTGCTGTCCGACAGCACCGGCGGGGTCGGCTACCTGCTCAAGGACCGGGTCTCCGACATCAGCCAGTTCATCGAGTCGGTCCGCCGGGTGGCCGACGGCGGCACCGCCCTGGACCCGGAGGTCGTCTCCCAGCTCCTGGCCGGCCACGCGAAGGAAGCGCCGCTCCTGCAGCTCACACCACGGGAGAGCGAGGTGCTCGCCCTCATGGCCGAAGGACGCACCAACGCCGCGATCGCCGCGAGGCTGTTCGTCACCGAGAAGGCGATCAGCAAGCACACCAACAACATCTTCGGCAAGCTCCGCCTGCCGCCCTCGGAGGACGACAACCGCCGCGTACTGGCCGTCCTCGCCTACCTCAACGCCTGAGGTGCCGGCCTGGCCGGGGCGGTGGCCAGCCACCGCCATCTCGGAAGTTCCGTGACGACCGTCGCGGCCGCGAGCACCGAGACGGCGATGGCGATGGCCGGGAGCCACGCCACCCAGGCCGAGACCACGGCGGCCACCAGCTGCATGATCACCAGGCCGATGGTGACGTAGCCCGGGACCGGCACCAGCACGCTGTTCTTGTCACCGGGCGTCGACAGCAGAGTCGGCAGGCTGATCAGCACCACCACCGAGGCCGCGGCCAGCCACGGTGAGTGACTCGCCAGCGCCCACGGCGCGGCCACCCAGGCGATCAGCTCCGTGCTGAACCTGAGTACGGACGCGATGCCGGGAAGAGCCGGGGACCCGGCCGAAGTGCTCTCACTCACCGTTGGATACTTGCATGTCGATGACGGCGGGTCACCACGGACTGAGCTCGGCGCCGGCCCAGGTCGATCTCCTCATGCCGTACGACCGGCTAGGACCAGCCGGTGCGGATCCGCAGCCAGGTGAGGGCGACTCGGCCCTGCGCGTCCTGGAAGGCGCGCAGGGTGGGCAGACCAGGAGGTGCCGGCAGGAGTGCCTGCCGGACGAAGTAGCCGGCGAGCGCCGCCAGGACCGCGGTGACCGCCTCAGGGTCGGCGTTTCCGGAGACCGGATGGCGCTCGAAAAGTGTCTCGGGCATTGGTCCGCCCTGCATCCGGACGCTGGGCAGCATCGCGAGCAGGTCGAACCACGGTGCGGCAACGCACGCCCAGGGCCAGTCGACCACCACGACGCGGTCCCCGGTCAGCAGGAGGTTGTCGGCTCGCAGGTCGGCGTGGGCGAGGGTGGTGCCCGCCGCGGCGTCGCTCCAGGCCGCCTCGAGTACGGCCAGGTCCGGAAGATGCCGTCGCGCCCACCGATCGAGTCCGGCGGTGTCGTCTTCGCCGCGTCGATGTGACTCGGCGAGCTGCCGCCATCCCCGGAAGCTGCTGGCGAGCCGGTCGGCCACTGCAGGGGCATCGACGGGCGTAGGGGTTAGAGTCGCGGCCAGGTCGCCCACGGCGCTCATGACGCGGCTCAACTCGGCCGGGATCCACGGCTGGACGGGCGCGGTGCCGTCGACGTCCTCGAACAGCAGCACCACCCAGCCGTCGGCGTCGAAGGAATCGAGCAGCAGCGGTGCGGGCGCGTTCCGGGGGAGAGCCGCGGCGATTCGCGCCTCGGCGCGGTGGATGTCCGGGGAGTTCGGGTTGGGCTCCGGGCCGACGGCCTTGACGAACGCCCGTCCCCCGTTCGCCAGCCGAAGGCGGGCGGCAACGCCTGGCGAGAACCCGCCGGGCTGCGTGACCGCTTCGATGACTCGATCGCCGAGTGACGCCTCAACGGCCTGCCGGAGAGTCTCGGGTACCGCAGACCATGGCAGGCGTATTCCGGCTGCCGGTGGCGAGATCTCCGCGTCGGTGGGTCCGGTCATACACCGATGGTCTCCTATCAGCGCGTGCTGAACACCTGCTTTTGTGCGGGCACGGGCTTGCCGGCGGTTGGGAACAAAAATCATTCCCGGCAAGCGGACATTAAGATCAAGACCATGAACCCCCCAGAAGGCCCGTGGGAGTGGATCCGCGGCCAGCAGACCACCCGGGCGGGCGTGATGGTGTACGCACACGGCGGCGGATTCGCAGCCGGTGATCCAGAAATAACCCGGGCCGTGACCGGGGAACTGTCCGCGGCGACCGGGTGGTCCGTACTCGCGGTCGACTATCGGCCCGCACCCCGACATCCCTATCCGGCGGCCCTGCACGATGTGCTCGATGCCTACCGGGCCGTACTGGCGGCGGGCGGAAGCCCGGATCGGACGGTGCTCGCCGGTGACTCGGCCGGTGGGACGCTGGTGCTCTCGGCGGTTCTGACCCTGCTGGCGGCCGGTGAGCGACCACCCGCGGGATTGGTGACGATCTCGCCGGTCACCGATCTCACCTTTCCCGGTGCCTCGTTCGAGACCAACGACGGCAAGGACATCCTGAACCGGGACGGCGTGGAGCAGATGCGCCAGGTGTACCTTGGCGGAGCCGATCCGGCCGCGGCGCCGCAGTCACCGGCCCACGGTGATCTGCGTGGACTGCCGCCGATGCTGACGGCGGTGGGCTCGGAGGAGGTGCTGCGCGACGACGTCCTGGCGTTCGCGAAGGCGGCCGAGGAGGCCGGGGTCGAGGTGACCGTTCAGCTGTTCGACGGGGAGATGCACGGTTTCTACATGCCGGGGACCCCGACCGCCGAGGTGCTCTGGAAGCTCATCGGCGAGTGGTCGAGGCGGCTGATCACCCGGTGAAGGGTGGCGCGACGCCCCAGCCCCAATGCGGGACGGGCGCTTGCATCGGCGGTTGCGCGCCGGGCTGGGAGTTGGAGACGGCCAGCCGGGTGCCCCACTCGAGATAGCTCACGAACGCCGCCCGGAACTCGGGGTCGGCGGGCAGCCCGACCTCGTCGGCGGCGTCCAGCAGCAGATTCACCCAGCGGCGGCGCTGCGGCTCGGTGATGGCCTTGCCGAGATGCCGGGTGACCATGTGGTGGTAGCCGCCGCGCTCCTCGGTGTACCGCGCGGGCCCGCCGAAGACCTCGGCCAGCCACATGGCGACGAACGCCGGATGGTGCGAGTCCATGTGCTCGAAGAGCGGGCGCAGCAGGTCGTCCTTGAGCACCTGTGTGTAGAAGGTCTCGGTGAGACGCTCGAACGCCTCGGTGCCGCCGGCCCACTCGTACAGGGTGGGCACCGGCTCGTCGCTGGCCATGCATCATCCTCCGGAGTCCAGGAATCGGTAACCTCTGTAAGAGTGTAATCATTCGACATGACCTTTCTTCTCATGGTCACCGCCTTTGCGCCTGCCTGCGCTCCATGAAGCCGCCGGGCCGGTTGCTGATCGACATGACCAGCCGACCATTGGGTGGGCGCTGTGAACAGAGTGATGACGTGGCCACAAGAGGTCGTGGACACTTACTCTTGAATGGGTGCCATGGGCACTGAGGAGCGGGTGACGTTCTGCCGGATCTGCGCGTCCCGGTCCGTCTCACCGCCCGTGGCTAGTCACCCTGGGTGAGACCCGAGCAGATGTCGCGGGTGGCGGAACGAGCGTTGGTGATGGCGGCCGGCGCCTTGGTGGCCGGGGTGGCGGCCGGAGCGGTGTAGTCGGCGCCGAGGGTCAGCCTGATCACGCTGACCCGGGCCGGCTTCAGCTTGGCGCCGGGGAACAGCTTGGCCAGGGTCTGGGCCTGAGCACGCTGGCCGGTGCCGTACTGGATCAGGGTGGTCGTGGGCCGGGTCCTGGCCGAGGCGGGCTGTCCGGCGATGGTGAAGCCGCGGTGGCGCAGCGAATCCGCCGCTTTGGCGGCCAGGCCCTGACGGCTGGTGCCATTGAGGACGGTGACCCTGATGCCGGCTCCCGACACCGCGGGAGTGGTGGCCGCGGAAACGGGCTTCGTGGCGGCGCCGCCGACCGGTGTGTCGTTGGCGAGGGCGGCGAACTCCTGGGAGGCGGCCGGCTGGACCAGTGCCAGCTGGTACCGCCAGCTCCTGTAGTTGGGCATGGTCGGTGGGTAGTTCTGCGTCTTCACGGTGAAGAACTTGACGTTCGCCGGCTTGATGCCCTTGATCGATTCGGCGAAGCTCAGCAGCTTGGTCACCGAGCCCAGCCCCTGGTCGACGGTGATGGCCTTGGTCGCGTTGTTGATCAGGCCGTACAGCGACGCGGGGTTGAACAGCACGCCGTTGCTCTCCATCTTGTTGATCATGGACGAGATGAAGGCGTGCTGCCGGGTGATGCGGGATCGGTCGCCACCGTCGCCCAGCCCCTGCCGCTCGCGCACGTAGTCCAGGGCGGCGGTGCCCTTCACGGGGTAGGTGCCCGCCTTGAGGTTGATGTGCCCGTGGGTGTCGTTGACGGTCTGCGGCACGCACACCGTCACTCCGTTGATGGAGTTGATCATCTGGACGAAGCCGTGGAAGTCCAGGACGATGAAGTGATCCATCCGGATTCCGGTGAGCTGCTCCACCGTCTTTCTGGAGCACAGCGGGCCGCCGTAGGCGTAGGCCCAGTTGATCTGGCCCACGGTCCCGCCGACCGTGCGGCCTCCCGAGGTCTTGCACTGCGGGAGCTGTAGGACCAGGTCACGGGGCAGGCTCATCACCGTCGCGTGCTGATGGTCGGCGGAGATGTGCAGGATCATGGCCGTGTCGGCGCTGCCGAAACCATCGACCTTGCCACCGACGACGCCGCCGTTCTTCCCCGCGCGGGTGTCCGATCCCATCAGCAGCACGTTGATCGGCCGGTGTGAGCCGGCCGCGCTGGGACGGTGGTCGTTCGGGTCGTCGGGGATGCTGGTGATGTTGCCGTTGAGCTTGAAGTACATGAAGCTTCCCGTGCCGACCATCAGCAGCACGAGCACTCCCACCACGCAGGCGGTGATGAGGAGAGGCCGCCTACGGCGCCTGGCGGCCCGTCTGCGGCGTGAGACCCTCGGACCTTCGTCGTCTTCGGAGTCGTCGGGCCGTGACGGAGCCTCCATCCGGCCGGTCATGCAGTGAGGCCGGCGGAATCCGACCGGTCTCGCTGATCAATGATCGTCCTCATGGCGTCATCACTCCGTTACCCCAGGGTTGTTCTGCCGTGACATTACCGGGGTTTAGGACGCATTGGGTCATGATCTGGTTGTCAAGGTTCCGGTCAGCATGCGGCATACGGCCGATCATCCGCCCTGAGGTGTAGGAGCCGACGATCAACCCATGCTGTGGGCGGGGATGTGATCGGCGATGGTCGTGGCATCGGGATAGGTGAGACCGATGAGGGCCACGTGCTTCCAGCGGAGGATCCCGTCGGCGTCGATCACGAACACCGACCGGCGGAGCCCGAGTCCGGGCAGCCCGATGCCGTACGTCCGCACGACGGCGCGGCCGGTGTCGGCGAGCAGCGGAAAGCCCAGCCGCTGCTTGCGGGCGAAGCTCTCGTGGCTGTCCAGATCCTGAGGGCTGATCGCCCAGACGGTGGCGCCCAAGTCGCTGAAGCGCTGCAGCTCCGAGGTGTAGGAGCAGAGCTGCTTGGTGCAGACGCTCGTCTCGTCGCCGGGATAGAAGACCAGTACCAGCGGGTTGCCGCGCTGCTGCGAAAGGGTCAGGTCCGCGCGCTGGGCCGTGCCGTCCCGCAGGGCGACGGACGGCAACGTGAAGTCGGGTGCGGTCACGCCGATTTCGGGGGACTTCGCCATGGAATCTCCTCAAATGACAGCAGACAGACCTTTCTGTCCGACCTAGACAGTAGGGAGCGCCGGGGCTGCGGTCAACGTCCGAGAAGGATCCGTGACGTCGTGAGTCGGCGGTTCGGGTCCCGGCACAGGACCATGGCGGAACGCTGTCCGGCAAACAGCCATGCTTCTGAAATCCACTTAGCTTCTTCGGAGCGGCACGTTCACACTGCCCTTTGACAGATCCGGCACACGGTGGTGCTCGGCCCCGACCTCTCGGGGTGAGGTGACGGTCGGCGTGCGGGCGAACACATCGTCGTGGAAGGTTGTTGGCCGAGGTGCGGCCTGCCCGCCTCAGTCGCTGAGCGCCCTCTCCTCGACGTTCTGGCGTCAGATGCCGCGGATGGTGAGCGTGCCGTGCATCTTCGGATGGAGACGGCAGGTCAGTGGGTATTTGCCGGGAACGCTGGGTGCCATGAAGGACGTCGTGCCACCGCCCTTCACCTGGACGTTGAACGCGGAACCGGACGTCACGGTGTGCGGCACCGAGTCCTTGTTGATCACCTTGATGGGCTCGCCGGGGTTGGCGATGATCGGTGCGCCGAAGCCCTGACCCGAGATGGTGAGCGTCACCTCACCCGAGTCGGGTGGGTTCACGTCGGCGGCCGCGGATTGCGCGGTGGTGGCGGGCGCCGTGGTGCCGGGCGGACCCGGCTTACCCGAGCCGCCGCATCCGGCCACCAGCGTGACCAGGGAGAGAGCGGTGACGGACATCGTCAGCGTGGCTTTCATATCCAGGCAACGTACTCGGCCGAATGGCGCCGCATCAACGAACGCCGTGCGAAGCGCGCGTGCCGCGTACGGCCCGTACCGCTTTAGTCGGAGATGCCCGCGGCCAGGAGCGGCGTGAGGGTGAGCTCCGGGTGTTCACGTTCGATGGCGCGCAGCCGCCACTTGTCGGTGATCAATGCGATGAGGTCGCCGTTGAGGCTGCGGGTGAAGACCTCGACCCCGCGTATGGCTGCCAGCGCCGGGGCCGAGGCGGCGTCGGTGATCCGGGTGGTGCTGTATTCCAGGCCGTTGAGGACGACCGGGGCGTTGAACTCGTGCTCCATGCGATGGGCGACGACCTCGAACTGGAGCGGCCCGACGGCGGCGAGCACCGGGGCCTGCTCACCGCGAGCGTCGCTGCGCAGCACCTGGACGGCGCCTTCACCGTCGAGCTGGTCGATGCCGCGCCGGAACTGCTTGTACTTGCTGGAGTCCTTGGCCCGGCAGACCATGAAGTGCTCGGGGGCGAAGGCGGGGATCGGCGGATAGACGATCGGCGTCCTGGCGTAGAGAGTGTCGCCGACGATCAGGCCGTTGGTGTTGGGCAGCCCGATGACGTCGCCCGGATAGGCGACGTCCACCGTGGAGCGGTCACGGCCGAACACCGTCTGGGCGTGCTTGGTCACCAGCGGCCGGCCGCTCGAGGCATGGGTGAGGGTCATGCCACGCTCGAACTTGCCCGAGCTGACCCGGATGAAGGCCAGCGAATCCCGGTGGGCGCGGTCCATGCCCGCTTGGATCTTGAACACCTGACCGGCGAACGGGGCCAGGACGGGCCGCGGCAGGCCGTCGTCGCCCGGACGGGCCTCCGGGGCGGGGGCGAACCTGCACAGGGCGTCGAGCAGGTCGGCGACGCCGAAGTTGGGCAGTGCCGCGCCGAACAGCACCGGGGTGGAGATCCCGGCACGGTAGGCCTCGAGGTCCAGCTCGGCACCGATCTCGGTGAGCAGGCCCAACTCCTCGTTCGCGGTCTCCCACGCGGAGCCCTCCAGGGCGGCCGCCTCCCGCGCCGCCATGGTCGTTCCCGCCGCGCGGGTGGCGCCACCGGAGGAGGGGTCGAAACGGGTGAACGTCCCGTCGGCGCGGCTGATCAGCCCGCGGAAGTCACCGGCGATGCCCACCGGCCAGTTCAGCGGAGCGGGGTGCAGGCCGATGCGCTGCTCCACCTCGTCGAGCAGCTCCAGCGGTTCACGGCCGGGCCGGTCCCACTTGTTGACAAAGGTGATCACGGGGATGCCGCGATGCCGGCAGACGTCGAAGAGTTTCAGCGTCTGGGCCTCCAGGCCCTTCGCCGAGTCCAGCAGCATGATGGCGCTGTCGACCGCGGCCAGCACCCGGTAGGTGTCTTCGGAGAAGTCCGAGTGGCCAGGGGTGTCGAGCAGGTTCAGCAGGGCGTCGCCATAGTCGAAACGCAGCACCGAGGAGGTGATGGAGATGCCGCGGCTGCGCTCCATCTCCAGCCAGTCCGAGGTCACTCCATGCCGCCCGGCCTTGCCGTGCACGGCGCCGGCCTGGGTGATCGCGGCGGCGTGCAGCGCCAGCGCCTCGGTCAGGGTGGATTTGCCGGCATCGGGGTGGCTGATGACCGCGAATGTACGGCGCCGTGCGGCCTGCGCCTCGATCTCGTCGATCTGTACTCCGGCGGTCACGTGACTGTCTCCTCGATGAGGTGCTCGATCCGATGGCGTGCGCGCGCGGCGGCATCGGAAAGGGTGGCTTGGGGGGAGTCGCCGCGCGGAAGGATCTGACCGGACCGCTCGGGTCCGGGGGTGGCGGAAGGAATCGCTTCTCTACGTTACCCGCTACTCCATGACGAGACGCTCGAGGAGGTCGAGGGCCGCCGCCCGTACCTCGTCGGGGCTGACGCCGTCGAGAACGTCACGGGCTTCGGCGACGTTGCGGGTGGTGGCGCACGTGACCGCCACGCTTCCGGCCGCGGCCCGCTGGAGGGACCCGGCGGGGGCGTTGTCGGCGACCTCGCGGGCACGTGCGGCGAGGTCGAGGTTGTCTGTCATGCTCGCGGCTGCCAACGGTTCTCCTTGGGTCGGTGGGCCGATCTTAGTATTTCGGCCTCCATCGAGTGTTACTACGCACGGTAGTCGAGAGTCGGCGCCCTTCGTGGCCGTCTGAGCAGGTGAAACGAGGTATGCGGGTTGCCTGCCGCACCAGATAGCACCGGGGCGGGTCTGGGTATTGGTGCGGAGTGGGTGGGCGCAGACCCGACCGGCGATCGGCTGGATCGTCCGCTCGGTCGTGGGCATCACCGGGTGCCGATGGCGACCGAACGGGGTTCTGGTGGTTTCGAGCAGGTTAGCGCCGAGAGTGCCGCAGCGCGCCGGTGAGGGCGACAAGGACCACCTGAGCAGTTTCGGTGGGCTGGCCGCGCTCTCCCTGGACGCGCTGAGCTCGGTGGCCTACGGTCCGGAGGCCATCGTTCTGGTGCTGGTGGCGGCCGGAGTCTCCGCGCTGCACCTCACGCTGCCGATCACCATCGCCATCGTCGTGCTGCTGGCCGTGCTGGTCATCTCCTACAGCCAGGTCATCGCCGTGCACCCGGACGGCGGCGGCGCCTACGCGGTGGCGAAGAAGAATCTCGGCGGGCCGGTCAGCCTGCTCGCCGCGGCGAGCCTGGTCGTGGACTACGTGCTGACCGTCGCGGTCAGCCTCGCGGCCGGGGCCGCGAGCATGGCGTCGGCTTTTCCCCCGCTGGGCCACCACCTGGTGGCGATGTGCCTGATCGGCCTGATCGTGCTCACCGTCGTGAACCTGTGGGGCATCGCGGAGAGTGCCCGGGCGCTCATGCTGCCGATGCTCATGTTCGTCATGACGATCTTCGGCATCATCGGGCTCGGACTGGCCCGGTCGCATCCGGCCGCCGTGGTCGGCACCCCGGCGCCCATCCGGGCGACCGAGGCGCTCGGCGTGCTGCTGGTCCTCAAGGCGTTCGCGGCCGGCTGCTCGGCCCTGACCGGGGTCGAGGCGATCGCCAACGGGGTTCCCGCCTTCCGGGAGCCACGGGTGCGGCGGGCCCAGCGCACCGAGCTGATGCTCGGCGCGCTGCTGGGGATGATGCTGATCGGGCTCGCGGTGCTCATTCACCGCGATCGGGTGGTACCGCGGGGCGGAGTCACGATCCTCGCCCAGCTCGCGGCCGGCTCGTACGGCACCGGCTGGGCCTACTACGCGACGAACATCGTGGTCACGCTGGCGCTCGCGCTGGCCGCGAACACCAGCTTCGGCGGCCTGCCGGTGCTGATGAGCCTGCTGGCCAAGGATCACCGGCTGCCGCACGTGTTCGGCCTCCGCACCGAACGCCCGGTGTACCGGTACGGGGTGATCTCTCTGGCCTTGCTCGCCGGGCTGTTACTGATCTCCGTGCACGCCGCCACCCACCGGCTCATCCCGCTGTACGCGATCGGGGTCTTCATCGGATTCACCATCAGCCAGACCGGGCTGGTCCGGCATTGGCGTACCGTCCGTCCGCCGGGATGGAGGTCCCGGGCGTTGCTCAACGGCATCGGCGCGCTGATGACGGCCACTGCCACGGTGGTCTTCATCACCACGAAGTTCACCGAGGGCGCCTGGATGGTGGTGGTCGCCATCCCCGTGATGATGCTGCTGTTCACCCGGGTCCAGGACTACTACGAGGCGGTCGGCCGCGAACTCGGGGTGGGAGAGATCCCCGGCCCGCCGAGGGCCACCACGAGCCTGGTGATCGTGCCGGTCGGCGACATCAACAGGCTGACCCAGCGGGCCCTGTCGGCCGCGCTGGCCCTGGGCAATGAGGTCGTGGCGGTCAGCGTGCACGCCGATCCCAGGCAGAGTGCGGAGTTCCGCGCCCGCTGGGAGCGATGGGACCCCGGTGTGCGGCTGGAGGTCCTGCCGAGCCCGCACCGATCCATGGTCCAGCCGATCGTCGCCTATGTGGTGGCGGCCCAGAGCTCCGACCGGGAGGTCGCCGTCCTCATTCCCGAGATCGAACCGCGGCATTGGCGATACCAGATTCTGCAGAACCAGCGCGGACTGCTGCTGGCCGCCGTGCTGCGCGCCCGTACCGACGCCGTCGTGTGCACCCTGCGTTACCGGCTCGCCAGCCGGTAGGCGGGGCATCCTTCGGTCGAGGGAGCCCGGGTGTCCGCGACCTTCCCTGTGAGTCACGGACGGCCCGGGCCTCTCGTCCCCTCAGCGCGCGCCGCCTAGAGGGTCTGATCAGCTGTACGGGAGCGGGACGGCGAACGGTTCAACGGGCGGCCCGTCCGGCGTGAACGCGATCCGCCGAACCCGCGGAACTCGCATAGTGTTCGCGGAAGGCCGTTGCGGATCGGTGATCTCGCAACGGTGGCGGCCGGACGGACGATGACCCAGGGAGGCGGTCGGATGCGTCGGAATCGGATGCGGGCCCGTATCGCCTGCATGATCACCGCCACCGCGGCCACGTCGATGTCCTGCGGCGGGACGGCCGGTCCGACGCCTCTGAGCTCCAGCACGGCCACGCTGCGCCCGTCCGCGTCGCACCCGGTCGCGCCCCGTACGGCGGTGACGCGGCCGGCCGCCGCAGTCGTTCCCAAGCTTTCGACCCGGCAGATCGCGGGCCAGCGGGTCGTCTACAGCTACCGGGGGCGGACGCCGCCCGCGGCGCTTTTCACCCAGATCCGTCGCGGGGAGGCCGCGGGGGTCATGTTCTTCAAGGACAACATTTCGAGCCGGACCCAGATCCGGAAGGTCATCGCCCAGCTGCAGAAGGCCAACAAGCAGAGCCCCGTACGGACGCCGCTGCTGATGATGACCGACCAGGAGGGCGGTCTCGTCCGCAGGCTGCCGGGTGCCCCGTTACTGTCGGCCAAGCAGGTCGGTGCGGCGAGCCATCCCGTGACCGAGGCGCGCCGAGCCGGTACCAGCGCCGGTCAGAACCTGCGGGGCGTCGGGATGAACGTCAATCTGGCCCCCGTGCTGGACGTCTACCGTACGGCCGGAGACTTCGACGACCAGTACCAGCGCTCCTTCAGCAGGAACCAGAACACGGTGGCCACCCTCGGCGCCACCTTCATCACGGCCCAGCAGCGCACCGGCGTCGCGGCCACGGGCAAGCACTTCCCAGGGCTGGGCGCCGCGGACGCGAAGCAGAACACCGACAAGGTCCCGGTGACCCTGCACCTGCCGGTGAGTACGTTGCGCGCGGTGGACGAGGTGCCGTACAAGGCGGCGGTCGGAGCCGGCGCTAAGTTGATCATGGTGTCGTGGGCGCTGTACCCGGCGCTCGATCCGCACCGGCCGGCCGGTCTCTCCTCGACCGTCGTCCAGAAGGAACTGCGCCAGCGGTTCGGTTTCCGGGGCGTCACCATCACCGATGCCCTCGAAGCCGGTGGGCTCAGGGCCTTCGGTTCCACCTCGCGGCGCGGCGTCCTGGCGGCCGGGGCGGGGATGGATCTCCTGCTCTACTCCGCCGAGAACGTCAACGAAGGGATCAACGGGCTCAACGCACTCGTGAGTGCGCTGCGGTCGGGCGGCCTGAAATCCGCCGACTTCTCGGCCTCCGCTCAGCGCGTCATCGCCCTCCGCACCAGCCTGGGGTCGTGACCGGCCGCCCCGGTCGCGTGAAGCAGGCAATTTGACGTGACGCGCGTCCCTTCCGAGCTGGTCTGACGAACGAACGGCGAACAGCGTTCGTCAGGTGATCACGCGGATCGGCCCGGATCGGCCGGCGGGGAGGCAGGGGCGGCCGCGGCGGCCACGGCGGCGGGGGCATCGCCGCTCCGGCCGTCCGGAGCCTGGGCCACCGGAAGAGCGGCGGCGGGCGTCTCGTTGTCGGAAGTGAGGTCGCTGATCTCGGACTTGAAGATGCGCAGGGACCGGCCCAGCGAACGCGCGGCGTCGGGCATCTTCTTGGAGCCGAACAGCACTAGGAAGACCGCGGCGACGATCAACCAGTGCCAGGGAGAGAGCTCGCCCATGGTCGTCCCCTTTCTGTTGCGTCGTGTCTGTTGCTTCGTGGTGATTGCTCTCCTATCAGTACATCACTGGCCTGGCTGTGCCGTCATCTCGTCCTCTCCGAACCGCACGAGCCGGGGAAGCAGCACCGAGGTCACGGTGGCCACCCCGGCAGCGGCCAGGACCAGGGTCCACGCGGCGGGGCCGAGGGGGGTGCATTCGAAGAACTGGCTGATGCCCGGAGTCTCGATGACCACGGCCAGCACGAGGGTGGAGATGGCCACGGTGCCCAGGACCGTACGGCTACGCCACGCGGTCTGCAGGGTCTGCGTCAGCTGGGTGAGCACCAGAGCGGCGAGGCCCATGGTGTCGGCGCGGCGCCGCCGGCCGGTGAAGCGCCCGGAATGCCAGGCCAGCACGGAGCCGAGCGCGGTCACCGCCCCGCGCATCACGATCGCCTCGGTCAGCGCGTCGCCGAACAGGCTCTGCCGAGGCCGGGTGTGCTCCGAATCCTGGGCGGGCGCCGCGAGCGCGACGGCGAGTGCCGGGAGCATGTCGGTGAGCGTGTTGACCAGCAGAAGCTGACGGGTGCTCAACGGGGCGCGGCCGCCCACGGCCGTGCCGTAGACGGTGAAGGCGACCTCCCCCGCGTTGCCGCCGACGAGGATCGAGGCCGCGTTGCGGACGCTGTCCCACAGGGCCCGGCCCTCCGCCATGGCTTCCACGATGGCGGCCAGATCGGTGCCGGGCAGGATGATGTCGGCTGCGGACCGTGCGGCGCGCGAGTCGCCGGCCGCCAGGCCGATCCCCACGTCGGCCAGCCGGATCGCCGCCGCGTCGTTGCTGCCGTCGCCCGTCATCGCGACGATGCCCCCGGCGCGTTGCAGCGCCTGCACGATCCGCACCTTGTGCTCGGGACTCACCCGGGCGAACACCGAGGTCTCGGCGATGCGGTCGACGCGATCCTGGTCGCTGAGCCGATCCAGCTCGGCGCCGGTGAGTATCCGGTCGGGCTTGGGGATGCGCAGTCCGGCGGCCACGGCACGCGCGGTGTCCGGATGATCCCCAGTGATCATCACCACCCGTATCCCCGCCCTGGTCAGCCTGTCGATCGTCTCTGGGGCCTCCGGACGGGCGGCATCGGCGATCCCGATGAACCCGAGCAGCACCAGCTCGGCGGTCTCCCCGAGTTTCTCCAGCTCGGTGAGGTCCTCCTGCGGTGGGCGGGCCTCGGCGACGGCGAGGACGCGTAGCCCGTCGGCGGCCAGGCGCTTCACCGTGGCCCACGCGGCCTCTCGCTTGGCCTCGGTGAACGGCCGGGTGCCGCTGCCCACCGCCACCCGGGCACAGCGGGACAGCGTCGTCTCCGGCGACCCTTTGACCGCGACGAGCAGGACGCCGTCCTCGGTGCCGATCCCGCTGGAGTAGCCGCGGGTGGCAGTGAACTGCGTCTCGTGCAGGAGCTTCCAGTTCGGGTCCTCACCGATGTGGGCTCGGGCGGCTTCGGTGACCGCCCGATCGGTCGCATGCCGGGCAGGCCGTCCCCGCGGGCAGGTCCGCGAGGCCGTGACGAGCAGCCGGTGGCCGACCGGAGAGGTGGCTTCGACGTCCGCGGTGGGGCTGCTCAGCCTGCTCAGCCTGAGCCTGCCCTCCGTCAGCGTGCCGGTCTTGTCGAAGCACAGGGTGTCGACCCGGCCGAGGGCCCCCAGCGTCCGAGAGCTGCGCACGAGCACGTCACGCCGCGACAACCGGCGTGCGGCCGCCAGCTGCGCGACGGTGGCGACCAACGGCAGTCCCTCCGGGACCGCGGCGATCGCCACCGCGATCCCCGACGAGATCGCGTCCCGCACGGGGACACCGCGCGCGAAGGAGAGCGCAGTGACCAGTGCTCCGCTCAGCCCGGTCGCGGGCAGTGACATGCGGGTCAGCTCGTTCAGCTGGGCCTGCACACCGGCGGCCGCCACCGCCAGCCCGGCCACCGCCGCGGCCCGGCCCGCCTCGGTCGCGTCGCCGGTCGCCACCACCACCGCCAGGGCGCGTCCGGCCAGCACGGTGGTTCCTTCGTGCACCATGCACGCCCGCTCCACCAGCTCGGCCCCGGGAGTCGAATCCGTCGACTTGGCGACCGGCACCGACTCTCCGGTCAGGCTCGACTCGTCGACTTCGAGATCGTCGGTGTCCAGCAGCCGGGCGTCCGCCGGGACGACATCGGAGGGCTCCAGCGCGATGACGTCGCCGACCCGCAGCTTCGTCGCCTCCACGAGTTCCGACTCGGGCCGGTGGTCCAGCCAGGGTGACTGGTCGGGGCACAGCCGGCGGCCCAGCCCGTGCTGCTCGATGAGCAGATGGCGTAGCGCGTGTTCCGCCCTGGTCCGCTGTACGCCGCCGATCAGGGCGTTGCCCACCATCACCCCGGCGACCAGGGCGGCGTCGATCCCCGAGCCGACGATCGCGGAGGCCGCGGCGCCCAGGACGAGGATCGGCGTTAGCGGGTCGCGCAGCTCATACTCGACGGATCGGGCGAGATCGGCCACGACCTGCGCGGGCCGCGGCAACTGCGGCCCACGCGTTCGCTGGTCGCCATGGGCGGCGGCGAGCTGCCTGGCGCGCTGCAGCGCGGTCTGGGGATCCATCGCGTGCCAGGCGAGGCGCGGGGTCGGCGCGGGGCAGGTCCGGACGGCCGCACGATGCCCGGACAGCGCCCCGCCGGCCAGTGCGACCAGCGCGGCGGTGTGCACGGGAGCGAGGTTCAGCACGCCCGCGGACCGCCGCCGGGTGACGGTCAGCAGGGTGCCCAGGGCGGAGCCGCCGAAGGCGAGCCGGACCCCCCGCCGGGTCGCCTCGCGTGCCGTGCCGACCGCCGCGATGAGCTGCCAGACCTGTTCGAGGCCCGGCCCGCAGATCAGGTCCGCGCCCCACAGCGTCGGGCGGCCTTCCTTGATGACGGCGATGGCCACATCCGCCGCGAGCGCGGCAGACTCGTCCCCGCCGACCAGCAGGACTCCATGCCCGTCCGCCTGGAGCCGGCGTACGTGCCCGGCCAGCGGCTCGGTGGCGTCGAGCGCGGCGTCGGCCTGGGAGATCAGCTCCGCGATGCTCGCATGCCCGGTGATCAGCACCTTGAGGCCGCTGTTACGCGCCGCGGCCAGGGTCGTGTCCGCCAGCGGATGGATGCCGCACCCGACGAGGACCTCCCCGAGCGGGTTTCCGTCCGGATCGGAGACCTGCACTCTCAACCCGCGCGGGCCGCCCGGCGAGTCGCCCGAGAGCCGCCTCAGCCGGCGGCCTTCCGCGTCCGGCAGGCCCTGGATCTCCGGATCGTCGGCGAGCAGCCGGACAGCCGTGCGCCACGCCTCCCGGTCGTCCAGGGAGCCGTGGCCCTGGGCGCCCAGGATCTGCACGCCGTCGTGACAGAACACCGGCGCGTCGAAGACGACCGCGCTCAGCCGGTCCATGCGCCGGTAGGCCCTGGCGTCCATGGAGACCACGCCCTGCCGCGCCAGCTCACGATCCAGCATGGAGGAGAATCCCTCACGGCCGAGTCGTGCCGCCTTCGGCACCGCCGCGAGTAGCAGGTCGGCCGCGATGGCCGGGCTGCGGGTGAGCGCGAGTATCCCGCCGGTGCCGATGAGTGCGGCCAGCGCGGATCGGTCGTCGTAGGTCTCCAGCGGTCCGGCCGGCAGCGGGCACGGTCGATCCGACCGCTCGGGCGGCTGTCCCGGAAGGCCACCTGCGACGATCTCCGGTTCCCGGCGCGACCAGGCCGCCCGTCGCTCGCGGAGTTCGGCCACCAGCAGCATCCGGTGCAGCCCGTCCACGGCCAGCATCGTCGGTTCCTGGGTGAGCCCGTGAACCACCGCGTTTCCCAGCGCCAGCACCAAGTCGGTGCCGTGCGGGCCCAGCCGCGCCTCCACCTGCCGCCGTAATCGCGGCTGGTTGTCCAGGACGGAGAAGATGAGCCTGGTGCCACGGTGGATCCTGGGCAACCGGACGACTCTTCCGGCGGCGGCCACCGCGATGGCCACTCCGTCGGCCATCAGTGCGAGCGTCTCCGCGGTGAGGGTCTCGGGATCGGCGGGGTGCCCGTGGCCAGGGAAGGTCTCGTCTGGGACGCCCTCGACGTCCTCGATCTCCTCGACCACCTCCACCAGCCGATCCAGACCGAGGTGTTCTTCGTCGAACGCGATGATGACCTCACCGGTCACCGCGTTGGTCTCGACCTCGGTCACGCCGTCCAGCTTGCGGAGCCCGGTCTCGAGCGCCTGCTGCAGCAAGGGACCGGCGCTGCCCGTCACCAGCCCGCGCACCTCGATGTAGGCACGTCCGTTCTGGGCCCACACGCGGCGCTGCTTGCGCGGGCCGATGAGATTGGCCAGCCCGGCACGGGCCGACAAGGTGCTCACGACCTGTACGGAGCGCATCACGGGTGCCATCAGCACACGTGGCGCCAGGTTCGCCGCCGACAACAGTCCCATCGACGTCCCCCGTCGTTGTTCGCCTCCGCCCGGAAGTTGAAGAACCTACCCCGGCGAGATGACCTTGACACCGCCGACGAAAAACCTTGGTATGCAGCGCTGACCTGCGGTGACTTTCGGATAGTCGCTCCGACTTTGCGGGTAGGGAGAGGGAATCCGCATAGCTGGAGGCGATATACATGGCCAAAACCGAACAAGCATCCGACATGGCCAGAACGAGGCGGTCGTCGACCGGCCCGGCACGCCACACCCCGGCCCCCGACCGGGTGGAGGAGGCCCGGCCGCACGAGGGGGTCACCCTGACGATTCCGCAGCCCGTCGTCGACCTCGCCATGGCGCCCTTCGCGATCGCCGGCCGCGTCCTGCCCGCCAGGAAGGGCCTGCCGCTGTACGCCGGTCTCGGCGCGCTCGCCATCGCCGAGATCCTCGAGTGGCCGGTGGCCGTCGGGATCGGGGTCGGCTATGCCGCCATCCGCCGGTGGGGGCCACAGGGCGACCTTGCCACCCGGGCACGTGAGGGCGGGCGTGGCGGGCGGTCGCCGAGGAGGTAGCCGGCCGAGGAGATGGCCGCCGGCCGTCGCCGGCGATCCGCGGATGCCGATGTCAGGGATTGAGCACGATCTTGATGGCTCCATCCTGCTTCTTCTGAAAGATCTCGTACCCGTGCGGTGCCCGCGACAGCGGCAGGTGGTGGGTGGCGAGGTCCATGACGCCGATCGGGTCGGTGTCGTCGGTGACCAGCGGCATGAGGTCGTCGATCCACCTCCTGACGTGGGCCTGTCCCATCCGCACGGCGACGCCCTTGTCGAACATCCGAAGCATGGGCAGCGGGTCGGCCATACCGCCGTACACGCCGATGATCGAGATGGTGCCGCCGCGGCGTACGGTGTCGATCGCCTGCTGCAGGGCCGCGAGCCGGTCCACGCCGACCTTGCCCATCACCGCGGCCGCGGCCTTGGCCGGCATCATGCCGGTCAGGGTCTGCGCGAGCCGGGCGACGGTGGAGGGGTCTGCCTCCATGCCGACCGCGTCGATAACGGAGTCGGTGCCCCGTCCGCCGGTCATCTGCCGGATCGCTTCCGGGACGTCGCCGAGCTCGGTGAAGTTCAGCACCTCGATGGCGTGACGGCGGGCCATGGCGATGCGCTCGGGTACCCGGTCCACGGCGATGACCCGGTGCCCGAGATGCCGCGCGATCCGGGCGCTCATCTGCCCGATCGGGCCCAGGCCGAACACGGCGACGCTGCCGCCGTCCGGGATGTCGGCGTACCGCACCGCCTGCCAGGCGGTGGGCAGCACGTCCGAAAGAAAGAGGAACCGGTCGTCCGGCGGACCCTCCGGTACCTTGATCGGCCCGAACTGCGCCTGGGGCACCCGCAGGTACTCGGCCTGCCCGCCCGGGACCTCCCCGTACAGCTTGGAGAAGCCGAACAGGGCGGCCCCCATGCCGTACTCGCGCACCTGAGTCGTCTCGCACTGCGCGTACAGCTTCAGGTCATGACACATGTGGCAGTAGCCGCAGGAGATGTTGAACGGGACCACGACCCGGTCGCCGGGCTTGATATGGGTGACGTCCGCGCCGACCTCCTCCACGATGCCCATCGGCTCATGGCCGAGGATGTCCCCTTCGCCCATGAAGGGGCCGAAGACCTCGTAGAGGTGCAGGTCCGAACCGCAGATCGCGCTGCTGGTGACCCGGAGAATCGCGTCGGTCGGCTCCTTGATGGCCGGATCGGGTGCCTCTTCGACCCGTACGTCGCGCCTTCCGTGCCAGGTGAGTGCCTTCATGGTCGCTCCTCTGAATCGCCGCAGTGGGGTGGGAAGCGGGACCGCTGGGCGCTGGTCGGCGGCAGTACGTCACGCCGAGTCCCTTTTATCCCGCTCTATACAGAGAAACAGAGGCCCGGAAAGGAGGTCGGAAAGTCGAGGCCAAGATAACTTTGTGGTCCGCGATCGCAACGGCGCGGGGACCGGCCCAGGGCCTTCACATCCAGGCCTCCCGACGACGTCGACCCGGCCCGTTGATACGGCCCGTCGACGCGGCCCGTTGACCCGGCCCGTTTAGTCTCGGCCTGATGGGCACAACTGTCAGATGAACAGGCTCCATCTGCACATCCGACGTCGCGACGAGTCGGCGGTGATCAGCGTGGCCGGTGAGATCGATATCGCGTCCGCCGGGCAGCTCGACAACTGCATCCGCAAGGCTCGATCGCAATACAGCCCCCATCTCATCATTGATCTGGTGGAGGCCGACTTCATGGGCTCCGCCGGCCTGCAGGTGCTGGCGCACGCGTCCACCGACCTCGAGAGCCATGGCGGCAGTGTGGTCATCGCCCGGCCCAGTGACCAGGTCACCCGTCTGCTGAAGATCGACGGGCTCCATCATGGACTCGCCGTGTACCGCACCGTCGAACTGGCGCTGAACCGACGACGACCGGACAGCAGTCCCCAGCCGGCCTGGCGCTGGCGGGACCACTCGTCGGCCGGACACAACGCCCCCAGTGATGCCACCCATCGGCGGCACTAAACCGAATGAGGCCCGTACCAGCCGGTGGACCTCCTCAGCTCTCGAACAGCGACCGGCAGAGCCAGACCGCCACCATGAGCAGGACCGCGACGGCGAAGGCCGCTCCAGCCATCGCGGTGATCCCTTTGGCCAGTTCCACGGCTCGGTTGGGCGAGTGGACGGGGAATCGGTCCCCGACCCGGCGGCCGTAGGAGCGCCGGCGGTCGTCGGCTCCGGGAGCCATGGTCGGAGGTTGGGCGTGGTGGCCGGCCGGGTTGGCCTCCTGCGGTGTCATGATGCTGTCCTACGACACGGTGGCGGGCTGCGCCCGGCTCCCTCGCGGCGTCTTGATCAATGATCACCCTAGGGCTGGGTGAGGCTCGATGGTCCTGGGACACGACTTCATTTTCGCGCGCAGAATGCTCCGATGGGCTAGAGTTCCGTGCGTGGCCGAGCGGCAAGAGATCTGGGAAGCACTTCTCGAGTCCGGCTTCCTGCACGCGCTGAGTGATGCCCACGAGGCGACGACCAGGATCGTGTTCGGTGCGCTGAGCCGGTCGGCGGGATTCAAGGAGCGTTCGTTCGGCTACACCTCCTTCGATGTGCTGGAGTCCCAGCTCGACCGCGTCTTCGAGCTGGGGTCGTTCGCGTCGGCGCCGGCCGAGCGAGAGCCGGTCTCCGCTCCCCTCGCGGGGGTCACTCGGGACAACCTGAACGGCTCGGCGGGGTGGCGGTACGGGCGGTACCGCATTCTGCTCAAGCGGCACGACTTCGGTGCCGTGGACGCGATCCGCTGGGACCAGCTGAGTTCCACCAAGCAGGCGGTCGCCAAGCAGGAGTACGGGGAGGACCCGCAGCTCTCGCTGGACCTGGGCATCGAGCGGGGCGGCCCGCTCCCCGACGTGCCGGCGCCGCTCACTCTGGTGCTGGCGCACAGCGCGACCGAGGCGCCGCTGGAGATGGAGCTGTTCCTGGGCCGGCCGAGGTTCAACGCAGACCGGGGCTCGGCCTGGTGGTGGCGGCTGCCGCTCACCCGTGATGCCCTCGGCCCTGACCCCCGCCGAGGCAACCTCGAGCCGACGGCTCCGCTGTGGGGCGACGACGAGGACGACGTGGCTCTCCGGCCCCGGGCACGGGGCAGGGGCATGGATGCTGAAACGGCGAAGTGAACGATTCGGGCGATGAGCGACGAGCAGGGCATACCGGCGGGCGGGTCGCCGAGGCCCGGTTGCTGTTCGACTGCGAGCGGCTGACCCTCGCCCGCCGGCTGCGCGGACTCCGCAAAAACCAGCTGGCCGACAGCGTGGGCACCACGCCGACCGCGATCGGCCAGTACGAGGCCGGGGTGCACCGGCCGTCGGAGCGGACACTGGGCCGGCTGGCACTGTGCCTGGGCGTGCCGGTCGAGTTCTTCCACGCGGGTCACGGCTCGGCGGTGCTGGACACCGCCCATGCCCACTTCCGATCGCTGCGCTCCACCACCCAGGTCGAGCGGGACCAGGCGCTGGCCTACGGGCGGATCGCCGCCGACGTGGTCGCCGCGCTCGAAGACCTGGTGGAGTTCCCCGACGTCACGCTCCCCGAATGGCCGGTCGTGCCGGACGAGATCGCCGGACCGGGCCCGGTGCGGGCCGCGCTTCTCGCCCGCGAGGTCATGGTGGGTGTGCCGGGTCCGGTCCCGCATCTGGTGCGGCTTCTTGAGACGCACGGGGTCGTGATGATCGTGCTGCCGCCGTCCACCGAACGCGTGGACGCGTTCAGCGTGAGCGCCTATCCGCGTCCCATGGTCATGTTCAATCCCGCCAAGGGCGACTACTGGCGCAATCGTTTCGACGGCGCCCACGAGCTCGGCCATCTGGTCATGCATGCCGACGCAGAACCCGGCAGCAAGATCGTGGAGGACCAGGCCAACCGTTTCGCCGCCGAGTTCCTCATGCCCGAATCGGACATCGCCGACAGACTCCCGCGCACCGCCGATTGGTCACGACTCGCCGCGCTCAAAGCCGAGTGGGGGGTCAGCATGGCGGCGCTGCTCTATCGCGCCCGCACTCTGAAGATCATGAAAGAGGTCACCTACCGCAACGCCATGGGGACGATGAGCGCGCAGGGCTGGCGCCGCCACGAACCCGGGACCCCCCGCCCCCTCGAGAACCCCACCATGCTGACCAGGGCGGTCGAGCTCTCCTGCGACTCCGGGACCGGCCGCGACCAGCTGGCCGGCAGATCGCGCGTCACCCGCGCCGACCTCGACCTGCTGATCCCGGGCCGATCCCGGCCGTCGCTGGACTGAACCCCGTGCCCGCGGCCTGCCGGACCCTCAAGCTCACATGTCAGGCTCACACGTCAGGCTCACACGGCCGCCTCCACGGTGTCGGCGCCGGCCGCCTCGGTAGCGCCGGCTCCGGTGTCGGTCGCGGGGGCGCCCTCGGCCGGGTCGGGCAGGGTCTCGCCGAGGGGGCGCACCTGGCGGAGCAGGACGACGATGAGGATGGCGACGACGATGAGGAGCGTGGCGCTGATGGCGGCGGCCACGTGCATCCCGCTGGTGAAGGCATGGCGGGCGGGCACGAGCAGCGCGGCACCGAGGTGGCCGGGGAGGCCCTCGGCCGCGGCGACGGCGCCGGTGAGCGTGTCGCGGGCGCCCTGGGCCGCTCCGGCCGGTACACCGGAGGGAATCGCACCGGCGATCTCGTTGCGGTAGATGGCGGTGCCGAGGCTGCCCAGGGCGGCGATGCCCAGCGCGAAGCCGAACTCACCACTGGTCTCGTTCATCGCCGCGGCCGATCCGGCCTTCTCCGGCGGGACGGATCCGACGACGAGGTCGGTGCTCAGGGTCACCAGCGGTCCGGCGCCGAGGTTGATGAGGGCGAAGCCCGTCACCACGGCCGCGAGTCCGGAGACGGCACCGGCCTGGCTGATCAGCAGCAGGCCGACCACCGAGATCGACAGACCGGCCGCGATGAGGCGGGCGGGACGGATCCGGCGTGCGAGCACCGGCGCCAGCAGGACGCTGGCGATCGAGCAGACCACCGCGGGGAGCATCCACAGGCCCGCACGCAGCGGCGACAGTCCCTGCACCAGCTGGAAGTACTGGGTGATGAACAGCATGATCGCGCCCATCAGCAGGGTGCCGAGCATCATGGCGCCCAGCGCGGTACTGAAGGCACGGTTGGTGAACAGCCGCAGGTCGAGCATCGGATCGGTCAGCCGGCGCTGCCGGTGCGCGAACACCGCCCCGAAGGCCACACCGGCGACGACGGCCGCGATGGGCACCGGCTGCCAGCCGTTCCTGGCCAGTTCCTTGAGGCCGTAGATCACCGGCAGGATCGCGGCGAGGGACAGCACGACGCTGGCCAGATCCAGGCGTCCGGCTCGGGCGTCACGGTATTCGGGCAGCAGTACCGGGCCGAGCACGAGCAGCAGCACCATGGCCGGCACGCCCAGCAGGAACACCGAGCCCCACCAGAAGTTGTCCAGCATCACCCCGCCGACCAAGGGGCCGATGGCGGCGCCGGACATGAAGCACACCATCCACACGCTGATGGCCAGCGCCCGCTGCCGGGGATCGCGGAACATGTTGCTGATCAGGGCCAAGGTGGAGGGCGCCAGCGTCGCTCCGGCGATGCCGAGCAGCGCCCGGGCTCCGATCAGCATCTCCGGGCTGGTGGAGTAGGCGGCCCCCACCGAGGCGATGCCGAAGGCGGCCGCCCCGCCCAGCAGCAGCCTGCGGCGGCCGATCCGGTCCCCCAGGGTGCCCATCGTGACCAGGAACCCGGCGATCATGAACCCGTAGATGTCCATGATCCACAACTGCTGGGTGCTGTTGGCGCCCAGATCGGTGCTCAGATGCGGCAATGCCAGGAGCATCACGAAGACGTCAATGGAGATCAGCAAGGTGGGCAGGGCCAGCACGGCCAGCCCGATCCACTCCCGCCGCCCGGCCCGCGGCCCGGACCCGGTCGTAGTGTTCGTAGTCATTAGGGTTTCCCTCTGTCCTGTGAGTTGTCCGGTGAGCTGTCCTGTGTGCGCTGCGGCGCCTCTGCGGGCCCCTCTCACAGGTAGGTCGGAATGGGCGGACCGATCTCGACATCCAGGCGGCGAAAGTTCTCCGCACCGGATGTCGAGACCGCGGGGCCCGCTCCGACGTCTCTGATGAACGGTGCCCGTACCGGGTGTCCGGACCGTGAGGAGCGAATACGTGAAGTACATGCTGCTGATCTACAACAACCCCGCGACCTACCAGGGCTGGTCCGAGGCGGAACGCGATGAGCTGTTCGGCGAGGTCGACGTCATCATGAAGGAGCTCACCGCCTCCGGAGAGCTGGTCGGCGGCGAAGCGCTGGCCGACGCGTCGAGCACCAAGACGGTACGGGTTCGAGACGGCGTCCCGGAGACCACGGACGGGCCGTACGCGGAGGCCAAGGAGCAACTGGCCGGCTACCTGATGGTGGACTGCGCGAGCCCGGAGCGTGCGGCCGAGATCGCCGCACGCTGGCCGGACGCCAGGTACTTCGCGATGGAAGTGCGGCCGGTCATAGAGACGGCCCCCCCGGAGGCGTGACGATCCACATCAGCGCCGGGGACCTGCCGCACCGCCTGGTTGCGGCAGGTCCCCGGCGTGCGGCGGCTCGATCAGCGGGGACGTACCACTGCGACGGGCCTATCGGCGGCTGACGGCGCGGGTCACCCCCGCCACGATCGTCGTGGCGAGGATCCAGCCCGCGGCGATCAATCCGTACGACAGCCACTGGTAGGCGCCCTTGGGTTGAGCGCATCCTCGACGCCGGCCTCATTCGGTGGCTTGATCATGTCATCTCCGCCCGCGTCCGGTAACTTCCCGGCATGGACGCGGTTCTGATCGATATCGACGGCGTACTCACCGTGTCGTGGCGGCCGCTGCCCGGAGCCGTCGCGGCGGTCTCCCGCCTGCGCGAGGCCGGTCTCAAGCTCGCGCTGCTAACCAACACCACCTCGCGGACGCGGGCCTCGATCGCGGCGACGCTGGCGGACGCGGGCTTCCCGATCGGCGTCGAGGACGTGTTCACCGCGCCGGCACTGGCCGCCGGCTACATCGCCGAGCGGTATCCGGGCGCCCGATGCCTGCTGCTCAACAGCGGTGACATCCGCCCGGACCTGGCGGGCCTCACCCTCGTCCAGGACCGGCCCGACATCGTTCTCGTCGGGGGCGCGGGGGTGGAGTTCGGCTACCGGGCGCTCGACGAGGTGTTCGGCCACCTGCAGAAGGGCGCTCGGCTGCTCGCCCTGCACCGCAACCTGTACTGGCGCACCGATGAGGGACTGCAACTGGACACCGGCGCCTTCCTCGCCGGTCTGGAGCAGGCCGCGGGCGTGACGGCGGAGGTGATCGGTAAGCCCGCCGCCGCGTTCTTCGAGACCGCGCTCGCCGGGCTGCGGGCAGACCCGTCGGCGGCCGTGATGGTCGGCGACGACATCGAGGCGGACGTGCTGGCCGCACAGCGGGCCGGCATCACCGGCGTCCTGGTCAGGACGGGCAAATTCCTGCCCCGGACGCTGCGTGAGGCCGGCGGCACACCCGACCACGTCCTCGACTCCATCGCCGACGTGTCCGCGCTGCTGGGCCTGCACTAGACCCGGTGCCTACCCGGGCACGCTCACGGGCCTGGGTCCGTGCCGACGCGGGAGAGCGCGAGCCGAACCAGTTCGGCGTTGCCGGACACGGGTTCACCGGCCGGTCCGTGAAGTACGTCCTCCAGCCCGATGCGGGTGGGCTGGCCGAGCCGGATCGCCTCGTCGATCAGCGGCCAGGCGGCCGGTCCCTCGCCGTGCAGCAGCCGTGGTACGGGAAGTCCCAGGTCGTCCAGGCGATCGAGAATGCGCGTCGCCAGGGGCCAGGCCTGCTCGGCGGGCGCGTCGATCACCTCGATCAGGATGCGCAGGGCCTGCTCGGCCAGCCCGGAGTCGGCGAAGGCTTCGGCCTCTCGTTGGGACCACACCCCGGCTTCGACGTCGATGCCGGCGTCCATCACGGCGACGGCGAGGTCACGGAAGCCACCCTCGGAGACGTTGCAGGAGGCGAAGTCGGGGCGCGCCGACTCGGGCAGCCGCGCCCAGCCGCGTACGATCTCCTGGCGCGCCCGGACGTCGCCGTCGATGATCCACAGCCCGGTCGAGACGCCGACGGGAAGCCCGGGAGCGGCGGCCCGGATGACCTCGACGGCCGCGCCGATGTCGGCGGATCCCAGCGATTCCCGTCCCTGCGCGTCACGCGGATGGACATGGACGGCGTGTGCCCCCGCCCGGCGTACGGCCACGGCGTCCGCGGCGAGTTCGTCAGGGGTGACCGGCAGGGCGGGGTGCGCACCGGCCTGCCTGCTTCCGTTGAGACATGCCTTCAGCCACATTCGGCCACCCCTTCCCTCGGCCCGCGCGTTCATCCGATCTTCTACCGGCCGGAGGGGTAAGGGGGCATATTTGTCGTACCCGCCGGGAATCATTCTGTGCTATGAGCAAAGACACTCAGTCGGCGCTGCGCTGCCCGCACTGCCGTACCCAGCTCGTGCTGGCCACCGCGGCCGGGAACTCCCCAGTTCTGGCATTGCGGGAGGAGTCGCCCCCGCCGCCGGTCTGGGAGGTGCTCGCCGACTATGCCGGCCGTGCCGTCGACGCCCCCACCGCGCTGCGCGGTGCCGCCAAGGTCCGTGACAGCCTCACCCGGGCCCGCGTCGCCGCGGCCGAACGCCGAGCCCTGCAGACGGCCGCCCGGCGGCGAGCCCGTACCGCCTGATGCCGCGGCCGGCGTTCGCTGAAATCTCGCGAGCCTTTATCGCATACTCCGGTGACCGGTCACGATCGCCTTCGCCGTGAAGGCAGGTCGCCGTCCTGACCGGGCGTTCTGCTCTCAGGACAGCGACTGCGAGGCGGCCCAGTCGCCGATGCGCAGGATGAGCGACGGCGTGGCGGCCACCTCCGCGTGGCCGAACGCGGGCTCGATCCACAGCTCCCGGGGATCACGAGCCGCCCCGTAAAGCTGCTCCGCGTGTTCAACGGGGAAGTACCGGTCCGCGTCGCCGTGGACGACCAGCAGCGGCACCGGAGAGATCCGTCCCGCGACCTCGTACGGCGCCTCGGGCACCGGGTCCCAGCCCTCGGCGGCGATGCGGGTACGCCGCACCAGCCGAGTGATCAGCCGTCCGGAGGGGCGTTCGATCGCCCAGTGCACCTGCCGCATCGGAGTCGTCCCGCGGTAGTACCACCGGGCCGGTGCGCTGACCGAGACGACGGCGTCGACCCCGCCACGCAGGGCCGCGTGCCGTACGGCGACCGCTCCGCCCATCGAGAACCCCACGACCGCCACCCGCTCGTAGCCCAGCTCCCGTGCGTACTGGACCGCCGCCTCGACGTCGAGCACCTCGAGGTCGCCCACGGTCGACAGCCCGCCCGAACGTCCGTGACCGCGGAAATCGAGCGCCAGCACACCGCCGTACCGGTTGAGCGCCAGTGCGATGCGGCGGTGCGCGGGCTGACGCCACGAACCGGTGAATCCGTGCGCCAGAACCATGCACAGTCCGTCACCGGCGGACAGGTGACCGGCTTCCAGGCGCACACCGTCGGCGGCGAACAGGGTATGGCTCTGCATGTCCATACCCTCATAGTGCCCTCCTGGCTGCCGGCCGGCCGCACCAGCTCCGCCTCTTCGGGTCCGGGCCGATGGAATGCCGAAATGGCAGCGGTCGAACTAGGATCATTGCATCGCCCTGATCATCGGACGGCCGACTGGGAGCGCATATGAGCATGGCCAGTTCCGTCGACGGCGCGCTGAATGTCCCGATCATCGACATCTCCGCGTTCCGGACCGGCATGGGCCGGCGCGAGGTCGCCTCAGCCGTCGACCGGGCGGCTCGCGACGTGGGTTTCATGCAGATCGTCGGGCACGGCGTCCCGGAGCGGGCGGAGGCCGGTCTCGCCACGGCCATGGACGCCTTCTTCGGGCTGCCCCTGGCGGACAAGAAGGCAGTGCGGCCGGAGTCGGCCGCCGTCAACCGCGGCTACACCCCGCCGAAGACCGAGCGGCTCAGCCACAGCCTGGGGATCTACTCCTCAGACGATCTGTTCGAGGCATTCAACGTCGGTACCCAGGCTTCGGACTTCCCCGACCTGTCGCTGGACGCCGCGCACTACCCCGCCAATCTCTGGCCGTCCGGCCCGCCTGGTTTTCAGCGCGCCGTCGAGGACTGGTTCCGGCACGCGGGCGTGCTGGCCCGCACCATGACGCGGATCTTCGCGTGCGCCCTGGAGTTGCCGGCGGACTTCTTCGTGCCGTACGAAGACCATTCGATCGACGTGCTGCGGATGAACAACTACCAGGTGCCGGAGCGGGACCTGCGGCTGGAGCCCGGGCAACTCGGCATGGGAGCGCACACCGACTACGGGATCGTCACCGTGCTGTGGGCCGATGCCGCACCGGGCCTGCAGATCCTCGACACCGGCGGGCACTGGCACGATGTGATCCCAGTGCCGGGGGCGCTGCTGATCAATCTGGGCGACCTGCTGGCGCGGTGGACGGGTGACCGGTGGATTTCCACCATGCACCGGGTGCTGGCGCCGGTCAGTGTCGACGGCCGGGTCTTCCGCCGCCGCTCGGCGGCCTATTTCCACGATGGGAACGCCGACGCCGTCATCACGACGCTGCCGGGCCGCACCGCCTCCTACGAGCCGGTCACCGTGGCCGATCACCTCGCGGCCAAGCTGGCCGGCTCCCGTGGACTGGAACTCAACCCCGAGGCCGCCCGAGAGGCGGCCAGGCTGCGTGCGGCCGTCACCTGAGCCGGTGCGTCACACGGCCTGGTCACGCCGGTCACGACGGGATCCGGCGAAGGGCCTGGCAGTGATGACCGGGGCCGCGCCTTCCCAGCGATCGTGGTCTTTCTGGTCCCGCAGCCGCAACCGGACCGTCATGTTGATCCAGAGGGCGTGCAGAATTCCGGCGGGCCACAGGAGCAGCCCTATGACCATGCCGATATCGGTCTGGATCGGGCCCGTGTCCGATGCGCTCACCTGCTCTGGGCCGCTGCCGACGAGGGCGAACGCCGTGACCGCGAGCACAAGGTAGGCGGCTGCGGCGAGTAGCCAGGAGAGCCGCCTGTGCCGGGCCGCGATGTAACCGAACGACAGCCACGTACCCAGTCCGAACAGCAGGGTCGGCAGTATCCACAGGCTGTGCACAAGTTTCCAGGTGGTGCTTCGCTGCGCTTGTCGCCGTCCGTACCAGTCGTCGCCGCCGGCGGCCGGTTGCGGACCCGACCAGACGGGCGGCCACGGCCGGGATTCCGCCGGGCCGGCGGAACCCGGGTCGTGCCGTGGCTCGGCCGCGCCCGAGATCCGCACGAGAACGCGCGAGTAGAGGTGCATGCCGTCCTGGTCGTCCGCGGCCGGGTCGAGGTCGCCGAGCGGCCCCAGCCGCGCCACATGTGGCAGGAGCCGGTCGTAGGTCTCCCGCGCGTTCACCGGCCGCCTGGCCGGATCCTTCTCCAGCAACTGCCGGACCAGCACGTCCAGTTCGTGAGGAAGGTCATCGCGGCGCAGCGGGGCGGGAGCCTGTTCGAGATGCTTGTGCATGAGCCCGGCGGCCGAGGTCGACTCGAAGATCGGCTTGCCCGCGAGCATCTCGTACAGCACGCAGCCGAGAGCGTATAGGTCGGTACGTGGGGTGGCCGGCCGGCTGTGCAGCTGCTCGGGTGCCATGTACGCGGGGGTGCCGATCGTCTCTCCCGTCCGCGTGATCCGGGGCACCCCGGCCTGGTCGAGCACGGCCGCCACCCCGAAGTCGAGAACCTTGACGGTCCCGTCCCGGGTGAGCATGAGATTCTGCGGTTTCACGTCCCGGTGGACGAGCCGACGCTCGTGGGCGGCGGCCAGCACCGCCGCCACCTGCGCCGCGATCCCGGCCGCCCAGGCCACTGGAAGCGGCCCCTGCTCGGCCATGAGGTCGCCGAGCGCGCAGCCGCCGACCATTTCCAGGACGAGGAAGAGCCCGCCGTCGTAGGTTCCCGCGTCGTACACGGCAGGTACGCCGGGATGCCGCAGCCCGGCCGTGACGGCGGCCTCCCGCGCGAACCTGTGTACGAGGTCGTGCGGCTCCGCGCGTCCGGCGAGCGCCTCGTTGGTCAGGAGCTTCACCGCGACCCGGCGTTCGAGCCGTCGGTCTTCGCCCTCCCAGACCTGGCCCATGCCACCCCGGCCCAGCGGGCTGATCAGCTCGTAGCGACCGGCCAGCACCGTGTGCTGCCCCACGTTCCCTCTCCTCGCCGAGCGACACCATCTGGTCCGATGCCCACACCCTACGGCCGCATCACCGGCCGGTGGGAGACGGGTTTCCCCCGGGCGCCGGTGCAAGCGTCCCCTCGGCCACCCCATCGGACAGGAGCTGAGCCATCTCCGCACCCGTGACCGCGGTCGACCGTATCGCCGACTCGAACTCCGCCATGTGCCGGAACGCGTCTCCGTAGCGGCGCTGCTCCTCCAGCGGCAACCGGGGCACCTGTGCGCGCCGGATGTCCGCCCGGCCGGTACCCGCGGTCGACTGAACGGTCGACGACCGTACGTTGGCGGAACTGCGCAGCACGCCCGCCACGAAGTACGGATCGAGCCGCTCGGGGTCGACGCGGATCAGGGAGAGCTGAGGCCCGAGCAGAGCACCACCCGCCTCCATGACCCGGGCCGCGAAGCGCCGGGCTGCCACGGCGACGACGATGTCACCGGCCCGCGTGGTGATCCATCGGGACTCGTCCGGCAGCACCCGGCCCGAGGCGGGACGGCCCTCGATGACGTCCTCGGTGGTGAGCAGCGGCTCCCCGCCGCCGTCATCTGTCTCCCTGCGCAGCGGAGCCTGGTGGACCGTGAGGTACCCGATCCGGTCGAGTTCGGCGACCAGAACGGTCTTCGACTCGATCCGATCCGTGGTCGGCCAGACGGCCGGAACGAGGTTGCCGAGCCTTCCGAGCGAGGCCGCCAGCCGGTCGTGGGTCTCCGCGAACCGCTCGGCCGTCCGTTCGGACCTGGTGGCGGGCAGATGACGAGCGGGGGTCAGATCCACCTCCTCATCGAGGAGGTCGATGACGGGTACGGCCCGGCTGACTCCCGGCTCGTCATGATCGGGGTCGCTCGCGTACGCCTGCCAGGCGTTGACGATCGTCTCCGGATCGGCGCTGTCGATCATGAGGGCGGTCGCCGGGGTGCCGCCATCGGGACGGCGTAGCAACCAGAGATGGTAGGTCGCGGAAAGCGCTATGACGGCACGTAGCGCGCTTCTGCGCAGCAGCTGGGCCCGGATCCGGCGGCCGGACCTGCGACCGGCCGCGACAGCGGGCATCAGGACCACCGCCAGCCCCCCCGGTGCCAGGTGCGCCAGGGCATGCTGGACCCACGCGAGCTCCGGCTCCAACCGCGGGGGCAGCCCGTACTCCCAGCGCGGATCCGCGGTCAGCTCCTCGTGACCCCAAGCGCGTTCGTGGAAGGGCGGGTCGCACACCACGGCGTCGGCCAGCACACCGGGGAAGGCATCGCGGCGTAGCGAGTCGCCCGCCTGGACGGTCGCCGCACTGGTCCGCAGGGCCAGCCGGATCGCGGCCAGCCGGGTGACCTCGCCGGCGGCGTCCTGACCGAACAGCCGGCGTGGGGCGGCGGTGTTCGCCAGGGCGGCGAGCAGCAGTTCGCCGGTGCCACAGGCGGGATCGAGGATGGTGGGGGCATCGCCCGCCAGCGTCGCCATCAGGCTCGCGATCTCAGCCGGGGTAGTGGAGGCGCGGCGGCCCTGGGTCTCCTTGTAGCGGCCGAGCAGGAACTCGAAGGCCTGGGCCGCCCCTCGCTCGGCGGCCAGCCCGATGACCGCCTCGGCCGCCTCCGGCCGTCCCGGCGCCGCCGGACCGCGGACCTGGACCGCTCGGGCGGCCCGGCGTTCCAGCAGCAGATCTCCCGCGTCCCCGAGGACCTCGGCCAACCGGAGGTCGTCGCCCGCTTCGGCCCGGAGCTTCTGCCAGGCCCGTTCCTCCTGGGGCAGTTCCTGAAGCTTTCCCTGGTCACGAAGCCATGCTTCAATCTCCGCGAGGGCGAACACCGGGCTGATGGGGGTGCCGCCCACCGGCTGGGGAAAGTCGGGATGCCGGCGACGCCAGTTGCTCACCGCCGCGCGGCCGACCCCGGCCAGCCGGGCGATGTCCGCCGCGCTCACAGTCGCCTGGTCCTGCACGGTCCATCCTTCCCGGCCCGAGGTCCATCCGGGCCTCACACTCGAGACCCGGCGTCCCGGCCGATGACGGGAAGGTTACAGCCACGAAGCCGTACGGTCGAACACAGCGCTGGTAGTTGTTTATTGAATTCACATGTGCTTTGCTTGGCGAGCATCGAAACATGGACGCCCCCTCGTGGGCGTAGCGCACAGCAGCCGACCTTCTGGAGATCCTGAGATGAACGCTTCTGCCGACAACCGCCTGCGGATGGGCGCCGCCCTCGGCATGGCGGGCCTGATCGTCCTTACTGCCGGCGGCTGCCAGGGAGGCTCCACGTCCGGCTCGGCCGGTTCCGGGGCCGCATCCACCGCCACCGGGGCCAAGATGCTGATGGGCACCAAGCTGAACTCCCTGCTGCTGCCCGCGAGCGCCATGCCGAAGGGGTTTCGGCTGAACGCCGACGGGGCGCGCAACACCGGCGACAGCGTCTCGCCCCGGTCCAGCAGTCCCGTGCCGCCGGGCAAGGTCTGCGACATGCTCCTGCAGACGTCATGGAGCCAGGCCGCGGGCATCGACGCCGCGACCTTCGCGCAGAACGACTACGGGGACTCGAGCCACACCAATCAGTTCGCCCAGGAAATCGACACCTACCACGGTGATGACGCCCAGAAGACGATGTCGGGCCTGCGGAAGGCCTTCGCCCACTGTGCCGCCTTCACCGACAAGACGAACGGCATGACGGCCAAGGTGAAGCTGGTGAGATCGGCGCTGCGCGGAGCCGGCGACGAGGGCGTCAAGGCGGTCGCGACCTCCTCGCTCTGGCAAGGCGGCCTGACGCTGGTCGGCGTCAGGGTCGGCAACGCCGTCATCACCACCCTGTACAGCTCCAGCCACCAGGACAAGGGTGCGGCGGCGGTGAAGATGGCCGAGACCCTCGCGAAGAAGGTCCGATCGGCAAGCTGAATGAAGTCCCGAAAAAGTGTTGTCGGACGCTCTGCGCCGGGGTCGCCCTGGTCGCCCGAGGAGGGCGGCGAACTCCAGCGGACGGACCTGCCGAGCCGCCGCCCGCCACTATCGGGTCGACTTCATCACGCTGCACTGGTACGGATCGGATTTCCGTACCGTCAACGCGGTCGCACAGTTACGCGGCTACCTACAGGCGGTCTACGTCCGCTACCAGCCCTACCGCCGCGGAGGGCCGGAGCGGCGTAGGCAATGGCCCGTCAGCCCCCATATCCACACAAAACTCCGCTTCTCCGGGCATCCCGTGACGTTTCTGACTGTGTTGGCGCTTGTACCTAGTGGATTCGACCACGATTACCGAGCGTGCGCGATCGGCAACGGCCGCGATCTTGTGAGCGGGAGGAACTGGTGGCCGGTTGGCCGGGCATTGAAGACGTCGATGATCGTCGACTGGCGGCTTCCCTGCATGGGGCCGGCGCGAAGGCGCTGACCCAGATCTATGGGAGCTACGGGGCGCGGCTGTACGACTACTGCCATACCTTTCTCCAAGATCAGGTCGACGCCGCCCACGCTGTGCACGATTCCTTGATCGCGGCTCAACAGCACATCGCCAAGTTGCACGAGCCCGAGCAGCTGCGCGGGTGGCTCTACGCCATCGCCCGCAGGGAGTGCCTGCGCCGCCTCGAGGACCGGCAGGTGGGCACCGAGCGCCATGAGGCCGCCGTGGCCGACGATGATCTCGGGCTGGAACCCGGGGAACGGGCCCGGCGCGCGGAGTTCCGGGAACTCGTCTTCAGCGCCCTCGGGACGGTCGTCGGCCGTCAGCGTGAAGCGGTCATCCTCATCGCCCGACATGAACTCGACACCTGGCAGCTGGCCCGGGTTGTCGGGGTTTCGGTGACTCAGGCCCACCAACTGGCCGAACAGGCCTGCGGCGACCTCGAGATCGCCTTCACCGCCGCGCTCATCGCCCGCACGGGACGGGAGGACTGTCCGAGTGTCAACGCCCTGATCGACTCATGGCCGCCGACCGCCGACACGTACAAGCGGCTCATCCGGCACATCGACGCCTGCCCGATGTGCGGCGAGCGCCACCTGCGCAAGGTGCCCGCCAGACGCCTGCTCCAGCTGCTCCCGGCCGCGCAGATGCCGGCCGAGCTCTGGACGGAGATCCATACGACCACGAACGCGCCGGAACGCCGGGGGAGGCGGTCGGCCATCGCCCGCCGCGCCGAGCCCTTCGACGCCTCGGGATGGCCGGCTCACCCAGGACACAAAGCCGGTTCGCAGAAGGCCGGTGCAGCACAGAAGGCCGGTGTAGAGCGTGCTCCTCGGACCGGGCCCCGCATGTGGCCGGGACTCGCCGCGGCCGCCTGCGGCCTCCTCGCCACCGGCACCGCCGTCGTGGTCCTGCAGAGCGGAGCGTCGCCGAACTCCGGCGACCAGACGCTGGTGGCACCGGGTAAGGCCAACCCGCACAGCTCGTCCTCCCGGAACCCTGGAGGGGTCGGCACCCTGTCACCGACCAAGGGCCGGTCATCGGCCACACCCACCCCGACGCCGACGCCCACACCGACCCCGCACTCCCCGAGGCCGACCCCGACGCTGACCACGGCCCAGCCTCAGACGACGAAGCCGGAGGTGCCCAAGCCGGAGACCCCGGGCACGTTGGCCGTCTCGGGCTGTCACATGCGGTCCGGGAACAAGAGCTGCACGATCACGGTGACCGCGAGCGGCGGGCCGGTGAAATGGAGCGTGACAGGCAGTTCCGGCGCGCTCAACGCGTCGGGTGGGGGCAACCTCGCGGCCGGGCAGTCCACGGGGGTCACCGTCAGCCGTCAGGGCTGGTGCCTCGGGCAGGGCAGCGGCTCGGTATCGTTCTCTCCCAACGGAACCGCCTCCGTGAGCTGGAATTGCTGACGGCGGCCCAGCGCTCCGTGGGTTCGGTCAGAACAGCGGGTCGCGGGGCAGCACGAGTGCCTGGCCGGCCTCGACGGCGGCGAGCACGCTGTTCTGCAGCTGGGTCTCCATCCTGCCCGCCTCGTCGGCGAGCCCTTGGATGCCCTGCCGGTCATGGGTCTGCGCGAGCAGGTCACGGTACTTGTCGTTGTGCGCCATCATGCGTTGCGCCACCAACGCCGAATCGGCGGCGCGTACTCGCTGCGCGTACTGCTCCAGAAGCTCGACCCGCCGGGCGATCCCCGCGGCGGAACGTTCGATGGCCTCACGCTGGGGACCGACGACCGCCGCCAGCGCCGGGGTCATCTCCGAGCGGGACACCGACCGCTGCTCCGCCCGGAGCACGGTCTGCTGGTGGGCCATCCAGGCGATCTCCCAGATCTGCTGCGGGAACACGACATGGTTGGCGATGGTGTCGAGCATGCCGTACCTGTTGAGCTCGGAGTCCAGGACGGCTCGGACGGCGGCCCTGGCCCGGACCACCAGCTGCCGGCCCTCCTGGTCCAGGTCGCTCGGCAGCACGTAGCGGCGGTGGTAGTAACGGGCCGCCCGCGCGGCCTTGACGTCGGCTCCCTCGAATCGGGCAGCGGTGCGGGCGAGGGACAGGAAGACCTCGGCGAACGGCCCCGCGGCCATCTCGTGCAGCCGGTCGGCCAGTGAGCGGACCGGAGGCGGCGGGAAACTCGCCGGGATCAGTGCGCGCGGGAACCTCACCAGCAGCCGGCGGTCCCGCTCCGGGATGGTCGGGTCAGTGATCGGGGGGTACACCGATATGACCTCCTCCGACCATAGAACTGACGGCTCTGTTCAGGGTAACGGCCGAGGCGACGCGATCCGTTCCGTCAAGGCGACAGGCCGAAGGTGATGCGGTACCCGCATTCCGCCGGCCACCACCTTTCCGGGCGCCGTCGCCCGGTGCGCCGACGCCGACGCGGCTGGGCTCGCGGATTTCGTCGTGGGCGAGTTCGTGAGCGAGTTCGCCGTTGGCTTCGCCCGTGCCGTCGGGGAGGCGCCCGGCTGCGTGGCACGCCGTCGTGCGCGGCGTGCCTGGCCCGTTTCCGGACCTGGATGAATGGTTCCGCCGAGGGGCCGCGGATAGGCTCTGTATCGGCGGCGAATAAGGAATAAGCGCCTCTTAGGCGTCTCTTAAGGCGCACATAATTCGTCTCCATCGTGTAGCCCGGTATAACCGACCCTGCCAGTTCTGTCGCCGTCAGGAAGTCAACGTGTCCTCGCGCCGGCAGGCCGGAAAAATGGGGTATTGACACGACCTGCCGCCGGGGTTAACGTCTGTGACATAACTAATAGGAAGGTTTCCTATTAATTATGTCTGGAGGTGACCACCACCGAGAACACTCCGCTGATTCCTTGACAGGCATGTGCCTCCGCCCCCGCCCTGGAAGGCCGAAGCCCCATGACCATGATCGCCGAACCCCCATGTCAAAGTCCCGGACGCCCCCGGCTGCGTACGCTCCTCGCCGCGTCCAGCTCAGCCCTCCTCATCCTCACCGCCGCCTTCACCGGCACGCCGGCGGCACATGCCGCTGGAGAGACGGTCAACGTCTGGCTGACGAGCACCAATGACTCCGGCGGCCGCAATGTCACCCGCGGTCTCCAGCAGCAGACTCCGATCTCATTCGGCGCCGGCGGCAGCGCGAACCAGACGATCACTGTCGACGAGAACACCCGCTACCAGCAATTCACCGGTGCGGGTGCATCATTCACCGACACCGCCGCCTGGCTGATGCAAAGCAGCGGAGCCCTGACCTCTGCCACCCGCACTCAGGTGATGCAGAAGCTGTTCGATCCCGCCAACGGCATCGGCCTGAGCTTTCTGCGTAATCCGATGGGCGCCTCGGATTTGGCTCGCTTCAGCTACTCCTACGACGACATGCCCGCCGGGCAGACCGACCCGAGCCTCAGCCGCTTCTCCATCTCCCACGACCTCGCCGACGTCCTGCCGCTGACCAAACAGGCGCAGCAGCTCAACCCGGGTCTCAAGGTGATGGCCACACCGTGGAGCGCCCCGGCCTGGATGAAGGACAACGGCGACTTCAACAACCCCGGCTGGCTGCAGTCCCAGTACTACGCGGCCTACGCGCAGTACTTCGTCAAGTACGTCCAGGCGTACCAGGCTCAGGGCGTGCCCATCGACTATGTCTCCGCGCAGAACGAGCCCACCTGCTGCTCGGGTTACCCATCGATGAGCTGGAACGGCTCCGGGCTGAACTACTTCACCAAGACCAATCTGCTACCGGCCTTCCACGCGGCCGGCCTGTCCACCAAGGTCCTCGCCCTGGACTGGAACTGGGACGCGTACGGCGGCTACGGCGCACCCGTCGTCGACGACTCCGCCATCCGCGGGGATTCGCTGTTCGGCGGTATCGCCTGGCACGGCTACGGCGGCAACGTGAGCCAGCAAGCGACGGTGCACAACCAGTACCCCTCCGTCGACGCCTACGACACCGAGCACTCGGGCGGCACCTGGATCGGTGACCAGCAGCAGGAGGACATGCGCAACATCATCGACTACACCCGTAACTGGGGTAAGAGCGTCGTCAAGTGGTCCCTGGCCGTCGACCAGAACCACGGACCGCACAACGGCGGCTGCTCCACCTGCACCGGGCTGATCACCGTGCACAACGGCGACGGCCGCACCGGCCAGGTCGACTACACCATCGAGTACTACGACATGGGCCACCTGACCAAGTTCGTCCGGCCCGGCGCCTACCGAATCGCCTCGACCGCCAACACGGCGGTGCCGAACGTGGCCTGGCGCAACCCGGACGGCTCCAAGGCGCTGATCGCCTACAACGACAGCGGCGCCACGCAGTCCGTCAAGGTCAACTGGGGCGCCCAGGCGTTCGTCTACACGCTCCCGGCCCACACCACCGCCACCTTCACCTGGAGCGGCACTCCGAGCGGCGGCGGCGGAACTACCGGCCCGATCACCGGCATCGGCGGGAAGTGCGCGGACGTGGCCGGAGCCAGTTCGGCCAACGGCACCGCGGTTCAGCTGTACGACTGCAACGGCTCCGCCGCCCAGCAGTGGACGGTGGGCACCGACGGCACTCTCCGGGCCCTGGGCAAGTGCATGGACCTGAACGCCGCCGGTACCGCCAACGGCACCCAGGTGCAGCTCTACGACTGCAACGGCACGGGCGCACAGCAATGGGTGAAGGGCGCCTCCCAATCACTGGTCAACCCCGCCTCGGGCCGATGCCTGGACGCCACCGGGGTCAGTTCGGCCAATGGCACCCGGTTGCAGATCTGGGACTGCACGGCAGGCACCAACCAGCAATGGACCGTACCTGGGTCGTGACTCCCCGCTGACCCCCGAACCCGGCCGTACGGCGGCACGCCGCCGTACGGCCTGCCCGGCGACCCCGCATGCCCCCCGCATCTCGCATGACACTCCGCCAGGAGGACATCCATGTCCCGCTCCCGCCTGAAGAGCCTCATCGCAGCCGCGATCCCGCTCACCGGACTGCTGGTCGGCCTCGGCCCGGCCGCCGGCGCCTCGGTCAACCCCGGGCCCGGTTTCCCCGCCCACTTCGCCGCCCCGTACGTCGAGACCTGGGGGTCCACCTCTGCGATGGCCAACGCCCAGGCCGCCACCGGGCTGAAGTACTACACGCTCGCCTTCGTCCTCAGCGGAGGGGGCTGCAACGCCAACTGGAACGGCACGACCTCCGTCGACGACGCCGGCTGGCAGAGCGCGATCAACAACCTGCGCGCCTCCGGCGGCGACGTCATCGTCTCCTTCGGCGGTGCCTCAGGTACCGAGATCGGCCAGGCCTGCGGCTCGGTGTCCACGCTGCAGGCTCAGTACAAGAAGGTCGTCGACACCCTCAACCTCACCCGGATCGACCTGGACATCGAGGGCGCGGCTCTCAACGACACGGCCGCCAACGATCGCCGGAACCAGGCACTCGCCGCGCTCCAGCAGCAGTACGCCGCCGCGGGCAAGCACCTCGCCATCGACTACACCCTCCCGGTCGATCCGACCGGCCTCGGGTCGAACTCACTCAGCCTCCTCAACAACGCCCACAGCCGCGGGCTCGACGTCAGCCTGGTCAACATCATGACCATGGATTACGGGCCGTCCATGGACATGGGCCAGGCCGCCATCAACGCCGCCAACGCGCTGCACGGTCAGCTCGGCAACATCTGGACCTCGAAGACGTCCGACCAGCTGTGGGCCATGGAGGGCAACACGCCCATGATCGGGGTGAACGACTCCACCAACGAGGTCTTCACCACCGCCAACGCCTCGACGCTGGAGAGCTTCGCCGCCAGCCACGGCATCCAGGAGCTCTCCTTCTGGTCCCTCGGCCGCGACAAGGCGTGCGCTACCAACGGCACCCTCTCCGATACGTGCAGCGGGACCCCACAGAGCGCCTATCAGTTCGCCCGCACCTTCAACGCCATCACTGGCAGCGGCGGCGGCACGGGCTCTCCGACCGGCCAGATCACCGGGTATGGCGGGAAGTGCGTCGACGTAGCCGCGGCGAGCACCGCGAACGGCGCGGCGGTGCAACTCTACGACTGCAACGGTACGGCGGCGCAGAGCTGGACGGTCGCCTCGGATACGTCGTTGCGCGCGCTGGGCAAGTGCATGGACATCGCCTCGGGCGGTACGGCGAACGGTTCGCTCGTGCAGCTGTATGACTGCAACGGCACGGGGGCGCAGAAGTGGCAGGCGGGCACCGGCGGGTCGCTGGTCAATCCGCAGTCGGGCCGGTGCCTGGATGCCACCGGGGTCAGTTCGGCCAACGGCACCCGGTTGCAGATCTGGGACTGCAGCGGTGGCGCCAACCAGAAGTGGAACCTCCCCAGCTAGTACCAACCCCTGCCACGTGAAAGGTGAAACCATGTCCACAGCACCACCTCGCCCACGACGCGGCGTACGGCTGATCCTGGCCTCCATGCTGCTCGCCGGCCTGAGCGGCGCCGTCACCGCGGCCACCGCTCACGCGGCCGTTCCGGCGGCGGCCGCCGCCACCGCCACCTTCACCGACGACTTCAACGGCCCCGCGGGCAGTAGCATCGATCTGAGCAAGTGGCACCCGGAGACCGGGGACAACGTCAACAACCACGAACGCCAGTACTACACCAGCGGCACCCACAACGCTGCTCTGGACGGCCAGGGAAACCTGGTCATCACCGCGCGCCGCGACAACCCGGGTAACTACAACTGCTGGTACGGGACCTGTCAGTACACCTCCGCCCGGTTCTCCACCGCGGGCACCTTCACCCAGGCCTACGGGCACTTCGAGGCCCGGATGAAGCTGCCGAAGGGGCAGGGCATGTGGCCGGCTTTCTGGATGCTCGGCAATGACATCGGCAGCGTCGGCTGGCCGACCAGCGGCGAGATCGACACCATGGAGAACGTCGGCTTCGAACCGGGCACGGTGCATGGCACCCTGCACGGCCCCGGCTACTCCGGCTCCGGTGGCATCGGTGCCGGTTACACCCTGCCGGGCGGGCAGAACTTCTACGACGCCTTCCACACCTTCGCGGTGGACTGGGCGCCCAACTCGGTGAAGTTCTCCGTCGACGGAAATGTCTACGGGACGAAAACCCCGGCGGACACCAACGGCAACCGCTGGGTATTCGACCATCCCTTCTACCTGATCATGAACCTCGCCGTCGGAGGGTACTGGCCCGGCGATCCCGACGGCAGCACGGTCTTCCCCCAGAATCTCGTCATCGACTACGTGCACGTCACCACCGGTGGCGGTACGGGGCAGATCACGGGGTATGGCGGGAAGTGCGTTGACGTGGCCGCGGCGAGCACCGCGAACGGCGCGGCGGTGCAGCTCTACGACTGCAACGGTACGGCGGCGCAGAGCTGGTCGGTCGCCTCGGATGGATCGTTGCGGGCGCTGGGCAAGTGCATGGACGTCGCTTCGGGTGGTACGGCGAACGGTTCGCTGGTGCAGTTGTATGACTGCAATGGTTCGGGTGCGCAGAAGTGGCAGGCGGGTTCTGGCGGGTCGCTGGTGAATCCGCAGTCGGGCCGGTGCCTGGATGCCACCGGGGTCAGTTCGGCCAACGGCACCCGGTTGCAGATCTGGGACTGCAGTGGTGGCGCCAACCAGAAGTGGAACCTCCCCAGTTGAGACACCGTGCCGGCGCTCGTGTTGCTCCGGGCGCCGGCACGGGCCCAGGCGGACCTCCTTGAGTGCTGAGGCGACGTAACTCGCCTGCCGGCGAAGTCATCTACCTGCCCCGCCCCGCTCCGCCGCTAAATGTCACCATTCGATGGATCATGCGGCATTGTCAGACCATCCTGATATTCATGGTGCTGACGTTCCGAGGGGGAGAAGCATGATCGACAGCATTGTGATCACGGGTGCACGCGAGAACAACCTCAAGGACGTTTCCCTGACGATCCCCAAGAACAAGATCGTGGTCTTCACGGGGCCGTCCGGATCGGGCAAGTCCTCGATCGTCTTCGACACCGTGGCGGTCGAGTCCCAGCGGCAGCTGAACGAGACCTTCTCCGCCTTCGTCCGCAAGTGGCTGCCGAAGTACGAGCGCCCGCACGCGGACGCGATCGAGAACGTCTCGCCCGCGATCGTGGTGGACCAGAAGCCGCTGGGCGCCAACTCGCGGTCGACGGTCGGCACGATGACCGACATCAACCCGCTGCTGCGGGTGCTGTTCTCCCGGATCGCGGAGCCGTCGGCGGGGACCCCGGCCGCCTACTCCTTCAACGACCCCTCGGGCATGTGCCCAGAGTGCGAGGGCCTGGGCCGCGCCGTGCGCGCGGACTGGGACCGGTTCTTCGACACCGACAAGTCGCTCAACGAGGGCGCGCTCACCGCGCCGATGTTCGCCCTGAGCGGCGGATTCGGCGTCTTCTACGTGGCTTCCGGCCTGTTCGACAACGACAAGCCGCTCAAGGACTACACCGAGGCGGAGTGGCTGCTGCTGAAGCACGGTGAGCCCGGCAAGACGGTCAAGTTCAAGTACGAGACCCCCGACGGCACGTTCAACGCGACCCACGAGGGCGTCATCGACCGGTTCAACCGGCTCTATCTCAATCGTGACCTCTCCTCGCTCAGCGCGAAGACCCGCGCAGCCGTACAGGAGTACCTCACCGAGGGCCCGTGCCCGGCGTGCGAGGGCGCGCGGCTTAACGAGACCACCCGGGCCTCGAAGATCAACGGGCTGAGCATCGCTCACTATGCCGCCCTGGAGGTCGGCGACCTCATCGAGGTCCTGGCCGGGATCGATCATCCGGTCGGCACGCCGGTGGCCCAGGCGGCCGCGGCGGGCCTGCAGCGGATCGTCGACATCGGACTCTCCTACCTGAGCCTGGACCGGGAGACCGCCACCCTGTCCGGAGGCGAGGGCCAGCGGCTCAAGATGGTGCGCCACCTGGGCTCCAGCCTCACCGGCATGACCTACATCTTCGACGAGCCGAGTGTCGGCCTGCATCCGCGGGACGTGCACCGGCTGAACGACCTGCTGGCCGCGCTGCGCGACAAGGGCAACAGCGTGCTCGTCGTCGAGCACGACCCGGACGTCATCGCCATCGCCGACCACGTGATCGACATGGGCCCGCACGCGGGCTCGCACGGCGGTGAGCTGGTCTTCACCGGGACCGTGAAGGAGCTGGCGAAGGCCGACACGCTCACCGGCCGCTATCTGAGCCGGGGCACCGTCATGAAGACCGATCATCGGCCGCCTTCCGGCTGGCTGAGCGTGCAGAACGCCAGCCTGCACAACCTGAAGGACATGGACGTGCAGATCCCGGCGGGGGTGCTGACGGTCTTCACCGGCGTGGCCGGCTCGGGCAAGAGCACGTTGGTCTCCGAGGTGTTCACCGCCGCCTATCCGGAGACGGTCGTCGTCGACCAGGGCGCCCTCGTCGCCAACTCCCGGTCCACTCCCGCCAGCCACATCGGGATCATGGACACGATCCGGCAGCTGTTCGCCAAGGCGAGCGGGCAGAAGCCGGGCATGTTCAGCTTCAATTCCACCGGTGCCTGTACGGCCTGCCAGGGCCGTGGTTCGGTCACGGTCGAGATGGCCTTCATGGACCCGGTCACCACCGTGTGCGAGGTCTGCGAGGGGCGCCGCTTCGACAACAAGGTCCTGGAACATCCGCTGCGCGGCAAGTCCATCATCGACGTGCTCGCGCTCACCGTGGAGGACGCCCACGCGTTCTTCAACGAGAAGAAGGTGCAGACCCATCTGGCCGCGGTCGAGGAGGTGGGCCTGGGCTATCTCACCCTGGGCCAGCCGCTCAGCACGCTGTCGGGGGGTGAACGCCAGCGGCTCAAGCTCGCGGGCGAGCTGCACAAGACCGGCAGCGTCTACGTGCTCGACGAGCCCACCACCGGCCTGCACATGTCCGACGTCGACACCCTGATCGCCCTGATGGACCGCCTGGTCGACGGCGGCAACTCGCTCCTGGTCATCGAGCACAACCTGCACGTCATCGCGCACGCCGACTGGATCATCGACCTCGGCCCGGACGGCGGCAAGCACGGCGGCGAGATCGTCTTCGAAGGGACGCCGGCGGACCTGCTGAAGGACACCCGTTCGCTGACCGCCGAATACCTCCGCCGGGACCTCAGGACCTAGGGATGACGAAACGGCACCCCGTCAGAGTCTGGTGTAGAGCTCGTTGTCCTGCTCGAATTCGGTCAGGACGTCGGGGGTGAGGGTAGGGCGGGTGTCGACGATGGCCGCCAGGTAGTCCTCGGTGCTCGCCGGCCGGCCCTGGTGGTGGAGTACCTCGCGTTCGAAGGCGGCCTGCGCGCCCTTGCGGGCGGCGAACTCGATGTCGGCGGGGGTGAACAGTTCGCTGGATGCCACGACCTGGTCGAGGTCGACCTCGTCGCTAACCGGGCCGAGGTAGCGTTCCCAGACGGCCCGGCGTGCCGGTGCGTCCGGTGGGACGATCGGGATGATGTAGTCGAAGCGGCCGGGACGCAGGAAGGCCGAGTCCAGGGAGCGCACCGAGTTGGTGGCGCAGACCAACAGCCGGCGATCGTGCTCCCGGAAGGCCGGGATCAGCTTGAGCAGCTCGTTGGTCACCCCGTGTGCCGTGCTGTCCGCCGAACCGGTACGCGCACCGGCGATCTCTTCCACTTCGTCGATGAACAACACCACCTCGTCGAGTTCGGTCAGCTCGGCGAAGGTCTCCCGCAAGGAGGCGGCCAGACCGCCGGCCGCGGACGACGCCAGGCGGGAGGGGAACAGCTCCACGAACGGCCATCCCAGCCGGGAGGCGACGGCCTTGGCGAAGCTGGTCTTGCCCGTCCCTGGCGGCCCGAACAGGATGACCGCCTTGGGCGGGCGCACGCTGTACCGCTCGGCCACCTCCGGGTGGGTCAGTGGCAGCACGATCCGGCGTTCGATGATCTGTTTCTCGCGATCCATCCCGGCCATGGCCTGCCACAGCCCGCCGGGCAGCAACCGACCACCCAGCTCGGTGAGCAGGCTGGTCTGGTCGGGGCCGAGGGGCTCGAGCAGCTCGTAATAGATCAGCCCGTCGCGCCGGACGTAGCCGGAGTTCCCGAAGGCCTCCGACCCGACAGCGCCCTCGGGCAGCACCGCGGAGATCCGGCTGATCCCTAGTGACCGTAGCCGCCGCTCCAGATCTGCGAGCAAGGCGCTGCCGACGCCACGGTGGCGCCACCGTGCCCCCAACGCCACCAGCAGCACCCAGGCGCGCTCGCCCTGCGTCTGCGCCACCGCCATGCCCACCAGTTCGTCCCCGACCGCGGCCACCACCGCTGGATGGCTCGCCCGGGCCGCCGCCATCACCTCGGCCACCGTGAACACCGGCTCGGCGGAGCCGCGGCTCTGGTCCCACAGCTGGATGGCCTGGTCCAAGTCCTCGGCGTGAAAGTCACGCAGCCGCCACACCGGCATCCGCACACCTCGCTCGGCAAGCCCCTTTGCGGCAGTACATATCCAGGAAGCAAATACCCCGTACTGACAGATTCTCACTGAACGGAGGCAGAGGACTCCGTTTCGTCGATCAAAGAGTCCCCAAGAATCGCTGGGTCTGAGTGCCAAGCGGTTCAGCCCGGCTGCGGAGCGACGCAGGTCGGGCTTCCTGCGGCGTACCGGCGCTGCTCGGTGAGCAGGCCGGTGACCGGGTCGACGGTGAACTGGACCACCTCGTCGCCGTCCTGTGTCGCGACGTACAGCCACCGGCCGCTGATGGCGAAGTGCCGCGGCCAGCCGTCTCCGGCGGGAGTCTCGCCGATCCTGTCCGGAGCCGCGGCATCGAGGGAGAACACCGCGATGGTATTGGGCCCGCGGTTGGAGAGGTAGGCGTAACGGCCGTCGGCCGACAGCGTGAGCTGGGCCGGCAGATTGCGCGCGTCGCGGTGCGATGCCCGCACCTCCTCGACCCGGACGAAGACGCCGGGCGCCGTCTCGTCGACGATCACGAGCGAGGCCGCCAGTTCCCCGACCACGTACGCGTGATCACGGCCGCGGGCGAGCTGGCGTGGTCCGGTGCCGGGCGGCAGCGGGCTGATCGCCTGGGCGATGAGCCGCCCGTCGCCGGTCAGCCGGTAGCCGCGGATCTCGTCGCTGCCGAGGTCGACGACGGTCACCAGCGCGCCGTCCACCACCACCATGTGGGCGTGCGGTCCTTCCTGGCGGTCGGTGACCGGGCCGCTGCCCGTGTGCTCGACGAGGTCGGTACGCGCGGTGATCCTGCCGTCCTCATCCAGCGCGAACACCGTGACGCTGCCGCTGCCGTAGTTCGCCGCGAGCAGGTGGCGGGCGTCTGCGGTGATCGCCAGGTGGCAGGGCGTGGCGCCTCCGGTCGGCTCGGAGCCCAGCACGGTCAGGGCGCCGCGCTCGTCCACGGCCAGGGCGGTCACCGAGCCGGCGTCGACCTCGTTGGCGGCGTAGAGCACGGGACGTGCCGGGTGCCACTCGAGCCAGGAGGGGGACGGCAGGCGCAGCGATCCGCACGGCGTCAGGTCGCCGGTGACCGCGTCCTGCCAGTAGGCGCTGATCCCCGCTCCGTTCGCACCGGACTCCTCGGTATAGCTGCCGACGCACACGAGGCGATCGGTCATCAAGCCAACTCCTTTAACAGGGTCGCGATCCGCGCCCCCATTCGCCGTCCATGGTGCTCACCGTAGCCGTCTTGTCGGCGTGCTTGACGACGTCGGCGGCAGACCGGTCAGGCATACAGCCGAGTATCCGGCAAGGGCCGCACGTCGAGTTCGACGAGGTGCTGTGCCCGGAAGCCGAGCAGCTTCTCGGCCGCACCGAGGTCGATCGGCACGTCGCGTCCGGGGATCCGGCGACGCAGTTCCGACTGGGGGTGGTAGGCGGCGACGAGCTCCTCGGTCAGGAACGGCGCGAGCGTCTGCGGGGCCGCGACGAAGACCGCTTGGTAGCCCGGCACCGGGACGGTGATCGCCAGCCGGCACGCCTCGGCGGCGTCGCGCACATCCAGGTAGGACCAGACCTCGGCCGCACCCGCCACAGGGTCGGCGATGGTGGCCTGCAAGCGGTCGTGCCGCCGCTGCTCGTTGGACACGAACGGGAAGCGCAGCGCCACGATGTCCATGCCGTGCCGGCGGCTCATCATCTCCGCCGTCTTCTCGTCGACCAGCTTCGACAGGCCGTACGGGTCCTCGATCTGCAACGGCAGTTGCTCGTCGAGCGGCAGGTAGGCGGGGTGCAGCGTCCTGGGCGACCAGGGCAGGCCCAGAATCGAATAGCTGCTCGCGATCACGGCTCGGCGTACACCCGCCTTTCCGGCCTCCTCGAGCACCACGAAGGTCGCCTGTGTGTTTCCGGCGAACACCTCGAGTGCGGTGCCATGGTTGGGTGACGGCATCGCGGCAAGGTGCACCACGGCCTCGACGTCCGCGAGCCCCGTACTCACCACGTCAGGGTCGCCGGCGTCACCGACGACGACTCGGTCGGCGGCCAGGTCGCCTGGGTCGTGCAGGACCAGCGCGGTGACCGCGACGCCGCGCGCGAGCAGGTTGTCGGTGACCGCCCGGCCGATCAGGCCCGCCGCGCCGGCGACGAGGACGCGTGCCGATGCCATGCCGCTCACGGGGCCTCCAGACTGCCGTCGGGTCGACGAACCTGCGCCGACCACCGCTCGTGCAGGAACTTCGTCGGCGGAAACCGGGCCGCCGCCTTCTCATCGAGGTCGACTCCCCAACCTGGGTCGGGGGACACCGTCAGGTACCCGTCACGCACGACCGGCGTGCCGGGGAAGACCTCGTGCGTCGCGTCGTTGTAGGTGTGCGACTCCTGGAACCCGAAGGCCGGGGTCGAGACGTCGACGGCCAGGTTGGCCGCGACGCCGACCGGCGAGATGTCGCCCGGCGAGTGGAAGGCGGTCCGCACGCCGATCAGCTCGGCCAGCGCCACGAGCTTGCGGGTCGGGGTGAGACCGCCGACCGACGAGGTGTGCAGGCGCACCAGGTCGATGCCGCCGTCGCGGATGAGCCGGGCCGCGTCGGTCACCGAGCCGATCTGCTCGCCGACGGCGATCGGGACGGGCGAGGCGGCGCGTACCTCGGGCAACCGGTCGTAGAGCTCGGGCGCGATCACGTCCTCCAGGAACGAGAGGTGGTAGGGCTCCAGGGCCCGCGCGAGCACGACGGCCTGCTTGGGGGTGAGTCGGCTGTGCACGTCGTGCATCAGGTTGACGCCGTCGCCGAGCCGCTCGCGGGCCGCCTCGAACAGCCGTGGCACGTCTCGCAGGTACTGCTCGACGTCCCACCCGTCCGGATGCGGCGAGCGCGGATAGCCGCCCCGCGTTCCCGGCGCACCGTACGTGCCCAGCCCGGGACCGCCGACCTGCAGCCGTACGTTGCGGTACCCCTTGGAGATGAGCTCCTCCGCCTGCGCGAGCGTCTCCTCGATCGCCGCCCCCGCCGCGTGCGAGTACACCTCGACGGCCGACCTGCTGCGCCCGCCGAGCAACTCGTAGACCGGCATCCCGGCCCGCTTGCCCGCGATGTCCCACAGCGCCTGGTCCACCCCGGACAGCGCGTTGTTCAGCACCGGACCATTGCGCCAGTACGACGAGTAATGCACCAGGCGGGTGATGTCCTCGATATCGGCAGGGTGCCGGCCGAGCACCAGCGGCGCCACGTGCTCCTCGAGCGCCGCCACGACAGCCGCGTACCGTTGCGTGAACGTCGCGCAGCCCAGCCCGTACAGCCCGTCGTCGGACGTGTCGACGCGTACGACGACCAGCGGCAACCCCTCGGGTGCCGTAACGATCGCCCGCACCGCGGTGATCCGCAACGCGTCGCGTGCGCGCCACGGCGGCTGCGCCTGCGGCAGCGCACCCGACACGTCCAGCAAGCTGTTGGCGTCATGCTCGGTCACGAGTTCTCCTCATCCTTCGAGCTACGCAAGCAATTCTCCCAGTACGACCGGAATCGGCGAACCACCGGCCGTCCCCGCGGTGGCACATCTCACCAGAGGAGATCGCTGCACATGCCCTGCGCACCAACGACGTCACGAGTCCATCGCGTTCGAGGCGACGCACGGCTTCCGGCGATACGAGGGGACCGGTGTTGGTGACGGTGAGGACGGCGTGACCGTCCACGGTGCGGGTGGTGATCTCGACCCGGCCTCGGCTGACCACGTCGGTGCGTTCCCCACGACGGCGGGAACGGGCTTGAGGCCAGTACGGGGCGCAGAGGTCCCGGGCTGGGTCAGTTGGTGGAGGTAGCCAGATTCGTCACCGGGATGGCCGTGACTGACGCCCGCACCCGCACGGGGCCGCCGCTGAAAACTGAGCAGTGGACGCCGGCGTTGGTGCCGCTGGTGGAATATCCCGTAATGGACGACGTGCCCACGACCTGGCCGACCGACAGGTAGGCCGCCCCCCAGAACCCGGCGGCGAGACCATCGACGAACGTGCAGCGGACCTCGGTGTCCTTGGCCATGCTTGGAGCTCCGGTGGGAGGGGCGACCATGACCATTCCGTTGAGGATGTACTTGCCGCTCGGCAGATTCAGCTTGTACGTGGCCGAAGAATTGGACCCAAGGTCGGTGTACGCGGGAGCTTCGATGGCGATCCCGGAAGTCGGGCCCGCAGGACCGGCCGGGCCGCCCGGTCCCGCTGTGTTCCACTGCAGGGCGGTCTCGCCAGTTGCGCAGCTTTTCCCGGCGGCGATGACGCGTAGGGCGCCGGTGGTCTTCTTCTTGCAGGCATGGATGACGCTAGATGCTTTGGAGGAGG